>JAPSKH010000057.1 GCA_031177765.1 Microbacterium sp. | reverse complement strand
AGGACCGGTGAACGGCAGGCGACGGGATGATGAGAGACCCCTCATCGTCCCCGCCCGACCGAGGGCGAGGCATCCGGTCATGGCACGGTTCGACGCCCAGGCAGACCCGTCAGCCGGGCCCATGAGCTGGTGACACGCGACACTCCGGACGACACGAGGGCGGCACGGGCGCGTGGTCCGCTGAGCGGCACCGCCCGTGCGGAGGACCCGACGCCGGTGGCGTGCGGTGTCAGCCGCGAAGGCGCGTCAGGGCCTCCGCCGCGGGCACCACGTCCCGCTCTCCCGACCGCCGGTTCCACAGCTCGACCTGTCCCTCGGCGGCGCCACGGCCGACGATCACGATCTTCGGCACGCCGATCAGCTCGGCGTCGCCGAACTTCACGCCCGGCGAGACCTTGGGTCGGTCGTCGTAGAGGACGTCGAGACCGGCTGCCTCGAGCTGGGCCGACAGCGAGGCGGCGAGCTCGTAGGCCACCTCGTCCTTGCCCGTGGCGACCACGTGCACATCGAAGGGCGCGACCGGCTCGGGCCAGATGAGGCCGCGGTCGTCGTTGTTCAGCTCGGCGATGATCGCGAGGATGCGGGTGACGCCGATGCCGTAGGAGCCCATCGTGACGGTGACGAGCTTGCCGTTCTCGTCCAGCACCTTCAGCCCCAGCGTCTCGGCGAAGAAGCGGCCGAGCTGGAACACGTGCCCGATCTCCATGCCGCGGGCGAGCTCGACCGGTCCGGACCCGTCGGGCGCCGGGTCGCCTTCGCGCACATTCGCCACCTCGACGAAGCCGTCGCCGGTGAAGTCGCGTCCCGCCACGAGAGTGTGGACGTGCTTCTGGTCGATGTTCGCGCCGGTGATCCACGCGGTGCCGTCCACGACGCGGGGGTCCAGCAGGTACCGGATCCCCGTGGCCGAGTCCTCGCCGAGGATCGGGCCGGTCTCGGACCATGGCCCGATGTAGCCCTTCACGAGCAGCGGATTGCTCTCGAAGTCCTGCTCCGAGGCCTGCTCCACCGTGGCCGGTGCGAAGGCGACCTCGGCGCGCTTGTCGTCGACGTCCCGATCGCCCGGCAGGCCGACGATGACGAGCTCGCGCGTGCCGTCGAGGTGGGTCAGTGCGAGGACGACGTTCTTCAGCGTGTGCGCGGCGGTCCACTCGGTGGCGTCCTGCGTCGCGGGGCCTGCGATGCCCGGAGCGGGCTTCTCGAGGTGCGCGTTGGCGTGGTCGACCAGCGTCTGGATCGTCGGGGTGTCGGGCGAGTCGAAGATCACCGGCGCCCCGAGGCCGTCGAAGGGAAGGGGCGCGGGCGCCACCGTGGTGAACGCCTCCACGTTCGCCGCGTATCCGCCCGCCGAGCGAACGAAGGTGTCCTCTCCGACCGGCGTCGGGTGGAGGAACTCCTCGGACCGGGCGCCGCCCATAAGGCCGTTGTCGGCCTGCACGATGACGTATTCGAGGCCGAGACGCTGGAAGATCCGCTCGTACGCGTCGCGCTGACGCTGGTACGAGGCATCCAGCCCCTCGTCGGTGTAGTCGAAGGAGTACGCGTCCTTCATCGTGAACTCGCGGCCACGCAGCAGGCCCGCGCGCGGCCGCGCCTCGTCGCGGTACTTGTCCTGGATCTGGTAGATCGCCAGCGGCAGATCCTTGTACGAGGAGTAGAGGTCCTTCACGAGCAGCGTGAACATCTCCTCGTGCGTCGGCGCCAGCAGGTAGTCCGCACCCTTGCGGTCCTGCAGGCGGAAGATCCCGTCGCCGTAGGACTCCCAACGCCCGGACGCCTCGTACGGCTCGCGGGGCAGCAGCGCCGGGAAGTGCACCTCGTAGGCGCCGGCGTTCGCCATCTCGTCGCGGATGATGGCCTCGATCTTCGCCTTGACCTTCAGCCCCAACGGCAGCCACGCGAAGATGCCCGGGGCGTTGCGCCGGATGTAGCCGGCGCGCACGAGCAGCCGGTGGCTCGCGACCTCGGCGTCGGCGGGGTCTTCGCGGAGGGTGCGGAGGAAGAAGTGCGACAGACGGGTGACCACGAGCGTCAAGTCTAGGACGCGCAGCCCGCCGGGCCCGCCCGGCGAGAGTCGCTGCGCTTAGCCTGGAGCGATGACCACTGTGCTCCTCACCGGCTTCGAGCCCTTCGGCGGGGACGCCGCGAACCCCTCGGGCGAAGCGGTGCACCTCGTCGCCCAGCGATGGAGCGGGCCCGAGGAGCTCGTCACGGCCGTGCTCCCCGTGACGTTCCGGGGCGCTGCCGACCAGCTGAAGGCTCTCGTCGCCCGTCACGCCCCCGACGTCGTCATCGCGTGCGGGCTGGCAGGAGGACGCGCCGCCATCGGCGTGGAGCGGGTGGCGCTGAACCTCATCGACGCGCGCATCCCCGACAACGACGGAGAGCAGCCGGTCGACGTGCCGAGCGCGCCGGGCGCGCCGACCGCGCACTTGAGCACCCTGCCGGTCAAGGAGATCGTGCGCCGGATCGCGGCCACCGGCGTGCCCGCCGAGGTCTCGCACTCGGCCGGGACCTTCGTCTGCAACCACGTCTTCTTCACCGCGCTCGAGTCGGTCCACGCCTCCGCGCGCGCCGGCTTCATCCACGTCCCCTGGTCCGCCGAGCACGCGCCGTCGCCGGATGCGCCCTCCCTGCCGCTTCTGGACATCGCGCGCGCGCTCGCGGTCGCCGTCCGCGCGAGCATCGACGTCGAGGACGACGCGCGTGTGACCGGCGGCGCGATCCACTGACCGCCGGCACGGCGAGGCAACCGTCGGTCCATGTGATCGCCGGAGGCCGACGGGGGCCGCTCGGGGTCAGCGCGTCCGTCGCCCGGCGTGGAGCACCTCGCGGACCACGAGACCGGCCAGAAGCGCCCAGAACGCCGCACCGACACCGGCGATGGCGATCCCGGATGCCGCGACGAGGAACGTCACGACGGCGGGCAGCCGCTCCCCCGGATCGTCGATCGCCTGCTGCACCGCCGCACCGAACGCGCCGAGAAGGGCGACACCGGCGACGGCGGGCATCACGGCCTCCGGGGCGACGACGACGAGCGCGACGAGGGCGGCCGACAGCCCGCCGAGGACGATGCCGGCGACCCCGGTGGAGACGCCCGCCACCCATCTGCGGTGCGGGTCGGGATCGGCATCCGGCCCTGCGGCCAGCGCCGCGCTGATCGCGGCCAGGTTGATGCTGTGACCGCCCGCCGTCGCGGCCGCCGCGGTGCCCACGCCGGTGACCAGCATCGCCGGCCGCCACGGCACTTCGTACCCGAAGCTCCGCATGATGGCGACCCCGGGGACGTTCTGCGACGCCATGGTGACCAGGAACAGCGGCAGCGCGATGCCCACCACCGCCCCGAACGTGAACACAGGCGCCGTCGGCTCCAGCCGCGGCAGCAGCGCCGCAAGGTCTACCTGCGCACCGGTCGTGAGAACGTGCACCGCGATGACCACGGATGCCGCGACGAACGCGAGCGGCACCGACCACCGGGGTGCGATCCTCACGAAGACGAGCCACGTCAGCACGACCGGGATGACGCCCCACGGGTTGACCACGACGCCGGTGATCGCCGCCGAGCAGAGCGGGAACAGCACGCCCGCGAGCATCGCCTGGGCGATCGACGGCGGAATGCGGGCGATCAGGCGCCCGAGCTGCGGCCACAGCGCGGTGAGGAGGATCAGCGCCGCTGTGACGAGGAATGCCCCGACGGCGGCCGGCCAGCCGCCCTCCACGGTCCCGGTCGAGGCGAGGACTGCGGCGCCGGGGGTGGACCACGAGACCGTGATCGGCATGCGATAGCGCCAGGCGAGGATGATCGACGCGACGCCCATCGTCACGCACAGCACCAGCAGCCCGCTCGCCGCCTGCGCGGCGGTCGCTCCGACGGCATCCAGACCGGTCAGGACCACCGCGAAGGCGCTCGTCACGCCGACCAAGGCGGTGATGATGCCGGCGACGATCGGCCGGGACAGCGGGGCGCGGTCGGTGCGGATGTCGGTCATCAGGGTTCGACGGTAGCCGAATGTCCGCTGACGCACCCGGGTCCAACGGCGGGTGGGTGGACCGGCGTGTCAGGCGACCCCGAGCCGTGCCATCCTCGCCTGGTCAGGCCGTGACGACCTGCGCGGTGCCGAGCGGCGCGTTGGGACCCATCTCGTCGGCGATGCGATTCGCCTCCTCGATGAGCGTCGCGACGATGTCCGCCTCGGGCACGGTCTTGATGACCTGCCCCTTGACGAAGATCTGTCCCTTGCCGTTGCCGGACGCGACGCCGAGGTCTGCTTCGCGAGCCTCGCCCGGTCCGTTGACGACGCAGCCCATCACGGCGACGCGCAGCGGGACCGTCATGTCCTTCAGGCCCTCGGTCACGTTGTCGGCGAGCGAGTACACGTCCACCTGCGCACGACCGCACGACGGGCACGAGACGATCTCCAGCTTGCGCTCGCGGAGATTCAGGGACTGCAGGATCTGGTGGCCGACCTTCACCTCCTCGGCGGGCGGCGCCGAGAGCGACACGCGGATCGTGTCGCCGATGCCCTCCGACAGCAGGATGCCGAACGCGGTCGCGCTCTTGATCGTCCCCTGGAACGCCGGCCCTGCCTCGGTCACGCCCAGGTGCAGCGGCCAGTCGCCGCGCTCCGCCAGAAGACGGTAGGCCTTGACCATCACGACGGGATCGTTGTGCTTGACCGAGATCTTGAAGTCGTGGAAATCGTGCTCCTCGAACAGCGACGCCTCCCACACGGCGCTCTCCACGAGCGCCTCCGGCGTCGCCTTCCCGTACTTCTCGAGTAGACGCCTGTCGAGCGAGCCCGCGTTCACGCCGATGCGCAGCGAGACGCCGGCCGCCTGCGCCGCCTTGGCGATCGCGCCGACCTGGTCGTCGAACTTGCGGATGTTGCCGGGGTTCACGCGCACGGCGGCGCAGCCGGCGTCGATCGCCTGGAAGACGTACTTCGGCTGGAAGTGGATGTCGGCGATCACCGGGATCTGGCTCTTCGCGGCGATGATGTGGAGCACGTCCGCGTCGTCCTGCGACGGCACCGCGACACGCACGATCTCGCATCCGGATGCCGTGAGCTCGGCGATCTGCTGCAGGGTCGCGTTGATGTTCGTGGTCGGCGTCGTGGTCATCGACTGGACGCTGATCGGCGCGTCGCCGCCGACGAGCACCTTGCCGACCCGGATCTGACGGCTCTTGCGACGGGGGGCGAGCGTTTCGGGGACCTTGGGCATCCCGATGTTGACGGCTGGCACGCATCCAGCCTACGCGGCGGGGTCGCACCGGGGCTGGCCGACGGCTGAGCGCCCGCCGAGACTCGCCCGCTCGCGGCGCGCAGCCGCATTCAGCTTCCGGATGCCGTCGGGGCCGTCTCCTCCAGCGCGCGGATCAGCGTGCGTGCGTCGTACGGACCGACGTGGCGCACGCCGTTGATGAAGAAGGTCGGCACCGAGGTGATGTCCATGGCCTCGGCATCCAGCATGTCGTCTCGGACCCGACCGGTGACCTTCGGCGAGCTGAGGTCCTCCTCGAAGCGGTCGACGTCCAGGCCGAGATCGCGCGCCCGACGGATGATGTCCGACGGCAGCTGGTGCTCCTGGTCGGCGAACAGGCTCCGCGCGAACTCGGGGAGTCTGCCCTGCAGCGCCGCCGCCTCCGCCGCCTCGGCCGCGGCGAGCGCATTCGGATGCTGCCTCTCCAGCGGCGCATGCCGCCACACGTAGAGCAGCCGGTCGCCGAGTTCGCGACGCACCTCCTCGATCGATCCGGACGCCTTCGAGCAGAAGGGGCACTGGAAGTCGCCGTACTCGACGATCGTCAGCGGCGCGTTGACGTCGCCGTAGATGTGGTCGCGCTCCGGGTCGATCGGACGAACCAGCGTCCGGCCGCCGTCCTCGTCGGGACGGCGGGCGTCGGAGATGCGGAAGGCGATCGCCGCCAGCACGAAGGCGATGACGGATGCCGCGAGCACGCCCACGCGCGCCTCGTTCTGCACCGCATCGTCGTCGATGGCGAGGTCGACGATGAAGAGCGAGATCGTGAAGCCGATGCCGCACAGCAGTGCACCACCGGCGATGCGGTCGAGCGTCAGTCCGAGACCGAAGTCGCCGAGATGCAGCCGTCTGATCAACGCGGCTGCTCCGAAGACGCCGATGAACTTGCCGGCGACGAGCCCCACCACGACCGCCCAGGTCACAGGCGACTGCGCCGCGGCGAGCAGGATCGGACCGGTGAGCTGGACGCCGGCGTTGGCGAGGGCGAAGAGCGGCAGGATCACGTAGGCGACATAGGGGGCGTAGGCCGACTGCAGCCGCTCGTTGATGGAGATCGACTCCCGCAGACTGTTCGCGGCGAGCCGGGCATACTCGCTGTTCGGCGACTGGCGGAAGGTGCGCGCCAGTTCCAGAGCCTGCTCGACGTCGCGGCGGTTCGGACGGTACACCGGCACCAGCAGGGCGATCGCGACGCCGGCCAGCGTCGGGTGCACGCCCGACGCGAGGAAGGCCAGCCACACGATGATCGACAGCGTCGCGTAGATCGGCCCGCGGCCACGTGGGACGTACCGCGTGAGGAAGATCCCGACGAGTCCGAGGGCGGCCACCAGCAGCGGCAATGGCGTGAAGTTCTCGGTGTAGAACAGCGCGATGATGCTCAGCGCCCCGATGTCGTCGACGACGGCGA
>JAPSKH010000056.1 GCA_031177765.1 Microbacterium sp. | reverse complement strand
CAGGTCGTCCTGGACGCCGCGCCGCTGTGGAGCACCGTCGCCGGCAACGATCTCGCCCTCGCGGTGGGGTGGCATTATCCGTTCACGACCTGGGTCTGCTTCGTCCTTGCGGGGCTCGGCGTCGCCCGCCTCGGGATCACGCGGCTCGGCGTCCAGTGGGCGCTGGTGGGCGTGGGTGCGGGCCTCGCCACGGCGGCATACGGGCTGGATGCCGCGGTCCGAGCCGACGGGCCTGGGGGACCGGGAACGTACTGGAGCGAGCTGTGGACGGCGGAGCCGCATTCGACCGGACTGCTCGAGGTGGTCGGCTCCGGCGGATTCGCCCTCGCCGCGCTGGGTCTCGCCCTGCTGGCGTGCCGCACGCCGCTGAGACACGTGCTCCTTCCGCTGCGAGCCGTCGGCGCCATGCCGCTGACGGCGTACACGCTGCAGCTGGCGGTATGGGCGGTGGTGGCGGCGGCGGTGCTCGGAGGCACCGGCGACCTCTCCGGATTCCGTGAACTCGACCCCTTCTGGCCGCTCACGCTCGCGACCGTCGGCCTGTGCACGCTGTGGGCGCTGCTGCTCGGACGCGGTCCCCTCGAGGAGCTGCTGGACCGCATCGCCCGCGCGCTGGTGCGCGATCCGGGACCGATGTCGGCGGCTCACGAAGGCGGACCTCGTCGCTAGGCTGGTCCGGTGAGCGGATCGAAGGGCGACGGGACCAACGAGGGCGCGCTGTGGGGCGCCCGCTTCGCGACGGGGCCGTCGCCGGAGCTCGCCGAGCTCAGTCGATCGACCCACTTCGACTGGGAGCTGGCGCCGTATGACATCGCCGGGTCCCACGCGCACGCCAGGGCGCTGGGAGCTGCGGGCTACCTCACCTCCGACGAGGAGAGCCGCATGCACGCCGCACTCGATCAGCTCGCCGAGGCGGTGGCCGAGGGCTCGCTGCTGCCGCGGGCGTCCGACGAGGACGTCCACGGCGCGCTCGAGCAGGCGCTGATCGAACGAGCCGGCCCTGACCTGGGTGGCAAGCTGCGGGCGGGCCGCAGCCGCAACGATCAGATCGCCACCCTCGTGCGCATGTACCTGCTCGACCATTCACGGACCATCGCCCGCGAAGTGCTCCGCCTCGTCGACGCGCTGGTGGCGCAGGCCGAGGCGCACCCGAACGCGGTCATGCCCGGTCGGACCCATCTGCAGCATGCCCAGCCCGTCCTGCTGGCGCATCATCTGCAGGCCCACGCCTGGCCTCTCGTGCGCGACCTGGAACGGCTCCGCGACTGGTCGGTGCGCGCCGGCGTGTCGCCGTACGGCGGCGGCGCGCTCGCCGGGTCGACGCTGGGGCTGGACCCGCAGCTCGTGGCCCGCGAGCTGGGCCTGGACCGGCCGGCGGAGAATTCGCTCGACGGCACCTCCGCGCGCGATGTGGTCGCCGAGTTCGCCTTCATCGCCGCCATGATCGGCATCGATCTGTCGCGTTTCGCCGAGGAGATCATCCTCTGGAACACGCGGGAGTTCGGCTTCGTGACCCTCGACGACGGCTACTCGACGGGCTCGAGCATCATGCCGCAGAAGAAGAACCCCGATATCGCCGAGCTCGCGCGCGGCAAGGCGGGCCGGCTCATCGGAAACCTCACCGGGCTGCTGGCCACGCTCAAGGCGCTGCCGCTGGCGTACAACCGGGATCTGCAGGAGGACAAGGAGCCCGTCTTCGACTCCGTGCGCACGCTCGAGACGGTGCTGCCGGCGTTCGCGGGCATGGTCTCCACGCTGCGGTTCGACACCGCGCGGATGGCCGCGCTCGCGCCGCAGGGCTTCTCCCTCGCGACCGACGTCGCCGAGTGGCTCGTCAAGCGAGGTGTGCCCTTCCGCGACGCGCACGAGATCTCCGGTCGCCTGGTGCGCCTGTGCGAGGAGCATGGCATCGAGCTGCACGAGGTCACCGACGACCAGCTCGCCGCGGCGTCGCCGCTGCTGGAGCCCGCCGTGCGCGAGGTCCTCAGCGTCGAGGGGTCGGTGGCCAGCCGCACCGGCGTGGGCGGCACGGCGCCGGCGCGGGTCGAGGAGCAGCGCACCGAGCTGATCGAGCGGGTCCAGGCCGTCGTCCACGCCCTCGGACTCTGACGGGGGCGCCGTCGCCGTCCTCACCAGATGGCGAGACGGACCAGCGCCGCGACAGCGCACGCCCACACCAGACTCGCGAGCGTCCCGATGATGAACCTCTCCCGGGCTTCCGCGGCGGCGAGCTCGGAGAATCGGCCGATGCCCTTGAGCGCGACGAGCACGGCGATGGCCTCGGGGAAGCCCGCGATGATGCCGAGTGCGACGGCCACGCGCTCCAGGTAGCCGATCGTGGTGCCGCCTCGGAGCACTTCTCTCACGGGCTGCTCCGGACCGCCGATGACCGAGGGCGCACGCAGGAGGATGCCGCCGTTGTCGCCCTCGGCGACGGCGCCGTGCGTCGCCACGTCGAGCACGCGTCGCGTCACCGGGTCTCCGCCGAGCACCGCGAGCGCCGTACCGAGAAGCGCGATGGCCAGTCCGACCAGCAGCGGCACGTTGACCGGCGACACCGTGACCACGAGCAGGCACAGCACCACGAGGATGCCCGCCGCGACGAGAGGGCCGTTCCTGGGTCCGCGCAGACTGACCACGACCAGGACGAGCGCGCCGCACAGGGCGAGGAAGAGGAAGAGGGAGAGCGCCGCGGCGACGAGCACGTCGGGGGAGAGCATGGCGTCAGTCTCGCACGCCGGTCCGACGAGCCCGGAAGCGGCATCCGTGGCGACGGATTCAGGCCGCCTCGGATGCCGACTCACCGCCGGACAGGCGCCCCAGCGCCCGCTCGAGGGCCGGGACCGCCGCTTCCTCCGCGCGCAGCGCCGCTGCCTTCACCCGCAGGCTCACAGCGCTCTCGGTGATCCCCAGCCGAGCCGCCGCATCCCGCTGTGTCAGCCCCGACGAAAGCAGATCGTAGATCTCCCATCCTTCGGGGCTGCGTCGGTCGCGCAGTTCGATGAGCAGCCGGATCAGCGCTTCGGCATCCCGCGCTTCCTCGTCACCCGTGATCGCGAGACGGGTGACGGCGCGCTTGGCTCGCTCCACGGCATCCCGGGCCCTCACGAACGCTTCACCGCGCCCCGCTCGCACGCTGTCGGGCAGCGGGCGCTCGATGTCGCCGACGCCGACGCCGACACTCCAGCGCCCGGTCCGTGTGAGCGTCAGGACGACCTCGAGCACCGCGGCGGGGTCTTCCGTGGCGAGCTGGACCTCGTCGCCCGCGGTGCGCTCGGGGGCGAGCGTCAGCCGGGGGCCGACCGCGGCCGTCACGGCGTCGACGGCATCGGGAACGAGGTCGCGAGTGGTGCGGCTGTCCCGCTGATCCGTCGTCACCACGAACATCTGTGATCCTTTTGCCTCAGTCATCAAGTCGGCCTAAGTTTAGCGCAGAGGCTTATGTCACTCAAGTCTAGGGACTTGATCAGCGCGGGATCAGGGATGCAGGCTCAAGCCGTCGGTCGCGCCGGCGGGGCATCCGCCGCCCCGCCGTCGTCCGCCCCGGATGCCCCACCGCCGCCGGGCCGCGTGGCCGTCGCTGATAGCCTGAAGCGCGTGTCTGAAACCGTCGTGAGCGCGACCGCGCCCGCCAACGACCCCACGTTCGAGAACGTGTGGGACGAGCTGGTGTGGCGAGGCCTCGTGCATGTGTCCACCGACCAGGATGCGCTGCGCGCGCTTCTCGCCGGAGGACCGATCACGTATTACTGCGGCTTCGATCCGACCGCCCCGAGCCTGCATCTGGGACATCTGGTCCAGCTGCTCACGATGCGCCGACTGCAGCTCGCCGGGCACCGTCCGCTGGGGCTCGTCGGCGGATCGACCGGCCTGATCGGCGACCCGCGTCCGACCGCCGAGCGCACGCTCAACACCAAGGAGACGGTCGCGGAGTGGGTGGATCGTCTGCGCTCCCAGGTCGAGCGCTACCTCAGCTTCGAGGGCGACAATGCCGCGCGCATGGTCAACAACCTCGACTGGACCGCCCCCCTGTCGGCGATCGACTTCCTGCGCGAGATCGGCAAGCACTACCGCGTCGGCACGATGCTGAAGAAGGACGCCGTCAGCGCCCGGCTGAACTCCGAGGCCGGCATCAGCTACACCGAGTTCAGCTACCAGATCCTCCAGGGCCTGGACTTCCTCGAGCTGTACCGGCAGTACGACTGCGTGCTCCAGACCGGAGGCAGCGACCAGTGGGGCAACCTCACCAGCGGCACGGATCTCATCCACCGCGTCGAGGGCGTCTCGGTCCACGCGATCGGAACGCCGCTGATCACCAACAGCGACGGCACCAAGTTCGGCAAGAGCGAGGGCAACGCCATCTGGATCGACGCCGAGATGACGAGCCCGTACGCGTTCTACCAGTTCTGGCTCAACACCGACGACGCCGATGTGATCGAGCGACTCAAGGTCTTCACGTTCCTCACTCGCGCGGAGATCGAGGAGTACGCCGGCCTCGTGGAGAGCGAACCGTTCCGCCGGGCGGCGCAGAAGCGCCTCGCGCTCGAGGTCTCGACCATCGTGCACGGACCGGATGCCACGGCCGCCGTCATCGCGGCATCCGAGGCGCTCTTCGGGCAGGGCGACCTGGCCTCGCTCGACGCGGCCACCCTGCGCCACGCGCTCGACGAGCTCCCGAACGCCACGGTGCCGGCAGGCACCACGGTGGTGCAGGCACTCGTCGACACCGGACTGGTCTCCAGCCTGTCGGAGGGTCGGCGCGCGATCGCGCAGGGCGGCGTCGTGCTCGACGGCGAGAAGGTCGCCGACGACACGGCCGTCGTCCGAGGAGCGCTGCCCGGAGGCGTGTCGGTGCTGCGGCGGGGGAAGAAGACGCTCGCGGGCGTCTTCATCGGCTGAGCCGGCGGCGCCACCCGGAGCGCGGATGCCTATCACGCCGAGTCACGCTGTCGTCGCGCTGCCGTTCATCCGCACGCCGCTCGTCCCGGCCGCCATCGCGATCGGAGCCATGACGCCGGACCTGCCGCTGTTCGTGCGGGGACTGCCGCTGCACTACGGGCGCACCCATGACCTCGCCTGGCTTCCCGCCACGGCGCTTCTCGCTCTCGTGCTGCTGCTGGTGTGGCGCTGCGCCCTGCGGCCCGCGGCCCGCGAACTGTCGCCGGCGTGGCTCGCGGCACGGCTCCCGTCGTCGTGGGATGCCGGCGCCCGGGCGGCGGCGTGCGAGACGCTGGGGCTGCGCGCGCCGGGGGCGGGCGGACCGCCCGTTCGCTGGGGCGGAGTGGTGCTGCTGCTCGCGTCGGTGGTGCTCGGGGTGGTGTCGCACATCGTGTGGGACCTGTTCACGCACGAGGGGCGATGGGGCGTGGTCGTCATCCCCGCCCTGGCCGCGGAATGGGGACCCTTCCCGGGATACCGATGGCTGCAGCACGGATCGAGCATCGCGGGCCTGTCGGTGATCGCCGTGTGGATGCTGGTCTGGCTGATGCGCCGGCACGACCTGACGCCGGTGACGCGCGTCCTTCCCGGATGGGCCCGCGCGGCGTGGTGGCTGTCTCTGCCGGCGATCCTCACCCTCACGTGGCTGCTGGGACTCGCCCAGCTCGGGCCGCTCGGTCCTGATTTCACCGTGGCGCATCTGGCGTACCGGGTGCTCCCGCCGGCGTGCGCGGTCTGGGGAGCGCTCACGCTGGTGGTGTGCATCGCCGTCCAGGCGCTCGCTCGACGTCGCCGCTGAGCGACGGACGATACCCGGCGCCCGCACCGGCGGCCAGTCCTTGCTGCTGCGGTGGCGGTCTCGTAGCGTGCCGCCCATGGTTGAGAGCAGGCCCGGGGCGCAGGAGTGGGTGCCGGATGGAGCGGGCATCGCCGCACTCCGGGATGCCGTCGGCAGCTGCCGCGGCTGCGAGCTGTGGCGGAACGCGACGCAGGCGGTCTTCGGCGACGGGAAGGCGAACGCACGGATCCTGCTCGTGGGCGAGCAGCCGGGTGACCGCGAGGATCGCGAGGGCGAGCCGTTCGTGGGGCCGGCGGGACGGGTCCTCGACGAAGCCCTCGACGCGGCGGGCATCGATCGCGACGACGTCTACGTGACCAACGCGGTCAAGCACTTCCGGTTCGAGGAGCGTGGCAAGCGGCGCATCCATCGTCGCCCGGACGTCGGTCATGTCGTCGCGTGCGCTCCATGGCTCGAGGCGGAGACGGCCGCCGTCGACCCCGACTGCATCGTCTGTCTCGGTGCCACGGCGGCGCGAGCGGTGCTCGGACGACCGGTCACCGTCGGCCAGGAGCGCGGCCGGCCCCTCTCGACGGGGGAGAGGACCGTCGTGGTGACGATCCACCCTTCGGCGGTCCTGCGGATGCGCGAGCGCGCCGCACGCGAGGACGCGCTCGCCGGACTGGTCGCCGACCTCGTCGTCGCAGCGCGGGTGCGACGCTGAGGGAACCCCGTCTTTCCGCGGCGGGAACTCGCGACACGCCCGGGATGCCGCGCGGATTCGACGAGCTGCCCGATCGCACGTAGAGTATTTCTTGTTCGCCCCAAAGGGAGAGCGGAGAGGCCACCGGCCCCGCCCCCTCAAGCGGAGAACCACCCCCATCACCGACTCGTTTGAGTCATCGGGCTTTCGGGTCTAAGATGGAGGTTCCCACATCGGAAGACCTCGGTCGAGACGTGTGTGTGACTGCTCGCAGCGGTCACAGCCGGATTCGACAGACGGGTTGGTGTGGGGTAAGATTGTGAAGTTGCCCTGCTGGGCTGGCTGCCGTGTGGTGGTTGGTTGGTGGGAGCGTCCGATCCTTGAGAACTCAACAGCGTGCACTTGTCAAATGCCAAATTATCCT
>JAPSKH010000004.1:116237-124522 GCA_031177765.1 Microbacterium sp. | reverse complement strand
CGGCGGGGGCCCTTCCGCGTGCACCGCCGATGGGCCTCAGCGGATTCGAGGAAGTCGCGTAATAATCGGCCCCTTCCGTCGTCTCTGAGTCGGAAGGCGCCGGAGTCCCGGTCCGGCGCCGGTCGCGGAACCGCATCCGCGACCACCCGGGGGCTCGGCTGGTCTGCACCCGAGCCCCCGGGTCATCCGGACTTCGCGCGCGAACGCCTCGCCGTCCGCGACGAGCGCTCCAGCGCATGACCGGGCTGCTGGTCAGCGCTTGACGGACGCGGTCACCGTGAACTTGGCGTTCCGTGCGATCTGACGCGTGGGGCCCACGAGGCGCTCGAGCGTCGGCCGATAGTGGAGGCCCGAGTTCCACACCGTCCACAGTTGGCCGCCGGCGCGCAGCACGCGGGCCGCATCGGCGAACATGCGCGGCGCGATGCCCTCGTGGACGGCGGCGCCGGAGTGGAACGGGGGATTGAGCGCGATGAACGCGGCGCTGCCGTCGCCGCGACCCGACAGCATGTCCTCCCGGACGACGTCGACGCGGTCGGCGACGCCGTTGGCGACCGCCGTCGCACGAGCCGAGGCCACGGCCGCGGCGGACTGATCGCACGCATGGACGCGAAGCGACGGATGCCGAAGCGCGAGGGCTGCCGCCACGACGCCGTTGCCGCACGCCAGGTCGATCGCAGGGACGTCCGCGGGGATCTCCGCGGGAAGATTCTCCAGCAGGAACCGCGTGCCGATGTCGAGGGCCGCGCCGGCGAAGACCCCTCCGTAGGCGCACACCACGACGCCGTCGTGCTGCTGCGTCCGCGGCTGCGGATCGTGACCGTCCTGCGGACCGCGCGCGATGAGGACGCGGGACTTCTGCCGGGCGTGCGTGACGTCCACGCGCGCGAAGTGCTCTCCGAGCACGTCGTTCATCGTCGTCGTCATGTGCTTGACCCGTCCGCCGGCGTAGACGACGACATCCGGGGCCGCGTATGCCGCGACCAGCGCCGCCGCGTCGCGCAGGGCGTCCAAGGATCGGGGAAGACGCAGGAGCACCACGCGGGCGTTCCGCACCAGCTCCGCGGTCAGCTCGTGCGAGGCGAACGCACCCGTCAAGCCCAGCCGCTCGGCGTTCGCGACCAGGGCGCGCTCGCCGGTGACGGCGTCCTGATGCACACGGATGCCGCGCGCGCCGGCACTCGCCGCCGCGAGCGTCAGCGCGCCGTAGCCGTCGCCGATCACGACGATCCCGCCGGGCTCGGCCGCCGCTCGCCCGGCCGCGGACTCGTCGAGGATCAGCCGGTCGGCGGCATCCGAGGCGACGAGGTCGGGCGCCTCGACGTCGGGCCAGCGCCGCAGAGCCTCGAACGGGAACGTCACCGCTCCACGCTACCGAGGCTCGAGCCGAGCGACGAGGTCTGCGGCGCGGTCAGGCGCGCGCCGGCAGCTGCTGCAGCGTCCAGCTGTTGCCGTCAGGGTCGTCGAAGGTGACGAAGCGGCCCCACGACTGCTCATCGACGCCGTGCGCGTCGACGCCGAGCCGGCGCAGGTGCGCCAGCGCCTCGTCGGCGTCGGGCACGACGACCTGGATGGAATCCTGCTGGCCCGGCTTCAGTCGCCCGCCCAGATCGGTGCCGAAGGCGATCGAGCACGCCGAGCCGGGCGGGGTCATCTGCACGAACCGCAGACCCTCGTACGGCGTGTGATCGTGGTCGGCGTGGAACCCGATGCGGCTGTAGAACTCCTTCGCCCGGTCCACATCGCTCACCGGTACGAAGATGAGCTCGATCCTCCACTCCATGACCCGCTCCGTTCCTGGGGAGACCGCCTCCCTCGGGTCCACGGTAGGCGGCATCCCGGACGCATCATGTCCGCGATCTCGCGGGCTGGGCCGGCATCGCCGCGTGCGCGAACGTCGCGGACAGTTCGGGAGGGCACGCGGCCGTCGCGACCTCGACGCCCGCGCGCTCTGCGAGCGCCTGCAGCGATCGCAGAGCGGCGGCCTCGTCGCCGGCATCGCGATAGGCGGCGACCATGCGCGTGAGTGTCGTGACCTGTCGGGCGGTGTCGTTCGCCGCCGTCGCGATGCCGAGGGCCTCCTCGAGTGCGTGCACGCGCGCCTCGGGGACGCGCGTGCGCGCGGCCCGCAGCAGCAGTCCGCGGTTGACGCAGCGGAGGTCGCCGAGCTGCCGGAACGTGTCGATGAGATCGGTCAGCTCGCTGCCGGCGTCCACGCCGAGCGTCGCCAGCGCCAGCCGGGCGTGCGCCAGCTCGTGCTCGTTGCCCGTGCGCTCGGCGTACTCCGCGCAGCTGGTCGCCCACGCGGCAGCCCGGGCCGTATCGAACCCCGCCTCCGCGGCGGTGAGGGCCATCATGAACCGGACGTTGTTTACATGGACCTCGTCGCCGGCTTCGGCGTAGGCGAGCACCGCCGTCTCGAAGGCGTCGAGGGCCGCGCCGAGCAGGTCGGGGTCGTTGCCGCTCAGCGCCATGGCGCGCAGCGCCACGCCCCGGTGCTGGCGCGTCGCGGCGAGCTGCCATCGCTCGTCGAGAGCGATCGCGAGCCGCTCCGCGATCTCGAGGTGGGCAAGCGCCGAGCGGGGAGCGGGCCCGTGTGCCGCGGCGAGGCCTGCCAGCCGGTGTGCGGCCAGCCGTCCCAGGTCGTCGTCCGCGAGGGCGAGCGCACGACGGGCGAGAGCCGACACCAGGTCGACGTCGATGAACGACAGCGCGTCGCCGAGCGCGAGGAGCTGCCGCGGCGTGGCGTGGGCGAGCACGTTCTCGTCCCGGGCGGCGCGCGCGAGGCCTTCCAGGCTGTCGACATCCGAGCCGTACTGCTCGACGCCCACCGCGAGCGATCCCGCCAGCGACGGAGCAAGCGGACTGGCGGTCGCGATCGCCCAGCGCAGCGCGGCGTTGGCCTCGGGGCACAGCAGCGCCGAGGTCGTCAGCGCCTCGCGGCTGCTGTCGCTGCGCGCCCGATCGGCGAACGCCGACGCGGTGGCCTCGATGTGCGCGGCATGTCGCTCGCGGACCTCGTCGACCAGGGCGGGATCGGTGCGATCCAGCACGAACTCCCGCAGCACGGCCAGCAGCCGCCATCGCGGAGGGCGGACGGACGCCGGCACCACGAGCGACCGGTCGAGCAGCCGCATCACCGTCCCCTCGGCCCGGTCGTGGGTGACGGCGATGGCGAGGTCGATGTCGAAGGTGCGGGGAAGGGAGGCCAGGCGCCGCAGCACGTCCTGCTCGTCGGTCGACAGCAGCTCCCAGCTCCACTCGAACGCGGTGGCCAGGCTGCGGTGACGGCCCTCCGGCGCGGCCCGGTCCAGCATCGCGAAGTCCCGGTCCAGGCGGGCGGCGAGCTCCTCGAGCGGCACGTGACGCGCGGCCGAGGCGGCCAGTTCGAGCGCCAGCGGAAGACCTTCCAGGCGCCTGGCGATGTGGTGCGCCGTCTCGATCCGGTCGGGGTCGACCGTGCCGCCGGATGCCTCGATCCTGTCGAGCAGCACCGCGGTGGCCGGCGCGTCGACGCCGTCGGTGCTCAGGGGCGCGAGCGGGATCACGACCTCGTCTGCTCCTCCCAGCGGAGTTCGGGACGTCGTCAGCACCGTCAGGCGGGGCGCTCGGTCGCGCAGCCGCGACACGACCTCGCCGGTCGCCCGCGCGACATGATCGGCGTTGTCCAGGAGCAGGAGCGATTCGTGCGAAGACAAGGCGACGGCCGCCGATTCGATCGCATCCTGCCCCGGCGACGGTTCGAGGCCCAGCGTGCGGGCCAGCCGCTGCACGACGTCCTCGCGTGTCGCGTGCTCGAGCTCGACGATGATCGGCACGCGATCGTGTGCGTTGCGGGCGTACTCGAGGGCGAGCCGCGTCTTGCCGACGCCTCCCGGGCCGACGATCGTGACCTGCGGATGCCCAGCGAGAAGCTCGCGCAATCGTGCCAGGTCGCGACCGCGTCCGCGCAGCGGGTTGGCGGGCGTCCGCACGGCGGACTCGCGGAACTTCCGCGCGCCGGCGACGAGCCCCGCCCGGCTGTCGACCTGCAGCTTGCGGCGGAGGCTCGCGATGTGGCTCTCGACGGTGCGCACCGAGATGAACAACTCCGCGGCGATCTCGGGGTTGCTCAGTCGTCGCTCCACGGCGGCGAGCACCGCGCGTTCGCGCGGTGTGAGGGGCGTGCCCACCACGCCGCCAGTGTACTCACGCATCACCCGGAAGGAGAGGGCGGATGCCGCGCCGCCCCCGGGCGGCGGGCCGTGCGACCGGTTCGGCACCGGCGTGCGGTGCGCGGGTGCGCCGGGTCTGCTCCGCGCCCCGCTCGCGCATGCGGCGCACGAGCTCGAGGTCCAGCTGCCGCCGCTCGCGCTCCATGAGCCAGAGCGCGAAGGGATCGTATGCGGACATCCGCCCGTCTCCTTCCGGGTTGCGCCGCGTCAGCGCACCGTCGCGGTGAAGAGCAGGAACTCCCACTCCATGGCGCCGTCGGTCCCCACCGCGTCGTCGCCGAGTGCGACCAGCGCGGCATCGAGGGCCGCGATGCGCTCAGGGTCGTCGGCGTTGCGGTTGTAGACGGCGATCGTCGGGCCGTAGTGCGAAGCGAAGTACGCCCGGAACTGCTCGCCGTCGGCGAAACGGTCGATGCGGACGGTTTCGCGGGTGGCCCGGACGTTCTCGACGCGGTCGCCGAGCAGTGCGCGCACGTGCTGCTCGTCGCCCCACAGCGGCGGCGGCTGCGCGCCCGCCGGCGGCGGTGCGTTGAAGGGCTTCATGGTCGCGAACATGCGGCCGATGAAGCCTGCCGGCGTCCAGCTGAGCAGCCCGATGCGGCCGCCGGGCCGCGTGACGCGCAGCAGCTCGGCCGCGGCCCGCTCGTGGTGCGGCGCGAACATCACGCCGACGCACGACAGCACGACATCGAACGCGTCGTCGGGGAACGGCAGCGCCTCGGCGTCGCCTGGCACCCACTCCAGGGTGGCTCCCGCCTCGCTCGCGCGCTGACGTCCGGCCTCGAACAGCTCCGGGGTGAGATCGCTCGCGACCACGTCCGCGCCGCGCAGCGCCGCCGGGATCGCGGCATTGCCGGTGCCGGCGGCGACATCGAGCACCCGCTCGCCGGCGCGCACGTCGACGGCGGCGACGAGGCGGGGCCCGAGCGACCAGATGAGGTCGGAGGCGAGGGCGGGGTAGTCGCCGGACGCCCACATCGCGCGGTGCTTGTCCTTGAGCGCCCTGTCCTCGTTCTCGATGGTGGGGGTCTGGGATTCGGTCATGTCCTTCTCCTTCTCGTCGGTGGACAGTGAAAGCGTCCTCCGGCCGCCGCGGCGGCACATCCGTGCGGGACACGGGAATGCGCACGGAGGACACGGAATCCGTCTTCGCGACGTTCCGGGAATACCTCCGGCGCGACACGGTTGAACTTGATACGGCTGTGCTCAAGTTCTTAAACTTGACAGCACCTCACTCAAGTTCAGGAGAGATGGAATGCCCGAAGACTTCACACCCTCGAGCGGCGCCGACGACCACGGAAGCTCGTTCGACGAGTTCCTGGCGCGCTACCTCGCGGGGGAGCGCGCTCGCGCGGAGCGGTCGATCGACCTCAGTCGCTTCCTCGGCGCTCGCACGCAGCAGCTGCTGCAGCGCGCCGGCCGTTACGCCCTCGAGCGAGGGCAGCACGAACTGGACGCCCTGCACGTGCTGCGGGTCCTCGCCGCCGAATCGCCGGCCAAGGACGCGATCGAGCGCATCGGCGCCGATCCCCGCGCCATCGTCCGCGCCACCGAGGAGCGGCTGCCCGCGGCATCCCGCCCGGCGGATGTCGACGGCGCGGTCGTGACGCCCTCGGTCCAGCGCGCCCTGTTCCACGCCTTCCAGGTCGCCCGGTCCTCCGGGTCGACCTACGTCGACCCCGAGCACCTGTTCTTCGCGCTCGTGCTCGCGCAGGACACCCCCGCCGGCCAGGTCCTGGCCCGCGCCGGTGTGACCGCGGAGGCGCTGACCCAGGGGGTCCGCGAGACGGTGTCGCCCAGCGGCGCCCCGGAGGCCGACGAGGAGGCTCACGCCGCGGCATCCGACACCCCGATGCTCGACACCTACGGCACCGACCTCACGGCGCGCGCGTCCGCGGGCGAGCTGGACCCGGTGATCGGACGCGCCGACGAGATCGAGCAGACCATCGAGATCCTCAGCCGCCGGACCAAGAACAACCCCGTGCTGGTGGGCGAGGCCGGTGTCGGCAAGACCGCCATCGTCGAGGGCCTGGCCCAGGCCATCGTCGAGGGCACGGTTCCCGAGCAGCTCGTGGGCAAGCGCGTCGTCGCGCTGGATCTGGCCGCCATGCTCGCCGGAACGCGCTACCGCGGCGACTTCGAGGAGCGCCTCACCAAGACGATGGACGAGATCGCCGCGCACAAGGGCGAGCTCATCGTCTTCATCGACGAGATCCACACCGTGGTCGGCGCCGGCGGCGCCGGCGACGGCGCCATGGACGCCGGCAACATCCTCAAGCCGCGTCTGGCCCGCGGCGAGCTGCACCTCGTCGGCGCGACGACGCTGAAGGAGTACCGCGTCATCGAGAAGGATGCCGCGCTCGAGCGCCGCTTCCAGCCGGTGAAGGTGGGCGAGCCCTCGATCGAGGACGCCGTGCTCATCCTGCGCGGGCTGAAGGCCGCCTACGAGGAGCACCACGGCATCGTCTACACCGATGAGGCGCTGCGCGCGGCCGTGGAGCTGAGCGACCGCTACCTGACCGAGCGGGTGCTCCCCGACAAGGCCATCGACCTCATCGATCAGGCGGGCGCCCGGCTGCGCCTGCGACTGGGGGCCCAGGTGGACGTGAGCGCCCTCCTCGAGCGTCTGGCGACGCTCGAGGCGGACAAGAACGCCGCCGTCTCGGCCGAGCACTACGAAGAGGCCTCGCGCATCCGCGACGAGATCACCGAGGTGCAGGCGCGGCTCGAGCGGGCCACCGCCGCCGGCGCCGCCCTGACGCCCGACGCCATCGTGGACGAGCCCGAGATCGCCGCCGTGGTCAGCCGCGCCACCGGCATCCCCGTGAGCCGACTCACCGAGACGGAGCGCGAGCGCCTGTCGCATCTGGAGGACGAGCTGCACGCTCGCGTCATCGGGCAGGACGATGCGGTGACCGCGGTCGCCAAGGCCGTGCGGCGCAACCGCACCGGGATGGGCGACGCGCGCCGTCCGGTCGGCTCGTTCCTCTTCCTCGGGCCCACCGGCGTGGGCAAGACCGAGCTCGCGAAGGCGCTCGCAGCGTCGCTGTTCGACGACGAGGCCGCGGTGATCCGGTTCGACATGAGCGAGTTCGGCGAGCGTCACACCGTCTCGCGCCTGGTCGGAGCCCCTCCCGGATACGTCGGCTACGACGAGGCCGGACAGCTGACCGAGCGCGTCCGCCGCAACCCGTACTCGATCGTGCTGTTCGACGAGATCGAGAAGGCGCACCCGGACGTGTTCAACCTGCTGCTGCAGGTGCTCGATGACGGCCGGCTGACCGACGGGCAGGGGCGCACGGTCGACTTCCGCAACACCGTGGTGGTGATGACCTCCAACCTCGGCTCGGAGTTCCTCGCTTCACGCGCCGGGGCCATCGGCTTCATCGCGGACGGGGGAGGCGCGACCGGCTTCGGATCCGAGAAGGACCTGCGCGACCGCGTCTTCGGCAAGCTCCGCGAGGCGATGCGGCCGGAGTTCCTCAACCGCATCGACGAGATCGTGCTGTTCCGCAAGCTGGAGAAGGAGCAGCTGCGCGACATCGTCCGGCTGCTGCTCGGTGCGACCGAGGGACGGCTGGCCAAGCGCGAGGTCGGCCTCGTCGTGACGGATGCCGCCGTGGCCTGGCTCGCCGAGCACGGCTATGAGCCCGAGTACGGCGCGCGTCCGCTGCGCCGTCTGATCCAGCGCGAGGTCGACGACCGCATCGCGGACCTCTTCGTCACCGGCGAGCTCGCGGAGGGCGGCACCGTCACGGTGGATGCCTCCGACGAGGGGATCCGGGTGCGGGCGGATCAGCTGGCCGCCGCGGCGTAGCAGCCGCAAGGCTGCGAGCATCGAGGGCGTCGCGCCGTCAGGCGCGGCGCTCTCGTCCGTCGCCGCGTCAGCCGCTCAGCATCCCGCGCAGCGTCCACGCGTTGCGCACGGCGCTGCCCTCGCCGCATCAGCCGCTCAGCATCCCGCGCAGCGTCCACGCGTTGCGCACGGCGTTGCCCTCGCCGTCGTTGTTGAAGTACGCGTACACCTCGTGACCGGCCCGTTCCCACTCCCGGATGCGCTCGGCCCACCAC
>JAPSKH010000004.1:90576-116137 GCA_031177765.1 Microbacterium sp. | reverse complement strand
TCAGCCGCTCAGCATCCCGCGCAGCGTCCACGCGTTGCGCACGGCGTTGCCCTCGCCGTCGTTGTTGAAGTACGCGTACACCTCGTGACCGGCCCGTTCCCACTCCCGGATGCGCTCGGCCCACCACGACAGGTCGGCATCCGAGTACGAGCCGCCGTACAGGTGATCCGGGTCCGGCCCGTGGAGCCGCACGTACACCAGGTGCGCGGTGGCCCGCAGGATGCACGGCAGCCGCGCCCCGCTCATGACGCAGTACGCGGCGCCGTGCCGCTCGAGCAGCCGAAACACGTCGTCGTGGTTCCACGAGTCGTGACGGAACTCCACGACGGGTCGGGTCCAGTCCGGGAGCACCCGGAGGAAGTAGTCCAGTCTCGCGTCGTCCCGCTCCATCGTCGGAGGAAGCTGCACGATGAGCGGTCCTCGCCGCCCCGCGAGGGCGTGCAGGCCGGCGGTGACGCGGTCGATCCACACCTCCGGCTCCCGCAGGCGCCGCGCATGCGTGAGCCCGCGCGGCGCCTTGACGGTCATCTCGAAACCCTCGGGCAGTCGTTCTCGCCACGCGCCGAAACGCTGCTCGGACGGCCACCGATAGAAGCTGCCGTTGAGCTCGACGGTGTCGAACTCGCCGACGTAGGTCTGCAGCCAGCGACGCTGGTCGGCCCCGTGGTAGAGCACACCGCGCCAGTGCGGGTAGACCCAACCCGATGTGCCGATCCGTGCCATGCGTCCAGCCTGCTGATCGTCGCAGAGCCGCGCCAGCGGGTTGCCCCATCCGCTGGCTCCCGCTAGCGCCTGCGCAGAATGCACGACACGCCCGGGACGCGCGAAACACACAGAAACGGAATTTCCGGATCCCGCGCACCATTTGTTCTCCTGTGATGGTGACAACAGCAACCCTGGTCGAGCACGAGGAATGGATCCGGTCGCGCCACGAGAAGGTGACCGCCCCCGACGGTGCGCTGTCGCTCGTGCTGACGCACTGGTCGCCGGCCGGTGAGCCTCCCGTCGACGAGGACACGGCACGCGCCGGCCACCCCGCCGACGCCCTGTTCACGCGGCTGCGCCGCGCCGACATCGACTCGGGTCTCCCGCAGGAGGGGTACCGCATCTGGCGGAAAGACTCCCCGGCGCAGCG
Organism: Microbacterium sp.; assembly: GCA_031177765.1. Taxonomy (GTDB): domain Bacteria; phylum Actinomycetota; class Actinomycetes; order Actinomycetales; family Microbacteriaceae; genus Microbacterium. The sequence goes on along the minus strand of JAPSKH010000004.1, from coordinate 115,002 downwards.
CGCGTTCCAGGGCATCGAGTACTACGACTACGACCCGGCTTGGGTCATCCCGGGACGGTTCGAGCTCGTCGACGAGCAGCGCGTCGTGCCCTTCGAGCACATCAAGGACGCCGGCGCCACCCGCGGGCTCCCGGTCTCGGGCGATCTCGTGTTCGAGGTCGACGGCACCGAGTACCGGCTGAACGCCTTCGACACCGTCTACGGGGGCACCGCCAAGCTGCAGCTCGTCTTCGGCGACCGCACCAACGGCGCCGAGAGCTACGGCGCCGGGCGGTTCCTCTTCCTCGACCGGCCCGCCCCCGACCGCGAGCTGGCCCCGGGTGACAGCATCCCGATCACGATCGACTTCAACCGCGCCACCGTGCCGCCGTGCGGCTTCTCCAACCAGATGAACTGCCCGCTGCCGCCGCTGCAGAACCGCCTGCCGTTCCCGGTGCGCGCGGGCGAGAAGCGCGTGCGGTTCGCCGACGGCTTCACGCTGTAGCGCCTCCGCGCCGCGCTTGAACGGCCCTCCCTTCCCTTCAGCACCACCCGAAACAGCAAAGGAATCGACGTGTCTTCACGCCTTCGACGACTGGGCACCGCCGCAGCGGCCGTGACCGCCGCCGCGCTCGTGCTCGCCGGCTGCGCCTCCGGCGGCGCGCCCGCCTCCTCGGGCGCCGCCGGCGCTCCCGACCCGGATGCCGAGATCGTCGTCGGCTCGCAGAACGAGCCGACCAACCTCGACCAGATCTTCGGCGGCAGCTCCGGCGTCACCGAGGTGTTCACCGGCAACGTCTACGAGGGTCTGTTCAAGATCACCGACGACGCGACCGTCGAGCCGCTGCTGGCCGCCGAGACCGAGGTCTCCGACGACGGCCTGGTCTACACCTTCACGCTGCAGGACGACGCGACGTTCCACTCCGGCGACCCGGTCGATGCCGAGGCGGTCAAGTACAGCCTGGAGCGCTTCGTCAGCGAGGAGTCGATCGCCGCGCGCAAGCGCCAGCTCAGCGTCATCGACCACGTCGACGTCGTGGACGACAAGACCGTCGCGGTCACCCTGACGCAGCCGTCGATCAGCTTCACCTACAACCTCGGCTACGTCTGGATCGTCAACCCGGCCGCGGGCGACCTCACCGCCAACGAGGACGGCAGCGGCCCGTACCAGCTCGCCGACTACCGCAAGGGCGACTCGATCACCCTCGAGGTGAGCGAGGACTACTGGGGCGAGGCGCCCAAGAACGGCGGGGTCGTCTACCAGTACTACGCCGACCCGACCGCCCTGAACAACGCGCTGCTGACCGGTGCCGTCGACCTCGTCACCAGCCAGTCCAACCCCGACAGCCTCGCCGAGTTCGAAGCGGCCGGCTTCCAGATCATCGAGGGCACCTCGACGACCAAGGAGCTGCTGGCCTTCAACGACCGCATCGCTCCGTTCGACGACGTGCAGGTGCGCAAGGCCGTGTACTCGGCGATCGACCGGGAGAAGCTCCTGGACGCCATCTGGGACGGCCGCGGCCAGCTCATCGGCTCGATGGTGCCGCCGTCGGAGCCCTGGTACATCGACCTCGCCGACAACAATCCGTACGACGTCGAGCTGGCCGAGGAGCTCCTCGCCGAGGCGGGCTACGCCGACGGCTTCACCTTCACGCTGGACACCCCCGACTCGGGCGTGCACTCCACCGTGGCGGAGTTCGTGAAGTCCGAGCTCGCGAAGGTCGGCATCACCGTCGAGATCAACGTCATCACCGACGACGAGTGGTACCAGAAGGTCTACACCGACAAGAACTTCGAGGCGACGCTTCAGGGTCACGTCAACGACCGCGACATCAACTTCTACGGCAACCCGGACTTCTACTGGGGCTACGACAACGCCGACGTGCAGACGTGGCTGGCCGACTCGGAGAAGGCGTCGTCGACCGACGAGCAGACCGAGCTGGTCAAGAAGGCGAACCAGCAGATCTCGGACGACGCGGCCAGCGTGTGGCTCTACCTCAACCCGCAGCTGCGCGTGGCGGCCGAGGGCGTCTCGGGCGTGCCCGAGAACGGCCTGAACTCGCTGTTCTACGTGTACGGCATCGAGAAGGCGGCATCATAGGCCGCTACCTCCTCCGACGGACAGGATTGTTGCTGCTGGCGTTCGCGCTGGCGGCGACGATCCTGTTCGTCGTGCTGCGCGTGCTCGGAAACCCCGTCTACGCGCTCATCTCGGTCGGCGCGACGGAGGCCGATATCGCCGCCGCCGCGGCTCGGCTGGGCGTGGACCGTCCGATCTGGGAGCAGTACGTCGACTACCTCGGGCAGCTCGTGACGCTCGACCTCGGTGCATCCTTCACCAACCACCTGCCCGTCGGCGACGAGATCCTGCGACGGCTCAACGTCACGCTGCCGCTGACGCTGCTGTCCTTCGTCCTGGCCGTCGTGATCGCCGTCCCCGTGGGCTTCTTCGCGGCGTGGAAGTCGCGCACCTGGTACGGCGCCACCTTCTCCGCGCTGTCCCAGCTCGGGGGAGCGGTGCCGGTCTTCTGGGTCGGGATCCTCCTCATCGCGGTGCTCTCGCTCGGCTGGCGCCTCTTCCCGGCAGGCGGCTTCCCGCGGACGGATTGGGCCGACCCGGGCGCCGCGCTGTACGCCCTCGCACTCCCGGTCACGACGATCGCGCTCGTGGCCGGCAGCGACCTCGCCCGCTACGTCCGCAGCGCGACCCTCGACATCCTCGGACAGCAGTACATGCGCGCAGCGCGCGCGACGGGGCAGAGCTTCGCCACCGCGCTGTGGCGCCACGGCATCCGCAACGGCGTCGTGCCGGTGATCTCGATCCTCGCGATCATGCTGTCGACCACCTTCGTCGGCGCGGTCGTCATCGAGCGGGTGTTCGCGCTGCCGGGCCTCGGCGACATGCTGCTGGTCGGCATCAAGGAGCAGGACTTCCCCAGCGTGCAGGGCGTGCTGCTGTTCTCCACCGCGCTCGTGCTGCTGCTGGGCTTCGCGGCCGACGTGATCCAGCGGATCATCGATCCGCGGCTGCGTGACACGATCTCGGGCAACCGGCGCCGGGCGCCCGTGGAAGCGGAGGTCCCGGCATGACCGTGACCATCCCCACCACCCAGACCGGCTCGGCACCCGTGCCCCGCAGGCCCCGCGCCCGGCGCTCCCTCAACCTGGCGATCGGCGGTGTGCTGTTCGGGGCCATCGCCGTCATCGCGCTGATCTCGCTCGTCTGGACGCCCTACGGTCTCGAGGACACCACCGGCGAGCGGCTCGCTGCACCGTCACCGGAGCATTGGGCGGGGACCGACCGCCTGGGACGGGACCTGTTCTCGCAGCTCATGGTCGGCGCGCGCCTGGCCATGGCCGTCGGGTTCGGCTCCGTCTTCATCGCCGCCGTCGTCGGCGTGGTGCTGGGCTTGGCCGCGGCGATCGCCAAGCGCTGGATCGATGACGCGATCTCGAGCCTCCTCGACATCGCCATCGCGTTCCCCACCCTGCTCCTGGCGATGCTCATCGTCGCGTGGCGGGGCGCTTCGATGGAGTCGGCGATCCTCGCGATCGGCCTCGCCGGCGCGGCCGTGATCGCGCGGCTCACGCGCATCACCGCCACCCGTGTGCTCGCCCAGGACTTCGTCACCGCTTCCCGCACATCGGGAACCGGCCCGCTGCGGCTGATCGGGCTGCACGTGCTGCCGAACGTGTGGCCGACCCTCATCGTCCCGCTCGCGCTGCAGTTCGGCGGTGCCGTCGTGGCCGAGGCATCCCTGTCGTACCTGGGGCTGGGCTCGCCACCCCCGAACGCCTCGTGGGGGCGGATGCTGCAGGAGGCGCAGAGCACGGTGCTCGTCTCGCCCCTCGCAGCGATCCTTCCCGGCATCCTGCTGGTCGCCACCATCATCGGGATGAACCTGCTCGCCGACGGCCTGCGCGATGTCGCCGACCCCTCCTCGAGGAGCATCCGATGACGCCGCTGCTCACACTGGACCGGCTCGGCGTGCGCCTGGAGGCTCCGCAGCCGCGCGACCTCGTCGAGTCGGTGTCGCTGACGCTCCGCCCCGGCGAGCGGCTGGGCATCATCGGCGAATCCGGCTCCGGGAAATCGCTCACGGCGCTGGCGATCCTGGGGCTGCTCGCCCACCCGCTGCGCGCCCGCGGACACGCGCGGCTTGCGACCGGCGGCGTCGACGTCGACGTCGTCACCGCGCCGCAGCGGCGCCTGGACCGCGTGCGCGGCTCGATCGTCAGCGCGGTGTTCCAAGAGCCGCTGGCATCGCTGGACCCGCTCATGCGGATCGGCAAGCAGCTGTCGTGGCCCCTCGCTCATCACCGCGGCCTGCGCGGAGACGCCCTGCGACGCGCGGTGCTCGACGCGCTCGCAGACGTGCAGCTGCCGCACCCCGAGCGCATCGCGCGCTCGTACATCCACGAGATCTCAGGCGGGCAGCGCCAGCGCGTGGCGATCGCCCTGGCGCTGGCGGCAGGGCCGCAGCTGCTCATCGCCGACGAGCCCACGACGGCGCTGGATGTGACCGTGCAGGCGGGCGTGCTGGAGCTGCTGCAGCGGGAGGTGTCCGAGCGCGGCATGACGCTCGTCTTCATCAGCCACGACCTGCCGGTCGTCGCAGGGATCACCGACCGGGTGCTGGTGATGCGCCAGGGGCGTCAGGTGGAGCTGGCCGACACCGCCACGCTGCTGGCGGCACCGGAGGCGGAGTACACCCGGACGCTCGTGGCGGCTTCGCGCGAGCTGGATGCCTTCCTCCCGACCCCCGAGAAGGAAGGGACGTCATGACGGATGCCGCGAACCCGCCCAGCTCCAGCCGGGGTGCCGCGCTGCTGGCAGCCGAGGACGTGAGCTTCCGCTACCAGCACGACGCGCCGGTGCTGCACGACGTCGGATTCTCCGTGGCCCCCGGGGAGAGCGTCGGGCTGGTCGGCGAGTCCGGCGCGGGGAAGACCACCTTGCTGCGCATCCTGCTGGGCCTGGCGACCCCCACCGCGGGGCGGGTCCTGTTCGCCGGGGCGCCGCTGAACCGCCGCAGCCGCGCGGCGATGCGGGAGTTCCGTCGCGCGGTGCAGCCGGTGTATCAGGACCCGTTCTCGTCACTGGACCCCCGCGTCCGCGTCGGCGACTCGATCGCCGAGCCGCTGCGCTCGCTCGGCCTGGGACTGGACAGGGCCGGCAGGGCCGCGCGGGTCGCAGAGCTCCTGCAGGCCGTGGACCTGCCCGCGGACGCCGCATCCCGATATCCCGACGCGTTCTCGGGCGGGCAGCGGCAGCGCATCGCCATCGCGCGCGCTCTCGCCCCGCGGCCGCGGGTGCTGCTGGCCGACGAGCCGGTGAGCGCGCTGGACACCTCGGTCCGCATGACCGTCATCGAGCTGTTCCAGCGCCTCGCGCGCGAGCGCGGCATCGCCATGGTGCTCGTCTCGCACGACCTCACGATCGTGTCGGCGCTGTGCGCCCGCATGGCGGTGCTGCAGGGCGGTCGCGTGGTGGAGGAGGGGCCGACCCGGCGGGTGCTCGAACGACCCGAGCATCCCTACACGACCCGGCTGCTGTCAGCCGTACCGCGACTGCCGGCGGTCTGAACCCGCGCGCGGCCTGCGCACGCGCGGCCGTCCGCAGGTGAGGGCGTCGGCTCGCGCGGGGCCACGGCGGCTGACAGAGTGGATGCATGACCCGCATCGGCGCGATCTTCCATCCCCACACGCATGCGCCGGATGAGTTCCGCGCCGCCGTGCTGGCCGCCGAGGCGGCCGGCGTCGCCGAACTGTGGGTGTGGGAGGACTGCTTCGGGCAGTCGGCGTTCGCGAGCGTGGGAGCGGCGCTGGCGTGGACCGAGCGCCTGCGCATCGGCATCGGCATCGCACCGATGCCGCTGCGCAACGTCGCGCTGACGGCGATGGAGATCGCGACGCTCGAGCGGCTCTTCCCCGGGCGTCTGTTGCCGGGCGTCGGCCACGGCGTGCAGTCGTGGATGGCCCAGGCGGGCGCACGCGTCCGCTCGCCGCTGACCCTCATGCGCGAGTACGTCCCCGCGCTACGCGCGCTGCTCGCCGGGGAACGGATCGAGGTGCAGGGCGACTACGTCACGCTCGCGGATGTGACGCTGGACCACGCGCCGGACACCGCCCCGGCCGTCTACGCCGCGGCCGAGGGACCGCGAACGCTGCGGCTGAGCGGCGAGGTCGCCGACGGCACGGTGCTCGACAGCCGGCACACACCGGCGGAGCTGGCCGCCGCGGTCTCCTCCATCCGCGCCGCGCGCTCCGAGGCCGGCCGGGACGGCGGGCATGACATGGTCGCCTACGTGGTGACCGCCTTCGGAGCGGATGCCGAGGCCCGGGCCGTCGCCGCCGTCGGCGAACGCGATGAACCGGTCGAGCGCGCGCTGTGGGGAGAGCCGGCCGAGGTCGCGGACCGCGCGCGCGCGTTCTTCGACGCCGGTGTCGACGACATCGTCCTGCAGCCGACGTCACGGGTGGATCTTCGCGAGTTCTACGCCGCGGCCGGGGAGGTCGCGCGGCTCGTCGAGGCGTGGTCGCCGGTCAGCGGAGGCGCGTCGTCATGACCGGACTGCTGTCGGTCGGCATCGCCGCGGCGGCGGGCACGGATGTCGCCGCCCGGGTCGCCTCCGAAGCAGAGGCCGCGGGCCTGCACGCCCTGTGGGTCAACGACACTCCGGGGCACGACGCTCTGGAGTCCCTGGCCGCGGCCGCGCGCGTGACGGATCGGCTGGTGCTGGCCACGGGGGTGCTGCCGGTGGACCGCCGTCGCGCCGACGAGGTGATCGCCCGCGTGAGCGAGCTCGGGCTGCCGCCCGCGCGGCTGGTGCTCGGAGTGGGCTCCGGCGCGGGCGCCGTGGGAGCCCTCGCCCGCGTGTGGGACGCCGTGGGCGAGCTGCGCGGCGCGGAGACCCTCCGCGACGCGCGAGTGGTCGTGGGCGCACTGGGTCCGCGGATGCGGCGGCTCGGTGCGGAGGCATCCCATGGTCTGCTGCTCAGCTGGCTGACGCCCGAGATCGCCGCTGCGCAGCGCCGACGGGCGCGGGCGATCGCGCCGGCGGCGTCGGTGGCGCTGTACGTGCGCGCCGCCGCCGAGCCCGAGGCGCTGTCCCGCCTCGAGGAAGAGGCCTCGCGGTATGCCGGCTACCCCGCGTACGCCGCGAACTTCGCCCGGCTGGGGATCGACGCCCGCGACACGGTGGTGCGGCCGAACGCCTTCGCGTCCACGGTCGCGGCGTACCGCACGGCCGTCGACGAGGTCGTGCTGCGGGCGGTCACCGCCGGAGAGGCCGCCGACGACTACGTGCGCTTCGTCCGCGTCGCCGCCGCGGCGGCGGCCTCCGTGTGAGGGTCGGCGTCCTCAGCGGCCGACGCGCGGAACCTCCACGTCGACCCACACCAGGCGGTGGTCGCTGCTGGGGAACGGGAACACGCCGGTGAGAGCGGACAGCGGGTCCGACTGGACCGGCCAGAAGACCCCCGCTCCCGCGACGCGCAGCGACCGCGACGGCAGGACGTAGTCGACGCGCAGGTTACCGGGGGCGGTGTCGGCGAAGTCGGCGGTGTCCAGGCTCGGGTCCCCACGGTGGGCGAGGTTCGCCCCGCCCTGCAGCGCCGCCGCCTCGGCGGCTCCCTGCGAGCGCGGCATCGGGTCCTGGATGCGGCGGCTGCTCAGGAGCTGGTCGATCGCGGCGTCCACGGAGTCGCCGTCGAGGGGATCGGCGTTCTGGTCTCCGAGGATGACGAACGACTCCGACGGAGACAGGCCTCCTCGGCCGCCCTGGTCGTCGTAGATGTACCGCGACCGCCCGGGCGTGACATAGTCGGCCCAGAACCGGATCTCGTCGTGGTTGCGTCGGCCGTTGCGGTCCTCGGCCCCGTCGAAGGTCGGAGGCGTCGGGTGCGACGCGAGGACGTGCACCGTCTGCTCGCCGACACGCACCGGGACGTCCCAGTGCGACTTGCTGGACAGGCGCACGACCTGGAGCTCCTCCGGCGAGTACCAGTCCGCGGGTGCGGTCGTGGCCGGGTCGTCGGGCAGGAGGGCGCCGGGCATGTCCTTCCAGAGGAAGTGCTGGAAGGTGCGCACCTCGTCCTGGACGATCGGATGCTTCGACAGCACCGCCATCCCGTACTGTCCTTCGAAGGCGCCGAAGCCGAACGCGTCATCGCCCCCACCGACGGTGCCGTCGTTGTTGAGGTCGAAGCCGCTGGGAACGCCGGTGTTGGACGGTGCGACGAAGGCGTACGGGTACTCGATCGCCGGCGCGCCGTTCTGACTCACCTCCAGATAGTTGTCGCGGAAGGCGTCGACGGCCGCGCGGCTGCCGACGTCGTCGAACTCGTTGAGGAGGATCACGTCCGGATCCGCACGCTGGATGATCTCCGCGACCGTGCGCGCCTGCGCGTTGGTTCCCGTCGACAGATCGGCCAGGAGCTGCCCGGGAGCGTTGCGGTTCAGGGACAGGTTGAACGTGGCCACGCGCAGCGGGTCGGCCTGCGCGGGGCGGGCAGCGGAGGCGGGCGCGGCCGTCGCCGCCGTCGCGCCGGCGGTGCCGGTGACAGCGAGGGCGAGGGCGGCCACGGCCACTGCGGTCGAGCGGAGTCGGCGGGACATCGATTCTCCTTCGGCGTGGATGTCGTCGTATCGGCGCGACCGGCGAGGCGGTCGCAAGCGGACACGGCCACGTTAGACGGCGAAGGTGGCGCGGGGAAGAACGGCAGGCGACCGCACGGGTGCGACACTGTGGAGGTGACCTCGCCCTCCACCGCCGGAACGTCCAGCCCGCGCCCGAGAGCCGTGGTCGCCGGCGCGTCGGGGTTCGTCGGGACCGCGCTGTCGCGTGCCCTCGGCGACGACGGGTTCGAGGTCCGCACCATCGGACGAGCCGGAGCCGATGTGCGCTGGGACGACGACGCGGCCATCGACGCCGCCGTCGACGGCGCCGCGCTGCTGGTGAACCTCGCCGGCAAGAGCGTGAACTGCCGGTACACCGACCGGAATCGCGACGAGATCCTGCGCTCGCGGGTGCAGACGACGCGTCGGCTGCGCCGGGCGGTCGCGGATGCCGTGACGCCGCCCCCGCTCTGGCTCAACGCCGGCACCGCCACCATCTACCGGTACGCCCTCGACCGCCCGCAGACCGAGACCGACGGCGAGCTGGGGGAGGGGTTCTCGGTGGATGTCGCGCGGACCTGGGAGGAGGAGTTCTTCGCCGGGGACCTCCCCGGCACGCGCCGCGTCGCGCTGCGCATGGCCATTGTGCTCGGTGACGGGCCTGCCACCCGCACCCTCATGCGCCTGGCTCGCGTGGGACTGGGCGGACCGCAGCACGACGGGTGGTGGTTCCCGCACGGTCGATACCGCGGCATCGGGCCGGAGCCCACCGGAGCCGCGAGGGCGCCGTGGCACCGATCGCGCGGACGGCAGCGGTTCAGCTGGATCCACATCGAAGACGTGATCGGCGCGGTGCGGTTCCTCGCGCAGCATCCCGAGATCGAGGGACCGGTCAACCTCGCCGCGCCGCACCCGAGCGACAACCGCACGCTGATGGCGACGCTGCGCCGCGTGGTCGGTGCGCCCGTGGGGCTTCCCGCCTGGCGGTTCATGCTCGAACCGGCGATGTGGGCGCTGCGGACCGAGCCGGAGCTGGTGCTCAAGAGCCGATGGGTCCTTCCCGGCGTGCTCGCCGACGCCGGCTTCCGCTTCTCGTATCCCGACCTCGAACCCGCGCTGCGCGCGGTCGTCCAGCGGACGATGGCCGGGCGGCGCGCATGAGGACGGGTCCTGCGCGGCCGCGGGTCCGCCTTTCCGCGGCGAGCTGATGGGGCGCGCCGTCGGCGCGCGATGGGAGAATTCCGGAATGCTGCTGCACCAGCTCGTCACCGCGACCGAAGCGGTGGCCGCCACGTCGTCGAGGCTGTCGAAGGTGGCGGCGCTCGCCGCGGCGCTGGGCGGCCTGGACGAGGACGAGGTGGCGCCCGCGATCGGCCTGCTCACGGCCACGCCCCGTCAGGGCAGGATCGGGATCGGCTGGCGGAGCCTCGCGGGCCTGGACGTCGGACACGCCGCCGCCCCGGCACTGGAGGTGCGGGATGTCGATGCGGCGCTGGACCGGCTGGCGGCCGCGGACGGACGCGGATCGGTGAGCGCGCGGCGTGCCTCCCTCGAGGAGCTCGCCCGACGTGCCACGGCCCCGGAGTGGGACTTCCTCTCCCGCGTCATCCTCGGTGAGCTCCGCACCGGCGCGCTCGAGGGTGTGCTGATCGACGCCATCGCGAAGGCGGCCGATCGGAGCCCCGCCGCCGTGCGCCGAGCCGCGATGCTGTCGGGAGACCTGGGTCACACCGCGCGGGTCGCGCTCACCGGCGCCCCCGACGACCTCGATGCCATCGGGCTCGAGGTGGGGCGCCCCGTCCTGCCGATGCTCGCCTCGACGGCGGCATCGACCCGCGAGGCGCTGGCGGCGCTCGGCGGCGACGCATCCGTCGAGTACAAGCTGGACGGCGCCCGCATCCAGGTGCACCGCGACGGCGACGACGTGCGGGTGTACACGCGGAGCCTCGCCGACATCACCCACCGCGTCCCCGAGATCGTCGAGGCCGTGCGCGCTCTTCCCGCCGGACGGGTCATCCTCGACGGCGAGACGCTCGCGCTGGACGAGGACGGGGCCCCGCGCCCCTTCCAGGACACCATGGCGCGGTTCGGCTCCGAGACGCCGCCCGCCGTCGCCCTGCGGCCGTGGTTCTTCGACATCCTTCACGTCGACGGGCGTGACCTGATCGATGAGCCCCTGCTGACCCGACTGGCAGAGCTCGAGCGCGTGGCCGGACCCTCGCGCATCCCCGGCATCGTCACCGCCGACACTGAACGTGCCGAGGACTTCTCGCGGGAGGCGCTCGCCGCCGGGCACGAGGGCGTGATGGTGAAGGCCATCGACTCGCCCTACGCCGCCGGCCGGCGCGGGAAGAGCTGGCTCAAGGTCAAGCCCGTGCTGACGTACGATCTGGTCGTGCTCGCGGTCGAGTGGGGATCGGGACGCCGGGCCGGGCTGCTGTCGAACCTTCACCTCGGGGCGCGCGACCCCGACGGGGACTTCGGCGAGGCGGGCGGGTTCGTCATGGTCGGCAAGACCTTCAAGGGCCTGACCGATGAGACCCTGCGGTGGCAGACCGCGCACTTCCCGACCATCCAGACGCACCGTTCCTCGTACGCCGTGCACGTGCGTCCCGAGACCGTCGTGGAGATCGCGATCGACGGCGTGCAGCGTTCCCCGCGCTACCCGGGAGGCGTCGCTCTGCGCTTCGCCCGTGTCAAGGGCTACCGCCCCGACAAGCGCGCGGACGAGGCCGACACCATCGGGACGCTGCGCGCCCTGCTGCGCTGACCATCCCAGCGAGCGACTTAGGATGGCCCGATGATGCAGGCCGCCGTTCCCGCCGCGGACTTCGAGTTCCGCAGCTTCGGGGCGCCGGGCGCCGAGCGCGCGGTGTTCGTGCTTCGTGAAGGGCCCGCCGCCACGACCGACCCCGATCCGGCCGCCACCTCGCGACGAGACGTCCGGGTGATCGCCGTGGGGGTGACGGCCGACGACATCGAGGATCCGTCCTCCTACCGGGGCGCGACGCCGGCCGCCATCGCCGCCGCGGCGCTGGTGAGGATGGTGGACGAGGAGGCGCACGGCAGACCCGTCGGCCTCGTCGGCGTCGGCGCCGCGGGGGAGCTCTCGCTCATGGTCGCGGCGCGACTGGGTGCGGCCGTGGACCGCCTGGTCCTCGTCGGCATCGCCGAGCCGCGTACCGGCCTGGACCGGGAGGAGGTCGCCGAGCTGCTGGGGACCATCCCCGCGCAGACGCTCATCCTCAACAGCCGCGACGACCCCGAGGCGTCCGCCGCCGCCGCGCGCTGGCACGAGGAGCGACTCCCATCCGCGCGGGTCGAGATGGTTCCGGGGGCCGGTGACACCGACCCGCGCGTGAGCCTCCCCGACGTGTGGGACCGGGTGCTGTCTCATGCGGCGCCCGGCACTGTGCGGCCATGACCCGCATCGTCGTGCTCACCGGCGCCGGCATCTCCGCCGAGAGCGGCGTTCCGACCTTCCGCGGCGCGGAAGGACTGTGGGAGGGTCATCGGATCGAAGACGTGGCCACGCCTGAGGCGTTCGAGGCCGATCCCGACACCGTCCAGCGCTTCTACGACGCGCGACGGCGGGCGCTGCGCACTGTCGGCCCGAACGCCGCGCACCGCGCGCTGGCGCGACTCGAGAGCGCGTACGGCTCGGAGCTTCTCGTGGTGACCCAGAACGTCGACGACCTGCACGAGCGGGCAGGCAGCATCCGGCTGATCCACATGCACGGGGAGCTGCGGCGGGCGCGGTGCACCGCGTGCGGCGCCCGGCCTCGCTGGGACGATGATCTGGCGGACCGACCGCCGTGTCCGGTCTGCCGGCGACCGGCGCTGCGTCCCGACGTCGTGTGGTTCGGTGAGATGCCGTACGAGCTCGCGCGCATCGAGGAGGCCGTGGTGGCGTGCGACGTCTTCTGCGCGATCGGCACATCCGGGGCCGTCTACCCCGCCGCGGGATACGCCGCCCTCGCTTCCGCGTTCGGGGCGCACACCGTCGAGCTGAACCTCGAGCCCACGGATGCCGTCGTCCCGTTCGACGAGGCCCGCACCGGGCTCGCGAGCGAGGCGGTGCCGGCCTGGGTCGACGAGATGCTGGCACGCCGCGCAACGTGAAAGCGCCGGGCGGGAGCATCCGCCCGGCGCTTCCTCGGCCGCCCGCTAGACCCGCATACCGCCGCCGGCGCGCAGACGGGACACCGCGTCGACGGTCGCCGCGAGGATCAGCACGCCGCCCGTGACGAGCAGGTTGATGCCCGCGGGGAGGTTCAGAAGGCCCAGGCCGTTGGTGATCACGGCGACGACCACCGCGCCGATCGCGGCGTGGATCAGTCGTCCGCGGCCGCCGAAGAGGCTGACGCCGCCCACGACCGCCGCCGCGACGCCGGACAGGACGATGTCGCGTCCGACCGTCGCGTCGACCGAGCCGACGCGCGCGACGCTCAGCAGGGCCGAGAAGACCGCCAGGCTGGAGCCGATGACGAACGCCCACCACTTGATCCAGCGCACCTTGATGCCCGAGCGGCGCGCGGCCTCGGCGTTGCCGCCGATGGCGTAGATGTAGCGTCCGAACTTCGTGCGGTCCAGCACGAACGTGCCGATCCACAGGATGGCGAGCACCACCGGCACGACGACCGGGACGCCGGCGACCTCGACCACGGACTGGCCGCGGTTCTGGTTCAGCACGTACACGACCGCACCGCCGAGGACGGCGATCGTGGCGAGCTTGATCCACACCAGCGAGATCGCGCGGTTGGGAACGCCCGCGCGCGTGCGGCGGGCGCGGTCCCAGAACGACGTGGCGGCCGAGATCGCCAGCATCACGGCCAGCAGCACCCAGCCGCCCCACACCGGGAGGTTGCTGTTCTGCAGGGCGACGATCTCGGGGACCTCGATGCGGAACAGGCCGCCCGGGCCGATGATCACCAGCGCGAGGCCCTGATAGCCGAGGAACAGACCCAGCGTCACGACGAACGACGGGATGCCCACGCGTGCCACGAAGAAGCCTATGAGCGCGCCGGTGAGGAACCCGAAGCCGAAGCCGATGAGCAGGGCGAGCGGCCACGGGATCCCCTGGGCGGCGAGGACCACGAACAGAGCCATGCCGACGCCGCCGGTGACGCCGGCCGACAGGTCGATCTCGCCCAGCAGCAGCACGAAGACGAGCGCCATGGCGAGCACGACGAGCGTCGCCGCCTGGTTCAGGAGGTTGGCGAAGTTGCGCTCGGTGAGGAAGAAGGGGCTGAGGATCGAGAAGAGGATCCCCAGCACCGCCAGTCCGCCTACGGCCGGCAGCGCTCCCATGTCGCCCCCGCGGACGCGCTGCCACCAGCCGCGGACCTGATCGCCCAGGCCGCCTTCGACGCCGCTGCCGATCAGGTCGCTCGCGACCGGATCCGGTGCGGCCTCCGTGCGTGTCGCGTTGCTCATGTCAGACTCCCTCGGTGCGGATGGTCGACGTGTCGACGATGTCGATCCCGCCCATCGTCTTGGTTCCGGTGATGTAGCCGACCACGTCGTCGCGCGTGGTCTCGCGGGTCGGGATCTGCGCGACCATCTGACCCAGGTAGAGCACGGCGATGTCGTCGGCGACCTCGAAGACGTCGGCCAGATTGTGACTGATGAGCACGACGGCGACGCCCTGCTCCGACAGTCGGCGCACGAGGTTGAGCACCTGCTCGGTCTGCGCCACGCCGAGTGCTGCCGTGGGTTCGTCGAGGATCACCACGCGTGCCTTCTTCAGCACAGCGCGCGCGATGGCGACCGTCTGGCGCTGGCCGCCCGACAGGCTCGAGACCTTCTGCCGTACGGATTTCACGGTGCGCACGGACAGGGAGCGGAGCGTGTCGGATGCCTCCTTCTCCATCCGTCCTTCGTCGAACGTCCCGGCCGAGAGCTCCTCGCGACCGAGGAACATGTTCTGGACGATGTCGAGGTTGTCGCACAGCGCGAGGTCCTGGTAGACGACCTCGATGCCGAGGCTCGAGGAGTCCCGGGGCGTATGGAGGTCTCGATGGAGGCCGTCGATGAGGACCTCGCCCTCGTCGTACGGCTGCACGCCGGCGAGACCCTTGATCAGCGTGGACTTGCCCGCGCCGTTGTCGCCGACGAGGGCCGTGACCCTGCCGGGGTGGACCTCGAGGTCGACGCCCTTGAGGACGCTGACCGGTCCGAAGGACTTCTTGACGCCGACGAGCTTGATGATCGGCTCGGTGCCGACCGCGGTGTGTGAGGCGGTGATGGTGTCTGACATGCTCGCTTCCTTGCGATCCGGCGGTGCCCAGCGCGGAGGGCGTCGCGTCTTCGCCGGACGCGACGCCCTCACGGCTGCGGACCGGTGGGTCTTACTCGGTCACTCCGAACTCATCGCACTTGGCCTTGACCTCTGCGGTGCAGACCTCGTCGTACGACGCGTCACCGGCGGCGATGACGTCCTTCACCTTGTCGGGCCCGACGAGGATGGGCGTCACCTGGATGTAGGGCGTGCCGTCCTCGAGCTCCGCGTCGGTCGACACCTCCTCGCCGCTGAGCAGCGCGACCGCGGTGTCCACCGCTGCGGCGGCCTCGTCGGCGACCGGCTTGTACACCGTCGCCGTCTGCCAGCCCAGCAGGATGTTCTGCAGGCCCGCGGCGTTGGCATCCTGACCGGACACCGCGACACCCGTGAGGTTGTTGTCCTGCAGCACCTTGATCACGCCCGCGGCGTTGGTGTCGTTGGCTGCCCAGACGCCGTCGACCCTGCCGCCGAGCGAAGTCAGGGCCTGCTCGAAGTTGGTCTGCGACTTGCGCTGATCCCACACGCCCGGAGGCTCGGCGGCCGGCTTGATGCCCGCGGCCTCCATGACCTCGACCGCACCCTCCTTGAACATCGCGGCGTTGCCGTCGGTGGGATCGCCGCCCATGTAGACCACGACCGCGGTGGCGGGGTCCTTGCCGGCGGCGGCGAGGCCGTCGAGCACCGCCTGGCCCTGGAGACGGCCCACCTCGACGTTGTCGAACGAGACGTAGTAGTCGGCGCCCGCGAACGGGCGGTCATAGGCGATGACCGGGATGCCCTCGGCCTTGGCCTTGTCGGCGACCGCTTCGGCGGCGCCCTGGTAGTCCACGAGCAGCATGACGCCGCAGCCCTGCGTGAGCTGCTGGTCGGCGATGGTCGAGAACTTGTTCACGTCGCCCTGCGCGTTCTGGATGTCGACCTCGAAGCCGGCGCCCTCCAGGCCCTCCTGAAGGTACCTGCGGTCGAAGTTCTCCCAGCGCGGCGAGGAGGCCGCGTCGGGGAGGATCACGCATGCGCGACCGGCCGCGTCCCCGCCGCCGTTGCCGCCGCCGCCGTTGCCGCCGCCGCCTCCGCCGGCACAGCCGGCGAGCATCACTGCGGCAGCGCCCGAGAAGGCCGCCACAGCCAGGAGTGAAGACTTCTTCATCATTCGCCTTTCGTCATTGAAAACCGCGCTCCCCAGGAACGCCCCTGGCGCACATCGCGCTGCCACCGATCCTGACGATCGCCGTTCTTGGCGTCAAGAGTTGAACGTAACGCTTTCGCAACGGGCGCACACCGCTGGCCCACGCGGAATGGCTCAGCTTGCCGCAGGGCGCGAGACCGAGCAATATGTGCCATTGGGTGGGATGAATCAAAGCAGATCGCTGATGCGTATCGTTTCAACGCGGTTCCGAGTGGCGCGCGCGTTCGTGAAATGAAGCCAGGTGTCAGGCGCGACCGGTCGCGGCGCGCGTCCGGCGAGAGATCGAATCCACGATGACCGCCAGCACCAGCACCACGCCGGTCACCATGAACTGCACCGACGAGTCGAGGTTCAGAAGCGTCAGTCCGGATGAGATCGACTGGATCACGACGACCCCGAGCAGCGCCGCGAAGGCGGAGCCGCGGCCGCCGAACAAACTCGTGCCGCCGATCACCGCGGCGGCGATCGCATTGAGGTTGACGTCCCCCGTGCCCGAGCTCTGGTTCGCCGACGCCAGACGTGCCGCAGCCAGGATGCCTCCGACCGCCGCGAGCGTCGAGCACAGCGCGAAGACCGACAGGTAGACGCGGTCGACGCGGATTCCGGCTCGCCGCGCGGCCTCCACCGAGCCGCCCACCGCGTACACCGCGCGCCCCCATCGGGTTCTCGTGAGCGCGAAGTCGAGGACGACGACGAGCGCGAGGAAGAAGAGGAACATCGCGCCCACGCCGCGGTGGAGATCGAGGTACCACACCGCGACGAGCAGGAACGCCAGGAGCGCCGCGCTGCGAACGGCGATCTGGGTGTAGCTCTGACTCACGAGGTCGGCAGCAGCGCGTCTGCGTGCCCGCCGCACGAGCGACCACGCGAAGGCCGCGACGGCGAGGATGGCGACCGCGTACGACGCCCACGCCGGAAGGTACAGCTGCTGGGCGAACTGCACGATCCAGGAGTCGAAGGGGATCGCGATGGAGCCCGTCTCGCCCAGCACCCACAGCTGGAGTCCCAGGAAGCCCAGCAGTCCCGCAAGGGTGATGACGAAGCTCGGCAGCCCGAAGCGCGTGAACAGGTAGCCGTAGAGAAGACCGACGAGGCACCCGATGCCGGTCGCGGCGACGAGGGCGAGGGCGAGATGCCATTGCAGCTGCACGAACGTCACCGCGAGCACCGCCGCCGACAAGCCGGACACCGACCCGACCGACAGGTCGATCTCGCCGACCAGCAGCACCACGACGATCCCGAGCGCGATGGTCCCGATCGCGGCGCACTGCATGGTGAGGTTGACGAGGTTCTCGCTGGAGAGGAACACCGGGTTCAGTGCCTGGAACACGGTCCAGATCACGATCAGGCCGAGGACCACGGGCAGGGCTCCGAGGTCGCCGCCACGCACGCGCGCCAGGAACGCCCCGGCTGTCCCGCGCCAGCGGCCAGGGGTTCCCAGGCCGTCCTCGGCGTGGCCCATCACGCGTGCACCGCCTCCCGCGGTCATCGGCGTCTCGTCCCGCGCGGGTCGGGGTCCGCCCGGCGCTCGGGCATCCGGATCACCGTGCCCCCTTCCGTGGCGGCATCGTGGTGTGACGGGGTGTCCATCGGCGCCGGATGCCCGGGCTCGGCGGCATCGTTCCGGACGCCGCCGTCCGCGCGTCGCCCCGTGAAGGTGTCGCCCGCCCCGGTGATGGCGGCGATGAGGGTCTCGCTCGTGATGTCGGCGATGTTGTAGACGCCGTTGTTCCGCCCCAGCCGCAGGACGACCGCGCGATCGGCGACGGCCATGACATCGGCCATGTTGTGGCTGATCAGGATCACGCCGTGGCCGCGCTCGCGCAGTCGCTCGATGAGGTTGAGCACTTCGGCGGTCTGGGCCACCCCCAGAGCGGCCGTGGGCTCGTCGAGGATCACGATCCGCGGGTCCCCGATCAGCGATCGAGCGATCGCCACGGTCTGGCGCTGACCTCCCGACAGCGACGCCACCGGCACGCGCACCGAGGGGATCTTGGCCGACAGCTCACGCAGCAGCGTCCACGTCCGCTGCTCCATCGCGACCTCGTCGAGCCGTCCGCCCTCACGCAGCTCCCGCCCCAGCCACAGGTTGGCCACCACGTCGAGGTTGTCGCACAGGGCGAGGTCCTGGAAGATCGTCTCGATCCCCAGCCGCTGCGCGTCGGCCGGCGTGTCGATGCGCACCGACTCGCCGTCGAACTCGATGGTTCCCGCATCCGGGGCATGCACACCGGCGAGCACCTTCACCAGCGTCGACTTCCCCGCGCCGTTGTCGCCGACCAGCGCGACGACCTCGCCCTCGTTGACCCAGAAGTCGACGTCGGTGAGCGCTCGCACGGCGCCGAAGCGCTTGCCGATCCCGCGCATGGTGAGCACGCGCTCGTGCTGTCGTCCCGTCCTCGGGTGCGTCATCGACATGATCGCCCTGCCCTCATCGCCATCGGCTTCAGGACACTACCCGATGCCCGCGGCCGCGCACGCATCGGCGTAGGCCGGGGTGCAGATCTCGTCGACGGTCCAGAACCCGTCGGCGATCACCGTGTCGGCGATGTTGTCGATGGTGACCGCGACCGGCTCCAGCAGCGTCGCCGGCGTGCCCTCGATCTCCATCGGCGCACTCACCTCCTCGCCCTCGAGAAGGGCGACGGCGACGTCCGCGGCGAGCTCGGCCTGCGGCTTGATCGCCTTGTAGACGGTCATGTGCTGGTCGCCGGTGAGGATGCGCTGAATGGCGGACAGCTCGGCATCCTGGCCGGTCACGATGGGCATCGGGTCGACGCCGGCGACGCGGAGCGCGGCGACGACGCCACCTGCGGTGGCATCGTTGGCCGCGTAGACCCCGGCGATCGCGTCGCCGTGCTGCGCGATCTGGCCTGCGACCCACTCCTGCGCGCGTTCGGGGCTCCATCCCGGCGTGTCGTACTCGCCGAGCAGTTCCAGCCCGCTGCTGTCGATGACGCTGTGCGCGCCGCGCTTGAACAGCGCCGCATTGCTGTCGGTGGGGGAGCCGTTGACCATCAGGATGCCGTCGCCCTCGCCCATGCTCGTCATCGCGTCGACGAACGCGGTCGCCTGCAGCACGCCCACTTTCTCGTTGTCGAACGAGACGTAGTACGCCAGGTCGCCGCCCGCGACCAGACGGTCGTACGAGATCACGGGCACCCCCTCGGCGTTGGCCGACGTGACGATGCTCACCGCCGCATTCGCGTCGACGGGGTCGAGCACGAGCACGCCGGCTCCGGCGGCGAGCGCGGACTCGGCCTGCTGCTGCTGCTTGGCTGCATCCTGGTCGGCGTTGGCGTACAGCACCTCGTGATCGCCGAGCTCGGCCACGCGCGCCTCGAACAGCGGACGATCGAACGTCTCGTAGCGCGCGGTGTTGGCGTCCGGCAGCAGCAGCGCGATCGAGTCGCCCGGCGGAGCGAACGCTCCGGGCGGCGGGCCCGTGGTGCACCCGACCAGCCAGGCGGCCACCAAAATCAGTGCCGAGATCCCGGCCATCGCGCGCAGCGGCGCCCGCCCGGTCGCCTTCGTGGTCGGCATCGGATGAGCCTACGCCGTGATGGGAAGGGCCTGGGCGTCCACGCTGACGTGGTCGAGGGCGATCGCGATGGCGCCGCGGGTCTCGGCCCATTCGCCGAACGAGGCGCCGACGACCTCGGGCAGGGCGCCCGCCGAGGGCAGTGCGGTGCGGTCCAGCGAATGGCGCATCGGCGCCATCAGGATCTCGCCCGCCTGCCCGAGCTCGCCGCCGACGATGATGAGCTCCGGGTCGAACAGGTTGCACAGGCTCGCCGCCGCGACGCCGATGTGCCGTCCGGCATCGGCGATCACCCGCCGTGCGCTGCCGTCGCCGGCCTCGGCGGCGTGCAGCAGGTCACCGAGGCGGTGCATGCCCTCGCTCGGCGGGAAGAGGGACAGCAGCGCCGGCCCGCCGGCGTAGGTCTCGAGGCATCCGCGATTGCTGCATCGGCAGATCGGGCCGTTCTCGTCGAGGGTGACGTGTCCGATCTGACCCGCCTTGCCGTTGACGCCGCGGAAGAGGTCGCCGCCGACGACGAGTCCGGCGCTGATGGTGTGGCCGACGCGGATGAACACCGACGAGGACGCTGCGCGCCCGTTGCCCTCGCGCGCTTCGGCGAGGCCGCCGAGATTCGCCTCGCTGTCGACGTAGACGGGGCGTCCGATGCGGCTCGACAGGCTCGCAGCGACGTCCACGCCCTCCCACCCGCGCAGCAGCCCCGGCGTCGAGATCATTCCTGTGCGCGGGTCGATGGGGGCCGGCAGGGCGAGCCCGACGGCGAGCAGGTCCGCCAGCGCGCCGCCGAGGGTGTCCATCATGTCGCCCAGCAGCAGCGCGAGGCGATCCAGCTCGGCGTCGTGCCGGTGGTCCAGGGGCAGCGGCAGTGAGGTCTGGGTCACGATCGTCCGCGCGGTGTCGGCGATCGCGATGTGCAGGTGGCGCGAGCTGTAGTGGACGCCGGCGACGAGTCCCAGCTGACGTGCGAGCGAGACCAGCGTCGCACGCCGGCCGCTGCGCGAGGTGAACGACGTGTGCAGCAGGCCCGACGCCGTCAGCTCCTTGACGATGTTCGACACCGTCGCGGGGGACAGACCCGTGCTGCCCGCCAGCTCGATCTGCGTCAGCCGCCCGTGCCGCTTCAGCGACTCCACGACGCGCGCGCGGTTGGCCTCGCGCAGCGAGGTCTGCGAGCCCGGCGGCGGGTTTCGGCGTGCCACGAACGACACTGTACCGGACGCGGGTTTTGCCTGGTCGGGGCGGGTTCGCGCGGGTGGGGCCGCGGGAGCCGGCCGACCGCGTCGACTCGGCGGATGCCCCGCCCGCAGCGGGCGAGGCATCCGCTCGGAGCTCACCCGCCGGTGCGGGCGTCCGCAGCCTCGGGCGAGCCCAAGCGCTCCTGGTCGAGGCGGTCGAGGTCGTGCAGCGACGCCCCCTGGGTCTCACGCAGCGACACCACGGAGGATTCAGGTTTTCAAGAGTCGGCGACGGCCGGTCGGAGGCGGATCAGCACGACGTTGCCGGACTCGTCCACTTCCGCCACGCTCGGATGGGCCTTGACGAACTCCGAGAAGCTGCGGTGCCCGAGCGCCTTCTCGCTGAAGGAGGGGTCGAGGCGCTTGATGAGGCTCTTCACCGCGGACGCATGCTGCCATTCGGCATCGTCCTTGTCGCTCTCCAGACGCAGTGCGCGCTCGAGCAGCGCGCCGGCGGGGTCGACGGCGGCGCGCTTGCTGCGACGGCGCTGCGGCGCGGCATCCTTCTTGTCGATCACCGGTGCTGCCACGCCGGGCAGCGCGTCGTACGAGTCGAACTGATCGCAGGCGGCGGCCAGCGCCTTGGCCGTCGATCCGGCGACCCCCACGCCGACCACGAACCGGCCCAGACGCTTGCAGCGCTGGGCGAGCGGCACGTAGTCGGAGTCGCCGGCGACGATCACGACGTGGGTGAGGTCGGGCAGCCGGAACATGTCCTCGACGGCGTCGACGGCCAGGCGGATGTCGGCGCCGTTCTTGGCGTAGGCCGCGGTGGGGAACAGCTGCACGAGGTCCACGGCGCGTGCGACCAGCTGCGAGCGGTAGACCGCGTTGACCGGCGAGGACCAGTCGGCGTAGGCGCGCGTGAGGACCAGCGTGCCGAAAGAGGCCGCGTAGTCGATGATCGCGCCGACGTCGATCGTGGCCGCCTGCAGGCGCGCGGCGATCTCGGACTCCAGTGGATCCTCGGCGATCCTCTGGCGGTCACGCGCATAGGAGTTCTTGCCGTGCACCCGGTCGTACCAGGACATCACGATGTTGTCGAAGTCGAGGTAGACCGCCACGCGCGGATTCTGCGGATCGGGCACGTCACACCTCGCTCGGGTAGCGGACGCCGATGAGGGCGCGCACCTCGTCGAGCGTCCCCATGATCGCGACGGTCTCGTCGATCGGCAGCACGTCCGAGTCGATCCGCCCCTCGGCGAGATACCGCTCGGCGGCGATCGCCTGGTACTGCATGCCGCGACCGGTGATGTCGGACGCGAAGTCCTCGAGCACGGTCCCGTCGGGCGCGGTGACGCGGAACGACGTCGGGGTGTACCAGACCCGCGCGATGTCGATGCGCGCCTCCGTGCCGATCACGGATGCCGCGTTCGGTCCCGCCGCGCGGGAGGCCGAGAGCGTCGTCGACAGCGCGCCCGAGGCGTGCGCCATGATGGTGGCCACCTCCGTGTCGGCGCCCGTCTCGCCCAGGCGCGCGGACGCCGCGACCGACACGGGCTCGCCGAGGATGTCCCAGGCGAAGGAGATCGGGTAGACGCCCAGATCCAGCAGCGCCCCGCCACCGAGCTCGAGGTCGTTCAGGCGGTGGCCGGGATCGCTCGTGATGCGCTGGGTGTGGTCGGCCGTGACCGCGCGGATCTCGCCCAGTGTTCCCTCCGCGACGATCTGGCGGATCCGCTCCATGTGCGGCAAGTACCGCGTCCACATCGCCTCCATCGCCAGCAGGCCCCGCTCCGCGGCGGCATCACGGACGGCGGCGGCTTCGACGGCGTTGAGCGTGAAGGGCTTCTCGACCAGGACGTGCTTGCCGGCTTCGAGCGCGAGCAGGGCGTTCTCGGCGTGCATCGGATGCGGCGTCGCGACGTAGACGATGTCCACGTCGGGGTCGGCGACGAGGTCCTGGTAGGAGCCGTGGGCGTGGGGGATGTCGAAGTCCTCGGCGAAGGCGGCGGCGCTGTCGTGCCGCCGCGACCCGACCGCGGTGACGTCGAGGCCGGCCGTGCGCAGGTCCTTCGTGAACGCGCGCGCGATGCCGCCGGGGCCGAGGATTCCCCAGCGGAGCCCGGGGGAGGAGGCATTGGTCATGAGACCGAGGCTAGTGCGTGAGCGTCCGGCCGTCGGTGCGAGCGGGTACGGCGACCGGTGCATCGGCGGCGAGCGGGGCCAGCGCCTGGGCGAGGTCGTCGACGAGATCGCGCGGGTCCTCGAGGCCGATCGACAGGCGGACGGTGGTGGGTCCGATGTGCGCCTGGGCCAGCTGCACGCCGGTCAGATGGCTGTGGGTCATCGACGCCGGATGGGCGACGAGGCTCCGGGCATCCCCGATGTTGGCGACGAGCTTGATCGCTCGCAGGCGCGCGATGAACTCCTCCACACGCCCGAAGTCGTCGGCCGCGTCGACGCCGCGGTGCAGGTCGAAGGCGAACACGCTGCCGGTTCCGCGCGGCAGGTACGCGCGCGCGCTGCCATGCCACGGGCTGGACGCCAGGCCGGGGTGGTGGACGTGTGCCACGGCCGGATGCGCCTCCAGGAAGCGGGCGACCTCGAGCGCGCTCGCGCTGTGACGGGCGACGCGCAGGTCGAGCGTCTCGATCCCCTGCAGCAGCTGGAAGGCGTTGAACGCCGACAGCGAAGGCCCGAGGTCGTGCACGTACTTCGTCTTGACCAGTGCGATGTACGGCGATCCCCGTCCGCCGAACCGGTCGATGAGGCTGCCTTCGGGCACGCGCTTGTACGGGCGCGTGAGCTGCGGCCATCGCTCGGGCTCGGCTGCGAAGTCGAAGGTTCCGAGATCCACCACGACACCGCCCAGGGACGTGCCGTGGCCGCCCAGGAACTTCGTGGCCGAGTGCACGACGATGTCGGCGCCGAAGTCCTTGGCACGCTGCAGGTACGGCGTGGCGATGGTGTTGTCGATGACGAGCGGCACGCCGGCGCCGCGCGCCACCTCGGCGACCGCCGGAAGATCGAGGACCTGCGCGATGGGGTTGGAGATCGACTCGGCGAACAGCGCCCGGGTGGTGGGGCGGACGGCCGCCGCCCACGCGTCGATGTCGTCCTGATCGACGAAGGTGACCTCGATGCCCCAGTCGGCGACCGTGTCCTGCAGCAGGTCGACGGTGCCCCCGTAGAGCTGCCGCGCGGCGACGATGTGCTCACCGTGCTTGGCCAGCGCCAGCAGCGCCACCGCCACGGCGGCCTGACCCGACGCGACGCCCGCCGCCGCGATGCCGCCCTCGAGCTCGGCCACGCGCCGCTCGAACACCAGCACCGTGGGATTGGCGGCACGGCTGTAGATGTTGCCGTCCCGGCGCAGCGCGAAGAGGTCGCGCGCCTCGCTCAGGGAGGAGAACTCGAACGCGTTGGACTGATGGATGGGCGGGACGGCGGTGCGCTCGACGCTGCCGGGGTCGAACCCCGCCTGCACCTGCGTCGTCGCGAAGCTGCGCGGGGAATCGGCCATGCGTTCCATTGTCGAGGCGGGTGGCGGCGGCGCCCGCGGTCTGTGTCGAACTGTTGCACTCGCGCGCGCGCCCGGGCGGGCCCGCGGGCTCGCGCAGAATGGAGGCGTGGCGCAGC
>JAPSKH010000004.1:0-90476 GCA_031177765.1 Microbacterium sp. | reverse complement strand
GCGTGGCGCAGCGCGGGCCTCCCGCTCGCCGACGGCGACGTGACGGTCCCGGCGGGCGCGGTGACGCTGCGCGAGATCGAGGAGCCGGTGCTGACGATCGACGAGGCCGCAGCCCTTCCGGCTTCGGGTGTGCTGCTGGATGTCCGCGCCCGCGAGCGCTACCGCGGCGATGTCGAGCCGATCGACCCGCACGCGGGGCACATCCCCGGCGCCGTGAACCTGCCCACGACGGAGTACATGGACGGGGAGCGCTTCCGCGACGCCGCGGCCCTGCGAGCCCTGTTCGCGGCGGCCGGCGTGCAGCCGGGAACCCCGGCAGCGGCCTACTGCGGGTCCGGTGTCACCGCGGCGCAGGCCGCGTTCGCCGCCGAGCGTGCCGGCCTGCGCCTGCGGCTGTTCCCCGGCTCTTGGAGCCAGTGGTCCAACACGCCGGGCCGCCCGATCGCCACAGGGCCGGAGGCGGCGCGCATCACCGGAACGGTGTGAGGCCGGTCACGGCACGAGCGTGATCTTTCCGTCGATGCCCTTCTCGAGGGCGCGATGCGCCTCGACGGCGTCGGCGAGCGCGAACGACGGGCCCTCCTCGACCGAGAAGGCTCCCGCCGCCAGGAGGGCGAGCGTCACGGGGATCGCCTCACCGCGCCATGCCTGCTGCTGCGCCGTCAGCGGCGTGGGCGATCCGCCTGAGAACGCGCGGATGCCGAAGCCGGCGGCATCCCGCCCACGCACGAGGGTGGCGATCCGCTCGTGATCGGCGACGAGTTCGAGGGAGGTCCGCACGGCTTCGTCCGTGCCCGCGGCGTCGATGGCGACGGTGACGCCGTCCGGTGACGCCGCGCGCACCCGGTCGAGGAGTCCGTCGCCGTACGCGACAGGAGTCGCACCGAGCTCGCGCACCCGATCGAACCGCCGCGGCGAGGAGGTCGCCACGACGGTGGCCCCCCACAGCACGGCGTACTGGATGAGGGCCTGCCCAACCGCGCCGGATCCGGCGTGCACCAGCACGACGTCGCCGTCGCCCACCCCCAGCGAGCGCAGCGTCTGGTAGGCCGTCCCCACGGGGATGCCCAGAGCCGCGGCTTCCGCCGCGCTGACCTGCGGCGGCCGGACGTGCACCGCCGATGCCGGTGCGACGACATCGGTGGCGTAGGCCCCGGCGACGCCGCCGAAGGCCACAGGATCGCCCGCGCGGAAGCCGTCGACGCCGTCGCCCACCGCTGTCACGACGCCCGCACCGTCGCTGCCCACGCGCCGCGGCTCGGTGATGGGCGCGGATGCCCGCGCGCCCGAACGCAGCTTCGCGTCGATCGGGTTCACGCCCGCCGCCTCGACGCGGATCGCCACCTCGCCGGGGCCGGGGACGGGGTCGGGAACCTCGATCATGCGCAGGACCTCGGGTCCACCCAGCTCGGTGTATGCGATCGCGATGCTCATGTGCGGGGCAACCCCTTCCCGCGCGGCGGCTATTCCCGCAGCGCCTTCTGGATCCGCTGCAGCGATACCGGCTCGGCGGTCCCCAGCGGCTGGGCGAACAGGCTCACGCGGTACTCCTCCAGGAGCCACCGCGCGTGCACGAGCGCGGGCGCGGCATCCGGGTCCGGCGGGACGGTGCCGCCCGCGTCGGCGTACAGCGCGGCCGCGCGCTCGAACTCCGTCATGCGCTGCCGGTCGCGCCCCGGGTTGTCCGCGAGCGCCCGGACCCGGTCGAGCGCGCCGCGCAGATACCGCGGCAGGTGGGCGAGTCGGGTGACCCCGATCGCGGAGACGAAGCCCGGGAAGACCAGCCCGGCGAGCTGCCCCTTGATGTCCCCGAGCGCGCCGAGGAGCGTCAGCGAGTTCTGGTCGCGCAGGGCCCGCTCGACCTCCCGCGACGCGGTGAGGATGCGCGCCGCAAGCGACACCGTCTGGAAGAGCTCGTCGACGACCGCGGCCGAGAACGCGGCGCGGACGGCATCGAAGCCGGCGTGCGTGCGGACGACCTCGCCGGGGGCCGTGCGGGCGATCACCGCGTCCGCGACGGCGAGGCGGCAGTCCTCCACGAGCGCCTTGGCCGACGGATAGGGGGATGCCGCCAGCGCGAGCTTCTCGGCGGCGGTGAGGTGATCCAGCACATACGTCGCGGGAGAGGGGACCGTCAGCAGCACCAGGCGGCGCACCCCCGCGCGCGTCGCCCGCGCGGCCGCCTCCGGCGTCGCCTCGATGCGCAGCGCGACCGAGGACTGCTCGTCCACGATCGCGGGATAGCCGCGCACGACGCCTCCCGCGACCCTGGTGTCCACGACCTCGGGCAGGTCGCCGAACGACCACTCGGTGATCCCGCCGCGCTCGCCGAAGGCGGCGGCGCCGGCGGGCGCCGGAGGACGCGGTCCCGGCGCCCCGGCATCACCGCGTCCGTCCGGTCGGACAGCCTCGGCGCGCGCGACCGATCGCGCCACCGACGCGCGTGCGCGCCCGGCGAGCCGCTCCTGCAGCGCACGCAGATCCCGGTCGGTGCCGACGGTCCTGCCGCGTTCGTCGACGGCGCGGAAGGACATGCGCAGGTGGGCCGGCACGCGGTCCAGGTCGAAGTCCGACGGCGCGACGGGCTGGCTCGCCACCCGCTGGATGCGTGCCGCAAGCGCTTCGCGCAGGCCGGTCCGGGGGAGCCCCTCGTGCGCCTCGGGTCCCGCGCCGGCGAGGTCCGCCGAGAAGGTGGCCGCCCAGTCCGCGGCCGGGACGACGTGCCGGCGGATCGCCTTGGGAAGCGACCGGATGAGCGCCGTGATCAGCTCGTCGCGCATGCCGGGCACCTGCCAGTCGAATCCGTCGGGCCGCAGCTGGGCCAGGAGCGCGAGCGGGACGACGACGGTGACGCCGTCGTCGGGCGCACCCGGTTCGAACCGGTAGGCGAGCGAGAGCACCTGGTCGCCCTGCCGCCAGCGCGCGGGGAAATCGCGCTCGTCCCCTCGCGACGCCTCGTCGACGAGGTCCGCCTCGGTCATGTCCAGCAGCCGCGGCGTCCGGGTGGCGGCATCCCGCCACCACGTCTCGAAGGAGCGCACGTCGAACACGTCGCGGGGGATGCGGGCGTCGTAGAACCGGTACACGGCCTCGTCGCCCACCAGGATGTCGCGACGCCGTTCCCGCTCCTCGACCTTCTCCAGCCGACGCCGCAGCTCGAGGTTGCGGCGCTCGAACGCCGTCAGCCGCTTGTCCAGGTGCGACACGTCCCATTCGCCCTCCACGAGGGCGTGGCGCAGGAAGAGCTCGCGGGCCAGCGGCCGGTCGAAGCGCGCGAGCTGGACCCGGCGCCGGGGAACGATCTCGACCCCGAACAGCGTGACCTTCTCGTACGCGGCCGCCGCGCCGGCGTCCTTGGACCAGTGCGGCTCGCTCAGTCGCCGTTTGGCGAGGTCGCCCGCGAGGGGCTCGGCCCACGACGGGTCGATCGCGGCCACGGTGCGGGCGAACAGCCTGCTGGTCTCGACGATCTCGCCCGCCATGACCGCCTGCGGCCGCTTCTTGCGCAGTCCCGAGCCGGGGAAGATGGCGAAGCGGGTGCCGCGAGAGCCCAGGTACTCCGCCGACCGGCGCTGCTCGGGCCGGTCGCCGGTTCCCGCCCGGCCGCGCTGCGGCCCCTTGGCGGGCGCGCGCTCGTCGAGGACGCCGATATGCGACAGCAGCCCGGCGAGGATCGCCCGGTGGATCTGGTCCGGGTCGGCGGTGCCGCGCGCCGGCGCGCGACGGAGGTTCATGAGGGCGCTCAGCTGACGGTGGACATCCGCCCATTCGCGCACCCGGACGTAGTTGAGGTGCTCGGAGCGGCAGAGCCGGCGGAACGCGCTCGATCCGAGCTCGGCCTGCTTCTGCTGCAGGTGGTTCCACAGGTTCAGCAGGCTCAGGAAGTCGCTGGTGGGGTCGGTGAAGCGCGCGTGCAGCCGATCGGCCTCCTCACGGCGCTCCTCCGGACGTTCCCGCACATCCTGGATGGACATCCCGGCGACGATCGCGAGCACCTCCGGAAGCACATCCGTGCTGCGCGCCTGGAGCAGCATGCGCGCGAACCGCGGATCGATCGGCAGCCGCGCGATCTCGCGGCCGATGTCGGTGAGCCGCACCTGCTCGCCGCGACCCGTGCTCCCGCCCTCGCCGTGCTCGGCCCCCGACCGCACCGCGCCGAGCTCGACGAGCAGGTCCAGCGCGGCTCTGACGCCGCGGGAGTCCGGCGGGGTCAGGAACGGGAAGGACGACACGTCGCCGAACCCCAGCGACAGCATCTGCAGCACGACCGACGCCAGGCTCGTCCGCAGGATCTCCGGCTCGGTGAACTCGTCGCGGCGCTCGAAGTCCTCCTCGGCGTACAGCCGGATCGCGACGCCGGGGCTGGTGCGGCCCGCGCGGCCCGAGCGCTGCTGGGCCGACGCCTGCGACACCGGCTCGATCGGCAGCCGCTGCACCTTGCTGCGGGTGCTGTAGCGCGAGATGCGCGCGGTGCCCGTGTCGATGACGTACCGGATGCCGGGCACCGTGAGGCTCGTCTCGGCGACGTTCGTGGCCAGCACGACGCGGCGGCGGACGCCGGCGACCGACGACGGCTCGAAGACGCGGTGCTGCTCCGCGGCGGAGAGGCGCCCGTACAGGGGAAGCACCTCCGTCGGGGCGGCGTCCTTGGCGTAGAGGCCGCGCACCGCGTCCATCGCGTCGCGGATCTCCGCCTCGCCGGGAAGGAACACCAGCACATCGCCCGCAGGCTCGCGGTCGAGTTCGCGCAGCGCGGCGGTGATCCCGTCGACGTCGTCGGCACCGTCGAGGTCGCCGTCGCGTCCGGTCGCCGGGGGTCGGTAGCGGATCTCCACCGGGTAGGTGCGGCCGGAGACCTCGACGACGGGTGCCGGCGCACCCGTGCGCGGGTCGGCGAAGTGCTTCGCGAAGCTCTCGGGATCGATGGTCGCGCTCGTGATGACGACCTTGAGGTCGGGGCGGCGCGGCAGGATGCGCTTCAGATAGCCCAGGAGGAAGTCGACGTTCAGGGAGCGCTCGTGCGCCTCGTCGACGATGATCGTGTCGTAGCGGCGCAGCAGGCGGTCGCGATGGATCTCGTTGAGGAGGATCCCGTCGGTCATGAGCGCGATGCGGGTGTCGGCCGAGACCTTG
Source organism: Microbacterium sp. (assembly GCA_031177765.1). Lineage (GTDB taxonomy): Bacteria > Actinomycetota > Actinomycetes > Actinomycetales > Microbacteriaceae > Microbacterium. The sequence continues at coordinate 85,343 of JAPSKH010000004.1, read as the reverse complement.
TCGGTGAAGCGGACCTTGTAGCCGACGGTCGAGCCCAGCGGCACCTGCAGCTCCTCGGCGACGCGCTCGGCGATCGAGCGGGCCGCGATGCGGCGCGGCTGCGTGTGCGCGATGCCGGTACGGCCGAGCTCGAGCGCGATCTTGGGCAGCTGCGTCGTCTTGCCCGACCCCGTGGCCCCCGCGACGATGACCACCTGGTGGTCGCGCACAGCGCGCGCGATCTCGTCGCGCGCCGCGCTGACGGGCAGCTCCGGCGGGTACGTGATCACGGGTGCGGGCGCGGACATAGCCTTCGATCGTATCCCGCCGCCCGTGGGTGCCGCCTCCTCCGCCCCGAGGCGAGCTCGCGCTCGTAGGCTGGGACGCATGGCGAACATCCCCACTCTGACGCTCAACGACGGCATCACGATCCCCCAGCTCGGCTACGGCGTGTTCAAGGTGCCGCCGGCTGACACCGAGCGTGCCGTCTCGGAGGCGCTCGAGATCGGCTACCGGCACATCGACACCGCGGCGATCTACGGCAACGAGGAAGGCGTGGGCGCGGCGATCGCAGCCAGCGGCATCCCGCGCGAGGAGCTGTTCATCACCACGAAGCTGTGGAACGACCGCCATGACGGCGACGAGCCGAACGCCGCGATCGCCGAGAGCCTCGAGCGGCTCGGCCTGGACCGCGTCGACCTGTACCTCGTGCACTGGCCGACGCCGGCCCGCGACAACTACGTGCACGCGTGGGAGAAGATGATCGAGCTGCGCGATGCGGGCCTGACCCGCAGCATCGGCGTCTCCAATCACCTGGTGCCCCACCTCGAGCGCATCGTCGAGGCGACCGGCGTGGTGCCGTCGGTCAACCAGATCGAGCTGCACCCGGCCTACCAGCAGCGCGACATCACGGCATGGGCGGCCGAGCACGATGTGAAGATCGAGTCGTGGGGGCCCCTCGGACAGGGCAAGTACGACCTGTTCGGCGCCGAACCGGTGGCGGCGGCCGCGCAGGCCCACGGCAAGACGCCCGCTCAGGCGGTGCTGCGCTGGCACCTGCAGAAGGGCTACATCGTCTTCCCCAAGTCGGTGCGCCGCGAGCGGCTGGAGGAGAACCTCGACGTGTTCGACTTCGAGCTCACCGACGCCGAGGTCGCGGCGATCGACGCCATGGACGCCGGCGACGGCTCGGGCCGCGTCAGCGCTCATCCCGACGAGGTCAACTGACGGGCCCGTGCCATGAACCCGCGCCTCGCGGAAGCGACCAGCCCGTACCTGAGATCCCACGCCGGCAACCCGGTGGCGTGGTTCCCGTGGGGCGCGGAGGCGTTCGACGAGGCGCGCCGGCGCGACGTCCCCGTGATGGTCTCGATCGGGTACTCGACGTGCCACTGGTGCCACGTGATGGCGCGGGAGTCGTTCGAGGACGCCCAGACGGCGGCCGACCTCGACGCCGGGTTCGTCTCGATCAAGGTCGACCGCGAGGAGCATCCCGAGGTGGATGCGGCCTACATGGCCGCTGCGGCGGCGTTCACACGCAACCTCGGATGGCCGCTGACGGTGTTCGTCACGCCCGAAGGCCGGCCGTTCTACGCGGGGACGTACTTCCCGCCGCAGCCTCGGGCGGGCATGCCGTCGTTCCGGCAGGTGCTGGCGGCGGTGCGGGAGGCGTGGACCGAGCGCCGGGAGCAGATCGACGGCACCGCGGACGCGATCGTGGCGGCGCTGGCGGACGTACGCGCGGGTGCGATCTCGGACGACGCGCCCGCGTCCGCGGCGCCGTCCCGCGATGAGCTGATCGCCGCTGCGCGGGCGCTCGCCGGCCAGGAGGACCCGCGCTACGGCGGGTTCGGCGACCCGAACGTCGCGGCACCGAAGTTCCCCGTGGCGACCGCCTTGCGCTTCCTGCAGGCCCCGCTCGTGCGGGATGCCGCGCCGGAGGCATCCGCCGTGGCCGACCGAGCGCTGGCCGCGATGGCCGGCTCGCCGCTGCGCGACGACATCGAGGGCGGGTTCTTCCGCTATGCCACGCGGCCGGACTGGACGGTGCCGCATTACGAGCGGATGCTCACCGACAACGCCCAGCTGCTCGACGTCGCGCGTGACGCCGGTGCGGACGAGGTCGCGCGCGGTGTGGCGGGGTTCCTCATCGATGTGCTGCAGCAGCCCGGCGGCGGGTTCGGCGCGGCGCAGGACTCGGAGTCGTGGATCGAGGGCGTGCGCAGCGAGGGCGGCTACTACCGCCTGGATGCCGACGCCCGCTCCCGGCTGCAGCCGCCTGCGGTGGACGGCAAGGTGGTGACGGGCTGGAACGGCCTGGCGATCGGGGCGCTCGCGCGCGCGGGAAGCCGCTACGGCGAGCCGCGCTGGATCGAGGCGGCGCGGTGGGCTGCCGAGGCGGTGCTCCAGACGAACGTCGCCGCGGACGGCCGACTGGTGCGGGCGTCGCTCGACGAGATCCCGTCGCGGGCGGCGGCGACGACCGCCGACTACGGGCAGCTCGCCTCGGGTCTGGCGGCGCTCGCGGCGGCGACGGGGGAGCCGGCGTACGCCCGACGCGCTCGCGAGCTCGTCGACGCGTGCGCGCCCGACGGCGCGCGCATCGGCGTCCCCGGCGGCGGCGACCCGGTGCTGGCCTCGCAGGGCGTCGGCGCCCCCGATGCGGCCTCCGACGGCGATGAGCCCTCCGGCGTCGCAGCGATCGCCGACGCCGCCGAAGCGCTGTGGCTGCTCGGGGCCGGCGACCGCTACCGGGCGCTCGCGGAGAGGCTTCTCGCGTCCCACGGCGGGGCGGCGCTCGTGCAGCCGCTGGCCCACGGGGCGCTGCTGCGCGCCGCGGCGTCGCTGCAGACCGCGCCCCGACAGCTCGTCGTGGTCACGGCGGACACCGGCGCGCCGCTCGCAGCCGCCGCGCGGCGGCTCCCGGCCGACGTGGTCGCCGTCGTCACGCCGGAGCAGGTCGCCGCGTGGGTCGACGCCGGGTTCTCGCTGTTCGCCGAGAAGGGGATGCGTGGCGACGCGCCGACCGCGTACGACTGCCACGACTTCGCGTGCCGCCTGCCGGTCACCGATCCGGCCGAGCTCACCGCCTGAGCCTGCGGCCGGCCTGGCGCACTCAGATCCAGCCCTGCATCCAGTTGTGGAGCCGCCAGAAGTCGTACGGCACCGTCATCGCCGAGATCACGGGGTACCAGAAGGCGGCGAGTGCGAGCGCGACGAGCAGGAAGACCAGGACCAGCCGCTGGCCGGTGAGGCGCCGATGCGGGTCGGTGCGGTGGGCCCCCGCGATGTCGCGCAGCGCGAAGGCGAGCGCCAGCAGCAGGAACGGCAGGATCAGCACGGTGTAGAACTGGAACACCGTGCGCGCCGGGAAGAACAGCCACGGCACGTACGTGACCACGACCCCGGTGAGGACGAGGGCGAATCGCCAGTCCCGTGTCACGACGAAGCGGTAGACGAGATACAGCACCGCAGCGACGCCGGCGTACCAGACGAGCGGGTTGGGGATGCTCGAGATCACCGCCGAGCAGCCGTTCACAGCGGTGCACCCGTCGACGCCGAAGGCGTCGTGGTGGTAGTACATGCCGGTCGGCCGCAGCAGCAGCGGCCACTGCCACGCGGGACTGGCGTAGGTGTGGCCCGCCGTGATCTGCGCCGCCGAGTTGTACATCGTCACGTGGTACTGCCACAGGCTCTGCAGGGGCAGGGGCACCCACGACCACAGGCCGCCAGCCGGGTTCGCCTCCGCGACGTGACGGTCGTAGCCCCCGTCGGTGACGAGCCATCCCGTCCACGATGCGAGGTAGACCGCGACGGCGACGGGAACCAGGAGGACGAAGGTCACGGCGCCCTGGCGCAGGGCGTCCGTCGGCCACAGCAGCACGCCCGCCCGTCGACGTGCGAGGGCGTCGGTGAGGACGAGGTAGATCCCCAGGCCCGCGAGCACCCACACGCCGGACCACTTCACCGCCGTGGCCGCGCCGAGCGCGGCGCCGGCGGCCACGATCCACGGCCGATTCCACAGCACCGGACCCCATGCCGGCGGCTCCTCGCCGTCCAAGCGCGCCGCCACCGTGCGGGCGATCGCCGTCATGGTGCGCTCGCGGTCCCGCAGCACGAACAGGAACGCCAGCAGCACGAAGAAGGTCAGCGACATGTCCAGCAGCGCGACGCGGCTCATCGAGATCGCCAGACCGTCGACGGCCATGAGCAGGCCCGCCACAACCGCGAACGTCGTGGATCCGGTGAGGCGCTTGGCGATGAGCATCAGCACCAGCACGGCGGCGGTGCCCAGCAGCGCCGTCGTGATCCGCCAGCCCCACCCCGAATCCGGCCCGAGCGCCAGCATCCCCACGGCGATGATCCACTTCCCCAGCGGCGGATGGATGACGAAGGCGGGTTCGGCGGTGAAGATGTCGGCCTCGCCGCGCAGGAACCGCTCGTTGGCATTCTCCGGCCACGAGCCCTCGTACCCCAGGTGCGCCAGCGACCACGCGTCCTTGACGTAGTACGTCTCGTCGAACTGGTTCATCAGGTCGTGCGCCGCGGCGAGGTTCCACAGCCGCAGCGCGGCAGCGAGCACGACGACGAGCGCCGGCGCGAGCCACGCGTACCGTCGCCGCGCACGGTCATCGCGGGTGATGCGCGCGGCGAACCGGTCGTAGAGGCTCCGCCGCGTCGCGGGAGGCAGCCGCTCGGCGGGCGGATCGGCCTCGAGCCGCGGGGCGTCCGTCACGCGGCCAAGTCTAGGCTGAGGGGGTGATCATCCTCGCGGCGACGCCGATCGGGAACCTCGGCGACGCGTCCCGGCGGCTGGTCGAGGCGCTCGCCTCGGCGACGGTCGTCGCGGCCGAGGACACCCGCACCACGCAGCGGCTCCTGACGGCCCTCGGCATCGACAACCGCCCGCGGCTGGTCGCACTGCACGACCACAACGAGAAGGACCGGGCGCCGGAGCTGGTGGAGCTCGCGCGCGACCAGGACGTGCTGGTGCTCAGCGACGCCGGCATGCCCACCGTCAGCGACCCCGGCTACGGCGTCGTCGTCGCCGCAGCCGCCGCGGGCGTGGAGGTGACCGTGATCCCCGGCCCGAGCGCCGTCGTGACCGCTCTGGCGGTGTCGGCCCTGCCCACCGATCGGTTCACCTTCGAGGGCTTCCTCCCGCGCCGGCAGGGGGAGCGGGAGGCGGCGCTGCGTGCCCTGGCCGCCGAGCCGCGCACCATGGTGTTCTTCGAGGCCCCCTCGCGCATCGCCGCGACGCTCGCCGACATGGCCGCCGCATTCGGCGGCGACCGGCGTGCCGCGGTGTGCCGTGAGCTGACGAAGCTGCACGAGGAGGTCGCCCGCGGCACCCTGGACGAGCTGACGGCGTGGGCGGAGCCCGGCGTGCGAGGCGAGATCGTCGTGGTCGTCGCCGGTGCAGCCGCCCGCCACGTGGCGTTCGCCGACGGGCTCGCGCAGGTGCGAGAGCTCGTCGCGACCGGGATGCGGCTGAAGGACGCCGCCGCGGAGGTCGCAGCCGAGACCGGCCACTCCCGCCGGGAGCTCTATCAGGCGGCGCTCGCGCACCGAGCGGCGTCCGGCAGCGGATCCTGACCGGCTGTCACACCGGCAGGCGGTGGCATCCGTGCTGACTAGAATTCTCGGGTGACTTCCGGGCCCCGTTCCTTCTACATCACGACGCCGATCTACTATCCGAGCGACGTGCCCCACATCGGCCACGGCTACACCACCGTGGCGGTGGACACCCTGGCACGCTGGCACCGCCAGGCCGGCGATGACACGTGGATGCTCACGGGCACGGACGAGCACGGGCAGAAGATGCTGCGCGCCGCCGCCGCCAACGGCGTCACACCGCAGGAATGGGTCGACCGCCTCGTCGGCGAGTCCTGGTTCCCGCTGCTGGAGACGCTCGACGTCGCCAACGACGACTTCATCCGCACGACGCAGGAGCGCCACGAGCGCAACGTGCAGAAGTTCTTCCAGGCCCTCTACGACCGCGGCTACATCTACGCGGGCGAGTACGAGGCGCTCTACTGCGTGGGCTGCGAGGAGTTCAAGCCGGAGTCCGAGATCGTCGACGGCACCGGCGCCTTCGAAGGCCTGAAGGTGTGCGCGATCCACTCCAAGCCGCTGGAGCTGCTGCAGGAGAAGAACTACTTCTTCAAGCTCAGCGAGTTCCAGGACAGGCTGCTCGAGCTTTACCGGAGCGTCCCCGACTTCGTCCGCCCCGAGTCGGCGCGCAACGAGGTCGTCTCGTTCGTGAAGAACGGCCTGAAGGACCTGTCCATCTCGCGCTCCACCTTCGACTGGGGCATCCCGCTGCCGTGGGACGAGTCGCACGTCATCTACGTGTGGGTGGACGCCCTGCTGAACTACGCCACCGCGATCGGCTACGGCGCCGACCCCGAGCAGTTCGCGCGCCGCTGGCCCGGCTACCACGTGGTCGGCAAGGACATCCTGCGCTTCCACGCCGTCATCTGGCCGGCGATGCTGATGGCGGCCGGCATCGACGTGCCCCGCGGCGTGTTCGCGCACGGCTGGCTGCTGGTGGGCGGCGAGAAGATGTCGAAGTCCAAGCTCACCGGCATCGCGCCCACCGAGATCACCGACGTCTTCGGCTCCGACGCGTACCGCTTCTACTTCCTCTCGGCGATCGCGTTCGGGCAGGACGGCTCGTTCTCCTGGGAGGACCTGTCCGCCCGGTACCAGGCGGAGCTGGCGAACGGCTTCGGGAACCTCGCCTCGCGCACCACCGCGATGATCGAGCGGTACTTCGAGGGGATCGTGCCCGCGCCGGGGCAGTACTCCGACGCGGACCTCGCGATCCAGCGGACGGTGGCCGACGCCGCCGCTGCCGCCGATGCCGCCATCGAGCGCTTCCGCATCGACGAGGCGATCACCTCGATCTGGACCATCGTCGACGCGCTGAACTCGTACATCACCGAGAACGAGCCGTGGGCGCTGGCCAAGGACGACGCGCAGCGCGAGCGCCTGGGCACCGTGCTGTACACCGCCGCGGACGGTCTGCGGGCGCTCGCGGTGCTGCTGTCGCCGGTCATGCCGATCGCGACCGAGAAGCTGTGGATCGCGCTGGGTGCCGCCGAGGTCCTCGGCCGGCTGCAGGACCAGCCGATCCGGGCAGCCGGCGGGTGGGGCATCCTGCCGTCGGGCACGTCCGTCAACGGCCTCGCGCCGCTGTTCCCGCGCGTCGAGCAGACCGTCTGACCGATCACGCGTCCTCCATGTCCCGATCCCGCGGGCTCATGTCCCGAAAACGCGGCCTGGGGGGGCGTTTCGAACCGTGAAAGTGGGACACGCTCATGAGTGAGCCCAACGGGGCCGACCCGTCGAACTACGTCCGCACGCGCTCGCAGGAGGGACGCGGCGATGTGAGGTGGCCGCAGGCGCCCGAGCCGCTCGCCGTGCCGGTGTACGACAACCACGCGCACCTGGAGATCGAGGACGGCGATGCGTCGCTGTCGCTGGACGAGCAGCTCGAGCGGGCCGGCGCAGTGGGCGTCGCCGGCGTCGTGCAGGCCGGCGGCGACATCGAGTCCAGCCGCTGGTCGGCGTGGGCTGCGGCATCCCATCCTCGCGTGCTCGCCGCCGTGGCGATCCATCCGAACGAGGCGCCCGCGTACGCCGCGGCCGGGCGGCTCGACGAGGCCATCGCCGTCATCGACGAGCTCGCCGCGCAGCCGCGCGTGCGGGCCATCGGCGAGACGGGGCTGGACTTCTTCCGCACCGACCAGGCAGGGCTGCCCGCGCAGCAGGAGAGCTTCGAGGCGCACATCGCGCTGTCGAAGAAGCACGGCATCGCCATGCAGATCCACGACCGCGACGCCCACGACGCCGTCCTCGAGACGCTGCAGCGCGTCGGAGCGCCCGAGCGCACCGTCTTCCACTGCTTCTCCGGGGATGCCGAGATGGCGAGGATCGCCGCCGACCGCGGCTACTACCTCTCGTTCGCCGGGAACGTGACGTTCAGGAACGCACAGAATCTGCGCGACGCGCTCGCCGTCACGCCGCGCGCGCGGATCCTCGTCGAGACGGATGCCCCGTTCCTCACGCCGACGCCGCACCGCGGCCGGCCCAACGCACCGTACCTCGTCCCGGTGACGGTGCGCTTCATGGCCGGCGAGCTGGGGGTGGACGTCGACGAGCTGTGCGCGCAGCTGGCGGCCAACACCGTCGAGGTGTACGGCGCCTTCGAGGACTGACCGCCCGGACTACCGAGTGTCTTCGGCCGTGGCGGAGACGCCCACCACGGGGGGCGCGGCGGCGATGTGCGAGATGGAGCGCCAGACCAGGACGAGGGTGACCGCGGAACCGGCGAACGCGAACCACCACGGCGCCGTCAGGCCCCACGCCTCAGCGATCACGCCACCCAGCAGCTGACCGATCACGAGGCCGGCGAACACGCCCACCATGTTGACGGCGGCGATCCGTCCCTGCAGCTCGAGGGGCACCAGGCGCTGGCGCACCGTGGTGGAGATCGTGCCCCACACGAAGGCGTACGCCCCGAAGCCGAACATCAGGGCCAGCGCCACCGGGCTCCAGGTCGTCAGAGCGAAGCCGAGGTGCATGAGCACCTCCAGTGCGAGGCAGATGCGCATCAGGGTCGAGAACGACACGTGCCGCTCCAGCCACCCGAAGCTCGTCGTCGAGATCAGCCCGCCGAGGGCGGCCGCCGTCGTCAGCGCGCCGAAGCCGACGGCCCCCATGTGCAGGTGCTCGGTGGCGTACAGCACCAGGACGCTCCACGGCGCGGCCCAGGTGACGTTGAAGACGAGGATGATGAGCACGAGCGTGCGCACCGGCGGGTTGCCGCGCAGCCAGCGCAGCCCGTCGCGAATCGGATGCGGCTTCGGACCGGCAGCGCCGGCGGCATCCCGCGCCGGGATCGGCGTCCGCCCCATCCGCGCGATGAGGACCACCGCGAGCAGGACGCACACGACCTGGAGCAGGAACGGCCAGAAGGATCCGAGCGCGAACAGGAAGGCTCCCAGCGGCGGCCCCGCGAGCTGGTTGCCCACGAGGTAGCCGGTCTGCAGCCGGGCGTTGCCGACGCCGAGGTCGGCGGGCCGCACGAGCATCGGCAGCAGCGTGTTGCCGGCGGTGTCCGCGAACACCTCGGCCGTGCCGTACAGGAACGCCGCCACCAGCACCATCCACACCGACGCGTGACCGGTGACGAGGAAGCCGACGAGTCCGAGGACGACGACCGCACGCAGCGCATCGGCGAGCATGACCAGGCGTCGACGGTCGTGGTGGTCGGCCACGGAGCCGGCCAGCAGGCCGAACAGCAGCCACGGCAGGAACTGCATCATCGCCCCCGCCGCGACCAGGATCGGAGACGAGGTCAGTGAGGCGATGAGCAGGGGCGCCGCGGACAGGGCGATGCCGTCGCCGAGGTTGCTGGTCCACGAGGAGGCGAGCAGCCAGCGGAAATCCCTGCCGAGCCGGCGCGGCACGACGAGTTCACCGAGCGAGGGCATCGCGTCAGCTTACAAGCGGGCGCCCCGTTCCCCGCGCCGCCCGGGCCGCGTCAGCGGGTGGCGGCCCCGCTCGGCTTGCGCACGAAGAGCGTCTCGGTCTGCTCCAGCTCCATGCCCTTGGTCTCGGGGATCTTCATCGCCACGTAGACGAACGACAGCGCGGCGAACAGCGCGTACATGCCGTACGTGAGCGGCAGCGACCATCCCGACATGGGCGGGAAGGTCACGGTGATGAGGAAGTTCGCGAGCCACTGCGCGCCCGCGGCGACACCGAGCGCCTTGCCGCGGATGCGGCTGGGGAAGATCTCGCCGAGCAGCACCCACACCAGTGGGCCCCACGACGCGCCGAAACCGACGACGAACAGGTTCGCGGCGACGAGGGCGACCGGGCCCCACGCGCCCGGCAGCGTCACGTCCTGACCGCTGCCCTCCGCGAAGGCGAACGCGAGCGCCATCGTGGCCAGCGACACCGTCATCACCACCGATCCGGTGAGCAGGATCGGCTTGCGTCCCACGCGATCGACGAGCCAAATCGCGATGAGCGTCACGACGACGTTGGTGACGCTCGTGATGACGCTCACCAGCAGCGCGTCGCCCTCGTCGAAGCCGACGGCGCGCCACAGCGTCGTGGAGTAGTAGAAGATCACGTTGATGCCGACGAACTGCTGGAAGACGGACAGGACGATGCCCACCCACACGATCGGCTGAAGTCCGAGCGCCGGGCCGCGCAGGCTCACGCCCGAGTTCCGGCGGTCGGTTTCGATCGCGTTCCTCAGCTCGTTCATCGTCTTGTCGAGGTCGGCCGGGGGCACCAGCCGCGAGAAGATTTCGCGAGCCTCGTCGAACCGTCCCTTCGCGATCAGGTAGCGCGGCGACTCCGGCACCGTGAAGGAGAGGATGCCGTAGACGGCCGCCGGGACGACGCCGACGAGGAACATCCAGCGCCACGCCTCCATCCCGAGCCACAGCATCTCCGCTGCGCCGCCCGCGGTCGTCGCCAGCAGCGCGTCCGACAGCAGCGCGGCGAAGATGCCGAGGGTGATCGCCAGCTGCTGCAGCGATGCCAGCGACCCGCGGATCTGACGCGGTGCGATCTCGGCGATGTACGCCGGCGCGACCACCGACGCGATTCCGATCCCGAGTCCGCCGATGACGCGCCACACGATGAGGTCCGGCACGCTGAAGGTCAGCGCCGAGCCGATCGACGAGACCAGGAACATGATCGCGCCCAGGAGCATCACCCGGAGCCGCCCCCATCGGTCGGACAGGCCGCCGGCGATCACCGCTCCGGCCGCGCAGCCGAGGAGGGCGACGGCCACGACGAGACCGGTGAGGAAGTCGTTGAGCTCGAAGTGCCCCTCGATGGAGTCCACCGCGCCGTTGATCACGGACGAGTCGAAGCCGAAGAGGAAGCCGCCGACGGCTGCCGCGACCGACAGGCCGACGGCGCGGCGCCCGAACGGACTCCGAAGCGAGAACGCGTCGGCGGGGATGGTTCCGGTTGTGCTCATGACTGGAAACGCTACTCCTCGCCGGCGCCCTGACCGGAAGGCTTGCGCCTCGCTGGCTTAGGGTGAAGGGATGCCCGTCTCCCTCCTCGGTGCGGCCGAGATCCGCGCGCTGGCCGCCGAGCTGGACGTCACTCCCACCAAGAAGCTCGGTCAGAACTTCGTCGTCGACGCGAACACCGTGCGCAAGATCGTCCATGTCGCCGAGGTCGCCGAGGGCGACCGGGTCGTCGAGGTCGGGCCGGGCCTGGGGTCGCTGACCCTTGCGATCCTGGAGGCCGGCGCCACGGTGACCGCAGTGGAGATCGACCATCGCCTCGCGCGGCGGCTGCCGGCGACGGCGGCGGCCCACGGCGTGTCGGACGGCGCGCTCACCGTCGTGGATGCCGACGCGCTGCGGGTGACCGAGCTGCCCGGCGACCCCTCGGTGCTCGTCGCCAACCTTCCCTACAACGTCTCGGTGCCGGTGCTGCTGCACTTCCTCGAGACCTTCCCTGCCCTCTCCCGCGGCGTCGTGATGGTGCAGGCTGAGGTGGGGGAGCGGCTCGCCGCCCCGCCGGGCTCCAAGGCGTACGGCGCCCCCAGCGTGAAGGCCGCCTGGTACGGGCCGTGGCGGCTGGCCGGCACCGTGTCACGCCAGGTCTTCTGGCCCGTCCCCAACGTCGACAGCGTTCTGGTGGGCTTCCGTCGTGACCCCGTCCCGCGCGGCAGCGACGACGAGCGCCGGGCGACGTTCCGCATCGTGGATGCCGCGTTCGGGCAGCGCCGCAAGATGCTCCGGCAGGCGCTGGCGGGCGTCCTCGGCGGCAGCGCGGCGGAGGCATCCGCCGTACTGGAGAGCGTGGGCATCGCCCCGACCGCACGCGGCGAGGAGCTGTTCGTCGACGACTTCGTCCGCATCGCCCGAGCGCTGTGACGGTATTCACGGAACGTTCACCGTGTTGCCAGGGGCCTTTCGCCTCCCGCGGGTAGCCTGCGGGCAAGGCCTGGAGGATCAGGCCGGGAAGACGAGATGATGCGCAGCGCCGAATACTCCGCACCCGAACGGATCCTGCTGCATGTGAGCGACACCCACCTCCGCGCGGGCGGCTCGATGCTCTTCGACCTGGTGGACGGCTCGGCGCGGCTGAACCGCGCGCTCGCCGCGATCCGCGCCAGTGGCATCCGCCCCGACGCCATCGTGTTCACCGGCGACCTCGCCGACCTCGGTGAGCCGGCCGCGTACGACCAGCTGCGCGCTCTCGTCGAGCCGTTCGCGCAGGAGCTCGGTGCGCGTGTGCTCTGGGTGATGGGCAATCACGACGACCGCGCCGCGTTCCGCGAGACGCTGCTGGACGAGACGGCGGACATCGGCCCGGTCGACCGCGTCGACGAGCTGGACGGCCTGCGGGTGATCACGCTCGATTCCACCGTGCCGGGCGAACACCACGGCGAGCTGCGCGACGAGCAGCTGGACTGGCTCGGTGAGGTGCTGGCGACGCCGGCGCCCCTGGGGACGATCCTCGCGATGCATCATCCGCCGGTGCCGAGCGTGCTGCCGCTGGCTGCCAGCGTCGAGCTCAGGGACCAGTCCCGCCTGGCCACGGTGCTGCGCGGCACGGACGTGCGGGCCATCATCGCCGGTCACCTCCACTACTCGACGTTCGCGACGTTCGCGGGCATCCCGGTCTCGGTGGCCTCCTCCACCTGCTACGCGCAGGATCTCACGGTGCCCACCGGCGGAAGCCGCCCGCAGGACGGCGCCCAGGCGTTCAACCTCGTGCACGTCTACGACGACACGGTCGTGCACTCCGTCGTCCCCGTCGACGCGCCCCACGTGCTCGAGCACATCGACGCCGAGGAGGCGCGCCGACGGCTCGTCGCCGCCGGGATCAGGCCTCTTGGCGGTGCGCCGACGGGTGAGCCGACCGAGCCGATCGCTCTGCTTCGCTGAGGTCGGACCGCTCCCACGGTGCACGCACCGGGAACATCCGCTCGAGAGCACCGCGGAGGGCGGCGACCCGCACCTCTTCGGGCACCTCGGTCTCGCCGCCGTCGTTGAGGCAGAACATGTCGACGTCGGTGCGCTCGGCCAGTCTCTCCATGCGACGAAGGTTGCGTGCGATCGTCGTCTGCACGTAGCGGACCCGGGGGCGACGCGTGACCACGGCGCGCCCCGTCAGGAGGGCGTAGTAGTGGTACAGGCTGTTGGTCACCGAGATGTCGGTCGCGGAACGGAACCGGGATGCCGCGGTGCGGGCGAAGTCCTCGGGGAACTCCCGCTCGAGCTCGGCCATCACGCTGCGGCGCAGTGGCGCTGCGCAGTGCTCGAGGTCCCGGACGATCGTGCGCCCGAACCGCTCCCGCAGCAGGGCGCGATTCACACGCAGGCCGTTGTCGTGGCCGCTGCGGTGCAGCGCCGGCTCGCCCGTGCCGATGCGTACGCCGCACTCGACGAACTTCGACACGCCCGCGGGCGTGAAGAACAGCTCGGGCTCCACAAGACGGCCGAAGAACATGTCGTCGTTCGAGTAGAGGAAGTGCTCGGCCAGTCCCGGGATCCGGTGCAGCTGCGCCTCGACGGCGTGGGAGTTGTGCGTGGGCAGGACCGAGGGGTCGGCGAAGAACTCCTCGCTGCGCACGATTTTCACCTTCGGGTGGTCCGCGAGCCACGCCGGCGCCGGCGAGTCGGTCGCGATGAAGATGCGCCGCACCCAGGGCGCGTACATGTGGACGCTGCGCAGCGCGTACTTCAGCTCGTCGACGTGGCGGTACCGGGCAGGACCGTCGTCGCCCTCGCCGACGACGTACTCGGCCATGCGGGCCGCGCGCTGACGCTGGAACTCGCTGGAGGAGCCGTCGACCCACGAGAAGACGATGTCGATGTCATCGGTGAACTCGTCCGGCTGCGGGTCGAACATGCCCGCGATCGTGCGCCAGCTGCGGCCGTAGCGCTCGATCGTCGTGTAGGCCAGGTCGGCACGGGCGATGGTGCGGCGTGTGAGCGCGTTGGCACTGGGCGCTTCGACGAGATCGCCCGACAACCGCCAGAACTCCAGGCGGACGCCGAGCGCGGCGCCATAGCGACGTGCGCCGTTCCTGGTGATGCGCGGACGGTAGACGCGCACCGCCGACGGTTCGGCGCCGGGCACCTCGGCGAGCGTCGCGAGGGCGGCGGACCGCCCCTTCGCCTTGATGTAGACCGGCTCACGGTCGCACAGGGCGGCGAGGGCCGCGAAGGCCACATCGCGTGCGGCCACATCGACGACGAGCGCCGGAACGACCCGATCGTGCCGGATCAGCGTGACCTCGAGTCCCGCGCGCTCCAGGGCCGACGCGACCAGCTGGAGATCGTCCAGCTGCGCCTGACGGGGCGTCACGGTGTCATGCACCAGGTGCAGGACGCCGCGATCGAGGACGACGTCCCCCCGCTCCAGCAGATCGGACCAGGGATCCGGCTGCGGCGGAACGACCGAGAGTGTGGGCATCGATACCTCCTTCGCACGACGGGGAAGGCTGCGGCAGGGGCGCCGTGATCGGCGCGACCGGCCTGGCCGCAACGATTCACCATAAGCACTTTTCATTACAACGGCATTTCGGGCGGGGCTCTTCCCTTCCGCGTCCGCCATGGTGTACCCGCCTGCGCGGACCGTCCGACTGCCCGTGGAAGGCTCGCCGCCGATAGCCTGGTGCGGTGACCGAGTCCCGCTACCGCTCCCGTGGAGGAGATCTCCACCGCCCGTACGTCGCCGCCGATGACCGGTACGACCTCGCCGAGTACCGGCGAGTCGGCAGCTCGGGGCTCACGCTTCCGCCGGTCTCGCTGGGCCTGTGGTGGAACTTCGGCGACAACATCCCGTTCGACGATCAGCGGGAGCTACTGCGGCACGCGTTCGACCGGGGCATCACCCATTTCGACCTCGCGAACAACTACGGGCCGCCGTACGGCTCCGCCGAGACCAACTTCGGCCGGATGATGCGGGAGGACTTCGCGCCCTACCGCGACGAGCTCATCATCTCGTCCAAGGCCGGTTACGACATGTGGGACGGCCCGTACGGGAACGGCGGCTCGCGCAAGTACCTCATCGCCAGCGCCGAGCAGTCGCTGCGCCGCATGGGCCTGGATCACGTCGACATCTTCTACTCGCACCGCGTGGATCCGGAGGTGCCGATCGAGGAGACCGTGGCGGCGCTGGACACGCTGGTCCGGCAGGGCAAGGCCCTGTACGTGGGCATCTCGTCGTACAGCGCCGAGCGCACGGCGGCCGCCGCAGCCGTGGCCCGATCCCTGGGGACGCCGCTGGTGATCCATCAGCCGGCGTACTCGATCCTCAACCGCTGGGTCGAGGACGGCCTGACGGAGGTGCTGCGCCAGGAGGGCATGGGCGCCATCGCGTTCACGCCGCTCGCGCAGGGTCTGCTGACGGACAAGTACCTGGGCGGCGGGCCCGCCGAGCGTGCCCAGAAGCGACGGTCGCTGCCTGACGAGCCGCTGACGGACGACGGTCTGGAGACGCTCCGCGCGCTCGACCTGATCGCGCGCGAGCGTGGTCAGTCGCTCGCGCAGATGGCGATCCAGTGGGTGCTGCGCGACCCGGTGGTCGCCTCCGCCCTCATCGGCGCGTCGCGCCCGGCTCAGCTCGATGAGAACCTGCGGGCGCTGGAGGGGCCGGCGTTCACCGCAGAGGAGCTCGAGCGCATCGACGCGCTGTCCGACGGCATCGACGTCGACCTCTGGGCGGAATCGGCGAAGCGGTGAGTCACGCCGTCGTGACCCCCGGCGTCCGCGTGCGGGCGCCGGGCAAGCTAAACCTCTTCTTCGAGGTCGGCGGTGTCCAGGACGACGGCTACCACGACGTGGCATCGGCCTACCAGGCGGTGTCGCTGTACGAGGAGGTGTGGGCCACCCCCTCCGACGAGTTCACCGTCGCCATCTCGGGAACGGTCGATGTCACCACCGTCCCGGCCGACGACCGCAACCTGGCCGTGCGCGCGGCGCGGCTCGTCGCGCAGCGCATCGGCCACGACGGCGGCGTCCACCTCGACATCGTCAAGAACGTCCCCGTCGCCGGAGGCATGGGCGGCGGGTCCGCCGACGCCGCCGCGGCGCTGGTCGCCTGCGACGCGCTCTGGGGCGCGGACCTCGGCAGCGGCGAGCTGCACAAGCTCGCCACGCGGCTCGGCGCGGACGTGCCGTTCGCGCTCATGGGCGGCACCGCGATCGGCACCGGACGAGGCGACCAGCTGAGCCCTGCGCTGGCGAAGGGGCGCTTCGACTGGGTGATCGTGCCGGCTGATGAGGGGCTGTCGACGCCGGAGGTGTACGCGCAGCTGGACGCGCTGCGTGCCCGGCACGACATCGTGGGCGTGCCCGGCGTCCCCGATGTCGCGCCGGCCGTGCTGCAGGCGCTGCGCGCAGGCGACGCCGTCGCGCTGGCCGAGCACACCCGCAACGACCTGCAGGTGGCCGCGCTGTCGCTGCGGCCCGAGCTGCGTGATGTGCTCGAACTCGGCGAGGAGTCCGGTGCGCTCACGGGCATGGTGTCGGGGTCAGGGCCTACGCTGGCCTTCCTGGCCGCCGACGCCGAATCGGCGCTCGAGCTGCAGGTCACGCTCTCGGCCGCAGGACTGCAGGCGCTGCACGTCCATGGCCCCGTCCCAGGGGCCCGCGTCCTGCCGAACTGACCGCAGCCTCGCCACGACGACGGCGAGACGGGGTACGAAGCAGCCACTTCGAGGGAAGGAATCCAGATGAGCACGCTCGCCGCATCCACCGCCGTCGCGGGAGACTCCGATCGCGCCGCCTTCCGCGCGGCGCCGCTGGACGAGGTGTCCCGTGACCGCCTCGCCACCCAGGGACTGGACTACCGGCTCGTCCCGGTCGACAGCGACGCGTTCGGCGCGTGGCTGCAGGTCGTGGCGCGGGGCTTCCAGGACCCCGAGCGCTCCGAGCAGCAGGTCGCGGCCGCCCGCGAGCGCAGCGGCTACCGCCGGGTGACGGGCGTCTACGACCCGGCGGCGCCGATGGCCGACGCGCCGGCGTCGACGATCGCGTCGTGGCTCGGCGAACTGACCGTGCCGGGCGGCACCGCGATCCCCTCATGCGCGATCTCCGCGGTGACGGTCGCCCCCACGCACCGCCGCCGTGGGATCGCGCGCGCGATGCTCGAGGGCGAGCTGCGCACCGCCCACGCCGCCGGCATCCCGATGGCGATGCTGACCGTGAGCGAATCCACCCTCTACGGCCGCTACGGTTTCGCGCCCGCCGCCGCCAGCGCCTCGTGGCGCATCGAGACGCGCCGCGCGGCGTGGACGGGCCCTCGCCCCGAGGGTCGGATCGACTTCATCCCGCGCACGCGGCTGCGCGAGCTGCTCCCCGAGCTGCACGAGCGCTCCCGCCTGCGGGTGCCCGGCGAGATCGACGTGCCCGCGGGGCACTGGGACAACTTCGCCGGCACCCGCCCCGACGCCGAGAAGGCCGGCGAGAAGCGGGCCGTGCAGTACACCGACGCCGCCGGCGAGGTGCGGGGCGTCGCGGTGTACTCGGTACGCGAGAACCACGACGACTTCACCAAGGGCACGGTCACGGTGTCGTATCTGCTCGCAGACACCGACGACGCGTATGCGGCGCTGTGGCGCTTCCTGCTGGAGCTCGACCTCGTCGCCGAGGTCCACGCGAGCGAGCTGTCGCCCGATGAGCCGCTGCTGTGGATGATCGCCGACCAGCGAGCGGCCACCGTGACCGTGCGCGACCACCAGTACGTCCGGATCCTCGACGTTCGCGCTGCCCTTCAGGCCCGCCGGTACGGCGCGGCCGGTGCGATCGCACTCGACGTGCACGATCCGCTCGGTCTGGCGGGCGGCCGCTTCCTCCTCGAAGCCGACCAGGACGGACGAGGCCGGGTGACGCCGCTCGAGGATGCGGATGCGCGGCCGGACGCCGTGACGGTGGCGCTGGGGATCGAGGAGCTGTCGGCGGCGTACCTCGGAGGCGTGTCACTGGCGACGCTCGCCGCGGCGGGGCGCGTCACCACGACCGATGCCGCCACGGCGGCGCGCGTCCTCGGCTGGCATATCGCGCCGCGCCTGAGCATCTGGTACTGAGCGGACGGCTCCTCTCCCGGGCTCGCCTAGCCTGGAAGGGACATGGCACATCTTCTGGGGGCCGAGGCCCTGCACCTGGAGTTTCCGACCAAGGTCGTCTTCGACCGGGTGTCGCTCGGCATCGACGAGGGCGACCGGATCGGCATCGTCGGCCGCAACGGCGACGGGAAGTCGAGCCTGATGGCGATGCTCGCCGGCCGGCTGGAACCGGACTCCGGACGGGTCACCGTGCGCGGCGGGACGCGCATCGGCGTCCTCGACCAGGCGGACCGCCTCGACGAGGCGGTCACCGTCCGGTATGCGGTCGTGGGCGACCGTCCCGACCATGAATGGGCCGGTGACGCGCGCATCCGCGACGTGATCGCGGGCCTTTTGGCGGACATCCCCTGGGACGGGCCGGTGGCCGGCCTCTCCGGCGGTCAGCGGCGGCGCATCTCGCTGGCCGCGCTCCTCGTCGGGGACTACGACGTGCTGTTCCTCGACGAGCCGACCAACCACCTGGATGTCGAGGCGATCGCGTGGCTCGCCGAGCACATCAAACGGCGATGGCCTGCGGGACAGGGCGGGCTTCTCGTGGTGACGCACGATCGCTGGTTCCTCGACGAGGTCTGCACCATGACGTGGGAGGTGCACGACCGCATCGTGGAGCCGTTCGAGGGCGGGTACGCGGCGTACATCCTGCAGCGCGTGGAGCGCGACCGGCAGGCCGCTGCGATCGAGGCGCGCCGGCAGAACCTCGCGCGCAAGGAGCTGGCATGGCTGCGCCGAGGAGCCCCCGCCCGCACCTCGAAGCCGAAGTTCCGCATCGACGCGGCCAACGCGCTCATCTCCGACGTGCCCGAGATCCGCGACCGCACCGAGCTGCAGTCCCTCGCGGTGTCGCGGCTGGGCAAGGACGTCGTGGACCTTCTCGACGCGGCCGTGAGCTACGACGGCCGGGAAGTGCTGCATCCGATCGAGTGGCGGATCGCGCCGGGGGAGCGCACCGGCATCCTCGGCGTCAACGGCGCCGGCAAATCGACGCTGCTCGGGCTGGTGTCCGGCGACGTGACACCCACGGGCGGGCGCGTCAAACGCGGGAAGACGGTCAAGGTCGCCACGCTGTCGCAGCGGATGGACGAGCTCGCCGAACACCTCGACGAGCCGGTCCGCGTGGTCGTCTCCCGCCTGCGCACGACGTACACCTTCGGCACCGGATCCAAGGCGCAGGAGCTGACGCCCGGACAGCTCCTCGAGCGCATGGGGTTCTCCAGCGCCCAGCTGTCGACCCCGGTGAAGGACCTCTCGGGCGGTCAGAAGCGCCGCCTCCAGCTGCTGCTCATCCTGCTGGAGCAGCCGAACGTCCTCATCCTCGACGAGCCCACGAACGACCTGGACACCGACATGCTGGCCGCGATCGAGGACCTGCTGGACAGCTGGCCGGGGACCCTGCTGGTGGTCTCCCACGACCGCTACTTCCTCGAGCGCGTCACCGATCAGCAGTACGCCATCCTCGACGGTCACCTCCGCCACCTTCCCGGCGGTGTGGAGGAGTACCTTCGCCTGCGGGCTCGGGCGCTGAGCGCTCGCGCCGCAGCCACCGGCGGCGCCGACGGCGCTTCCTCGACGACGACGGATGCCGCGGCATCCGGGCGGTCCGCCGCGCTCACCGGCGCGGACCTGCGCGCGGCGCAGAAGGAGGCCACGGCCCTGGAGCGACGCCTGGAGAAGCTCGAGGCGCAGATCGACGCGGCGCGAACGGCTCTGGCCGATCACGACCAGTCCGACTACGTGGGCCTCGGAGCGGAGATGGCGCGCATCGGCGAGCTCGAGAAGGAGCGCGACGGCATCGAGGAGCGCTGGTTCGAGCTGACGGAGCAGATCGGCTGAACCGGTCCGCCGGCGGCGGGGAACCGGACGCAGGCGGTTCGGCGTCCGTTCATCCGACGTCTCCCTCCCGGACACCGCGTCACGGTGTTCTCGAACACCGTGACGACCCGTGTCCCGGCGCGACCGCGCGCCGCCCTCGCCTCCCTTGCCGCCGCCGCGATCGCCCTCACCGGCGTCGGCGTGGCCGCTCCCGCCGCTGCCGCTTCCGAGGAGCCGCTGCCGCCCCTGCTCATCACGGAGGTGACGCAGGACAACGCCGGCACGCCGGGCGACCAGGACTGGTTCGAGTTCTTCGAGGTGACCAACACCACGGCGGAGGCGATCGACTTCGCCGACTACCGGCTGCAGTACAACGACGCCTCGTTCATCCAGGCGGTCGAGCCCGGCACGACCACCGCGCTCGCCGACGCGGTGATCCCCGCCCACGGCACGGCCGTGTTCTGGCTGCGCTACGCCGTCGGAACGGGTGACGCGGCCGTCGAGCAGTGGCAGCTGACCGAGGCGGAGTTCCGCGGGCACTACGGCGACGCCGCCTCGGAGTACCCGCTGTTCCACGCCGTCGGCCAGAGCGGGTTCGCCAACTCCGGCGCCCGGTCGCTGCGCCTGTTCGCCGGGGACGGGACCACGCTCGTCTCGGGATCCGACTACAGCCGCGCGGTGGCGAACAAGGGCAACGCGGACCACTTCCGCGTGCCGGCGACCGGCAACCTGCTGACCGATCCCACCGCGGGCACGCCGACCCCGGGCGCGATCCTTCCCGAGCAGCTCGTCCGGCCCGAGCCTGCTCCCCAGCCCGACCCGACCGAGCCGACGGACCCGACCGAGCCGGCCGAGCCGGGGCCCGGAGCGAGCGGCAACGCGGGGGAGTACTTCCCGCTCGCGATCACCGAGATCCACGGCGACAACCCCGGCACGGACCTCTACGAGTTCGTCGAGGTGACCAACACCACCACCGCGGCGATCGACCTCACGGCGGCCGGCATCGGGCTCCGCTACCACACGAGCCAGTGGAACGCCGGAACGCCTCAGCCGATCGTCCACCTCGACGGTGAGAACGACGCGCCCGTCGTGATCCCGGCCGGCGGCTCGGCCCTGTTCTGGCTCAACTACGCCGAGGGCGCGCAGCAGCGGGCGATCACGAAGGAGCAGTTCCGCGCGGCCGTGGGCGCCGACGCCGGTACGCCGGTCTTCCGCTTCGGTCCGCAGGCCGGCATCGCGAACGCCGGTGGCCGGGGCTTCAGCCTCGTCGACGCCGCCGGCACCGCTCTGAACCGCGCGTGGGTGCCCGCCATCGTGAACCCGACAACGAACTGGAACGCGCACTTCGCCGTGCCGAGCACCATCGGCAGTGTCGACGCGGTGCTCGGGGAGGCCGGCCCGGACGTCGCGACGACCGCCGGCACCGTCACGGTCGAGCAAGTCACCAGCGCCCTCACCCGGGCGACCGACCCCGCGCTCGCCGCGCCGCTGCTGCAGATCACCGAGATCGCGCCGGACACCGCGAACGTGGGCGGAGGCGACGCCTACGAGTTCATCGAGGTCTACAACGCCTCGGACGCGCCGATCGACTTCGGCGACTACACGCTGTCGTACCTCTACACCGACAACGCCCTCTCGGGGCCGGTGACCACGAGCTCGACCCTGTGGCCCGCCCAGCCGAACGAGGTCACGATCGCCGCGGGCGGCACGCTGGTGCTGTGGGTGAAGAACCCCGCCGGCGTCACCGCGGGACTGACGGTCGCCGACTTCAACCAGGCGTTCGGGAGCGACCTCGTGCTCGGCGAGGACATCGTCGAGCTGTACAACGGCGGCATGGCCAACGGCGGGTCGCGCGGCATCCAGGTGCGCACGAACACCGGCCATGACATCAGCCGCGCGTACTACTTCACCGACGACCAGACCACCGCGAGCACGGCGATCCAGTACGGCTGGAACCCGGGCGCGGCCGCCCCCCTGTGGGCGCCGCCCACGCCGGACGGCACCGTGCAGACGCTCATGCGCCTTGCCGCGCCGACCCCCGGCTCGGTGAGTGCCGACCAGGTGCCGACGGCGTTCGTCGCCGCGCCGGCGCCCGGCAGCGCGCCCGTGATCACAGACCTCACGGGAAGCTCGGACGTGCCGGACACGGCCGATCTCGACCTGGGCTTCGACGTGACCGATGACGTGCTCGTGCGCACGGTGACCCTGAGCCTGACCGACAACCTCGGTGCGACCGAGACCCGCAGCCTCGCCTTCGAGGCGGCGAACCGCTACTACTACACCGTTCCGGCCGCCGACCTGTTCGGCAAGCGCTGGATCGAGTACACACTGCTGGCGAGCGATGGTTCGCAGACGTCC
Source organism: Microbacterium sp. (assembly GCA_031177765.1). GTDB lineage: Bacteria > Actinomycetota > Actinomycetes > Actinomycetales > Microbacteriaceae > Microbacterium. The sequence goes on along the minus strand of JAPSKH010000004.1, from coordinate 63,067 downwards.
ACGCTGGGCCCCGTGCGCGTGGACCTGGCCGAAGGCGAGCCGGACCCGGTCCGGATCAACCTGGTCGAGGGCCAGTTCCTCGGCGGCCAGACGCGCATCTCGGCGACCGGCGACAGCGGCACGGACCTCGCGCTCACGATCGACGGGACTCCGGTCGTCGACGCGGTCGCCTCGCTCGAGACCGGGCCGGTCTTCGCCTTCGAGGCGACGAACACCGACGCGTTCTTCCGCAACGGGGTCAAGCTCGGCGACGAGGTGCTGCGGATCTTCGACGAGGGGTACTACTCCCGCATCGTCACGGTCGACGCGACCGTTCCGGTCGAGCGGGTCGTTCCCGGTCAGCCGCTCACCCTCACCATCGTCGCGGGCACCAAGGCCTGGCCCGAAGCCGACGTCAACGAGAACAACGACGACTTCACGAGCATGAACCTCCGGCTGGCGCTCCCGGACGGGCGCGTGCTGAGGCCGGACTACTGCGCCACGACGAAGGAGCAGTCGGGCGCCGTCACGGCCCCCGCCTTCGTCGAGTGCCCGGCGCCGGATGCGCGCATCTCGTACTCCGACGCGAACCTGGTCTCGTTCCTGGCGACGTTCACGATTCCCGACGACGCGTTCACGTCGGTGTCGACCGTGTGGGACACCACCGCGGTCGCGGACGGCACGCACGTCATCGCGGCGACCGACGGCTCGTCCACCGCGTCGCGCACCGTTCAGGTCGACAACACCGGGCCGGTGATCGAGAGCCCGCTCGTGGAGGGCCAGCGCTACCGAGGCCACTTCGCCGTGGACGCCACGGCCGACGACGCCGGATCGGGCGTGGCCTCGCTCACAGCGACGCTCGACGGCGACCCGATCTCGCTTCCGCTCGCGACCAGCTCGCTCGCGCTCGAGCCGGGTTCGCACGTCGCGGAGTTCACCGCCACCGACGAGGTGGGGAACACGGGGACGCACACCGTCACGTTCGAGACGGCTGATGAGCAGCCCGGCATCGAGCTGAACGGGCCCTCCGACGGTGAGATCGTCGAGGGGGACAGCGCCGACCTCATCGCGACCCCGAGCTCGCCCGAGCAGGATGCCCTGAACCTCAGCTTCCGGGAGGGGTACCGCTACGCGCCGGGAGACGCCGAGATGACTGTGACCACCGGCACGGTGACCGACTCCGGCACTGGCGATCGCAGCGCAGGCGTGGCGCTGGGAGCGGAGGACCTGGCGAAGCTGCTCGGCACGGACGGCGTGAACGTCGAGACCACGAGCGAGACGGCGCTGCCGTACCAGCTGTTCACGGTCGCGGCGCCTCAAGGTGCCGGCCCCGGCTCGCAGGTGCGCGTGGACTGGCGCGGGAGCGCGAATGCGAACGCGAAGGTGACCCTCTACGCCCGGACGGTCGACGGCGGGTGGGAAGCGGTCGACCAGGTGCTGACCACGGGCGGCGCGGCGACGGAGTTCACGCTGGAGGCGCTCGTGCCCGTCGACGGACACGTCGCCGACGGCACGCTCACCTTCCTCGTGCAGCACTCGGAGGGCTTCGCGGCGACGGACCTGTCCACGCGCGAGAGCCGGGTGGAGCCCTTCCACGCCGGCGCCACGCCGCGGTCGGAGTACGACTTCACGGTCGCGATCGAGTCCGACACGCAGTACTACAACGAGACCGCCGAGTACTACCCGCATCAGGTCGCGATCCACGAGTTCCTGCGCCAGCAGCGCGAGAACCTCAACCTGCAGTACATGATCCACAACGGCGACATCGTCAACGTCCACACGCAGCCGCACCAGTGGGCCAATGCCGACGCCGCCTATCGGATGCTCGACGAGGCCGGCCTGCCCTACGGCGTGCTCGCGGGCAACCACGACGTGGGCGGGTTCGCCGCGGACTACACCCAGTACTCGCAGTTCTTCGGCGAGGCCCGCTTCGCCGGCAACCCCTGGTACGGCGGCTCGTACAAGGACAACCGCGGCCACTACGACCTCGTGTCGGTGGGAGGCGTGGACTTCCTGTTCCTCTACATGGGCTGGCCGACGCCGAACGACGCCGCGGCCAACACCGAGGACATCGCCTGGATGAACCAGGTCATCCGGCAGCATCCCGAGCGGAAGGTGTGGCTGAACCTCCACGAGTACATGCTGACCACCGGCGGTCTCGGCCCGTTCCCGCAGCGCGTCTTCGACGAGGTGGTGGCGCCGAACCCGAACGTGTTCGCGGTGAGCTCGGGCCACTATCACGACGCCTACACGCGCACCGACGAGTTCGACGACGACGGCGACGGGCTGGCCGACCGCACGGTCTACTCGATGCTGTTCGACTACCAGGGTCTGCCGGAGGGCGGCCAGGGCTACCTGCGCCTGGCCCACTTCGACAACGACGGCGGGCGGATCGTCTTCCGCACCTACTCGCCGTCGCTGCAGGACTTCGACTCCGACGATGCGTCCCTGAACGACCCGCCGGGCATGCAGGAGTTCGAGATCCCGTACGCCGCCGTGGGCATCGCGCCGCAGGCCAAGACCCTCGCGACCGACTCGTTCCGGGCGGAGATCCTGACGGCGAGCGAGATCGGCGCCGTCGCCGGGGCCGCGTCTGGTGAACCGGCGACGGTGACGTGGCGGGGCCTGACCGAGGGCGAGCACGGCTGGTACGTGATCGCGGCGGGACCGCACGGCGGCATCCAGTACTCGCCGGTCCGCTCGTTCACGACGGTTCCCACGCAGACCGACCCGGGCGGGGGCGATCCCGGTGAGGGCGACCCGGGCGAGGGGGACCCGGGCGAGGGGGACCCCGGCGAGGGCGACCCCGGCGAGGGCGATCCGGGTGCGGGCGACCCCGGCGACGGTGAGGCGATCGAGCCGTCCGGGCGCGTGTGGGCCGCTTTCGGATCCGCTCTGGTCCCCGGCGGCCGCATGCAGGTGGAGTTCCGCGGCTTCCAGGCCGGCGAGGAGGTGCGCTTCGTGCTGCACTCCGACCCGACGGCGCTGGGCGAGGTGCTCACCGCGGGCGCAGACGGCACCGTCACCGGGGTCCTGCCGATCCCGGCCGACGCGACGGCCGGCGCGCACCGGCTGGAAGCGATCGGGGCCTCCGGTCTGTCGGTGATGTCCGATCCGTTCACGATCTCCGTCCCCGCCGCCGCGGGGCAGGGCGTGCTGCCCTTCACCGGAGTGGACGTGATGCCGGCGCTGCTGGCAGCGCTCGTCCTGCTCGCGGTCGGCGCCGCCGTCGTGGTCGTCGCCCGTCGCCGGCGGATGGTGCGATAGTCCGACGCCGGCGTCGCTCGGCCCTGCGCCTTCCCCGTGCGGATCCGTCCCACGGGGGAGGCGCAGCCGTATCGTGCCGCCCGGCGAACCGCCGACGCCGGGTCAGGTGTCGAACCCGAGGCTGAGTTTGCGCAGCAGACCCGCGAGGCGGTCGCGGTCCGCCCGCGACAGCGTCGACAGCAGCACGGCCTCTGCGTCGACGAGGCGCGTGATCGCGGCGTCCACGCGGGTCCTGCCGTCGTCGGTGAGGGTCACCAGGACGCTGCGGCCGTCGCCCGGATCCGCTTCGCGGCGCACCAGCCGGCGTCCGACCAGCCGGTCGATGCGGTTCGTCATCGTGCCGCTGGAGACGAGCGTCTGCTGCAGCAGCTGCTTGGGGCTGAGCTGGAAGGGCTCGCCGGCGCGGCGCAGCGCCGACAGCACGTCCCATTCCCAGGGCTCCAGGTCGCTGCGGCGGAACGCCTCGCGCCGCGCACGGTCGAGGTGGCGCGACAGTCGGTCGACCCGCGAGAGCACTCCCAGGGGCGAGAAATCGAGGTCGGGGCGCTGCGCGATCCACGCTTCGACGATGCGGTCGACCTCGTCGCTCTGCTGGGCCATGCACCCATTATCCGGGCGGGTGGCGATGACCGATCATGGCAGACTTGACGGGCGGCCTTCCCGATCGCGGATCGTCGCGGTCCGCCGTGGTGTAATGGCAGCACGACAGCCTTTGGAGCTGTGAGGTCTAGGTTCGAGTCCTGGCGGCGGAGCATGACCGAGACCATCGCCGACACCCGCCTGGCCGTCATCGTGCTCGCCGCGGGACAGGGCACCCGCATGAAGTCCTCGCTGCCGAAGGTGCTGCACCGCATCGGCGGGCGCCCGCTGGTGGGCCACGTGCTCGACACCGCCCTGGCTCTCGAGCCTGAGCGCGTCGTGGTCGTGGTGCGCCATGAGCGCGAGCTCGTCGCGTCGGCGGTCGAGCAGGCCGCGCCGGGCGTCGTGGTCGTCGACCAGGACGAGGTCCCCGGCACCGGCCGCGCGGTCGAGGTCGCCCTCGACGCGCTCGAGGACTTCACCGGCGACGTGCTCGTGCTCAGCGGTGACGTGCCGCTGCTCGAATCCGACACGCTCGGCCGCCTGATCGATGCGCATCGCGCGGGCGCCGCGGCCGCGACGGTGCTCAGCGCGATCGTGGACGACGCGACGGGCTACGGCCGGGTGATCCGCGACGCCGAGGGCGCCGTGGCCCGGATCGTCGAGCAGCGGGACGCCACCGACGAAGAGGCATCCGTCACCGAGATCAACGCCGGCGTCTACGTGTTCCAGGCGTCGGCGCTGCGCCGGCACCTTCCCCTGGTGGGCACCGCCAACGCGCAGGGGGAGAAGTACCTCACCGACGTCGTGGCGCTCCTGCGGGACGCGCGACTGCCCGTGTCGGCCACGCCCGCACCGGATGCCGCCGCCGCCCTGGGCGTGAACGACCGTGTGCAGCTGGCCGAGGCGGCACGCGTGCTGAACGCACGTGTGGTGCGTCGCTGGCAGCTGGAGGGGGCGACGATCCTGGATCCCGCGACGACGTGGATCGACGTCACCGCCACGCTCGCACCGGACGTCACGGTGCTTCCCAACACCCACATCCTGCGGGCGACGGTCGTCGCCGAGGGTGCGACGATCGGACCCGACACGAGCCTGGTGGACTGCGAAGTCGGCGAGAACGCGACGGTCACCCGCACCGACGCGACCCTGGCCGTCATCGGCGCGGGCGCGACCGTGGGTCCCTTCGCCTACCTGCGCCCGGGAACGTACCTGGGTGACAAGGGCAAGATCGGCACGTTCGTCGAGACGAAGAACTCCACGATCGGGGAGCGCAGCAAGGTGCCGCACCTGTCGTACATCGGCGACACCACGATCGGCACCGGCGTCAACCTCGGCGCGGGCGCCATCACGGCGAACTACGACGACCTCACCAAGCACCGCACCGAGATCGGCGACGAGGTGCACACCGGCTCGCACAACGTCTTCGTCGCGCCCGTTAGGATCGGAGACGGAGCGAAGACGGGGGCGGGAGCGGTCATCCGCAAGGATGTGCCCGCCGGTGCCCTCGCTCTCAGCGTCGCCCCCCAGCGCAACGTCGAGGGGTGGGTCGAGAAGAACAGGCCGGGTACCGGCGCGGCAGAGGTCGCGGCGCGGGCCCGCAGCGCACAGAAGGCGGACGATGGCGCGCAAGAACAAGACCGTTGAGCTCGACCGGGCGAATGACATCGCCCCCGGTCTTGTCGCGAAGACGAAGAAGCGCCTGGTCGTCGCGCGCGGCAGCTCCCACCCCGAGCTCGCGGAGGCCGTCGCCGCGCAGCTGGGCACCGAGCTCGTCCCGACGGAGTACCGCACGTTCGCGTCCGGCGAGATCCTGACCCGTTTCGAGGTCTCCATCCGCGGCTGCGATCTGTTCCTCGTGCAGAGCTTCGGGCCTCCGGTGAACGAGTGGATCATGGAGACGCTCATCATGCTCGACGCCGCCAAGCGCGCGTCGGCGAAGCGCATCACCGTGGTCGCGCCGTACTTCCCCTACTCGCGGCAGGACAAGAAGGGCCGCGGTCGCGAGCCGATCAGCGCACGGCTGGTCGCGGACCTGTTCAAGACGGCGGGAGCCGACCGCGTCATGAGCGTGGACCTGCACGCGGCGCAGATCCAGGGCTTCTTCGACGGTCCGGTCGATCACCTCTTCGCCAAGCCGGTGCTGCTGGAGTACTTCCGGCGCACGCTCAGCGCCGACGACCGCGAGCAGCTGACCGTCGTCTCGCCCGACACCGGACGCGTGCGCGTGGCCGACACCTGGTCCGACAGCCTCGGCGCACCGCTGGCCATCATCCACAAGCGGCGCGACCCCAACGTCGCCAACCAGGTCACGGTGAACGAGATCGTCGGCAAGGTCGACGGCCGCGTCTGCCTCCTGGTGGACGACATGATCGACACCGGCGGCACGATCGTGAAGGCGGCCGAGGCGCTGAAGGCCAACGGCGCGACCCGCGTCATCGTCGCGGCGACCCACGCCATCTTCAGCGACCCCGCGGCGCAGCGCCTCCAGAGCGAAGCCATCGATCAGGTGGTCGTCACGGACACCGTCCCGATCCCCGAGGCCAAGCGCTTCCCGAACCTGACGATCCTGCCCATCGCTCCGCTGCTGGCACGCGCGATCCACGAGGTCTTCGAGGACGGCTCGGTCACGAGCATGTTCGACGGGGCCGCCTGACCGGCCTCCCGCCCGCAGAGCCCTCGTCGGCGGGGCTCCGAGGTGTTTCATAGGCGCCGCTGCGAGGATGCCTCGTGCACGCACGCGCTGCTCGAGCCTGGAGGTTCACGTGACCCGCACCGCCCTCGTCGCCCGCCCCGTCCGGACCGGCGCCACCCTCGCCGCCGCAGCGGGGATCGCGCTGCTGGCCGGCTGCGCGCCTGCCGCTCCGGACGCCTCCGAGGAGGGGACCGGACCCGGCTCCGACAGCTCGTCCTCGAACGGGTCGACGTCCGGTGCGAGCGGCTCCGCGGCGTACGCCGACGGCACGTACACGGCCGAGGGGTCGTACGCCACGCCCGAGAGCGTGGAGACGATCAGCGTCACCGTGACGCTCGAGGGCGACGTCATCACGGACGTGCAGGTGACCGGCGATCCGCAGAAGCGCGAGTCCGAGCAGTATCAGGGACAGTTCATCGGCGGCATCGCCGACGTCGTGGTCGGTCAGGACATCGATGAGATCCAGGTCAGCCGTGTCGCGGGGTCGTCCCTGACCAGCGGCGGCTTCAACGACGCGATCGAGGCCATCAAGGCCGAAGCCGCCGCGTAGATGATGGGCGCCTCCGACGGTCCGACGCCGCACGCGTGGGCGTTCGAGGCCATCGGCACGGCGTGGGAGATCGTCACGAGCGACGCTCTTCCCTTGCCGGTCCGCGATGCCGTCACGGGGACCATCGCGGCGTTCGACCGGGACTGGTCGCGCTTCCGGCCCGACTCGACGGTGAGCGCGCTCGCCGCGCGCGGCGGGCACGTTCCCGCGCCGCCGGATGCCGGCCCGATGCTCGACGCGTACGCGGAGCTGTCGGAGGCGACCGGCGGCGCCGTGAACCCGCTCGTCGGGGCATCCCTCGAGGCCCTGGGATACGACGCGACGTACTCGCTGCGGGATCGCGGGCCGCGGCCTGCGCCCGAGCGGTGGCGGGATGTCCTCTCATGGCAGGGCGGCTCGCTCACGCTCGCGCAGCCCGCCTCGATCGACGTCGGCGCGATCGGCAAGGGCCGGCTCGTCGACCGGGTCATGGCGGTCGTGGCCGCCGCGATGCCCGGTGACGCCGTCGTCGACGCGGGCGGCGACATCGCCGTCCGCGGCACCCAGCGCATCGGCCTCGAGCACCCGTTCGACCGTCGCCGGGCGATCGGCGTGTGGGAGGTCACCGATGCCGCGCTGTGCGCGTCGGCGACGAACCGGCGCGCGTGGCCGTCGGCGACCGGCGCCGAGGGACTGCACCACGTGCTCGACGCCCGCACGGGCATGCCGGTGCGGACGATCGCCGCGACGTGGGCGGTCGCCGAGGACGCGATGACGGCCGACGCGATCGCCACCGCGCTCTTCTTCGACGGCGGACCGGCCCTGGCCTTCCATCGCCGCGTGGAATGGGTGCGGATGACCACCGACGGACGCGTGGAATGGTCGCCCGGATGCCGCGCCGAGCTGTTCGTCCGACCCGATACCGTGGGATCGTGACCGACTCCCCGGGAGAAGTCCTCGCCGTCGCCCGCGACGACGGGCACCGCTTCAGCAAGCCCACGCGCGAGAGCGTCACGTTGATCGCCGGCTGCGGCGTCGAAGGCGACGGGCAGTCACGAGCCGCTGCGGGCGGTGCGAGGTGACCGGAACACTGACGGCCGTCTGGAACCGCGTCTTCGCGGTGCTCGGCCGCGTCTCGATGTACCGCCTGGTCTACCTCGCCCTTGCCGCGCTCGCCGTCATCGCGTTCGTCCTGTCGCTGCTGGGGCGCGTCGCGCCGGGACCGCTGGAGCTGCTGGCGACCCTCGCGGTGCTCAGCGCCGTGTGCGTCGGCGTGGACGCCGCCGCCCAGCGGCTTCTCGGACTTCCGTGGCGCATCGAGTCCTCGCTCATCACCGCGCACATCCTGCTGTTCGTCCTGCGGCCCACGCTGGTGCCCGCCGGGCTCGCGGGCATCGTCCTCGCCGCAGCCGTGGCATCGCTGTCGAAGTACGTGCTGGCATGGCGGGGCCGCCACATCTTCAACCCGGCGGCCGTCGGGGCGACGGTGCTGACGCTGCTGAGCCTGGCGTGGCCGGAGCTGGGCGCGTCGGCGTGGTGGGTGGGCACGCCCGAACTGGCCGGCCCCGTGCTGGTACTGGGGATCGCGGTGCTGATGCGGACCGAGAAGCTGCGCGTGGCGGCCGTGTTCGTCGTGGTGGCGGTCGGCGTCGCGTTCGTGCGGACGGCGTCGCAGTATCAGGCCGCCGGCATCCAGATCACCGGGTTCGAGATCCTGTGGCCGGTGCTGTGGTCATCGCCCTTCCTGTTCCTCGGGGCGTTCATGCTGTCCGAGCCTCTCACTCTGCCGCCGCGCCGGTGGCAGCAGCTCACGGTCGCCGCCGTCGTCGGCGTCCTGGCCGGCTGGCCGATCCCCGTCGGGGAGATCACCCTCGGACAGGAGCGCGCCCTGCTCATCGGCAACCTCGTCGCCTTCGCGTTCGCCGTGCGCACCGCCGTGCGCCTCACGCTGACCTCTCGCCGCGCGCCGACACCGACGGTGCGTGAGATCACCTTCCACGTGCACGACCGACTGGCGTTCCGGCCCGGGCAGTATCTCGAGCTCGAGGTGCCGCACCGCCATCCCGACGCGCGGGGCACGCGCCGGGAGTTCAGCATCGCCTCGGCGCCGGAGGACCTGCCGCAGCTGAAGGTCGCCTTCAAGGAGGGAGGCAGCAGCAAGCCGCAGAGCTCCTACAAGCGCGCACTCGCGGCGGTGCCCGAGGGCGGGAGGCTCGCGACCACGGGAGTGTGGGGGGACTTCCTGCTCCCCACCCGGTCCACCGCGCCGGTGCTCATGGTGGCGGCCGGCATCGGCGTGACCCCGTTCGTGTCGCAGCTGCGCCATATGCGCCTGACCGGCCAGGAGCGCGACGTCGTCCTGATCTACGTCGCGTCGGATGCCTCGGAGCTGGCGTACCGTGACGAGATCGAGGCATCCGGGGCGCGCGTCATCGTGTTCACGCGGGACGAGCCGGCGGACCTGCCCCCGCACTGGCAGTGGGCGCGCGGCGTGCGCCTGGACGCCGAGGGCCTGCTGCGCGTCGTGCCCGACATCTCGTCGCGTCACGCCTACATCTCCGGTCCCGCCGGCCTCATCGCCGCTCTGGCGCCCGCGCTCGAGCGCGCCCGGTCGATCACGACCGACGCCTTCAGCGGCTACTGACCCTCCTCGCCCGTCTCCGTCCTCGCCCGTCTCCGTCCGCTTCCATCCCGCGAGACAGCATCCGGGCGCCGAGACCGCAGTCGTGCGACTGCCGTCTCGGCGCCCCAGTGCTGTCTCGCGTGCTTGCCGCGGGGGTCAGACCGCCGGGTCGAGGGGACGGGCGGGAAGACGGACCTCGAACGTGGTGTCGCCGGGGGCGCTGTCGACAGTGATGGTGCCCCCGTGGGCCTGGACGATCGCGCGCGCGATCGACAGGCCGAGGCCCGTGCCGCCGGTCTGCCGGGCCCGTGACCGGTCGGCGCGCGCGAAGCGCTCGAACAGCTCGTCCTTGATGCCCGGGTCGATGCCCGGGCCGTCGTCGTGCACGCGCAGGACGGCGCTGCCGCCCTCGCGCGTCACGCTGACGGTCACCGTGGTGCCGGCGGGGGTGTGGGCACGGGCGTTGGCGAGCAGGTTGCCGGCGACCTGATGGAGACGGCCCGCATCTCCGGCGATGAGCACAGGCTCCTCGTCGACGTCGAGCACCCACGCGTGGTCGGGGCCGGCCGCGCGCGCATCGCCGACCGCGTCGATCGCGAGGCGGGTGAGGTCGACGGTGCCGAAGACGAGCTCCTGCCCCTCGTCCAGCCGTGCCAGCAGCAGCAGGTCTTCGACGAGGGACGTCATCCGCAGCGACTGCGCCTGGATGCGCTCGAGGGACGACTCCGCCGTCTCCACGGTCGCCGTGTCGTGGCCGCGCGTGAGCGCGCGCAGCGACAGCTCCGAGTAGCCGCGGATCGACGCCAGCGGAGTGCGCAGCTCGTGGCTGGCATCCGCGACGAACGCACGCATGCGCTCCTCGTTGCGCTGCCGCGCCGTCAGGGAGTCCCCGACGTGGTCGAGAAGGGTGTTGAGCGCCTCGCCGACCCGCCCGACTTCCGTGCGCGGGTCGGCCTGGTGGGCGGGGACGCGTTCGGGGATCGACACCTCGCCCTGCGACAGCGGCATCCTCGAGACCCGCTCGGCGGTGTCGGCGACCGCCCGCAGCGGCGCGAGCCCCGCGCGGATCGTCCACGCCGTCGCTGTGGCGAGGAGGACCAGCCCGCCCGCCGTGAGCAGCCCGATGGTCGTCAGCATCTGCCCCGTCGTGTGCGCGACCTCTGCCCGGGAGATCCCCACGATGGCGACGGAGTTCCCGATGCGGACCCCCTCGACGCCGTAGGTGCCCACACCGTCGATCGACACGACCAGCGGCCCCTGCTGATCCTCGAGGCTGCGCGTGATCTCGCGGATCTGCGCGTCGGTCAGCGCGACGACGTCGGCGGAGGAGTCCGTGACCGCCGCCGTCGGAAGGCTCGGCGGCGTCTCGACGGCCAGCAGGAACCCGGCCTGCTGGGGCCGCTGCTGGAGGATCTCCTCCGCGGTGAACCCCTGCGTGATGAGCGGGCGCATCCACACCGAGGAGAGCGCCGACGTGTGCACCCGCTCGGCGAGCTGCTGCTCGAGCACGCCGGCGAGGATCGCATTGGTGGTGACGGCGACCAGGACGAGGATGAGCGAGGTGATCGACACGACGGTGACGATCAGCCGGCGCTGCAGCGTCCACGGCGGGCCGGCGGATGCGTCGCCCGCGGCATCCGCGCGCGCCGTAGCATCCGGGGCGGGCGCCTGCGGCGCGTCCTCGGGTGTCACTGCGGTGCCTTGATCATGTAGCCGACGCCGCGGACGGTGTGGATCAGGGGCTCCCGCCCCGCGTCGATCTTCTTCCGGAGGTACGAGATGTACAGCTCGACGACGCTCGATCGTCCACCGAAGTCGTAGTTCCAGACCCGGTCGAGGATCTGCGCCTTCGACACGACGCGACGCTGATTGCGCATCAGGTAGCGCAGCAGCTCGAACTCCGTGGCCGTCAGCTCGATCTCCTCGCCGCCCCGCTCCACCTCGTGGCTGTCCTCGTTGAGCGAGAGGTCGCCCACGCGCAGGATCGGCTCCGCGCCGGCGGCGTGCGCCGTCCCGGCGCGTCGCATGAGGCCGCGGAGGCGGGCGACCACCTCCTCGAGGCTGAAGGGCTTCGTCACGTAGTCGTCGCCGCCGGCTGTCAGGCCCGCCACGCGGTCGCCGACGGCATCCTTCGCGGTGAGGAACAGCACCGGCACGTCGTCGCCGGACTGCCGCAGGCGCTGGAGCACCGCCATGCCGTCGAGGTCGGGCATCATGATGTCGAGCACCATGGCGTCGGGGCCGAACTCCCGCGCAGCCTGCAGCGCCTCGAATCCGGAGCCGGCGGTGCGCACGTCCCAGCCCTCCATCCGCAGAGCCATCGAAAGCAGGTCGGTCAGCATCTGCTCGTCGTCGACGACGAGGACGCGGAGAGCCGAGCCGTCGGGGCGGGAGAGTGCGGGCGCGGGGCTGGTCATGCTCTCATTGTCGCGCTCACCCTATGAGTTCCCTATGGCGCCGGCTATGCCGCGGCTGTGAATCGCTTCCGGTGGGCTCGCTCGGCCGCCGTGTTCATAGTCCTCCCATACTCGTCCCTGCACGTTCCCATCGGGGCGGCTCCTACCGTCTCGACAGCCGGCATCCGATCCGGCGGGAGGAGACACATGTACGGACGGTATCTGCGGCAGGAACTGCTCGGCCGCAAGAAGCAGACGATCATCGTGGCGGCCGGGCTGGCGATCGCCATCGCGCTCGTGATGGTGGTGAACGCGCTCGCCGCCGGTGTGCGCGACGCGCAGTCCGAGGCCCTGGACTCGGTGTACGGCGTCGGCACGGACCTCACCGTCACCGGCGCGACGGCGGCGCCGGGCGAGGGCCGGATGCAGCGTTTCGAGTTCGGCGAGGACAGCGGCCAGGCAGGTGAGGACGGGACGACGGAACTCAGCCAGTCGCGCCTGGTCACCGAGCCGATGCGCGCGACCCTCGACGCCGGCGTGCTCGAGACGGTGACGGACATCGACGGGGTGGCCGCAGCCTCGGCCGCCCTCAGCCTGACGAACATGACGTTCTCGGGCGAACTGCCGCAGCGGCCCGCCGACGGAGACGACCAGGTCACATCCGACCAGGCGCCGCCGAGCGCCGACGCCGGGCAGGGCGGCTTCGGCGGCGGCTCGTTCGGGGTCGACTCCTTCACCGTGCTCGGAATCGATCCGTCCGGTGCCGACGTGGGCCCTCTCTCGGCGGTCGAGATCACGCAGGGCAGGGCGGTGGAGGCCTCGGACGCGGGCGAGCACGTCGCCGTGCTGGATGCGACCTACGCGTCGGGTGCGGAGCTGACGGTCGGAGACGCGCTCGACATCGGCGGCGAGCAGTTCGAGGTCGTCGGCATCGCCGCATCGACGTCCGACGCGGCCGACACGGCATCGAACGTCTACATCCCCCTCGATGTGGCGCAGACGCTGTCGGGTGCCGGAGATGTCGTCTCGACCGTGTACGTCCGGGCGTCGTCGTCCGACGCCATCGCCGAGGTGCAGGCGGACCTGGAGGAGGCGCTGCCCGACGCGACGGTGAGCTCGCAGTCCGAGCTCGCCTCGACGGTGTCGGGATCCCTCGCCAGCGCGTCGTCGCTCATCACGAACCTCGGCACGTGGCTCTCGCTTGTCGTGCTGGCGGTCGCCCTCGGGCTCGCGGTCCTCTTCACCATCTCGGGCATCTCCCGTCGCACGAGGGAGTTCGGCACGCTCAAAGCCATCGGCTGGTCGAACGGCCGCGTCGTCGGGCAGGTGGCCGGGGAGTCGGCCGTGCAGGGGCTCCTCGGTGGCGCCGTCGGACTCGTGCTCGGCTTCGGCGGCATCCTCGCGATCAACCTTCTGGCGCCGACGATCTCCAGCGCGCCCTCGGCCGACGTCCTCGGCCCCGGTCAGGGCGGCCCGGCGGGCGGTGCCGCGCCCGGGGGAGGAGGACTGGCCGACGTCCTGTCCCCGCAGGGTGCGAGCGAGATCGTGCTGCACGCGCCGGTCACGCCGTGGGTCGTCGTCGCCGCCGTCGGGATCGCGATCCTCGGCGGCCTGGTGGCCGGCGCGTTCGGCGGCTGGCGCGCCGCCCGCCTCAGCCCCGCCGAGGCGCTGCGAGCGGTCGGATGACAGGCGTCACGCCCACGCCGCAGCGGGATGCCGTATCCCGCACCACGACGAAAGGACAGACTATGACCCTCACCGACACCGGCTTCGAAGCGGAGCCGGATGCCGCGCCCGCAGTGCTCTACCGACTGGCGGGCGTGACCCGCACGTACACCGGGAAGGGGCGTGCCGTGACGGCGCTGGACGGCGTCGACCTCGACATCCACGAAGGCGACTTCGTGACCATCCAGGGCCCGACCGGCGGCGGCAAGTCCACGCTGCTGCAGCTGCTCGGGGCGCTCGACCGGCCGACCAGCGGTTCGGTCGCACTCGGCGACATCGACATCGCGACGGCGGGCGGCGCCGCGCTGAGCCGGATCCGCGCCCATGAGATCGGCTTCGTGTTCCAGGGCTTCAACCTCATCCCGACGCTCACCGCGCACGAGAACGTCGACATGGCGCTCGAGCCGCTGCGGCTTGCCGCTGACGAGCGCGCCGCGCGCGTGCGCGAGGCGCTGGCCCACGTGGGTCTGGCCGACCGCGCTGGCCACCGTCCGGGGGAGCTGTCCGGCGGTCAGCAGCAGCGGGTGGCCATCGCGCGGGCGATCGTCAAGCGGCCGCGTGTGCTGCTGGCAGACGAGCCCACCGGCAATCTGGATGAGAGCATGCGCGACGACATCCTCCACCTGCTGCAGGCGCTCAACGACGAGGGGCTCACCCTGATCGTGGTCACGCACGACTCCGCGGTCGCCCGCCGCGCCCGTCGCCGTCTGCGACTGGAGAAGGGAGCGGTGCGGGACATCACCCGCTGATGGTCACCCGGCGCTGCGGGCGTGGGCCGCGATGCGATCGAACAGCGCATCGCGGTCCGCGTCCACGCGCTGCTGGTCCGGGTGGGCGTCGTAGTGGGCGAGGATCCGCCGTGCACCCTCGTCGAAGGTGATGGTCGTGCGGAAGTCGGGCACGAGCGCGGTCACCTTCGAGACATCGAACAGCATCGAGTGGGCCTTGTCGCCGATGAGCGTGGGCCCGAGGTCCGGCGCCAAGGCGGCGATGGTCTCCGAGGCGACGTGGACGAACTCCGGCGCCGCGACGCCGGCCGCGTCCGCGAGCCACCCGTAGATCTGGTTCCACGTGGGCGCGTGGCTGCCGGTGATGGTGAAGGCGTCGCCGATCGCGGCGGGATTGGCCACGAGCCCGGTGAAGGCGACCGCGAAGTCGTCGCTGTGGGTGATGGTCCACAGGCTCGTGCCGTCGCCGTGGATCACGACGGGCCTGCCCGCCCGCATGCGGGCGATGTCGGTCCACCCGCCGAGCGTGGGCAGCATCCGCTCGTCGTACGTGTGGGAGGGGCGGATGATCGTCACCGGGAGCCCGCGCTCGCGGTGGGCCGCCACCAGCAGGTCCTCGCACGCGATCTTGTCGCGGGAGTAGCGCCAGAACGGGTTGCGCAGCGGCGTCGACTCCGTCACGGGGAGCCGGCGCGGGGGCTTTTCATAGGCCGAGGCGGAGCTGATGAAGACGTACTGCCCGGTGCGGCCTTCGAACAGCTCCAGATCCGCCGCGACCTGATCGGGGGTGAACGCCAGGAACTGCGCCACGACGTCGAACGCGGCATCCGCGAGCGCGTCGCGCACAGCGTCGCGATCGTGCACATCGGCCTCGATCCGCCGCACCCCATCGGGGAGCGGGCGCCGGCCGGTGCCGCGATTGAGCACGGTGACGTCGTGTCCCACGGCGACGGACCTGCGCACGCAGGCCGCGCTGATCGTGCCGGTGCCGCCGATGTACAGGATGCTCGTCACGACGACGAGCCTACGGGCACGTCTGGGCCCTGTCGTCTGTCCGCCGCCGTCGCTAGTGTGACGCGCATGACACTCGACGAGCTCTCCACCGCCACCGGCGGTACCGTCATCCGTCCCGGCGATCCCGACTGGGACGCCGCCCGCCGCTTCCACTCCGGCATCGGCGAGCCCGCCGCCGTGATCCGCGTCTCCTCGGTCGACGACGTCCGTGGCGCCCTCCGCTACGCCGCGGCCGAGCGGCTGGAGATCCTGGTTCGCAGCGGCGGTCACAGCGCCTGGGGCACCCTTCCCGGCGGCCTCACCATCGACATCTCGGCCCTCGCCGACGTGACCGTCGACGGCACGCGGGTGCGCGTCGGCGGCGGCGCGCACTGGGGCGACGTGGCGCGCACCCTCGCCCGGCACGGCCTGGGCATCAGCTCCGGCGACACCGCGTCGGTCGGCGTCGGGGGCCTCACCCTGGGCGGGGGCATCGGCTGGATGGTGCGCGCATGGGGACTGGCAGCCGACCAGCTCGTCGGCGCGCAGGTGGTCACCGCGCGCGGCGAGGTGGTGGAGGTGTCCGAGTCCTCGCATCCCGACCTGCTGTGGGCGCTGCGCGGCGGCGGCGGCAACTTCGGGGTCGTCACGCGCTTCGACTTCGAGGCACACCCCCTCGACGGGGTCGTGTTCGCGACGCTCGGCATCGACGGCGACGTGCGGACCGCGCTGCGGATGGTGCGCGACGTCCTCGCCGCCGCCCCGCGCGAGCTGACCGTCACCTACATGGACGTGCCAGCCATGGACCCCAGTGCGCCCGCCGGCGCATCCCTCACCGCGGTGTGGATCGGAACAGACGAGCAGGCCGCGCGCACCGCCCTGGCGCCGCTGCTGGATGCCCCCGGCATCAGCGTGCGGGAACTGGGGGTCAAGAGCTATCCGGACGTCCTGCTCGAGGTGCCGGAGTTCGATCCCGAGCAGCCGATGCCGGGGTTCGTGGGCGGGAACACGCTGCTTCACGACCTCGATGAGGGCACGATCGACGCGCTGGTGTCCTTCCACGAGCAGAACCCGGCCTCGGTGCTCTTCCTGCGCTCGCTGGGCGGCGCGTTCGGTGACGTCGCCCAGGACGCCACGCCCTTCCCCGCGCGCGACGCGACGTGGTTCGCGATGGCAGGTGCGTTCGACATCCCCGGCATGCTCGACGACGCCCGGCGCGCCGACATCCTGGCTGCGTGGGACGCCATCGAGGCCCGCGGCGCGGGCGTGTACGGCAACTTCACCACGTCGACGGATCGCTCGTGGGTCCAGCGCATGTACCCGCCCGAGACGATGGCGCGGCTGGCGGCGGTCAAGCGGGAGTGGGATCCGGCGAACCTCTTCTGCCGGAACCACAACGTCGTGCCCGCCTGACACGACGGAGGGCGGGCTCCCCCGGGGAGCCCGCCCTCCGCGCATGCGGGTCGGCGTCGCGCGCCGTCCCGTCAGTGGGTGTCTTCGGCCTCGACCTCGGTGCGGTCGCCGGACCACAGCGTGTGGAAGGTGCCGTCCTTGTCGATGCGGCGGTAGGTGTGGGCGCCGAAGAAGTCGCGCTGACCCTGGATGAGGGCGGCGGGGAGCCGCTCGGCGCGGAGGCCGTCGTAGTAGGCCAGCGAGGAGGAGAACGCCGGTGCCGGGATGCCGGCGGTCGCGGCCGTCGAGACGATCCGGCGCCAGGCGTCCTGGGCGCGGCCGAGGGCGTCGACGAAGTAGGGCGCGGTCAGCAGCACGGGCAGGTCGGGCGTCTGCGCGTACGCGTCGGTGATGCGGTTGAGGAACTGCGCGCGGATGATGCACCCGCCGCGCCAGATCTTCGCGACCTGGCCGAGGTCGATGTTCCAGCCGTACTCGGCCGCGCCGGCGCGGATCTCGTCGAAGCCCTGGCTGTAGGCGACGATCTTCGACGCGTACAGCGCCAGGCGCACGTCCTCGATGAACGCGTCGACATCCTCGACCTGCAGCGCCTCCACCGGGCCGGGCAGGCCGCGGGAGACCGCGCGCTGCTCGGGGTGCGACGACAGCGACCGGGCGAAGGTGGCCTCGGCGATGCCGGACACCGGGACGCCCAGCGACAGCGCGGTCTGCACCGTCCACGCGCCGGTGCCCTTGGCGCCGGCCTGGTCGACGATGACGTCCACGAGCGGCCGGCCGGTGGCGGCGTCGGTCTGGCGCAGCACCTCGGCCGTGATCTCGATGAGGTACGACTCCAGCTCGCCGCGGTTCCACTCGGCGAACACCTCGGCGATCTCGGCCGGGCTCTTGCCGGTGCCGCGGCGGATGAGGTCGTACGCCTCGGCGATCAGCTGCATGTCGGCGTACTCGATGCCGTTGTGCACCATCTTCACGAAGTGCCCGGCGCCGTCGTGGCCGACGTGCGTCACGCACGGCTCGCCCTCGGCGACTGCCGCGATGGACTTCAGGATCGGCCCGAGGGTGATCCAGGACTCGTCCGAGCCGCCGGGCATGAGCGACGGCCCGAGGAGGGCGCCCTCCTCGCCGCCGGAGACGCCCATGCCGACGAAGTTGATGCCGGTCTCGCGGACCGCCTTCTCGCGCCGGATGGTGTCGCTGAACAGGGCGTTGCCGCCGTCGACGATGATGTCGCCCGGCTCGAAGACCTGCACCAGCGCATCGATGACCGCATCCGTCGCCGGTCCCGCCTTGACCATGATCACGGCGGTGCGCGGCTTCTGCAGCGACGCGGCGAACTCCTCGTACGAGTATGCCGGCACGAACTCCGCCTCGGGGTGCTCGGCGAGCACGGCGTCGGTCTTGACGCGGCTGCGGTTGAAGATCGCCACGGTGTTGCCCTCACGGCTGGCGAGGTTGCGGGCGAGGTTGGAGCCCATCACGGCCAGGCCGACCACGCCGATGTTCGCCGTCGCCGTCACCGGGGCAGCCGGTCCCTGCGGCTCGGGCGTGGGACGAGCCACGTCCTCCGGTGCCGGGGCCCCCTCGTGAGCGATCGCCGCTTCGTCAGGCGCCTGGTCCTGATCGGTCGAGATGTTCGTTCGGGCCTGATCGCCGTGCAGCGAAAGATCGTTCGAGGACACACGCTCTCCTGGATTCGTCGGGGGTCGTTCTCAGCCTAGAGTCTGGCGTTCGGGTGTTACGTCGCGCGTCAGCGGGCGACGCGCGCCGCCGCGGTGTCGGCGCCCGCCGAGCGGGGCCGCAGGCGCGCAGCGAGGGCGACCGCCTCGCCGGTGGCAGCCGTGACCTCCGACCACGCGCCGCGCGCGATCGCCGACGCCGGCAGCATCCACGAGCCGCCGACGGCGACCACCTGGGGGATCGCGAGGTAGTCGGCGAGGTTGGCCGGTCCGACGCCGCCGGTCGGGAGGAACGTCACATCGCCGAACGGCGCGGCGAGCGCGCGGATGGCGGCAGCGCCGCCGGAGGTCTGCGCCGGGAAGAACTTGACGGTCGACAGCCCCAGCTCCAGCACCGTCTGGATCTCGGACGCGGTGACGGCACCCGGGAGCACGGGCACGCCGTGCTCGAGGGCGCGCTCGATCACGGCGCGCGAGGTCCCCGGCGACACGATGTACTGCGCGCCGGCGGCCACCGCATCGTCCACCTGCTTCGACGTGGTGACAGTCCCGGCGCCCAGCAGGATGTCGCCGCGCTCGGCGATGCGGGCGATGGCGGCGCGAGCGGCGGGGGTGCGGAAGGTCACCTCGGCGACGGGCAGGCCGCCCGATGCGAGGGCGTCGGCGATGGCCGCTCCCTCCTGTGCCGAGTCCGCGACGACGACCGGAACGATCGCGGCCAGTGAGATGCGCTCGAGAATGCTCATATCCGCCTTCGGGGGTGGGACGCTGAGGGAAAAGATCATATCATTTGGAGCGCAGGCTCCACGGTCTGTGAACCACCGACGACGGACACCGACATGATCATTCTCGCCCTGGAATCCAGCACGACATCGGCCAAGACGCTGCTGTTCGACACCGACAGCGGAAGCGTGGCCGTGCGGAGCCGACGGTTCGAGGTGCCCGGGCCCGACTCGTCGGTGCGCGACCCCGACGCGATCTACACGCAGACGATGGCCCTCGGCCGCGAGAGCGCGGCCGGGCAGCCGGTGGACATGATCGTCCTCAGCGGCACCTGGCATGGCTTGACGCTGATGGACCGCGACCTGCGGGCGGCCACGCCGGTGCGCGAGTGGCCGGACACGAGCGCCCAGGACCTCTCGGCGCGCGAGCGGACGGATCACGAGTTCACGTGGTGGTTCTATGAGCGCACGGGGTGCATGGTCAACGCGATCTACCCGGCGTTCAAGGCCATGTACCTCAAGGAGCAGGGCCTGTCCCTGGACGGGCTGACCGCGATGGACCAGCCGTCCCTCAACTTCGCGCGACTGACCGGCGAGGTCGCGACCACCCCGTCCCTGGCTTCGGGCACGGGACTGCTCGCCGCTGACACGCTCACGTGGGATGCCGACGTCCGTGCCCGCCTGGGACTGACCGAGCTCGGGCTGCCGGAGCTGCGCGAGAGCACCGCGACGGCGCCGCTGTCACCCGAGGCCGCCGTCCTGCTCGGTCTGAAGGCGGGCATCCCCGTGCTGATGCCCGGCCCGGACGGCGGGCTCAGCCAGGTCGGGGACCTCGCCACCGAGCCGGGCGACATGACCTTCTCGATGGGCACGAGCGGGGCCCTCCGGGTCGCGACGCGCCATCCCGCGTTCTCGCCCGCTCTCAGCACCTGGTCGTACCGGTCGCCGCTGGGAGCGCTGAGCGGCGCAGCCACTTCCGGGTGCGGCAACTGCGTCGACTGGGCGCGCGAGCGCCTGTTCGGACTGAGCACGGACTACTCCGAGATCGAGCCGCTGCTGTCGGCGGACCGGGACGACCTTCCCGTCTTCCTGCCGTTCCTCTTCGGCGAGCGCAGCCCGGGCTGGCAGGACCAGCGACGTGGTGGTCTGGTCGAGCTTCAGCCCCACCACGGCCGTGCCGACATGTACCAGGCGGTGCTCGAGGGCATCGTCTTCTCGCTGTACCACTGCTTCAAGGAGCTGACCGCCCTCAACGGGATGCCCCGGCGCATCATCCTCTCCGGAGGCGTCCTGTCCTCGCCTTTCTGGACCCAGCTGACGGCCGACGTGTTCGGTCAGGAGATGGAGGTGTCGCCGCTGCAGCACAGCTCGGTGACCGGCGCCGTCCGCATGGGCCTCATCGCCGCGGGTCTGCCCGCGCAGCACCCCGCGTTCGACGGCCGCCGGCCGCGCCGCATCCAGCCCCGCCTCGAGCGCCGGGAGCAGTACGACGCCGGGTTCGCCCGGTATCTCGACCACTACTCGCAGACACGCCCCGGAACGGAGGCCGCCCGATGAAGGTGCTCGTCACGCCCACCTCCCTGTGCCGCAACCCCGACGCGCCGGTGCTCGACGCGCTGCGGGAAGCGGTCGACGAGGTCGTGTTCAACCCGTTCGGCCGGCCCATGACCGAGGATGAGCTGATCGCAGTCCTCCCCGGCGTCGACGGCGTGCTCGCCGGCGTGGACGACTTCGGTGCGCGGGCGCTGCGCGCCGCCGACACGCTGCGCGTCGTGGCCCGCTACGGGGTCGGCGTCGACAACGTGGACCTCGCCGTGGCGGCCGAGCGCGGCATCGTGGTGACCCGCGCGCCGGGGGCGAACGCCCTCGCGGTGGCGGAGCTTGCCATCGGTCTGGCATTCGCCGTGGCACGCGGCATCCCGCTGCTGGACGCCGGGGTGCGAGCGGGGGAGTGGCCCCGGCGCGAGGGCCGGGAGCTCACCGGCGGCGTGATGGGGGTCGTCGGATTCGGCGCCATCGGCCGGCTCGTCGCCGAGCGCGCGCGAGGCATCGGCATGGCGGTCGTCGCGTACGATCCGATGCTGCCGGACGACGCGTTCGAGGCGGCCGGCGTGGAGCGGTGCGAGCTGGACGACCTGTGCCGGCGCAGCGACGTGGTGAGTCTGCACGTTCCGCTGACCCCGCAGACGCGCCACCTCATCGACGAGCGACGTCTGGATCTCCTGCCCGACCGCGCCATCGTCGTCAACACCGCGCGCGGAGGCCTGATCGACGAGGACGCCGCGCGTCGCGCGCTGGACGAGGGCCGGCTCTTCGGCGTCGCGCTCGACGCCTACGAGACCGAGCCGCCGTCGGCGTCGCCGCTGGTGGGGCATCCCCACGTGGTCTCCACGCCGCACAGCGGTGCGCACACCTCCGAGGCCGTCGCCCGTGTCGCCGCGCAGTCCATCGCGGACCTGCTCACGGTGCTCGGCGGCGGCGTGTCGGCGAACGCCGTCAGGGCGACTGCCTGACCTCGGCCAGCACCGCGTCGACGTAGCGCCGCGTGTGATGCTCCGCGGCCTGCGCGTCGCCGCGGGCGATCGCCGCGGCGGTCTGCACGTGATTGTGCAGCGCCTCGCTGTCGGGGACGGGCGGGGTGAGACCGACGCGGGACCGGCCGGCGATGACCGCGGCGATCGCCTGCTTCGTCGCCGCCAGCATCAGGTTGCCGCTCGCGTCCAGGATCAGGTCGTGGAACGCGATGTCGGCGGCGAGGTACTCCTCGGAGTCGCCACGGCCGTCGTGTCCCAGCTGCTCGAGGAGCGTCGCGAGCCGCATGATCTCGGCCCTCTGCACGTCGCTCGCGCGCACGGCGCTGAGCCGGGCGGCGACCGGCTCGATCGCGGCACGCAGCTCGGTCACCACCACGAGCTGCTGTGCGCGGCGAGGACCCGCCAGCTGCCAGCCGATCAGACGCGTGTCCAGCGCGCTCCACGACGTCATCGGCTGCACCGTCACGCCCACCCGGCGCCGGGATGCCAGCATCCCCATCGCCTCGAGCACCCGGACGGCCTCGCGGATCACGGTCCGCGAGACGCGATAGTCCGTCTCGAGCCCCGCGAGCGTCAGCACGGTGCCCGGCGCGAGCGCGCCGGAGGCGATCCGGACGCCGAGATCGTCCAGCACCGAGTCGTGCGATGCCTGTGCCACGGCCCACTCCTGACAAATACGATGTTCTGTTAGTAAAGATACGATCTTTGTGCTTAGATCGCTATGGCCCGCGCGGGGAGACCCGCCGAGCCGCTCGCATAGTACACGCGGAGCACCGGCGAGAACGCCGGTGCGCTCCGGAACGTCAATGGAGAAACGCCGATGGAAGATTGGACCCAGACCCTGGGGACCGCACCGCTTCTGCTCATCGCAGCAGGAGCGATCGCACTCATCCTGCTGCTGATCATCGTCTTCAAGGTCCACGCCTTCCTGACGCTGATCATCGTGTCGCTGCTGACGGCGATCGCCGCGCAGATCCCGGTGGGGGTGATCGCCAAGACCCTGACGGATGGACTGGGCGCCACCCTGGGCACCGTCGCGCTGCTGGTGGCGCTCGGGGCCATGCTGGGCCGACTGATCGAGCACTCCGGCGGCGCGAAGGCGCTGGCGGACAAGTTCGTCGACATCTTCGGCGAGAAGCGCGCGCCGTTCGCCCTCGGCATCGCCTCGCTGATCCTCGGCTTCCCGATGTTCTTCGACGCGGGCCTGGTCATGATGCTGCCCATCGTCTTCGCCGTGGCCCGTCGCGTGTCCAAGGGGAACGTGCTTCTCTTCGGCATCCCGGCCGCCGCCGCCTTCTCGGTGATGCACGTGTTCCTGCCGCCGCACCCGGGTCCCGTCACGGCGACCGAGCTGTACGGCGCGAACCTCGGCATCGTGCTGCTGGTGGGCCTGCTGATCGCCTTCCCCGTCTGGTACGTCTCCGGCTACCTGTGGGGCAGGTTCATCGCCGCGCGTCTGCCCCTTCCGGTGCCCACCCTCTTCGGCGAGATCGACGAGGACCAGCCGGTCAACCCGCCGAAGCCGCGCACGGTCATCCTGCTGCTGCTCCTGCCGATGTTCCTCATCTTCCTCAACACCGGGCTGACGACCCTCTCGACGATCGGCGCGGTGTCGGCCGACGCGCTCTGGGTGCAGCTGCTCGTGCTGCTGGGCAACTCGCCGGTGGCCCTCCTGATCACCGTGCTCGTGGCGATGTTCGTCCTCGGCACCCGCCGGGGCGAGAACGGCACGGCGCTGGAGAAGCTCGTCGACTCGGCGCTGGGCCCCGTGGCCTCGGTCATCCTCATCACCGGCGCCGGCGGCATGTTCGGTGCGGTCCTGCGCGCCTCGGGCATCGGCGACGCCCTCGCCGACACCCTCGGCGCGATGGGACTGCCGGTCATCGTGGCGGCGTACATCATCGCGGTCGTCATCCGCCTCGCGCAGGGCTCCGCCACGGTCGCCCTCGTGACCGCCGCCGGTCTCGCGGCGCCCGCCGTCATCGCCGGCGACTTCAACCCGGTGCAGGTCGCGGCGATCACGCTCGCCACCGCCGCGGGCTCGGTGTTCGCCGGTCAC
The DNA here is from genome assembly GCA_031177765.1 of Microbacterium sp. GTDB lineage: Bacteria > Actinomycetota > Actinomycetes > Actinomycetales > Microbacteriaceae > Microbacterium. The sequence continues at coordinate 39,149 of JAPSKH010000004.1, read as the reverse complement.
GTCAACGACTCCGGCTTCTGGCTCGTCGGCCGGCTCATGGGCATGGACGTCAAGACGACGCTGAAGACGTGGACCGTGCAGCAGACCATCGAGTCGGTGCTGGCGTTCGGTCTCGTGCTGATCGTCTTCGCCGTCGGCTCGCTGTTCTGATCCACCGGCCTCTTCCATCCACCGTCACCTGGAGATCCCTCTCATGACCGACCTCTTCGACGTCTCCGACCGCCTCGCCCTCGTCACCGGCTCCACCCGCGGGCTCGGGCGCTCCCTCGCTCTGGGCCTGGCCCGTGCGGGAGCGCGCGTCATCGTGCACGGCCGGGACGCGGCGGCGGCGGAGGCGACGGCGGCGGAGGCGGCGGAGCTCTCGGGTCGACCCGCCGCATCGGTCTCGTTCGACGTGACCGATGCGGCGGCGGTGGAGGCCGGCGTCGCCGACCTCGTCGCCCGCTTCGGTGTGCCGGACATCCTCGTGAACAACGCCGGGGTGCAGCGCCGGGCGCCGATCGCGGAGTTCTCGGTCGCCGACTGGGACGACATCATCGCCGCGAACCTCAGCGGCGCCTTCTACGTGTCCCGCTTCGTCGCTCCGGGGATGATCGAGCGCGGCTCGGGCAAGATCGTCAACATCGCCTCGGTCCAGTCGCTGCTGGCGCGCCAGACGATCGCGCCGTACTCGGCGTCCAAGGGCGGCATCGCGCAGCTGACCAAGGGCATGGCGGCGGACCTTGCCCGCCACGGCATCCAGGTCAACGCGCTGTCGCCGGGCTACTTCGCCACCGAGATGAACCGCGACCTCGTCGAGGACGAGGCCTTCACCTCGTGGCTCGTCCAGCGCACCCCGGCGCAGCGCTGGGGCCACTTCTCCGAGCTCGACGGCGCCCTGCGCTTCCTCGTCTCGGATGCCTCGAGCTTCGTCTCGGGCCAGAACCTCTTCGTCGACGGCGGCATGACCGCCGTCGTGTGACCCGCGCCTTCAGGAGAGCAGCATGCGCGCAGCATTCATCGACGGTCCCCGATCCATCCGCGTGGAGGACGTCCCCGTTCCCGAGCCCACCAGCGACCAGGTGCGCATCCGCATCGACTACGTCGGCATCTGCGGCTCGGACCTGCACTACTACTTCGAAGGCGCCAACGGCGCGTTCGTGGTGCGGGAGCCGCTGAGCCCCGGGCACGAGGTGTCCGGGCGCGTCGACTTCGATCCCGCCGGGGAGTGGGAGCCCGGGACGCCGGTCACCGTCCACCCCGCGACCTTCGGTCAGCCGCACCCCGACTTCCCCGACGACCCGCATCTGTGGCCGGGCGGGGCGTACCTCGGCAGCGCGTCGACGTGGCCGCACACGCAGGGGGCCCTCGTCGAGCACCTCCTGGTCGATCGCGCCATGGTCCGCCCGCTGCCGGCGTCCCTTCCGGTGCGGCGGGCCGTGCTCGCCGAACCGCTCGCGGTCGCGCTGCACGGTCTGTCCAAGGCCGGCGACGTCCGTGGGCGTCGTGTGCTGGTGACGGGGTCCGGGCCCATCGGACTCCTCGCCGTCGCCGCGGCGCGGATCGCCGGCGCCGCTGAGATCACGGCGACCGACGTCCTGGCCGAGCCGCTCGAACGCGCCGCGGCCCTCGGCGCCGCGCACACGATCGACGTCACCCGCGATCAGGTGCCCGACAGCGCGTACGACGTCGTGCTGGAGTGCTCCGGGGCGGCGGCGTCGATCTCGACCGCCCTCAGGGCGGCGCGGCAGGCGGGGACGGTCGTGCAGGTGGGCATGGTGCCCGACGAAGCGCGTCCGATCAACATCGCGCCCTTCATCTCGAAGGAGCTGCGCTGGTACGGCACCTTCCGGTTCAAGGACGAGATCGATCAGGCGATCGTGCTGCTGGACGAGAATCCCGAGATCGAGCGGGTGGTCACCCACGAGGCATCCGCCGACGACCTCGAAGCGGCCTTCGCTCTCGCGAAGGACTCGCGCGCCTCGGGCAAGGTCATCATCGCCGTGTGGCCGGAAGAGCGAACCGGCCCGGACGCCGGTCAGTCCTTGTAGTACGCCTGGCGGCCCAGGCCCCAGAACGCCAGCATCGTCCCGATCCAGCCGACGGCGGTGATGCCGCCGATCAGCCACAGCAGCGCGTGCGACCAGAAGCCGTGCTCGAACTCCATCGGGTCCTCCGTCGTGTCTCGGGTTCGTTCTCATCGTACCGGGCGCGCTGGTAGACTCGGAGCGAACTTCGGCGAGGGATGCCTCGCGCCCGGCGTACGCGGCGGGCTGCGGCATCCGTGATCGACGCGGTGATGCAGGCCTGGCGGCTTTCCTCACGCACGCGCGTTCGAGTCGAGAACAGACCCCCCATACCAGGCCCGCCACCGAGCGAGCCTCCGATCGAACGGGCCAGCGGCCCGCAAGGAGCAACCATGTCGACCGAGCTTGACACCCGAGTCCAGGCCGAGATCCGCGAGAACTTCGGCAAGGGCTTCGCCCGCCGCCTCCGCGCAGCCGGCAAGATCCCCGCCGTCATCTACGGTCACGGCACCGACCCCGTCCACGTCGCGCTCCCCGGCCACCAGGTGTCGCTGCTGGTCCGCCGCGCCAACGCGCTGCTCGAGCTCGACATCGCCGGCACGCAGCACCTGACCCTCGTCAAGGACGTGCAGAAGGACCCGGTGCACCAGATCATCGAGCACATCGACCTGCTCGTGGTGCAGCGGGGCGAGAAGCTCCAGGTGGAGGTGCCCGTCGTCGTCGTCGGCGAGCCCGTCTCGGGCACGATCGCCACGCTCGACGCGCAGACCATCGCGCTCGAGGTCGAGGCCACGGACATCCCCGAGCACATCGAGGTCGACGTCGAGGGTCTCGAGGACGGCACGCACATCACCGCCGCCGAGCTGAAGCTGCCCCGCGGCGCTTCGCTGGCCGCGGACCCCGAGCTCCTCGTGGTCGCCGTCTCGGTTCCGGCCGCCACCCTCGCCGCGGAGGACGAGATCGCCGCGGCCGACGCCGAGGTCGCCGCCGAGCAGTCCGGAGAGGCTGCCGGAGAGTAAGCCACAGCTGTGAGCGAGGGGGTGCGGATGCCGCGCCCCCTCGCCGCGTTGTGAGGGGGCGCGCCGCGGGGCACGCGCGCGCAGAACAGGATGGACTCATGGCACAGACGTGGCTGATCGTCGGGCTGGGCAATCCCGGACCGCGCTACGAGCTGACCCGCCACAACGTCGGGCAGCTGGTCGTGGATGAGCTGGCGGCGCGGCGGGGCGAGGCATTCCGAGCGCACAAGGCCAACGCGCGTGTGGCGGAGACGTGGCTGCGTCCGGGCGGCGCCAAGCTCGTCCTCGCCAAGCCGAACACCTTCATGAACGTCTCCGGCGGGCCGGTCGCCGGACTGACGAGGTTCTACGGCATCGCTCCCGAGCATGTCGTCGTCGTGCACGACGAGCTCGACATCCCCTTCGACACCATCAAGCTCAAGGCCGGCGGCGGACACGGCGGGCACAACGGCGTGCGGGATGTGGCCAAGGCTCTGGATTCCACGGCGTTCGCCCGTGTGCGCGTGGGGATCGGACGCCCGAACGGCCGCCAGGATCCGGCGGACTGGGTGCTCGACCCGTTCGGGCCCGCCGAGCGCAAGAACCTGCCGATCCTCGTCGGCGACGCGGCGGACGCCGTCGAGCTCCTCGTCGAGGAAGGCCTCGTCACCGCTCAGCAGAAGCATCACGCCCCGCGGGTCTGAATCCCGCGAGGTCGTCGCTCGTCGCCGCGATCGGGCGGCGGTCGGCGTGGACGTCGACCCGTCAGGCGGTGACGCCGTTGCCCGAGGCGAACCCGGCGGTGACCAGCGCCTGGACCACGACGGCGAATGCGACGGGGCCGAGCGCCGAGATGACGACGGCCGCGATGCCCGGTCCTCTTCCCCGCGCGGTCGCGATCGCGACGATGCCCTGCACGAATGCCCAGACGCCCAGGACCGTGCCCATCCAGAAGGACACCTCGGCCAGGAGCACCCAGTCCCGCACCGGGGTGAGGATCGACCAGTCGAAGTCCGCTGCGAACGGCCGCACTGCCATCTCGCGTCCTGCGCCGAGCCCGATGTTGAACGCCGCGAGCGCGCCCATCAGCGCCGCGCCGACGGTGGCGGCGAGTGCCAGGATGAGCGCCACGCGACCGGTGACAGGCGAGCGCGGCGCCGCCGCACCTCCGAGCGGTCCCGTCGGAGATCCGGCGACCGGGCCGTATCCGGCGGGCACCGGGTACCCGGCCGGCGGGGCGTACGCGCGCTGCTGCGGGAAGCCGCCGGGCGGCGCGAAGCCGCCGGGCGGAACGGGCGTCGTCGACGGTCCGTGGCCGGCCGGGGGAGTGCGGGGCTCGGGGGCGTCGGTCACGGTCTCATCCTAGAAGCCGGGCGACCGCCGCCGAGGCGTCGGCGCGCGACGTAGACTCGTGCGGTGACAGTTCCCGGGATCGTGCGCGCCCTCGAACACGCTGAGCCGTTCCGGGATGCCGTCGCCGCGGCATCCGTCGACGCCGACTTCTCGCTGGTCGAGGGTCTGGACGCACCGCTGCTGGCAGCGCTCGTGGAGCGCCGACGCGCGGCGGGCAAGCCGCCGGCGGTCCTGCTCGTCGCGCCCACCGGGCGCCGCGCCGAGTCGCTCGGACCCGCGGTGGAAGCCCTGCTTCCCGGCGCGGAGGTCCTGCACTTCCCGGCATGGGAGACGCTGCCGCACGAGCGCCTGAGCCCGAGCGCCGAGACGGTCGGAACGCGTCTCGCGGTGCTGCGGCGCATCGCCGCGTGGGACGGCGATTCGCCGCTCGTCGTGACGGCCTCCGTCCGATCGGCGATCCAGCCGCTCGCGGCCGGTCTCACCGACGCCGCGGCGATCGACCTGCTCGCGGGCGCTCGCGGGCACGACCTGGGCGATGTGGCCGCGCGCCTCGTGGACCTGGCCTATCAGCGCGTCGACATGGTGTCGCGGCGCGGCGAGTTCGCCGTGCGCGGCGGCATCCTCGACGTCTTCCCTCCCACCGCCCCGCACCCCTACCGCGTGGAGTTCTTCGGCGACGAGGTGGACCAGATCCGCGCGTTCTCGGTGGCCGATCAGCGCTCGCTCCCGGGCGATGTGCGCGAGGTCTCGCTGCTGCCCAGTCGCGAGCTGCTGCTCACCGACGCGGTGCGGGGTCGTGCGCGGCAGCTGAAGGACGAGTTCCCGGGCCTGGCCGGCATGCTCGAGAAGATGTCCGCGGGCATCCCGGTCGAAGGCATGGAGTCTCTCCTTCCCGCAGTCGTGGACCGACTGGTGACTCTGGTGGACTATCTGCCGCGCGCATCCGCCGTCGCGCTCATCGATCCCGAGCGGTCCGTGACACGCGCCATCACGCTCGGCGATACCAACCGCGAGTTCCTCGAGGCCGCGTGGAGCGCCGCGACCGCGGGCGCGAAGACGCCCGTCGATCTCGGAGCGGGCGACTTCCTGACCCTTCCCGAGCTGCGCGAGGCCGCGCACGCCCGCGAGGGCGTGTGGTGGACGCTGAGCGCTTTCGACTCCGGCGAAGCGGATGCCGTAGCCGAGCTCCGCGAGGCGCAGCAGGCGCGAGCCGATGACGACATCGACGTCGCGCTCGAAGCGGCGGCGACGATCCGCGTGCCCGCAACGGCGGTCCCGTCGTTCCACGGCAACGTCGACGGTGCGACCGCCCATGTGGGGGAGCTGCTCGCCGCCGGCTGGCGCGTCGTGGTCGCAGCATCCGGCACGGGTCTGGTCGAGCGCGCCCGGGATGTGCTCGCCGAGCGCGGGATCGCCGCCCGCAGGGTCGACGCGGTGACGGACGCCCCCGACCCGGGGGTCGCCCTCCTCGTCCCCTGCGCTCTCGAGCGCGGATTCGAGTCCCACGAGGCTCGACTGGCGGTCCTCACCGAGACCGAGTTCTACGGCCGCACCATCGGCGGCGACAATCGGGTGGTCAAGAAGCTGGCGTCGCGGCGCAAGGCCGTGGTCGACCCGCTGCAGCTGAAAGCCGGGGACTATGTCGTGCATGCCACACACGGCATCGGCAGGTTCGTGGAGCTGACGCAGCGCGAGGTGTCGACCGGCGGACGCAATGCCGTCAAGAGCACCCGCGAGTATCTGGTCCTGGAATACGCGCCCTCCAAGCGCGGCTATCCCGGCGACAAGCTGTTCGTGCCGACCGATCAGCTCGACCTGCTGTCGCGGTACGTCGGCGGCGAGGCGCCGACGCTGTCGAAGATGGGCGGCAGCGACTGGGCGCAGGCCAAGAGCCGGGCTCGCAAAGCCGTGCGCGACATCGCCGTCGAGCTGGTCAAGCTGTACTCGGCGCGCATGGCGGCCCGAGGGCACGCCTTCGGCCCCGACACGCCGTGGCAGCGCGAGCTGGAGGAGGCGTTCCCCTTCGCCGAGACCCCCGATCAGCTGCAGACCATCGACGAGATCAAGGCCGACATGGAGAAGCCGATCCCGATGGACCGGCTGCTCTCGGGCGACGTCGGCTTCGGCAAGACCGAGGTGGCCGTCCGCGCCGCGTTCAAGGCCATCCAGGACGGCAAGCAGGTCGCGATGCTCGTGCCCACGACGCTGCTGGTCAAGCAGCACCTCGAGACCTTCACCGAGCGCTTCGCGGGCTTCCCCGTCAAGGTGCGCGCACTGTCGCGCTTCCAGACCGACAAGCAGGCCCGCGAGGTGGTCGCCGGGCTCGCCGACGGCACGATCGACATGGTCATCGGCACGCACCGCATCCTCACCGAGAAGGTCGTGTTCAAGGACCTCGGCCTGCTCATCATCGACGAGGAGCAGCGCTTCGGCGTCGAGCACAAGGACGCGCTGAAGAAGCTGAAGACGAACGTCGACATCCTGGCCATGAGCGCGACGCCCATCCCGCGCACGCTCGAGATGGCGGTCACCGGCATCCGCGAGATGTCGACGCTGCAGACGCCGCCCGAGGACAGGCATCCGATCCTGTCGTACGTCGGGCCCCGCAACGACAAGCAGATCGCCGCGGCCATCCGCCGCGAGCTGCTGCGCGAGGGCCAGGTGTTCTACGTGCACAATCGCGTGTCGTCGATCCAGCGGGTGGCTGCGCATCTGGCCGAGCTCGTGCCCGAGGCGCGCATCGCGGTCGCCCACGGCCAGATGGGCGAGCACCAGCTCGAGCAGGTCGTCGACGATTTCTGGGAGCGCCGCGCCGATGTGCTGGTGTGCACCACGATCGTCGAGACGGGCCTGGACATCTCCAACGCCAACACGATCATCATCGACCGCGCGGACAAGTACGGACTGTCGCAGCTGCACCAGCTGCGCGGCCGCGTGGGACGAGCCCGCGAGCGTGCGTACGCGTACTTCCTCTACGACGAGAACAAGCCGCTGTCCGAGACGGCGGCCGACCGCCTCGAGACCATCGCCGTCAACAACGACCTGGGGTCGGGCATGCAGGTCGCCCTGAAGGACCTCGAGATCCGCGGCGCGGGCAACCTCCTGGGAGCCGAGCAGGCCGGTCACATCGCCGGTGTCGGCTTCGACCTGTATCTGCGCATGATCGGCGAGGCCGTCGCGACGTTCCGCGGCGAGGAGGCGGAGGGCCCGACGGAGCTCCGCCTGGAGCTGCCGGTCGAGGCGCGCATTCCCGAGTCGTACATCGACAGCGAGCGCCTGCGGCTCGAGGCCTACCAGAAGCTGTCGGCCGCCGCCTCCGCCACGGCCTCCGACGACGCGATCGACGCCGTGCTCGAGGAGCTGGCCGACCGCTACGGCGACCCGCCGGCCGAGGTCGACGGGCTGATCGCCGTCGCGCGCCTGCGCCGGCGCGCGGGCCAGGCGGGCCTCGGCGACGTCGTGGCCATGGGTCCGAACCTGCGCCTCGCGCCGGCCAACCTCCCGGACTCCATGCGGGTCCGCCTGCAGCGGCTGTACCCGAAGGCGAAGCTGCTGGCGGGGGGAGAGGCGCTGGTCGTGCCGCTGCCGTCCGCCGGCGGCGAAGTGCTCCGCGACGGCGAGCTCATCGCGTGGGTGGCGCAGCTGCTGGATCAGCTGTGGCCGCCGAAGAAGGCCGAATCGGATGCCACGTCGGAGGCCGCTGCTCGAGCGTGAGGCCGGGCCGAGGCCCGGCGGAGGCGGTCAGGCCCGGAACAGACCGGCGTTGAGGAAGTCGTATCCGAAGGCGCCGTCGACGTCGGGTCTCACCGGGCGCAGCTCGAGGGGCTGCCACGGCCGGAAGATCCGCTCGAGGTCCTCGAGCAGGAACGAGGTGCCGCCGGCGGTGTCTCCGGAAGCGAGGATGTCGGCGTCGCCGGGACTGGGCTGACGCTCGTGGGAGAACGCCACGATCCCGTAGCGACCCCCCGGCGCGAGGAGGGGCATCACGCGCTCGAGGTACGTGAAGCGGCGGTGAGGGGCCAGATGGTGGAAGCACCCCGAATCGTAGATCAGGTCGAACGGGCCCCTCGGCAGCTCGTCGCGCAGCACGTCGACGGCTTGCACGGTCATGCGCGCGGGCAGCGTGGGGCGAACCGCATCCAGCAGGGCCGCGGCGAGGTCGATGCCGACGACCTCGGCCCCGCGCTCGGCGAGCCATCCGCCGTTGCGGCCGTTCCCGCAGCCGACGTCCAGGACGCGGGCGCCGGAGAGCGTGCCGAGCAGGCCACGCTCATGCCAGTCGACGAGCGGCTCGTCGGGGCGGTCGGTGTTCAGCGGGTGGCCGTCGCGCTGAAGCAGCTCCTCCCAGAAGCGGGCCGCCGAAGCGCTCGTCCGGTCGCCGCCCGCCCGCTCGGCGAATCGTCGGTCGAGCAGTTCGAAGAGCTCATCGAGCGTCGCGGCACGCACACTCGATTCTACGATCGGCGGGCCCACCCCGTCCCGCTGCGGTCAGATGACGCCCTGCGCGAGCATGGCGTGCGCCACGCGCTCGAAGCCGGCGGCGTTCGCGCCGACGACGTAGTCGCCCGGACGCCCGTAGCGCTCGGCGGCATGGAAAGCCGCGTCGTGCACGTCCGTCATGATCGCGCGGAGCTTGTCCTCGCTGTCGGTGAAGCTCCACCGCTGGCGTGACGCATTCTGGCTCATCTCGAGCGCGGACGTCGCCACACCGCCGGCGTTGGCGGCCTTTCCGGGCCCGAACAGGACGCCGGCGTCGTGGAACGCCGCGACGGCGGCCGGGGTGGACGGCATGTTCGCGCCTTCCGCGACCGCACGGATGCCGCCGCCGATCAGCGCCGCCGCGTCGTCCTCGTCCAGCTCGTTCTGCGTCGCCGACGGGATCGCGATGTCGACGGGGACCTCCCACGGCCGGGCTCCCTCGACGAAGCGGGCACCGGGGCGGCGCGCGGCGTACTCGGCGATGCGGGCGCGCTCGACCTCCTTGATCTCGCGAAGCAGCCTGACGTCGATGCCGGCGTCGTCGACGACATACCCGGAGGAGTCCGACGCGGTCACCGGGATGCCTCCCAGCTGATGGATCTTGTCGATCGCGTAGATCGCGACGTTGCCCGACCCCGACACCGCCACGCGGCGGCCGGCGATCGACTCGCCGTGGACGCCGAGCATGTTCTGCACGAAGAAGACCGCGCCGTAGCCGGTCGCCTCGGTGCGCACCTCGGCGCCGCCCCACTGCACGCCCTTGCCGGTGAACATGCCCGACTCGTGGCGGTTGGTGATCTTGCGGTACTGACCGAACAGGTAGCCGATCTCGCGGGCGCCCACGCCGATGTCTCCGGCGGGGACGTCGGTGTGCTCGCCGAGGTGACGGTAGAGCTCGTTCATGAACGACTGGCAGAAGCGCATGATCTCGGCATCCGACCGCCCGTGCGGGTCGAAGTCGCTGCCGCCCTTGGCGCCGCCGATGCCCTGCCCGGTGAGGGCGTTCTTGAAGATCTGCTCGAAGCCGAGGAACTTGATGATCGACAGGTTCACCGACGAGTGGAAGCGCAGACCGCCCTTGTACGGGCCGAGCACCGAGGAGAACTGCACGCGGAATCCGCGGTTGACCTGCAGCCGCCCCGCATCGTCGATCCACGGCACGCGGAAGAGGATCTGCCGCTCGGGCTCGACGATGCGCTCGACGATGCCGCCGTCGACGAACTCCGGGTGGCGCTCGAGGACGGGGACGATCGAGTCGAGCACTTCGTGCACGGCCTGCTGGAACTCCGGCTCGTGCGGGTTGCGCGCCAGCACGGTGTCGAAGACGTCACGGACGGCAGAGGGAAGGGCGACGAGAGTGTCGGTCACGGAGGTGGAGCTTTCTTTCCGGAAGACGGGGACGTCCGCAGCCATGGAGAGCCTCGCGGGTCGCGGGGCATCCCGCCGCCACGCGGATCGCGAGGCGGCCGGGTCGCGCGGCGAACGCGCGCGGCTCGGAGAGTACAGCCTAACGCGCTCGGAATGGGGTGTGACGAGTGCGGGTCCGGTCGCGCTACGCTGGCGCCCACCGAGGAGGACCGATGCGCTTTCAGCACCTCGGGGCCCAGCCCCGCATCCATCCGGATGCCGTCGTCGCGGCGACGGCCGTGATCAGCGGCGACGTGCGCATCGGCGCCGGCTGCCGGATCCTGCACGGCGCGGTGATCACCGCCGAAGGGGGAGCGCTCACGCTCGGCGAGAGCGTCATCGTGATGGAGAACGCGCTCATCCGCGCCACATCGACCAACCCCGTGCACGTCGGCGACCACGTGCTGATCGGCCCGATGGCGAGCGTCTCGGGTGCGGTGATCGAGGAGGAGGTGTTCCTCGCCACGGGCACGCGCGTGTTCAACGGCGCCCGGATCGGCGCGCGCAGCGAGGTGCGCATCAACGCGGTGGTGCACCTGCGCACCACGCTCCCTCCCGAGAGTGTCGTTCCGATCGGCTGGGTCGCCGTCGGCGATCCCGTCCGGATCCTCTCCCCGGACCGGCACGAGGAGATCTGGGCCGCCCAGCGCGAGCTGGACTTCCCGGGCTACGTCTTCGGTCTGGATCGCGAGACGCCTGACCTGATGGTGCAGCTCACCGAGCGCTACGGCCGCAGCCTCGCCCGCCACGCGGACGACCGGCGCCTGGACTGACGACGCTCGAGCGCCGGCGCCGGCGCCGGCGCCGACGTCGCATCACGCCGTCCCGGTCGTCAGCTCCACACGAGTCGGCAGTCCCGGCACTCGAACTCGAGGCGCTCGAGCACGCCGTCGTCGAGGTCGGCGCGACGGTCGAGCTCGACGCGGAACCAGCCCGGCTCGCCGGCTCGCACCTCGAGCGACCCGCAGCCGGGGCAGACTTCGGCGACGATCATTCCTGCCATGGCGCCACCGTAACTCCGCCACGCGAGAGGCCTGGAAGCGACGCGCGGCGCGTCGCGACTCACCCCGTGTTCTGCAGGCCCGCGGCGACGCCGCTGACCGACAGCAGCAGGAGCCGCTGCTGCTCGGGGTCCACCGGCGCCCCCTCCGGGGCCTCACGCAGGGCGCGCAGAGCCCGCAGCTGCAGCAGGGACAGTGCGTCGACGTACGGGCTGCGCATCTTCACGGCGCGCTGGAGCACCGGCTTGTTGCCCAGCAGCTCGGTGCCGCCTGTCACGCGGATCACCCATGAGCGCGTCAGCGCCATCTCTTCGCGCACGAGCGCCGCGAGGTCCTCGCGGTCGCCGAGCTCGAGATAGTGACGGGCGATCCGGTCGTCGGCCTTCGCCAGGCTCATCGCGACGTTGTCGATCAGCGTGCGGAACAGCGGCCACTCCGTGTACGCGGTCTGCAGCAGCACTTCGTCGCCGACCGCCTCGAGGGCCGTTCCCAGTCCGAACCAGCCGGCGAGGTTGATGCGGGCCTGCGTCCACGCGAACACCCACGGGATGGCGCGCAGGTCCTCGAGCGACTCGACCGACAGCCCCCGGCGCGCCGGACGCGAGCCCAGGGCGAGCAGGCCGATCTCCTCCATCGGCGTCACGCGAGCGAACCACGGCGCGAACCCCGGCGCCTTCACGAGCGAGAAGAATCGCTCACGGGATGCCGCGTCCATCGTCGCGGCGACCGGCGCGTAGCGCTCCGCGGCGGCACGGTTGCGCTCCTCGTTCGACGGGGCCGAGGCGAGCAGGATCGCCGCGGCGACCTGGTCGATGTGACGCATCGCGATCGCCGGGTCGCCGTAGCGGGCGAAGATGACCTCGCCCTGCTCGGTCAGCTTGAACCGGCCGTCGACGGAGTGCGGCGGCTGGGCCAGGATCGCGGAGTTCGCCGGGCCGCCGCCGCGTCCGAGCGCCCCGCCGCGGCCGTGGAACAGCGTCAGCTCGATGCGGTTCTCGCGCGCCCAGGCCGAGATCGCGGCCTGCGCTTCGTACAGTGCGAGGTTCGCCGCCACCGGGCCGACGTCCTTGGAGGAGTCGGAGTAGCCGAGCATGACCTCCAGCCGGCGGCCGGTGGCCTCCAGCCGCGCGGCGAACTCGGGGTGCAGCGCGATCTCGGCGAGGATGCGCGGGGCGGCCTGCAGGTCGGCGAAGGTCTCGAACAGCGGGATGACATCGAGCACGGGCGGAGTGCCGTCCGGCCCGACGGCGTAGCGGGCGAGGCGGTGGACGGCCGCGAGGTCGTCGGCCGACCGGGTGAACGAGACGATGTAGCGGCCCGCGGCGCGCGGTCCGTAGCGCTCCTGCAGGAAGCCGATCGTCCGGAAGACCTCGAGCACCTCTTCGGTCAGCTCGGACCGCGGCCCGCCCGCGTCGAGCTCGGCCAGCACCTTCGCGTGCACGGCGGAGTGCTGACGCACCTCCAGTTCGGTGAGATGGAACCCGTAGCTCTCGACCTGCCACAGCAGCTGCTGCAGGTGCCCGTACGCCTGCCGCGACGCGCCGGCGGCGACGAGGGAGTCCTGCACGGTGCGAAGGTCTGCCAGCAGATGCTCCGGGTCGCCGTACGCCAGATCGGCGTTGCGCTCACGCGTCGCGGCGATCTTGCGGGCGATGAGCAGCAGGATGCGGCGGTGGGGTTCGTCGGGGCTGCGCTTGGCGATCTCGTTCGCGGCGTCCTCATCGGCGGCCCTGAGCCGGTGCCACAGCGCCATCAGCTCGGCGCTCGGCGGCGTCGTGGTGGCGTCGAGCGTGAGGGTGCGGCCGATGCGGCTGGCCGCGTTCTCCAGGCCCAGCAGCACGTGCTCGCTGGCGATCTTGGCGGCCTTGCGCGTGACCGACGCCGTCACGAACGGGTTGCCGTCTCGGTCGCCGCCGACCCACGAGCCCACGCGGACGAAGGGCCGCACGATCGGTGCGCGTCCGCCGGCTGCCGGGCCCTGCAGCGCGTCATCGACGCGGCGGTACACGTGGGGGACCGCGGAGAACAGCGTCTCGTCGAACACCGCCATCACGGCGCGCACCTCGTCGACCGGCGACGGCTTCTCGGGCCGGAGCGGAGCGGTGCGCCACAGGGTGTCGATCTCCTCGAGCATGCGCCGCTCGGCGCGCCGCTCGTCGGCGCCGTTGCGCAGTGACGCGTCGTGCTCCTCGAGCAGCGTCGCGAGCCGCCGGATGCTCGACGAGACCGCGCGCCGCCGGGCCTCTGTCGGATGCGCGGTGAACACGGGGTGGAAGCGCATGCGCTGCAGCCGTGCGAGCGCGGTGTCGTCGCCCACCTCCGCGGCCAGACGCACGAACGCCGCCGCGACCGAATCGGTCGCGTGCTCTCGGTCGGGCCGGCCGTCGCGCTCGCGCAGGACCCGCACGCGCTGGTGCTCCTCCGCGAGGTTGACCAGGTGGAAATAGGCGGTGAAGGCGCGTGCCACCTCTTCGGCGCGGGCGACCGTGAACGAATCCGCGATCGCCGCCGCACGCGCGAACGCCTCGGGCGTCTCGTCCGTGTACGCCTGGATCGTCGCGGTGCGCAGGCGTTCGACGTCCTCGTACAGACCAGGCGAGCCGCTCTCGCGCAGGACGCGGCCCAGCAGTGCGCCCAGCATGCGCACGTCGGCGCGCATGCGCTCGGGAATCTCCTGCTCCGCCTCGTAGCGGCCCACGAGGTCGATCGCTTCGGTTCGGGTCAGTTCGCGCATCGCTCCAGGCTATCCGGGCTCGGGAAGGCCGGAACGACGCGAGACCTCGTGTGACGCCGACCCCCGCCGTCGCGCGTGAGGTCGCCCCGGTAGACTGGATGCCTGGTGTGCCGGGAAGTCTGGTCGGCGATGCGCGATCGCGCCACGCTCCGACTCGACGAAAGGACCCTCGTGTCCCTGCTCCGCTCCGCCCGCTTTCCGGCGGTCGTCCTCCTCGCCGCCGCCGTGCTCGCCCTGATCGTGGCCAACTCGCCGCTGGGTCCCACCGCGGAAGCCGCGAAGAACGCGTACGTCGGCATCCCGGGCGTCTTCGAGATGTCGGTGGGGCATTGGATCCAGGACGCGCTGCTGGCGGTGTTCTTCTTCGTCGTCGCGGTCGAGCTGCAGTTCGAGCTGACCAACGGTCAGCTGAACTCGGCGCGCAAAGCCCTTCAGCCGGCCATCGCCGCGGCGGGCGGCGTCATCGTCCCCGTCGCGGTCTTCCTCGTGTTCACGTTCGGCACCGACGCCGTGGACGGCTGGCCCATCCCCACCGCCACCGACATCGCCTTCGCGCTGGGGGTGCTCGCGGTCTTCGGGAAGGGGCTGCCGTCCGGCATCCGGATCTTCCTCCTGGCCCTGGCGATCCTCGACGACATCGTGGGCATCGTCTTCATCGCCGTGCTGTTCACCAGCGACGTCGATCTGGGCCTCCTCGCTCTCGCGGCGCTCACCGTCATCCTCTTCGGAATCCTCAGCCGCTTCCTCGACACACGGGCGCGGCTGCCGATCGCGATCGCCCTGGGCGCCCTGGCCATCACGACGTGGGTGCTGGTGTACCTCTCGGGCGTCCACGCGACGATCGCGGGCGTCGCCCTCGGTCTCGCCATGGCGCAGCAGCCCGCCCTGCGCGTGCGTCACGAGCTCGAGCCGTGGGTGAACGGCATCGTCCTGCCCCTGTTCGCGTTCTCGGCCGCGCTCGTGGCGATTCCGGCGGTCTCGCCCACCGAGCTGTCCCCGGCCTTCTGGGGCATCCTCGTCGCCCTGCCGCTGGGGAAGATCGTCGGCATCTCGATCGCCGGGTGGATCTCGCTGCGCGTGGGGAACCGCGGAACGCCGCCGCACCTGTCGCTGCTGGACCTGATCGCCGCCGGCGCGCTGGGAGGGATCGGCTTCACCGTGTCGCTGCTGCTGTCGGAGCTGGCCTTCGCGGATGCCCCGGTGGTCCGGGACGAGGCCACGCTCGGGGTGCTCGGCGGCTCCGTGATCTCGATCGTCCTCGGCGCGTTCCTCGTCGCACAGCGTGCCCGCCACTATCGCAGGACGCAGCCGTCGGCGCGAGAGGATGAGGTGCCGCCGCCCTCGGCGACGAAGGGACAGATCGCATGAGCACAACGGGTGACGCCGCCGGTCCGGATGCCCTGCGAGAGGCGGCCGACACGATGCGCGCGGTGCGGGACCGGTGCGTGTGGACGCAGCGCATCGACCATCGCGCCCTCGTGCCGTATCTGGTCGAGGAGAGCGCGGAGCTCATCGACGCGGTCGAAGAGGGCACGCGCGACGAGCTGCGCGAAGAGCTCGGCGATCTGCTCTGGCAGGTGCTGTTCCACGCCGAGATCGCCTCGCGCGACCCCGACGACCCGTTCGACATCGACGACGTCGCCCGCGGCCTCACCGAGAAGATGGTGCGGCGGCATCCCCATGTCTTCGGCGACGCCGTGGCCACGACGCCCGAAGAGGTGCTCGTGCACTGGAACGCCGCCAAGGCGGCCGAGAAGAGCACGCGGACGAGCGTCCTCGACGGCGTGAGCGAGCGGATGCCGGGCCTCGCACTCGCCCAGAAGCTCGTGGGCAAGGCGGCGCAGGCGGGCGTGGACGTCCCGCACGCCGAGGACGGACCGGCGTCGGAGGAGGAGCTCGGCGAGGCGCTGCTCGTCCTCGCCGCCACGGCGCGCCGGCGCGGCTGGGACGCCGAGCGCGCGCTGCGCGAGCGGCTGCGGTCCCTGACCGCCACCATCCGCGACGCCGAGGCCGGCGCCGCGGGAGATCGGTCCTGACCGACCTGGGAAGATAGCTGCGTGGCATCGGTCAATCCGCCGCGCGGCATGCGCGACTTCCTCCCGGCAGACAAGGCCCGTCGCGAGCGCGTGCTCGCCGTGATCCGCGAGCGGTATCGCGCGCACGGCTTCGACGAGATCGAGACGCCGGTGATGGAGGAGTACGGGCGCCTGCACGCCGGCATCGGCGGCGACAATGAGAAGCTCGCGTACAACGTGCTCAAGCGCGGACTGGACCCCGAGGCGATCCGCGCGGCGGCCGACGAGCCGTCGGCACTGACCGACCTCGGTCTGCGCTACGACCTCACGGTGCCATTGGCGCGGTTCTACGCCACCAACCGCGGTCAGCTGCCGAGCGTCTTCCGGTCCATCCAGATCGCGCCGGTGTGGCGTGCCGAGCGGCCGCAGAAGGGCCGCTACCGCCAGTTCATGCAGTGCGACATCGACATCATCGGCGACGAGTCCGCGCGCGCCGAGGCGGAGCTCGTCGTCGCGACGCTCGACACGCTCGACGCCCTCGACCTCGAGGGCGGCAGCGTGCGCATCAACGACCGCCGGGCGCTGGACTGGATGCTCGAGGACTTCGGCTTCGCACCGGAGGAGCGCCCCGGTGTCCTCATCACGATCGACAAGCTCGACAAGGTCGGGCCCGCCGGTGTCGTGGCGGAGCTGCGGGAGCGCGCCGCGACGCCGGCCGCCGTCGACGCCTTCGCGGAGTTCCTCGACCGGCCGCAGACGGATGGGCACCGGCCCTACGGCGAGGCGCAGGTCCGCGCGGCCCTTCCGGACGGTGCTCCGGGCGACGTCGTGGCCCACCTCGTCGGCATCGGCGAGGCGGTGGCCGCGGCGCGGGGCATCGAAGGCGACATCCCGCTCGTGTTCGACCCGTTCCTCGTGCGCGGCATGGGGTACTACACCGGCACCATCTTCGAGCTCGCCCACCCCTCGGTGGGCTACTCGCTCGGCGGCGGGGGCCGCTACGACGGCATGATCGGCCGCTTCCTCGGGCAGGACGTGCCCGCGGTCGGGTTCTCGATCGGCTTCGAGCGCATCGTGGACCTCGTTCCCGAGCGCGCCGACGCCGCGACGCCCGCGGTCGTGCTCGTCCACGACCGCGACGTGAGCGAGGGGGCGCTGCTCGCGCTGAAGGCGGCCCTCGTCGCCGAGGGGTCCCGCGTCCGCCTGGAGCGCCGGACGAAGAACCTCAAGGCGCTGCTCGAGCGGGCGGCCGCAGACGGGTACACGGCATTCGCCACCGTCTCGGCCGGCACCGGCCGCGACGGACTGGAGATCAAGCCGCTGTCGTGAGGCGCCGCTGCAGCCACAGCCGCACCCCGCGGTAGGCCACGCCGGCGAGCACGACGGCCACGCCCGCCACCACGCTCTGCCAAGGGAGCGTGGCGCACAGCAGGAGGCATCCTGCCGCTCCCACGATCTGCAGCACGCGCGGGTACCGGCGGGCCGGCGGGCGCTGGCGGAATGCAGCGACGTTGGCGACGAGGTAGTACAGCAGCACGCCGAAGGACGAGAACCCGATCGCCCCGCGCAGGTCCAGCAGCGCCACCAGCAGCACGACGGCGGCGGTCACCGCCAGCTCCGCGCGGTGGGGCACGTGCCAGCGCGGGTGCACCGCCGCGAGCACGCGGGGAAGATCCCGCTCCCGCGCCATCGCGAGCGTGGTCCGGCTGACCCCGGCGATGAGCGCGAGAAGCGCGCCGAGCGACGCCGCCGCGGCGCCGGCGATCACGACGGGGCGCGCCCACGCAGCCGCGGCGTCCGCGAGCGGCTGGTCCGAGTCCGCCGCACCCGCCGGGCCGAGGGCGGCGAGGACGGCGACGGCGACGAGGGCGTACACGACGAGCGCGATCGTGAAGGCGATCACGATCGCGCGCGGGATGACGCGCTGCGGATCACGCACCTCCTCGCCCATGGTGGCGATGCGCGCGTACCCTGCGAACGCGAAGAACAGCAGACCCGCCGACTGGAGGATGCCGTACCACCCGTCGGCGAACACGCCGCCGGGCACGGTCCACGCGCCGCTGCCGTCGTCTGCGAACGCGCTCGCCGATGCGACCGCGAGGGCGAGCAGCACGACGACCACGAGCACGCGCGCGAGCGTCGCCGTGCGCGTGATGCCGAACCAGTTGACGGCGGCGAGGACGATGACCGCCGCGATCGCCACCGGCCTCTCCCACGCGGCCGGAGCGACGTAGGCGGCGACCGTGAGCGCCATCGCGGCGCAGCTGGCGGTCTTGCCGATGACGAAGCCCCATCCCGCGACGAAACCCCACCAGGGCCCGAGCTCGGCGCGACCGTAGGCGTAGGTCCCGCCCGAGGTCGGGTGCGCCGCCGCCAGCTGCGCCGACGAGGTCGCGTTCCCGAACGCCACGATCGCGGCGATGCCCAGCCCGACGAGCAGGCCCGCGCCCGCGGCGTCCGCGGCGGGCGCCCACACCGCGAAGACGCCGGCGCCGATCATCGAGCCGAGACCGATGAAGACGGCGTCGCCGAGGCCGAGGCGTCGCTGCAGGGAGGGGGTCGTCACGGCGCGCACTCTACCGGGCTCGCCGGTCGCCCAGGTGGCCGGGACCGCCCGGCCGCGCGTGGGCGGCCGGCCGGACGTCCCGCGAGGTCGGCCGAGAGGCGGGACGTCACCGCGGCGACGGCATCCGTTCACCCGCAGAAGGTGGGATGGCGCCATGCCGGACGCCCGCCGATCGCCCCGCACGACCCTCGCCGTCGCCGCGTGGAGCGCCGCGGGCGGCGCCGTCGTCGCCGCATCCGCGGGGCGGATGCTGCTGCGACGGCAGGCCGCCCTGGCCCGTCGCCGCATCGGCAAGCCGCTGGGGGAGGAGGCGCTGGACGCCGACCGGGTGTGGCGGCGCCGCTACGACGGCGAGCCCCTCGAGCTGCTCGTGCTCGGCGACTCCATCGCCGCGGGACTGGGAGCGGAGCGGCGCAAGGACACGCTGGGCGCGCGGCTGGCCAAAGGCTGGGCGCGTCGGGCCCATCGGCCGGTGCGCCTGCGCACCGCCGCCGTCGTCGGGGCGGAGTCGTCGATGCTCGAGGCGCAGCTGGACGGGCTTCCGGACGGATACCGGCCGGACGTCGCCGTGGTGATCGTCGGCGGCAACGACGTCACCCACCGCGTGCCGATCGCGACATCCGTCCGTCACCTCGAGGAGGCCATCCGCAGGCTGACGGCACGCGGGGCGGGGGTCGTCGTCGGGACGTGTCCGGACCTCGGCGCGCTGCGGCCGGTGCCCCAGCCGCTGCGCAGCCTCGGATCCCGGCTCTCACGCCAGCTCGCCGACGCCCAGGCCACGGCGGCCGAGCGGCTCGGAGCCCGCGCGGTGTCGCTGCGTCGCGCCGTCGGCCCCTTCTTCATCACCCAGCCGGACGAGATGTTCAGCCTGGACCGGTTCCACCCGAGCGCCCTGGGCTACCGTCGCACCGCGGAGGCGCTGCTTCCCGCGGTGATGGACGCGTTCGCGCGGCCGGACCGCTGAGCCTTCGCGAGAGCCGGCAGCGTCCTCGTCAGCCCTCGCCGACGGATGCCGCCCACTCGGCGACGCGCGCGGCGCTCTCCTCCTCGGAGAGGTCCTCGACGCGGGTCATGATCGACCAGCGCACGCCGAACGGATCGCGGATGCTCGAGAACCGGTCGCCGGACACGAACGTCGAGGGCTCCTCGCGCACGGTGGCGCCGGCGGCGACCGCGCGGGCGGTCACCGCGTCGACATCCGGGACGTATACACCCAGGGAATAGCAGTCGTCCTCGCCCTCGGGTGCCGGCACCAGGCGGTACTGCGGCGACGGCTCGCCGATCTGGAGCAGTCCCACGCCGAAGTCCAGGCTCGCGTGCACGACGATCCCGTCGAACTCGGTCACGTCGGCGATGCGCGCTCCGAACACGTCACGGTAGAACTCCAGCGCCTCCTTGGCGCGCGGGATCGCGAGGAAGGGCGTGAGGGTCGTCGCGACGTTCGGGCGTCCGTTCGTGGTGTGTGCACCGGTCACGCCGGTGATCTGCGTCGTGGTCATGCCGTCATACTCCGCCTCCGCCGACGCTGCGGGCTTGGAGATTCGCGACAGTTCCGCGATTGTCGGCGCGCCTGGCTACGGTGGCACGCGTGACCGACCCGACGCGCGGCGTCCTCTACCCCGAGCGGCTCCCGCGCTTCACGCGCGTGCCGCCCCCGGCCGAGGCATCCGAGCTGGTCGCATGGTTCTGGATCCCCGAGTGGGATCTTCCCGAGGACGTCGAGTCCCGTCAGCCGATCCTGGGCTATCCGGCCGCCAACCTCGTCGTCGATCCGGGCGGCGTGACGCTGTGGGGTGCGACGACGCGCGCGTCGGAGCGCGTGCTGCGAGGGAGCGGCTGGGCGGTGGGCGCCCTGCTGCGCCCGGCCGCGCTGTCGCGCCTGAGCAGCGCGCCGCGCGAGCTCGTCGACGCCCACACGACGCTGGAGGCCGTCGACCTCCATCGCGGCGTCGTCGACGCGATGCCCGAGCACGCCGCGGCGACGGCGGTGGTCGCGACGTGGCTGGCGGAGCGCGTCGGACCGCCGACGGCCGAGGGACGACTGGCGAACGCCATGGCTGATCTGCTGATGACGGATGCCACCATCCGCCACGTCGATGACGCCGCCGAACACCTCCGCGTCTCGGTCCGCACCCTCCAGCGCCTGGCTCACCGGACGGTCGGGCTGTCTCCCGCGGCGATGATCCGTCGCCGGCGGCTGCAGGAAGCCGCTCAGCGGGTGCGCGAGGATCCCTCCGTGTCGCTGGCCGTCGTCGCGGCGGAGCTCGGCTACGCCGACCAGGCGCACCTCGCGAACGACTTCCGGGCGGTGCTCGGCCTCACCGCGTCGCAGTACCGCGGCGCACGGTGAGCGGCCCATCCTCGGAACGGACCCGGCGGCCGACCGGGCAGCGCGACGCTTGACGCGCGCGCGGCATCCCGGTTGGCTGGCGGCATGGCCGACCCCACACCGCAGAGCTGGCACCGCGTCGACGCCTATCTCACCGACACCCTCGTCGGCCACGAGCCGACGCTCGAGCAGGCGGTGGCGCAGCAGAACGCGGCCGGGCTGCCGCCGATCGAGGTGGCTCCCGTCAACGGCAAGCTGCTGCATCTGCTCGCGCGCATCTCGGGCGCTCGCCGGGTGCTCGAGATCGGGACGCTGGGGGCGTACTCGACGATCTGGCTCGCGCGCGCCCTTCCCGACGACGGCCGCGTCGTCACGGTGGAAGCCGAGCCGCACATCGCCGACATCGCACGCGCCAACCTCGAGCGGGCGGGCGTGGCCGAGAAGGTGGAGATCGTGCTCGGGCGCGCCGCCGACGTGCTGCCGACGCTCGAGGGCGGCGACCCGTTCGACCTGGTCTTCATCGACGCCGACAAGGAGTCGAACACGATCTACCTCGACTGGGCCGCGCGCCTCGGACGGCCGGGCACCGTCGTGGTCGTCGACAACACCGTCCGCGGGGGCGAGGTCGCCAACCCCGCGACCGAGAATCCTCAGATCATCGGCGTGCAGCGGGGCCTGGAGATGCTCGGCCGCGACCCGCGCTTCGACGCGACCGCGATCCAGACGCTCGACGCCAAGGGCTGGGACGGCATCGCGGTCGCGATCGTGGTGTGACGGCGCCCCCATGCCGGTCACTAGGCTGGGGACCGGACCGACGATGCTCCGACGAACCACCCTCCACAAGCAAGGAGACCCCCTGTGGCACTGATCGAGGCTGTAGGCGCGCGCGAGATCCTGGATTCGCGCGGAAACCCGACCGTCGAGGTGGAGGTGCTGCTCGATGACGGCATCGTCCAGCGCGCCGCCGTTCCCTCCGGCGCGTCCACCGGCGCCTTCGAGGCGTACGAGCTCCGCGACGGCGACAAGGGCCGTTATGGCGGCAAGGGCGTGCTGAAGGCCGTCGCGGCGGTCATAGACGAGCTCGGCCCGGCCGTGGAGGGCGTGGAGGCCAGCGAGCAGCGCCTCGTCGACGAGATCCTCATCGGCACCGACGGCACCGAGAACAAGTCGCGCACCGGTGCGAACGCCATCCTCGGCGTGTCGCTCGCGGTCGCCAAGGCCGCCGCGGACTCGGCGGACCTGCCGCTGTTCCGCTACCTCGGCGGACCCAACGCGCACGTGCTGCCCGTGCCCCTGTTCAACGTCATCAACGGCGGCGAGCACGCCGACAACGGCATCGACTTCCAGGAGTTCTTCCTGGCCCCCATCGGCGCCGAGACCTACGCGGAGTCGCTGCGGTGGGGCACCGAGGTGTACCACGTCCTCAAGGGCGAGCTGAAGGCCGCCGGGTTCGCCACCGGTCTCGGCGACGAGGGCGGCTTCGCGCCGGACCTGCCGAGCAACCGCGAGGGGCTGGACTTCCTGATCCGCGCGATCGAGAAGGCCGGCTTCACCCCGGGAACGGACATCGCCGTCGGCCTCGACGTCGCCGCGACGGAGTTCTTCGACAACGGCGTCTACACCGTCGAGGGCAAGCCCTGGAGCGCCGAGCAGCTCACCGCGTACTTCGCCGACCTCGTCGCGAACTACCCCATCGTCACGATCGAGGACGCCCTCGCCGAGGACGACTGGGACGCCTGGAAGGCGCTCACGGACGCGATCGGCTCGAAGGTGCAGCTCGTCGGCGACGACCTCTTCGTCACGAACCCGACCCGCCTTCAGCGCGGCATCGACCTCGGCGTCGCCAACGCGCTGCTGGTGAAGGTGAACCAGATCGGCACGCTGTCCGAGACGCTCGACGCGATCGCGCTCGCGACGCAGAACGGCTACCGCTCGATGCTGTCGCACCGGTCGGGTGAGACCGAGGACACCACGATCGCCGACCTCGCCGTCGCGGTGAACTGCGGTCAGATCAAGACCGGCGCGCCCGCCCGCAGCGAGCGGGTCGCGAAATACAATCAGCTTCTGCGCATCGAGGAGGAGCTCGGCGACGCCGCGGTGTTCGCGGGTCGCTCGGCGTTCCCCCGTTTCAAGGGCTGATGCGCTGAGGACGTTCTGACAGGAAGGGGGAGCCGTGGCGAGATCGACGGCTCCCTCTTCTCGTTCCTCGAAGGCAGCGCGTCCCGCGCGACGGCCCCCGCGCGGGCGGGTCGACGTCCGCGAATGGCTCGGCGGCATCCGGCTGTCCGGATTCATGGTGATCATGCTCGGGCTGGTCGTCCTGGCCGCGTTCGTGCTCGTGCCGACCATCGGCACCTACGTGGATCAGCGGCAGCGCATCACCGCCCTCGAGAAGGCGGTGCAGCTCAGCCGCGAGGAGGTGGCGGAGCTGGAGTCCCAGCGCGAGCGCTGGCGGGATCCGGCGTACATCACCACCCAGGCGCGCGAGCGGCTCTACTACGTCCGGCCGGGCGAGGTGGTGTATCTCGTCGACGACGACCTGCCGCCGGAGCAGAAGCCGCAGGAGCAGGCGCCGGTGAGCGAGGACGTCGAGCAGACCCGGACCGACTGGATGACCCAGCTGGTGCGCTCGGTCACCGAGGCCGGCCTCGCACAGACCGTCGCCCCGCTGACCATCGGCGTACCCGACCCCGCACCCAGCACCACGCCCGCGCCGTGACGGCTGCCGGTCGGCGCTCGATCCAGCGCCGTCCCAGCGGGCGCCGGTAGCCTGACGGGGTGACGACCCCGCCCTTCCCCCCTGTCAGCGATGCCGACCTGGCCGTTCTGCGAGAACAGCTCGGCCGTCCCGCACGCGGGGTCGTGGGGATCGCCGCCCGATGCGTCTGCGGCAATCCGACGGTGGTGGCGACCTCGCCCCGGCTTCCGGACGGCACGCCCTTCCCGACGTTCTACTACCTGACCCATCCGGCGGCGACCGCGGCGATGTCGGTGCTCGAAGCGGACCACGTGATGCGCGAGCTGAGCGAGGAGCTGGCCGCCGACGAGGAGCTGGCGGCGGGGTACGCGCGAGCACACGAGGCGTATCTCCGCGACCGCGCGGCCTACGGCGAGGTGGGCGAGATCGAGGGCATCTCCGCGGGCGGGATGCCGACCCGGGTCAAGTGCCTCCATGCCCTCGCCGGCCACGCGCTGGCCGCCGGCCGCGGCGTCAACCCGATCGGGGACCGCGCGCTCGAGCTGTCCGCCTGGTCTCCCGATCGGTGCGTGTGCGTCCAGCCCGGGTCGGGCGGATGAGCGTGCGCGCCCTGGCCGCGGCGGCGGTGGTCGCGGCGACCTTGACGGCGGCTTCGCCGATGCCCGACGTCGCGCCGTCGCCCGCCGCGCAGACGGATCCGGTGCGCGCGGCCGAGTACTGGCTGACCGACTACGGCGTCCAGAAGGCGTGGGAGACCACGCGCGGCGCGGGCGTCAGGATCGCCGTGATCGACACCGGCATCGGACGCGGTCCCGTCGAGCTGGACGGTGCCGTCGTCGGCGGCACGGACGTGTCGGGAGCCGGCAGTCCCGACGGCCGGACGCCGGTCGGCGCCGTCGATGCCGATCACGGCAGCTGGGTGGCCTCGCTCGCCGCCGGTCGGGGGACCGGCCCCGACACCGGCATGATCGGGGTGGCCCCCGAAGCGGAGCTGCTGTCGGTCTCGGTCGGCTTCGGGTCCGCCGCGACACGGTCGTTCGCCGATCAGATGTCCGAGGCGATCCGCTGGTCCGTCGACCACGGCGCCGACATCATCAACCTCTCGCTCACGACGAACGTGCCCGATTGGCCCGAGAGCTGGGACGACGCGTTCCTGTACGCCTTCGAGAACGACGTCGTGGTGGTGGTGGCCGCGGGGAACCGCGGCAGCGGGACGACGCGCGTCGGCGCCCCGGCGACCATTCCGGGGGTGCTCACCGTCGCCGGCGTCGATCCGCAGGGGAACGCCAGCGTCGAAGCGTCGACACAGGGGATCACGCTCGGGGTCGCCGCGCCCAGCGAGAAGCTCATCGGCGTGTCCGCCGACGGGCGGCTGGTGCAGTGGAACGGCACGAGCGGCGCAGCCCCCATCGTCGCCGGCATCGCAGCGCTCGTGCGCGCGGCGCACCCGGATCTGGACGCGAACAACGTCATCAACCGCATCATCCGCACCACGCGGCCCGCACCGACCGCGTCCGCGAACCCCGAGCTGCTCTACGGGCACGGTCTCGTGGATGCCGCCGCGGCGGTGTCGGCGAACGTTCCCACCGTCAGCGCGAACCCGATGGGAAGTCTCGAGGACTGGATCCGCCTCTATCGGCGTGCGGACAGCGAACCCCGCCCGTCGGCATCCGCACAGCCGGTGGAGATCGAGCCGCTGCCGCGCGCCGACGAGGCGCCGCAGCCGCGCTCACCGCTGCTTCCGTCGCAGGAGACGCTGCTGTATGGCACGCTGCCGCTCTCCCTGGTCACCGCGACGGCTATACTGGTGGCGCTCGGCGTCACCGCAGCTGTCCGACGCATCCGATTGGCGTCCCGCGCGCCGAGCCGCTGACACAGGAGGAGTACTCCAAACCGTGACCAACACCGTGCCCAAGATCCTCATCGTCGGTGGCGGATACGCAGGCTTCTATACGGCCTGGAAGCTCGAGAAGCGACTTCGCAAGAACGAGGCCGACGTGACGATCGTCGACCCGCTGCCGTACATGACGTACCAGCCGTTCCTCCCCGAGGTCGCGGCGGGCTCCATCGAGGCTCGTCACTCCGTCGTGGCGTTGCGCCGTCACCTCAAGCGCACGAACATCGTGGCGGCCAAGGTCACGGGCATCAACCACGCGAACAAGGTCGCGACGATCACGCCGATCGTCGGCGAGCCCTACGAGTTCGAGTACGACCAGATCGTCGTGACGGCCGGCGCCGTCTCGCGCACGTTCCCGATCCCGGGCATCGCCGACAACGCGATCGGCCTCAAGACGATCGAAGAGGCCGTCGCCATCCGTGACCGCCTGATGTCGAACTTCGACAAGGCCTCGGTCCTGCCTCCCGGGCCCGAGCGCGACCGGCTCCTCACCGTGGTCGTCGTCGGCGGCGGCTTCGCGGGCATCGAGGTCTTCGCCGAGCTGCGCTCGCTCGCCTCGGCACTGGTGAAGAGCTACCCGCAGATCACCTTCGACGACACGCACTTCCACCTCGTCGAGGCCATGAGCCGCATCATGCCCGAGGTGTCGCTCAAGACCAGCGAGTGGGTCCTCAAGGATCTGGCCAAGCGGGGCGCGTACGTCCACCTCGACACGCAGGTCACCGGCGCCGTCGGCGGGAACGTCGAGCTGTCCACGGGTGAGACGATCCCCACCGATCTCATCATCTGGACCGCCGGCGTCATGGCGAACCCGACGGTGGTCCGCGGCGGCGACCTGCCCGTCGAGGAGCGCGGCCGTATCCGCGCCCGCGCCGACCTGCGCGTCGGCACCGACGAGGAGTTCGTCGAGGGCGCCTGGGCGGCCGGCGATGTCGCGGCGGTGCCCGACCTCTCCGGCGGCGGCGTGGGCGGCTACTGCGTGCCCAACGCGCAGCACGCCGTCCGCCAGGGCAAGCTCCTCGCCCAGAACATCGTGGCCGTCCTGCGCGGCGAGCTTCCGCGCGAGTACGTCCACAAGAACCTCGGCGCCGTCGCCGGCCTCGGTCTCTACAACGGCGTCTTCCAGTCCGGCAAGATCGCGCTCAAGGGCATCGTCGCGTGGGTCGCGCACCGCGGATACCACGGCCTGGCCATGCCGACGTGGGAGCGCAAGTGGCGCGTCCTGTGGGGCTGGTGGAACAACCTCTGGCTCGGCCGTGACCTGGTGAACCTGTCCACGGTGCAGAACCCGCGGTACGTGTTCGAGGAGTTCGCCGCGCGTCCGCGTCCGACCCAGCCGGCCGTCACGCCGCCGGCCGAGCCGCGCGAGCAGGGCAAGAAGGCGGACAAGCCCGAGCAGGTCGAAGCGGACAAGGCCACGGCCGAGGCATCGGCGGCGAAGGCGGGCGCCGGTCGCTGACGGTAGCGTGGGAGCGACCGGACCGGTCGCGCCCCCGTAGCCCAATCGGCAGAGGCAGGCGACTTAAAATCGCTTCAGTCTGGGTTCGAGTCCCAGCGGGGGTACGGCTCCGGTGATCGCCGCGAGGCGCTCGACCGACGCGGCGCCACCCGGGTCGCGTCCGGTGCTGCCTCTAGGCTGATCGCATGCGCGCGCACCCTCGGCGGGGCGGATGAGCCTCGACCTGCTGTCGACACCGGCGGCGACGAGGCCCTGGACAGACGCGGCGTCCTACTGGGGCGGCATGACGCGCGCGGTCGGGGACCGCAGCGGTCCGGTGGCCGCCGTGAACGTCGACGCGCTCCGCTACAACGCCCTGGATCTTCTCGTGCGCGCCGGTGGCGTGCCCATCCGGGTGGCGAGCAAGTCCGTGCGCGTCCGCGAGATCCTCGATGCGGTCCTCGCGCTGCCGGGCTATCGAGGCATCCTCGCCTTCACGCTGCCCGAAGCCCTGTGGCTGGCCGAGACCCACGACGACATCGTCGTGGGGTATCCCACGGCCGATCGCGAGGCGGTGCAGGAGCTCGTTCGGGACGAGCTGTCGGCGTCGCGCATCACGCTCATGGTCGACGATCCCGCGCAGCTCGATCTCATCGACGCGGTGGCGCCGCCGGGGAGCCGGCCGGAGCTGCGGATCGCCGTCGACGCCGACGCGTCATGGCGCGCTCCCGGCCTCGGCCACATCGGCGTGCTGCGCTCACCGGTCCACGACCCGGCGGAGGTCGCGTCCCTTGCCCGCGCGATCGCGTACCGCGCGGGCTTCCGGCTGGTCGGCCTGATGATGTACGAGGCGCAGATCGCCGGTCAGGGGGACGCCGGTCCCGGCGCGGCGGCGATCCGGTGGGTCCAGCACCGATCCGCGGCCGAGCTGTTCGAGCGGCGCGCGGCGATCGTGGCGGCGCTGCGCGACATCGCCCCCCTGGAGTTCGTCAACGGCGGCGGCACGGGCTCGCTGGAGCTGACCGCATCCGATCAGTCCGTCACCGAGGTGACCGCGGGCAGCGGCCTGCTGGCGGGGCACCTCTTCGACGGCTACCGGGCGTTCACTCCCGCCCCGGCCGCGGCCTTCGCGCTCGAGGTGGTGCGCAAGCCCGAGCCCGACGTCGCCACGGTGCTCGGGGGCGGCTGGATCGCGTCGGGACCCCCGGCGGCCACGCGGCAGCCGGTCGCGGTGTGGCCTCGAGGACTTCACACCGTGCCCCGCGAGGGCGCGGGTGAGGTGCAGACGCCGCTGCGCGGCGGAGCCGCGCGCATGCTGCACGTCGGCGATCGGGTGTGGTTCCGGCACGCCAAGAGCGGCGAGCTCGCCGAGCGGATCGACAGCTATCACCTCGTGGACGGGAACGGCCGGGTCGGATCGGTGCGGACCTACCGCGGCGAGGGGAAGGCCTTCCTGTGACGCGGCCCGGCGGTCGGTGGGAGAACTGGGGGCGTTCGCAGTCCGCTCGACCGCAGCGCGTCGAGTTCCCCCGCACCGTGGAGGCGGTCCAGCGCGCGGTGGCCGCGGCGGTGGCTCATCGTCTTCCCATCAAGGCGGTAGGCGCCGGCCACAGCTTCAACGGCATCGCCGTCGCGCCGGGAGTGCTGCTGGATCTGCGGGACCTCACCGGCCTGGTCGCGGTCGACGTGGACCGGTCCGAGGCCACCTTCCTCGCCGGGACACGGCTGCACCGGATCCCGGCGCTTCTCGCGCCGTTCGGGCTCGCGATGGAGAACCTGGGCGACATCGACCGTCAGTCGATCGCCGGCGCCATCTCCACGGGCACGCATGGCACCGGCTCCCGCTTCGGCGGCATCGCGACGCAGATCGTCGGAGCCACGCTGGTCACCGCGTCAGGCGAGCTGCTGCGCGTCGACGAGGACGACAGCCCCGGCCTGCTGCCGGCCGTGGCCCTGGCGCTCGGGGCGCTCGGCATCCTCGTCGAGGTCACGGTGCGGTGCGTGCGGGCGTTCGCCCTGCACGCGGTCGAGCGCCCCGAGCCGCTCGACGCGGTCCTGGACGACCTCGACGGCCGCGTGGACGCCTCCGATCACTTCGAGTTCTACTGGTTCCCGCATACCGATCGGGCGATGACGAAGACCAACACGCGGCTGCCGGAGAGCGCGCCGCGGCATCCGCTGTCCTCCGCGCGCAGATGGGTGGACGACACCCTCGTCGGCAACGGGCTGCACCGACTCGCGTGCGGCGTCGCCCACGTCGTCCCCGCGGCGACTCCGCCGATCAACGAGCTCTCGGTCAGGCTGTGGGGCGACCGGGAGTACACGGACCTCTCGCCGAGGGTCTTCGCCTCGGAGCGCGGCGTGCGCTTCCGGGAGATGGAGTACGCGCTGCCGGTCGAGAACGTGCGCGCCGCCTTCGCAGAGCTGCGCGAGCTCATCCGGCAGCGTCGGTGGCGCATCTCGTTCCCGGTGGAGGTCCGATTCGCCGCGGCCGACGACCTGTGGCTCTCGACCGCACACGGACGGGCCTCCGGCTACATCGCGGTGCACCGGTACTGGCGCGACGACCCCACCGCGTACTTCGCGGCGGTGGAGGAGATCATGCTCCACCACGGCGGCCGACCGCACTGGGGGAAGATGCACACGCTCGGAGCCGAGGCGCTGCGCGAGCGGTATCCGCGATTCGACGACTTCCTCGCCCTGCGCGATCGCCTCGATCCCGAGCGGGTCTTCCGCAACCCCCATCTCGAGCGGGTCCTGGGTGGGTAACGGCTGGGAGTCCCGGCACCGACCCGGGAGCGCGAGTGGCCGCTGGATAGGATGAGGGGGATTCGAACGGAGAACTCGGCTATGGAATGGCTGATCCCAGTCATCATCGTGGTGGCGCTCGTCCTCGTCGCCGGCATCTATCTCTGGGCGACGTACAACTCCCTCGTGCAGCTGAACGTCCGCGTCGATGAGGCGTGGAGCGATATCACCGTGCAGCTCAAGCGCCGGGCCGATCTCCTTCCGAACCTCATCGAATCGGTCAAGGGATACGCGGCACATGAGAAGGCCGTCTTCGAGAACGTGACCCGGGCGAGGGCTGAGACGCTCACCGCCGGAGGACCAGCGGAAGCCGGCCTCGCCGAGGGACACATGCAGCGGGCGCTCAGATCGCTGTTCGCCGTCGCCGAGGCGTACCCGCAGCTGCAGGCCAGTCAGAACTTCCTTCAGCTGCAGCAGTCGATCGTCGATGCTGAGGACAAGATCCAGGCGTCCCGCCGGTTCTACAACGGCGGCGTGCGGGAGCTGAACACGAAGATCAAGGTGTTCCCGAACAACCTGTTCGCTCGCAACCTCGGATTCTCCGAGCGCGAGTTCTTCGAGGTCGTGGACGGCGCGGCCGTGTCGGAGCCGCCTCGCGTGCAGTTCTGACCAGGCGCGCACAGCGGCGGGGGCGTTCCGGACCGGTGCGACGCTGCCGCCGGTGTCGCCGGCGCGCGCTAGCGTCGGGGCATGCCCCTCCGGCTCTCCCGTGAACAGGCGCGCCGCATCGCCGTGCGCGCGCAGCTGCTGACGGCGCAGCGGCCGTCGGGGATCGTCGAGACCGTGGACGGGCTCACCGTGGTGAGCATCGAGCCGACGGCGGCCATCGCTCCCAGCGCGGATCTCATCCTGTGGAGCAGGCTCGGCTGGCCGTACCAGCCCGCCGATCTGCAGCGTCTGGTCGAGCAGGACCGTGCCATCTTCGAGTGGGGCGGGTTCTACCGCACCATGGCGGACCTTCCGCTGCTCCTGCCCGAGATGCGGCAGCGGCCGCACTCGGCGCAGGCCCGCGAGTGGCTGGCGGCCAACGACCGCTTCCGGCGCGACGTCCTCACCCGCCTCCGGGCAGAGGGGCCTCTGCGGCCGACGGACATCCCCGACACCGCGCAGGTGTCCTGGAGCTCGTCGGGGTGGACGAACAACCGCAACACGCTGCAGCTGCTGGAGATGCTGGTGCTGCGCGGCGAGGTGGCCGTGTCGGCCCGGGATGCCGCCGGGCGCCTGTTCGACGTGGCGGAGAGGGTGTACCCGGCCGACGTCGAAGAGCTCGCGCCGGATGACGCGGCGCGCGAGAGGGCTGAGCGTCGCCTTGCGGCGCTCGGGATCGCGCGGGTCAGGACGGTGGCGCAGCCGATCGAGCCGATCGACGTCGGCGAGATCGGCGAGGAGGCGGTCGTCGAAGGCGTCGACGGCATCTGGCGCGTGGATCCGGCTGCCCTGGGCGATGACGACGTCCGTCCGCGCACGGCGCTGCTGTCGCCCTTCGACCGGCTGGTGTTCGATCGCCGGCGTCTCGAGGAGCTCTTCGGATACGAGTATCTGCTCGAGATGTACAAGCCTGCTGCCAAGCGGCGGTGGGGGTACTTCGCGCTGCCGATCCTGCACGGCGACCGGTTCATCGGCAAGCTGGATGCCAAGGCGGACCGCAAGGCGGGCGTCCTCCACGTCTTCGCCGTCCACGAGGACGAGCCCTTCACCGAGGACCAGGAGGCAGCGGTCACCCGGGAGATCGACGAGCTCGGGCGCTGGCTGGGACTGGAGGTGCGGCAGGGCGGCCGCTGAGGGTCGCCCGCGTCACCGGACGGTGAGCACCATGATCCCGTCGTCGAAGCCGAAGGCGCCGCGCAGGGCCCACTGGTCGGTCCGGTAGGTGAAGAAGCCGTCGCGGCCGTCGTGGCCCGTCCCATGCGCGGTAGCGACGATGACGCCCTCTGTCGCGGCGAAGGACCCGTTCTCGGGAAGGAGGGTGATGCTGGGCAGCCGTTCGACGCGGAAGGCGATCCGCTCGAGCCGCGCGAGGTCGGCAGCCCACGGGATCACGAGCCCGCAGTTCTCCGGCACGGTCTCGGCCGCCTCGGCGCACGCGGACGCATAGGCGTTCAGCTGCTCCTGCGCGGACGCGGCGGCGTCGGGGGAGAGGGTGACCTCGAGGGCGAGCTGCTCGGCGCGATCATTGCTGACGGCGAGGGTTGATGTTCCGCTGAGGAGCTCGCGCGGTCCGGCGGTGACCGGATAGACGGCGGGCAGGAGCGGCGTCGCGGTCCCGGCGCCCACGAGGGCGCCCCCGATGCGCACGTCGCCCACGGCGACGTCCGATCCGGCGAGCACCACCTCGACCGTGGCGGATGCCAGGTAGTCGCCGGCGAGAGACCACCGGTCGCCGGACCGTCGGAGGTCGAAGAGGAGGTCACGGCGCGTGCCGTCGACCTCGGCGGTCGCATGCACCGAGACGAGGTCGGCCTTCCGCTCGCGCATCTCCTCGATGCGCGCGTCGACGAGGTATGAGGTCGCGCCCGCGAACGACTCCTCGATGATCCGATCCGTCTCTTCATCGAGGGGA
The DNA here is from genome assembly GCA_031177765.1 of Microbacterium sp. Taxonomy (GTDB): domain Bacteria; phylum Actinomycetota; class Actinomycetes; order Actinomycetales; family Microbacteriaceae; genus Microbacterium. Next base: position 6,860 of record JAPSKH010000004.1, on the reverse strand, counting down.
GCGCGCATCGCCTGGATGGCGGCGAGGTCGCCGGTCTCCAGCGCCCGCAGATATGTACCGGCGGCATCCTGCGCCGTCGGCGGGCGGAAGCCGAACCACCACGCTGCGACGGCGACCGCCACGAGAGCGACGGCGCCGACCACGATGCCGATCACCACCGGTCGCCGCCTCACCCGTCTACGTTATCCGGCCGGCTCCTCGGCGGCGAGCGCGACCGGCTCGGCAGGACCGGCCTCGTGACGCCCGGCTTCGGGAAGCGCCCGCGCGAGATCGTCGACCGCGTCGCCCCACCTCGAGACGGAGATCGATCCGAGTCCCTGCCAGGCGGCGGCCGTGCGCAGCTCGTCCGCGAGCCGCGCGGCGGCGTGGGTCGGGCGTCCGTGCTCCCACCATGCCGACTGCACGAGCAGGGTGGACGCCGCGCGGTCGGCTTTCAGGTCGACGCGGCCGACCAGGTCGTCATCCACCAGCACCGGAAGCGAGTAGTAGCCGAATCGTCGCTTGTGCGCCGGGGTGTAGATCTCGATGCGATACGCGAAGTCGAAAAGGCGCTCGGCCCGGTCCCGGAACCACACGACCGGGTCGAACGGCGTCAGGATCGCCGCCGCGTCGATGCGCCGAGGAAGGGCGGCGCTGTCGTGGAGCCATGCCTTCGCGGGGCGCCCTGCGGCGGTCCACCCGTCGACGGTCACCGGATGCAGCTCGCCGCTGTCAGTGAGCTCCCCGATCGCCGCCATCACGGCCTTGCGGTCGGTCAGGCGCCAGTAGTCGGCGAGGTCGGCGGCGGTCGCGACGCCGTACGCCCTGGCGGCCCTGCGCACCAGTTCACGGATGGCGTCGGCTCGCTCGACGCGGATGTTCAGCGCGTCCGCCGGCAGCACGTGCTCGGCCAGACCGTAGCGGCGCTCGAAACCGCGACGCCCGGCGATGGCCACCTCGCCGAACAGCCACAGATACTCGAGGGCCCGCTTGACCACGTCCCAGTCCCACCAGGGACCGCGTGCGCCCCGCCTGGCGTCGTGCTCGATCTGGGCGGGCCTCAGGGGCCCGCGCGCGGCGAGCTCTGCACGGACCCAGTCGACGGTCTCGCGATGCTGCCCGAACCAGCCGTCTTGTGCGGACCCGTACTTGGCGCGCATCTCGTCCATGCGGAAGCGGAAGAGGCCCCAGTCCGTCGCCGGGATGAACGCCGCGACGTGCGCCCAGTACTCGACGTACGGTGCCCGCCGCGCGAACAGCAGGCGGTCCAGAGCCGCCGGATCGTAGGCCCCGACCCGCGAGAACAGCGGCATGTAGTGCGAGCGCGCGAAGACGTTCACCGAGTCGATCTGAAGGGTCGCCATCCGCGAGAGTGCGGCAGCGAGCTGCCGTGTTCCCGCCTGGGCGGGTCGTGGCTTGGCCAAGCCCTGTGCGGACAAGGCGATCCGCCGGGCCTCCGGCAGGCTGAGGGACGACTTCACGCGCGTCAGCCTAGCCACGGCGTCCGACACCGGACGCGCCGCGTGACGACCGGTCACATGAGCGTCGAGGCATGCGGCCGACCTAGACTGGCGGGATGAGCGGCACCGACGGCAAGCCTCGCGGTTCGCTCCTCGACGCCGTCCGCGATCGGCGCAGAGTCGTCTCCACCGAGCTGTCCGGCACGGTCCCGCGGGGCCTGCGGGTCGCCACCGCCTACGCGTGGCGGCTGCTGGTCGTCGCTGCGGCCGTGGGCGTGGCGGTGTGGCTGATCATCCAGCTGAAGCTGCTGGTCATTCCGCTTTTCATCGCGATCCTGCTCACCGCGCTGCTGTGGCCGTCGTTCGCATGGATGCTGCGCCACCGCTTCCCCCGTTGGCTGGCCATCGTCCTGTCGGTGCTGGTCACGATCGCCGTCGTCACGGGACTGCTGTGGCTGGCGGTGTGGCAGATCACGCGGCAGTGGCCGTCGGTTCAGGAGCGGACGGTGCAGGCCGTCCAGGACTTCCGCGAGTACCTGATCCAGGGGCCTCTCCACCTCAGCGCCGACCAGATCGACGATCTGCTGGCGCAGGCGTGGGCCTTCGCGCAGGAGCAGGCGGAGCTGCTGTGGTCCGGTGCGCTGGCCATCGGCTCGACGCTCGGACACGTCGCGGCCGGCGCGCTGCTGACGCTGTTCATCCTGCTGTGCCTGCTCGCGGACGGCGCCGGCATCTGGCGCTGGACCGTGCGGATGTTCCCGCGCAAGGCACGTCCCGCCGCGGACGGCGCCGGTCGGGCGGGGTGGGTGACGGTCGTCAACTACGCTCGCACGCAGCTGCTGGTGGCCACGATCGACGCCATCGGAATCGGGCTGGGGGCGTTCCTCTTGGGCGTACCGCTGGCCGTCCCGGTCGCCGTCCTGGTCTTCCTGGGCGCCTTCGTCCCCTTCGTCGGCGCGGTCGTCACCGGCGCGGTGGCCGTGTTCCTGGCCCTGGTCTACAACGGCCCGTGGATCGCGCTGTGGATGCTCGTGGTGGTGCTGGGCGTCCAGCAGCTGGAGGGGCACGTGCTGCAGCCGCTGCTCATGGGCTCCGCCGTGAAGGTGCACCCGCTCGCGGTGGTCCTGGTCGTCGCCGGGGGAGCGATGGTCGCCGGCATCCCGGGCGCCCTGTTCGCCGTGCCGCTCGCCGCGTTCGTCAACGTCGTCGCCGTCTACCTCAGCGAACGGGCGTGGGAGACCGGCGCGAGACCCCGAGGAGACCTCATCTGGAGCACCGTCCCCCGACCGAGGAGAACCCCGTCGTGACCACGACCATGCCCCCCGCCGCCCCCGGCAGCGCCGCCGCGCCGAGCCTCGCCGATTACGAGGACGCCGCCGCTGCGCTCGAGGGCGTGATCTCCCGCACGCCGCTGGACGAGTCCCAGCACCTGACAGACCTGCTGGGCGTTCCCGTGCACCTGAAGCTCGAGAACCTGCAGCGCACGGGCTCGTTCAAGATCCGCGGCGCGACCTACCGGCTGTCGCGGCTGACCGAGGAGGAGCGCGCCCGCGGCGTCGTGGCCGCGTCTGCGGGGAACCACGCGCAGGGGGTCGCGCTGGCGGCGAAGGCGCTCGGCGTCCCCGCGACCATCTTCATGCCGCTCGGGGTGCCGGTTCCCAAGCTTCTGGCCACGCGCGGCTACGGCGCCGACGTCATCCTCGAGGGGTCGACCGTCGAGACGCCGCTGCGGATGGCGGCCGAGTTCGCCGAGCGCACCGGCGCCGTCTTCATCCACCCGTTCGACCACCCGGACATCATCGCGGGGCAGGGGACGCTGGGGCTGGAGCTCATGGATCAGCTCCCCGACCTCGACACGGTGGTGGTCGGCATCGGAGGAGGCGGCCTGATCGCCGGCGTCGCGGGTGCGGTGAAGGCGCGCGCGGCGGCCCGAGGACGCGCCGTCCGGGTGATCGGGGTCCAGGCCGAGAACTCGGCGGCGTACCCGCCGTCGCTGCGGGCGGGGCATCCGGTGGATGTCGCCACGACGCCGACCATCGCGGACGGCATCGCGGTCGCGCGGCCGGGTCAGCTGCCGTTCGCGATCGTCCGGGACCTCGTCGACGAGGTCGTCACCGTGTCGGATGACGACATCGCCCGCGCTCTGCTGGTGCTGCTCGAGCGCGCCAAGCAGGTCGTCGAACCTGCCGGCGCGGTCGGCGTCGCGGCGATCCTCGCGGGCAAGGTCGTGCCGACCGGACCGACCGTGAGCATCCTCTCCGGCGGCAACATCGACCCGCTGCTGCTCCAGCGCGTCGTCGCGCACGGGCTGGCGGCATCCGGTCGGTACATGACCCTGCGGATCCCGCTGCCCGATCGCCCCGGCCAGCTCGCGCGTGTCTCCGAGCTGCTGGCCGCCGCGGGCGCGAACGTGATGGAGGTGCTGCACACCCGCCACGGGCAGGGGCTGCAGATCGACGAGGTGTTCCTGCAGCTGAGCGTCGAGACGCGCGGGCAGGAGCACCGGGCGCACGTCATCGCGGTGCTCGAGGAAGCCGGCTACGCGCCGACGGTCATCCGCGACTAGGACCGCGGAGACACCGGCTCACTGGCCGTTGTAGGTCTCGACCTTGAGGATCTCGACGGTGATCTCGCGCCCGTTCGGGGCGGTGTACGAGGTCTTCTCGCCTTCCTTGCGGCCGATGATCGCCTCGCCCAGCGGCGAGGCCTCGCTGTAGACGTCCAGCTCGGAGCCGGCGGCGATCTCGCGGCTGCCGAGCAGGAAGACCTCCTCGCCGCCGGCCACGATGGCGGTCACGACGGTGCCGGGCTCGACCACGCCGGTGCTCTCGGGCGCCTCGCCGACCTTGGCGTTCTTCAGCAGCTCCTGCAGGGTGCGGATCCGGGCCTCCTGCTTGCCCTGCTCGTCCTTGGCCGCGTGGTAGCCGCCGTTCTCCTTGAGGTCGCCTTCTTCGCGAGCGGCCTCGATGCGCTTGGCGATCTCTTCGCGTCCGGTGGTCGAGAGGTGCTCGAGCTCGGCGGCGAGGCGGTCGTAGGCCTCCTGGGTCAGGAACGTCACGGGGGCGTCGTTCGACACGGGTGTCTCCTTGTCTGCAGGACGTGCGATAAGTCAAACGCCCCGGCTCAGGGCCAGGGCGCATGTGGATCGCAGTGCCGACAGACTACGTCACCCAGCAGGAGTTGACAAAACCCGTGGTCGCCTCCGCCGTGGTCGGGATGGCCTCCCTGAAGGCACGCGCGTGCTGCGGGGAGGCCGGGATCTCGACGACGCGCCACCCCACGATGCCGTGATCCTCGTCCTGCGCTTCGATCGCGCAGGCGACCGACCGGCCCGCCGGCGCGGTGATCTGGAAGCCGAGCATCACGGTGTGCTCGTCGATCACCTCGAACGACGTCGTGTCCGCATCGACGCTGCCCAGGGAGCTCTGAACGGTGGTCCAGCCGAACCAGCCGACGGCCGCGATCGCCGCCAGGATGCCCGCCAGCACGAGCCACCGGCGTCCGGGCGACCGCCGACGCCCGTAGCGGTCGTCGAGCATGTCCTGCGTCGTCATGGACGGTCCCATCGGAGAATAGGGTGGAAGTCCAGGCTATGCGTTCGTGCGCATCGCCGCTGACCACCGACGCCCGCACGCGGGCAGAGCGAGGACCCCCATGCACGATGCGCTCGCGGCACTCGCCGGCGTGGCGGCCACGCCGACGCCGAGCCCCACGCAGCAGGTCGACCCCGACCTCGTGACGCCCGGGCCGTGGGGGTTCGCGATCATCGTGTTCATCGCGCTGGCGGTCATCCTGCTGGTGTGGGACATGATGCGCCGCATCCGACGAGGGCGCGTGCGTGCCGACCTCGACGAGCAGCTCGAAGCCGAGGCACAGGCGCAGCGCGCAGCCGCCGCCACGGGCGCCGACGACGAGCGCGCGGACGCCGCGGACGGCGGAACCCGGGACGTCGGAGGCGACGACACGCCCACACGCTGACGGCGCGCGGCTCGCGTGCCCGTCAGGCGCCGCCGCGTCAGCCCGACGCGCCCAGCGAGGGAGTGAGCGGCGCCAGCGCGATGAGCAGGCACGCGGTCCAGTGGCACAGGAAGGCCAGCACGGTGCACACGTGGAAGATCTCGTGGAAGCCGAAGTGGCCGGGCCACGGGTTGGGGCGCTTGAGCGCGTAGATCACGGCCCCGACGGTGTAGAGCACGCCGCCGACGATCACCAGGATCATCATCGCGGCGTTGGCCTGGAACAGGTCGGCGATGTACATGATCGCCGCCCACCCGAGCACCAGGTACAGCGCGACGTACAGCCACCGGGGCGCGTGGATCCAGAAGACGCGGAAGAGGATGCCCAGGAGCGCGCCGCTCCACACCACGGACAGCAGCAGGACGCCCTTGTCGGGGGGAAGGCCGAGGGCGGCGATGGGGGTGTACGTGCCGGCGATCAGCAGGAGGATGTTGGCGTGGTCGATCCGCTTGAGGATCGCCTTCGTGCGCGGCTGCCAGTCGAACCGGTGATACATGGCCGAGTTGCCGAACAGCAGCAGAGACGTCGCCATGAACACCGCGCAGGCCCACTTCGCCGGCGCGCCCTCGGCGAAGACGATGAGCACCACCCCGGCGGCGATCGCGACCGGGAAGGTGCCGGCATGGATCCAGCCGCGCCAGCTGGGCTTGAGCTCCGGGCGCGCGGCGTCGACCGCGGCGGCATCCAGGAGCGGGAGCACGGGGACCTCGGGTGCTTGAGGCAGGCGCGCACGACGGCTCATCCGTCCAGCGTAGGCGGCGTCGTATGCCGCTCGGTACATACCCCGCGCCCTGTCTCGGCGGCATGCGGGTGACCGCTCTGCGGCTCTCGCGGCTCGCGGGGTAGCGTAGGCGTGTGGCGCGCGCAGGGTCGAACGAGGGCAGAGGACCGCTCTACCGCCTCTACATCAACCGCCTCCGCCGGCGTCTGGATCCGGCGACGGTGCCCGGCCACGTCGCGATGATGATCGACGGGAACCGCCGGTGGGCGCGGCAGCTCGGGTACGAATCGGCGGCACACGGTCACCGTGCCGGCGCCGCGAAGATGAGGGAGTTCCTGCGCTGGTGCGACGACGTCGGCGTCAAGGTGGCGTCGCTGTACCTGCTGTCGACCGACAACCTGCGCAAGCGCGACACCCAGGAGCTGTCCGACCTGATCGAGATCATCGCCGAGCTCGCCGACGAGCTGTCACGTGAGCGGGATTGGCGCGTCCGACATGTCGGACGCGCTGACGTGCTGCCGGCCGACCTCGCCCGTGTGCTGGCGGAGGTGGGGGCGCGCACGAAGGACAACCCCGGCATGCACGTGAACCTCGCCGTCGGCTACGGGGGTCGCAGCGAGATCGTCGACGCCGTGCGCAGCATCATCGCCAAGCATCACGAGAGCGGCGGCTCGCTCGAGGAG
>JAPSKH010000021.1 GCA_031177765.1 Microbacterium sp. | reverse complement strand
CTGACCGGCCTGGTCCGGCGCTAGGGAGGGAGCGCCGGGCCTGGTCCGCCCGACCGATCGCCGGCGTGACACCCGAACCGCGCCGCATCAGACCGGCCAGGGTCGCCCCAAGCCTGGGGGGCGGCCCTGGCCTGAGCGCTTCGTCAGGAGGTGACATCGTGACACGCACCGAGGAGGGTTTCAGCCTCGTCGAGGTCATCATCGCGATGTTCCTCCTCGGGCTGGTCGCGGTCGCGATCCTTCCGGCGCTGTGGCAGGGCCTCCTTCTCTCCGTGCAGCAGTCCGCAACGGCGACGGCCTCTCGTCAGATCCACGCGCTGCTCGAGGAGACCCGCGAGAACCCCACGTGCGCGCAGATCGCCACTGCGACCGCCAGTCGCACCATCACGACCGGTTCCGGCCAGAGCATCGTCATCTCGGGCACCTCCGGTGCCTGTCCCTCGACGAACAAGACCGTCAGTGTGCGACTGACGGCTGTCGACGGGAGCGGCGACCGACTCGCGGACCTGACCGCCATCGTGTACGTGCCATGACCCGCGATGACAGCGCCGAGGCCGGGCTGACGCTGGTGGAGCTGATCATCGCGATGATGCTGGCCCTGCTCGCGCTGAGCGCGATCACCACGGTGCTCGTGCTCTCGTGGACGACCCAGCGCGATGTCGACAGCGTCAACACCGCCACCAACCGAGGACAGACGATGGGTGCCACGATCGAGCGCGCCGTGCGCAACGCACTCGAGTTCGACGTCTCCGCCGACGGCTCGCAGCTCCGGGTGCGCACGTCGCTCGATGGCAGCCTCGAATGCCAAGGGTTCTTCCTGACAGACGGAACCGCGCGCTTCTCGCAGTCCTCGGCGACGCTGACCGACCCCAGCACGTGGACACCCTGGCAGCAGGGCATCGCCCGCGCGGACGGCGCCGACTACTTCACCCGATCCGGTGACACGGTGAGGTACGCGTTCGATGTCCGGACCGATTCCGCGTCCGTGAGATTCCTCGGCGAAGCGGCCTCCCGCTCGGCGGCGACGGGGGTGAGCGCACCGTGCTGGTGAACACACGGATCCGGCGTCCGCGCGGGGACGACGACGGTGCCGTTCTGATCACCGTCCTCGTGGTCATGCTCGTCGGGTTCATCGTCGCGAGCACCGTCGCAGCATCCGTCATCTTCACCGTCACCAGGAACGACGCCACCAGGAACGACACGCAGGCGTTCGTCGCGGCCGAGTCCGGGCGCGACGTCGCCGTCGCCGCGCTGGCCCGGGGCTGCGCGAGCACGACGTTCTCGGGAACGACACCGCGCTACGAGAGCGCCATCTTCGTCACCACGGGGGATCGCCCCGACACCGCCACCGACCCGGGGGTGACCGCGGGATGCCCGACCCGCGAGAGCCGGTACGTCGTGATCCGGTCCACCGGAACCGCGCCGGACGGATCCACCACGACGATCGACTCGGTCTACCCCTGGCAGGTCTTCCCCTCCGAGACGCCCGGCGGTGTCGTCACGTACTTCTCGGGCAGCTTCAACGCCGGCGTCTCGCGCTACACCGGCGACCTCGTTCTTCGCCACGGTGACTGGTCGTGCAACATCGGCGGGGTGCTCGACGGCGACCTGTACGTGCTCGAGGGCACGGTCGAGCTCAGCAACAACTGCACCATCAACGGGAACGTGTGGGCCAGCGGCGACGTGACGAGCTCGAGTCAGGCCGTCACGATCCGAGGGAACATCACCACCAACGGCGCGGTGAGGATCTCGGCCAACGGCGGCGCGCTCATCGAAGGCAGCATCACCGCCAAGGGGCCGATCACGCTGACCGATGAGGGAAGCACCCCAGCGCGGGTCACCGGAAGCCTCACGTCGCGCGGCGCGATCACGGTCGGCTCCAAATGGACCGTCGACGGCACGCGAACCCCGTCGCACACGAGCGACCCGGTGTTCACGCCGACTCTCTCGTGGCTGGGAGCAGCGACACGCTGGATCGACCTCGACAACACCGGCTGGGGCGCCGCCTACGCCGCAACCGATCCCTGCCGTCTGGTGAGCAACAACCCGAGCCCGACCATCGCGTCGCTGCTCTCCACCGCCGGGGACCCCCTCGTGCTGGACTTCACCTCGTGCGGGAACGGCGCCGTGACGATCTCGCTGAACGGGGCGACCGTGCGCCGAGACGCGGTCTTCATCGCGAAGCCGTCGGTGAGGATGGTCGTCTCCGTCAGCGGCACGATCAGCGAAGCCGGCGGGCCGCACCAGATGGTTTTCGTGCACTCGGACGCCAGTCGCAACTTCAGCGGCGGCGAGCCCGTGCCGCACTGCGGCAACGGCTCGCAGAACGACAAGTTCGACGTCTCGGGGTCCATCGACCCCGATGTCCACATCATGATCTACTCACCGTGCGGCCTCACGGGAACGACGACCTCCAGCTTCTCGGGCCAGTACTACACGAACGACGTCACGCACATGCACTCCTCCGCGACCTACACCTGCGAGCCGATGGCGTGGAGCACGGCCTTCGAGCAGCTGGGCTGCCGGATCACCGGCGACGGCGGCCTGGTGGAATCTTCGGTGATCCAGCGGCTCGGCGAGCTCGTGTACCAGAGCGAGGACTGACGCGTGAACAGTGCCGCATATGCCGTCGTCCTGGCGTTCGCCGGACTCTTCGGGCTGGCGATCGGCTCGTTCCTCAACGTGGTCGTGTACCGCGTGCCCGCCGGCATCCCGCTCACGCGCGAGAGCCGGTGTCCCGCATGCGATGCGCCCGTGCGGCCCTGGCAGAACGTGCCCGTGCTGTCGTGGCTCGCGCTCCGCGGCCGCTGCCGCGACTGCGGCACTCCCATCTCGCGCCGGTACCCGCTCGTCGAAGCGGCCACCGCCGTCGCGTTCGTCGGCGTCGTGGGCCTGCTGTTCGCGCAGGCCACGCCGACGGCGGGCACGGGAGCGGCCACCGCCGTCATCGCGGCGTACCTCTACTTCGCGGCGATCACGATCGCGCTCACGCTCATCGACCTCGACACCCACCGGCTGCCCAACGCCATCGTGCTGCCGAGCTACCTCGTCATCGGCGCGCTGCTCACGCTCGCGTGCCTGCTGGGTGCCGAGTGGGCGGCGCTGCTGCGGGCGGCGCTCGGCGGGGCCGTGCTGTACGCGTTCTATGCCCTCCTGCGCCTGGTCCGCCCGGGAGGCATGGGAGGCGGCGATGTGAAGCTCGCCGGCGTCGTCGGCCTGTGCCTCGGATGGCTCGGCTGGGGAGCCCTCGTCGTCGGCGCCTTCGCGGCCTTCCTCCTCGGTGGGATCTTCGGCATCGCCCTGCTCCTGACGCGCCGCGCGAGCCGCCGCACCGCGATTCCGTTCGGGCCCTGGATGCTCGCAGGTGCGTGGGTCGGCATCGCCGCGGGGGAGTGGCTCGCGCAGTCGTACATCGGACTCTTCGTGGTCGCCTGACCGGCGCGACGACATCAGCAGGAAGGACAGGTCATGGCGAAGACGATCGTGGGACTGGAGATCACCGAGGAAGGCGTCCGCGCCGCCGAGGTGACCACCGGCGGCAAGCCGACCCTCGTCGCGAGCGGTTCCGTGCCGCTGCCTCCGGGAGCGGCGAAGGACTCCGAGGTGTTCGACGCGGATGCCGTCGCCCTGGCGCTGCGCCAGCTGTGGAGCCGCGCCGGAATCAAGAACCGGCGCGTCGTGCTCGGCCTCGGCAGCCGCCGCATCCTCGTCCGCGAGTTCACCACGCAGGCCATGCGCCCCGACCTCCTGCGTCAGGCGCTGCCGTACCAGGTGCAGGACCTCCTGCCGGTGCCGCTCGACCAGGCCGTGCTCGACTTCTACCCGGCCTCGCAGGAGGGCGATCAGGTGACGGGCCTGCTGGTGGCCGCGGTGGCCGAGACGGTCGAGGAGCTCATCGCCGCCGTTTCGAAGGCCAAGCTCACGGTGGATGTCGTCGACCTGGCCCCGTTCGGGCTCGCACGCGCCGCCACCAAGGTCACCGCGCCGCACGAGGCCGTGGCCGCCTTCCACCTGGGCGACCACACGAGCTACGTCGTGGTGATCGAAGGAGGCATCCCGCGCTTCGTCCGCATCATCCCCGTCGACATCGTGACCGGCGCGGTGCGGGCACGCGAACTCGCTGCGCTGGCCGAGGTCGCCGAGGACAGTCAGCCCGAAGAGGCCCTCGAGACGGTCCCTCCCACCGACGGCGCCCCGGCGCGCCGCATCCGGTCCGCGAGCCGGGCACCGCGGCCGACCGGCATGTCGGAATCCGCCGTGGCCGACCTCGCCGCGCGGCTGCGCAGCACCCTGGCGTTCTACGCCGACCGCACCGGCGCGCAGCCGGTCAGCCGCGTGCTGCTCAGCGGCGCCGGCGCGGCGGCTCCCGGCGTCGCCGCGGCGCTCGCGGCCAGCCTGCCGATCCCGGTCGAATACCTCGACGTCGGCCAGGTCATCACAGGCAGGCTCATGCCGGAAGGCGAGGATGCGTTGAATCTCCTGGCGACCGTCGGGCTGGCGATGGGCGGAGCCCGCTGATGGCCACCGCCAACGCGGCCGTCCCGCAGTGGGGCGGCGCGCCCCGCGTCAATCTCATGCCGCGCGCTGAGACCGAGCGCCGCGAGCGATCCGCGCTCGCCCGCCGCTGGGTGGGCGCGCTCCTGGCGGCGCTGCTGCTCGTGGGCGCCGCATCGGCCGGCGCGTTCTACCTGCAGTTCTCGGCCGCGTTGCGACTGGCCTCCGAGAACGCCCGCACCAGCGCGCTGCTGACCGACCTGGCGGCACTGGCGGATGTGCGCCAGGCTCTCGACCTCGGAACCGAGCTGCGCGGCTACCGCGCCGACGCCATGGCCAACGACCTGTCGTGGAGCGGACTGCTGCAGACGGTGCAGAGCGCGCTGCCGCCGGGCGTCAGCACCTCCGGGTTCAACCTCACTCCCGGGGGGATCCCACAGGGCGACGACCCGACGGTCGAGGTCGGCGTGAGCGGCACGGTGACGCTCACCAGCGCCACGCCCGCCGAGATCGTGCCGATCATCCGTGCGCTTCGCGCGCTTCCCGGTGTGCTGGAAGCAGACGGCTGGCAGGTCATGGAGGAGCAGGGCGCCTACTCCTACGAGATGCGCATCACCGTCGATCAGTCGATCTACTCGGGTGCGTACGCCGAGGAGGTCGACGAGTGAACATCCCCAAGCAGCTGATCAATCTGCTCGGCGCGGTCGTCGTCATCGGCGTCGTCGTCGCCGGCGTGTGCCTCATCGCCCTGCCGATGTACGGCGCGTCGCAGACGACCGATGCGCAGGCTCGCACCGTCGCCCAGACCAACGACGTGTACGAGATCCAGGTGCAGCAGCTCTCGGCCGACAAGCAGCGCATGACCGAGATCACCGCCGGTCTGGCGGAGCTGCGCCGCGAGATCGCCGCCATCCCGAAGCTCGACGACGTCCACGAGATCATCCTCGCCGCCGCGGACGACACCGGAGCGACGATCACCAGCGTGGTCGCTGCGGAACGCGAGCCTTGGGCGCCGATCGTCCCGGGCGCCGAGGACGGCGGCGCCGAGGCCCCCGCCGTCGGCGCCGAGGCCCCCGCCGCCGGCGCCACGCCGCCCGCGGACGCGCCGACGGCAGCCGCCGAGCCGGGCGCAGACGCCCCCGCCGGCGCCGCGACCGGTGGCCCCGCCGATACGGCGCCCGAGGCATCCGCGCCCGCCGACGCCGAGGCGTCGCCGCAGCAGCAGATCCCGCTCACGATCACCGTCGAGCTCGCCGACGCGACGCAGGCGGCCGCCTTCATCGACGCGCTCGGTCGAGGCCCCCGTCTTCTCTCGCCGACCAACGGCACGCTGACCGACGGGACGACCCTCGTCGTCTCGGCACTGGCCTTCATCCGCACCGAGGAGTGACATGTACCCATCCGACGCCCTGCCCTCGATGCTCGCCGCCGCCGGCGCCGCCCGCGCCTCCGACGTGCACTTCACGGCGAACCACCCGCCGCTCATGCGCGTCGACGGCGACCTCGAGCCCATCCCGGACTTCGAGGCGCCCACGCCGACCAACTGGCTCGAGGGCGCGATCGGCTCCATCATGACGGCCGACCAGGTCAGCCAGTTCCGCCAGCACGGCGAGGTCGACCTCTCGTACACCGTTCCGGGCGTCGCCCGGTTCCGTGTCAACGTCTTCCGCCAGCTCGGCGACGTCGCGGTGGCGATGCGATTCATCCCCGACCAGACGAAGAGCCTCGAGCAGCTCGGCGTGCCCGCCGTCGCCCGCGACCTCGTGCTGAAGCCCCGCGGCCTCGTGCTCGTGACCGGTCCCACCGGGTCGGGCAAGTCGACGACCCTCAGCGCGATGATCGACATCGTCAACCGGACCCTCCCGGCGCACATCGTGACCGTCGAGGACCCGGTCGAGTTCCAGCACACCAGCCGCAGGTCGCTCATCCACCAGCGCGAGATCGGAAGCGACACCGCATCGTTCTCCGAGGCGCTGCGTCGCGTGCTGCGTCAGGACCCCGATGTGATCCTCATCGGCGAGCTCCGCGACCCCGAGTCGATCTCGACCGCCCTGTCGGCCGCCGAGACCGGCCACCTCGTGCTGTCCACCCTGCACACGCAGAGCGCCGCGAAGTCGATCAACCGCATCGTGGACGCCTTCCCGCCCGACCAGCAGACGCAGGTGCGCACTCAGCTCGGCGACACGCTGCAGGGCATCATCAGCCAGACCCTGCTGCCGCGCGCGCAGAGCTCGGGACGCGCGATCGCGACCGAGGTGCTCGTCAACACCCCCGCGATCGCGAACCTCATCCGCGAGGGCCAGGTCAGCCAGATCTACTCGATGCTGCAGGCGGGAGGCAGCCTCGGCATGCACACGCTCGACCAGGACCTGCGCCGCCTGGTCGAGGAGGGCACCATCGCGATGGCCACCGCGAAGGCGTACGCGACCGACCCCGCATCGCTGGACGACGCGCGCGTGCGGCCCCGCGACCTGGATGCCGAGTCCTGGTCGCTGCACGCCTCCGAGCGGCAGTCCGCCGGCTGGGGCTACTGATGGCGCTCGTCCAGGAGTACACCTACCGCGCCGTCGACGGCACCGGCGGGGGCATCGTGAAGGGGACCCTCGAGGCCCCGAGCGAGGGGGCGGTGACGGCGAAGCTGCGCGCACAGGGCCTCACGCCGCTCGAGGTCACGCTCACCTCGAAGACCGGGCTGAACCGGGATGTCTCCATCCCGGGGTTCGAGAAGCGCGTCAAGGTCGGCACGCTGGCGGTCTTCGCCAAGCAGATGGCGGGGCTCATCAACGCCGGTCTTCCGCTCATGCGGACGCTCACGATCCTGATCGAGCAGGCCGAGGACAAGAAGCTGCAGAGCGCCCTGATCGGCGTGCACGCCGCCGTCGAGTCGGGCTCGTCGTTCTCGGCGGCGCTGGCCGGCTACCCCGACGTGTTCCCGCCGCTCATGATCAGCATGGTCAAGGTCGGCGAGACCGGCGGCTTCCTGGGCCAGTCGCTGGCGACCGTCGCCGAGACCTACCAGGGCGAGGCCGAGCTGCAGGGCAAGATCAAGTCCGCCACGACCTACCCGATCATCGTCTTCGTCATCGCCATCCTCGGCGTGATCGCGATGGTGACCTTCGTCGTGCCGATCTTCGAGGGGATGTTCTCCAACCTCGGCTCGGAGCTCCCGGTGCCGACGCAGATCCTCGTCACGCTGTCGAACAACATGGTGTGGCTGCTCCCGGTGCTGATCGTGCTCGCCGTCGTCGGGTGGCTCTGGTGGCTCCGCAACCGCCGGGAGGAGAAGGTCCGCCGGATCGTCGACCCCTGGAAGCTCAAGCTCCCCGTGATGGGGCCGCTCGTGACGAAGATCGCCGTCGCGCGCTTCACCCGCAGCCTGTCGATGATGCTCAACGCGGGCGTGCCCCTCGTCCAGGCGCTGTCGATCGTGGCGGCGGCATCCAACAACTGGAAGATCGAGCAGGCGGTCCACCAGATCCAGGAGTCGGTCAGACAGGGCCGGTCCTTCTCGACCCCGCTGGCGAGGGCCGAGGTGTTCCCGCCGATGGTGGCGCAGATGACGGCGGTCGGGGAGGAGTCCGGCACGCTCGCCGACATGCTGGCCAGCATCGCGGACTTCTACGAGAACGAGGTGGAGACCGCGACCTCGCAGCTGACCGCGTCGATCGAGCCGATCCTCATCGTCGGGATCGGCATCATCATCGGCGGCATGGTGGTCTCGCTGTACATGCCGATCTTCTCGATCTACGGCGAGCTGGGGCAGCAGGGGCAGTGACCCCGCCGGTGCTCACACGGCGACGCGCAGCACCTCGTCGATCGTGGTGATGCCCTCGGCGACCTTGCTGAACCCGTCGTCACGCAGCGCCACCATGCCCTCCGCGAGGGCGAGCTGGCGCAGCTCGGTGCCTGTGGCCCGGCCCACGACGAGCTGCTCGAGCCCCTCGCTGAGCGTCATGACCTCGTGCAGGGCGACACGTCCCCGGAAGCCGGTTCCCGAGCACGCCGAGCAGCCGACGGCGCGGTAGAGCTGGGGAAGATCCGACGGATCATGCGGGAAGCCGACGGAGCGGAGCGCGTCGGCGGACTCGACGTAGGGGACCCGGCACTTCACGCACAGCCGCCGGGCGAGACGCTGCGCGACGACCGCCGACAGCGCCGTGCCGACGAGGAACGGCTCGCAGCCGATCTCGATGAGGCGCGTGAGGGCGCTCGGCGCGTCGTTGGTGTGCAGCGTCGACAGCACGAGGTGACCGGTGAGGGCGGCTTCGATCGAGATCGTGGCGGTCTCCTTGTCACGGATCTCTCCGACGAGCACCACGTCGGGGTCCGACCGCAGGATCGATCGCAGCGCGGCCTGGAAGGTGAGACCGGCGCGCTGGTTGACCTGGATCTGGCTGATCCCCGCGATCCGGTACTCCACCGGATCCTCGACGGTGATGACATTGATCTGCGAGTTCGCGACGGTGTTGAGCGCGGTGTACAGCGTCGTGGACTTGCCGGAACCGGTCGGCCCGGTCACGAGAACCATGCCGTGGGGCCGGGTGATGGCGGAGCGGAACCGCTGTTCGTTGATGCTGGAGAAGCGCAGCTCCGACATCTCCATCGCGGTGCCGGAGTTGTCGAGGATGCGCATGACGATCTTCTCGCCCCACACCGTCGGGAGGGTCGCGAGGCGCAGGTCCACCTGGCGCCCCTCGTGCAGCACCGAGAGCCGCCCGTCCTGCGGCCGCCGGCGCTCGGCGATGTCGACGTTCGCCATGATCTTCAGCCGCGAGATGACCCCGTCCTGGATCGAGCGGTCGGCGCGCTGCATCTCGTGCAGCACGCCGTCGATCCGGTAGCGCACGGTGAGCTGGCGCTCGCCGGGCTCGATGTGGATGTCGCTCGCGCGATCGCTGATCGCCTGCGTGATGAGGATGTTGACGAACCGTACGATCGGGGCGTCGCCCGCCTGATCCTCGAGCGACTCGGTGCCCGCCGGGCCCGCGTCCGCGGCGGCGATCTCGCCGATCTGCTCCGACAGGTCGCTGAGCTCCTCGTCCGAGCGGAGGAAGCGCGCGAACGCCGAGGCAAGGGCGTCCGCGGCGACCACGACCGGCACGATGTTGAGGTCGGTCGCCGTCGCGAGGTCGTCGAGCGCGATGAGGTCCTCGGGGTCGAGCATGCCCACCGTGAGCTGACGTCTTCCTCGCGCGATCGGCAGCACGTGGTAGCGGCGGCACAGCGCCGGCGGCACCAGCGCGACGATCTCCGGATCGAGGGTCACGCTTCCGAGGTCGACGAACGGCCGGTTGGTCTGCTCCGCGATCGCCTCGGCGATCTGGGTCTCGGTCGCGAGGCGCGCGGTGACGAGCTCCTGGCGCAGTTCGGGTCCTTCACCGGTGCGGGCGACGAGCGTCGACATGTCGTCGGCGCCGACCACCCCGTTGCGCACCAGGGTCTTCGCGAGTCCTCTCACCGAGCCCCCTTCCTCCGCTCATCATAGGATCTGCCCGATCGGGAGGTGCTCGTCAAGCCCGACCTGCCCGGCGGACGGGTCGGTAGCCTGGCCGCATGTCTGCCACCGCCGAGAACGGAACGCAGGATCGCGGACTTCCCGCCGTCATGGCCCGCCTGACGGCGTGGGCGCTGTCGGTGAAGCCGGTGCGCGTGTGGCTGCACTTCGTCGAGCGTCGCGGACCCATGCTCGCAGACAGCGTGACGTACCGGTCGCTGTTCTCCGTCTTCGCCGGCGTCCTGCTGGGCTTCTCGTTCGCATCGCTCTGGCTCAGCGGCAATCCGGCCGCCCTGCGGTCGCTGGTCTCCGCTGTGGATGCCGCCGTTCCGGGCCTGGTCGGCGAGGAGGGACTGATCGACGTCGCCGACATCGAGGCGCCCGCCGGCTTCACCCTCGCCGGCGTGATCGCGCTCGTCGCCCTGGTCGGTGCGGCGATCGGCGCGATCGGGTCGCTCCGGGTGGCGCTGCGCACGCTTGCCGACAAGGTGCACGACGACACGTTCTTCGTGTGGGTGCTGCTGCGCAACCTGCTCCTCGCGATCGCGATCGGCGGGGGCCTTGCGGTGTCGGCGCTGGGGACCGTCGCCGGTACCGCGTTCATCGACGTCCTCCGTGATCGGATGGGACTGGACCCCGGTCTGCTCACCGACCTCGCCACGCGGGGCGTCTCGATCATCGTCGTCTTCGTGCTCGACGCTGCGCTGGTCGCGCTCGCGTTCGTGACGCTCAGCGGCGTGCGCGCCCGCGCGAGCACACTGTGGCGCGGCGCCATCATCGGCGCGATCGGCCTGACCGTGCTGCAGCAGCTGTCGGGGCTGTTCGTGGGCGGCGCGTCGACGAACCCGCTGCTGGCGTCGTTCGCCGCCCTCATCGCGCTGCTCCTGTGGATGAACCTGTCGTCGCAGGTGATCCTGCTCGCCGCGACGTGGATCATCATCGGGGAACGCGAGCGCAGCGACCGGGTGCGGGAGCGGCACGGTTCCCCGACCTTCGCGCTGCGTCGCGTGCGCCAGGCCGAGGATGCCGTCGCCGTGGCGACCGAGGAGCTGCGGCATGCGCGTGAAGCAGCCGATGCCGAGCGGGAGAAGCGATGATCGAGGTCCCGGTCCACACCGTCGAGCACGTGCGCGTGGCCGAATCCCCCCTGCTCGCGGCGGGGAAGCCGCTGATGGCCCGCGCCGCCTCAGCGCTCGCGCAGGTCGTGCGGGACCGGTTCGCGCAGTCGGGGACGGGACCGGATGCCGCCGCACCGGCCGGCTCGCGCACGGCGCATGCGCGCCATGTCCTGGTGCTCGCCGGCAGCGGCAACAACGGGGGAGACGCACTGTACGCGGCGGCGCTCCTGGCCGACGAGCTGGACGTGGACGTCCTGACCGTCGGCGCTCGCGTGCACGACGCGGGCCTCGCGACGGCGCTCGCCGCGGGCGCCCGGCGGGTCGAGATCCCGGCGGTGCGTGAGGCATCCGACTCCTACGACGTCATCGTGGACGGCATCCTCGGCGTCGGCACCACCGATCCCGCGCTGCGAGGGAACGCGAGGGAGGCGGTCCGGGCGCTCCTGCCCGCCGTGCGGGCAGGGCGTTCGCACGTCGTCGCGGTGGACCTTCCCAGCGGCCTGCATCCCGAGACCGGTGAAGCCGGAGACGTCGTGCTTCCGGCATCCGTCACGGTCACGTTCGGCGCCGTCAAGCCGGGCCTCGTGCGCGGACGCGGACCGGAGCTCGCCGGGGAGCTCGTGCTGGGCGACATCGGGCTCGGCCCCGAGCTGGAGGGCTTCCTCCCCGTCGGCACCGTCGAGGTCGACCGCGTGGTGCGCGGTTGAGGGTCCGCCTTCCCGATCAGGACGGGTAGGTGACCAGGCCCAGCTCGACGGGCGAGACCAGCTGCGGATGCGTCGGAACGACGCGGACGGTGTAGCCGAACGAGCCGGTCACCGTCAGCGGCAGAGAGCCGGTGAAGGTGGTGATGCCGTCGACAGCGGGTCCTTCCGGCGAGAGGCGGTGCACCGCGTGGTCGCTCGCGAGGGCGTCGTTCTCGTCGGTGTGGCCGTACGCGAGCTCCACCGCCACGTCGTCGGGCGACAGCCCGTCCAGGCGCACGTCGGCCCGCACCTGCAGCGTGTCGCCGGCCTGCGCCTGCTGCGGGATGCCGGAGCTGTCGACACTCGCGATCGACACACCGCCCCACGCGTCCTTCACCCTCCGGATGAAGGCGGCGAGGGCGCGTGCCCGGGCGAAGTCGTCGGCGCGCAGCGCGGCATCGTGCGCGGCAGCCGGCACGTACAGCCGCTGCACGTACTCGCGCACCATGCGGTCGCTCGTGGCCTTCTTGCCGAGCTCGGTCATCGTGTGGCGCACCATGCCGAGCCACGCCTGCGGGATGCCGCCGTCGCGGTCGTAGAACTTGGGCACGAGCTGGTGCTCGATGATGTCGTAGAGCGCCGCCGCTTCGGCATCGTCACGCTCCTGCTCATCGGCAGCGGTGTCGGCCGTGGGGATCGCCCAGCCGTTCTCGCCGTCGAACCACTCGTCCCACCACCCATCGAGGATCGACAGGTTCAGAGCGCCGTTCAGGGCGGCCTTCATCCCGCTGGTGCCGCACGCCTCCAGCGGCCGCAGCGGGTTGTTGAGCCACACGTCGCACCCGGGGTACAGCTCCTTGGCCAGCGTGATGTCGTAGTCCGGCAGGAAGACGATGCGCCCGCGGACCTTCGGATCGCGGCTGAAGCGCACCAGCTGCTGGATGAGGATCTTGCCGGAATCGTCGGCGGGGTGCGACTTGCCGCCGATGACGATCTGCACCGGCCGTGCGGGGTCGGTCAGGAGCCGGGTGAGCCGCTCGGGGTCGCGCAGCATGAGAGTCAGCCGCTTGTAGGTCGGCACCCGTCGCGCGAAGCCGATCGTGAGCACGTCGGGGTCCAGCAGCTCGTCCGCCCATGCCGGTGCGACGCCGTTGCCCCCGGGGTGGAGGGATGCCGCGACCCGGCGACGCGCCTCGGCCACCAGTCCGCCCTTCATCTGACGGCGCACGCTCCACAGCTCGGCATCCGTCACGGCCTCGCGGTCGGTCCAGTCGTGCATGTCGGTGTGCGGGTCGCCCCAGACCCGCTCGCTCACGGCCTTGAGGGCGGGATGCACCCACGTCGGCGCGTGCACGCCGTTGGTGATCGACGTGATCGGCACCTCGTCGGTGTCGATGCCCGGCCACAGGTGCCCGAACATGCTGCGGCTGACCTCGCCGTGGAGCATCGAGACGCCGTTGGCGTGCTGGCCCAGGTGAAGCCCGAGCACGGCCATGTTGAACATGTTCGGGTCGCCGCCGTCCCAGGTCTCGAGCCCGAGGGCGATCGCGCGCTCGGCATCGAGGTTGGCGAACAGGCCGCTCGAGAGCGCGTCGGCGATGAGGTCGCGCGGGAACCGGTCGATGCCGGCCGGCACCGGGGTGTGCGTGGTGAACACCGTCGATGCGCGCACCTGCGCGAGGGCCTCGTCGAAGGTCAGCGCCCGCTGCGTGATGAGCTCGGACATCCGCTCGAGGCCCTGGAAGCCGGCGTGGCCCTCGTTCGTGTGGTAGACGTCCGGAGCGGGCCGGGCCGTGAGCCGGCACCAGGCGCGCACCGCGCGGACGCCGCCGACGCCGAGCAGCAGCTCCTGCAGCAGCCGGTGCTCGCCGCCGCCGCCGTACAGGCGGTCGGTGACCTTGCGCATGTCATCGGAGTTCGACGGCGTCTCGGAGTCGAGCAGCAGCAGCGGCACCCGGCCGATGTCGGCCACCCAGATCCGCGCGTGCAGCCGGCGCCCTCCCGAAAGGTCCAGTCCGATCTCGACCGGCGCCCCCTCGGCGTCGCGCAGCAGGGTCAGGCCGAGACCGTAGGGGTCCAGCAGCGGGTAGCTCTCGCGCTGCCACCCGTCGTCGCCGATCGACTGCCGGAAGTATCCCGCGCGGTAGAACAGCCCGACGCCGGTGAGCGGAACGCCGAGGTCGGAGGCGCTCTTGAGATGGTCGCCGGCCAGGATCCCGAGACCGCCGGAGTACTGCGGAAGCGAGCCGTCGACGCCGAACTCCGGCGAGAAGTACGCGATGTGCGCGGGCTTGTCGCCCTCGAGCTGCTGGAACCAGCGGTCGCCCGTCAGGTAGGCCTCCAGGCGCTCGTCCTCCGCGCGCACTCGGGCGACGAAGTCGTCGTCGCCCGCGAGCTCGTCGAGCCGCGCCTGCCCCACAGCGCCCAGCATCCGGGCGGGGTTCTCGCCGACCTCCTCCCACAGTGCCGGGTCCATCGAGGCGAAGAGCGCGTGGGTCGCGCGGCTCCACGACCACCGCCAGTTGGATGCCAGGCGGTCCAGCGGAGCGAGCGACGCTGCCAGGACGGGACGGACGGTGAACGTGCGGATGGCCTTCACGCGAGCGATTCTAGGGGCACCGGCTGAAAGCGCTTGCACCGATGCCGGAATCGACACCCCCACGACACCGGCGCGAAACCTGTCGAGCCGGACGCGGCGCGCCGCCACGCGGGTCTACGCTGTGACCATGGCCATCGCTCGACTGCACGGAGGTCCGCTCGACGGACAGCTCGTCCCGCTCGACTCGAACGACTCCGACTCGTACATCGTCGCCTACGGCGAGGGGCAGCTCGTCTATCGGCGCGAAGGCGCCGCGCGCAACACCGGCGAGCACGACGGGCCCACCGAGAGCCGCTTCGTGTACGTCGAGGCGACGGAAGACATCGACCCGAACCCCGACGCACGTGACGACTGATCCCTCCGCGTCGCCGGAGGCGACGCGCGCTGTCGAGGTCGAGCTGAAGTTCGACGTCGACGAGTCCACCGCGCTGCCGTCATGGTCGGCGCTGCCGGGCGTGGCCGCGGTCGGGGAGCCCGAGCTCCGCGACCTGGATGCCGTGTACTACGACACGGCGGACCTGGCCCTCGCCCACGCCGGCTACGCCGTCCGACGCCGGACCGGCGGACCCGACGAGGGGTGGCACATCAAGGGTCCGAAGGTCGGCGACGCCCGCACCGAGCTGCACTGGCCGCTCGGCGAGGCGGGGGAGGTGCCGGTCGCGCTGCGCGACGCGGTCGCGGAGGTGACGGATGCCGCCGCTCTGGCCCCCATCGCCCGCATCCGCAACACCCGCACGGCGTACGCCCTCCGCGGCGCCGACGGCGGCCTGATCGCGGAGTTCGTCGACGATCGCGTGGTCGCGACCGACGAGCGCTCCGGTGTGCAGCGGTCCTGGCGGGAGTGGGAGTTCGAGCTGGGCCCCGCCGCACCGGCCGACCCCGAAGCGCGCAAGGCGCTGTTCGCCGCCGCGGAGGCGGCCGTGCACGCCGTCGGCGGCCAGCCCGCGGCATCCGACTCCAAGCTCGCGCGCACGCTCGGCGCGTAGAGCCGCCTGGCCGGTGCCGACCGGCCACGGAACGACGAAGCCCCGGGATCCGTGGACCCCGGGGCTCGCTTCGCGCGTCAGAAGTTGATCATGTGTCCCGCGAGGCCGTGGAAGGCCTCCTGGACCGCCTCCGACAGCGTCGGGTGGGTGTGGACGTTGCGGGCCGCCTCGAGCGCCGTCAGATCCCACTTCTGCGCGAGCGTGAGCTCGGGAAGCAGCTCCGACACGTCGGGGCCGATCATGTGGCCGCCGAGCAGCTCCAGGTGCTCGCCGTCGGCGATGAGCTTGACGAAGCCGATCGGCTCGCCCAGGCCGTTGGCCTTGCCGTTGGCCGAGAAGGGGAACTTCGCGACCTTGACGTCGTAGCCGGCGTCGCGCGCCTGCTGCTCGGTGAGGCCGAACGAGGCCACCTGCGGCGAGCAGAACGTCGCGCGCGGCATCATGCGGTAGTCGCCGAGCGTCATCGTCTCGGCCTTGCCGATCGTCTCGGCGGCCACGACGCCCTGCGCTTCCGCGACGTGCGCGAGCTGCAGCTTGGCGGTCACGTCGCCGATCGCGTAGATGTGGGGCACGTTGGTGCGCATGTGGTCGTCGATCTCGATCGCGCCGCGCTCGCTGAGCTTCACGCCGGTGGTCTCCAGGCCGAAGCCCTCGACGTTCGGTGCGAAGCCGATCGACATCATCACCTTGTCGGCGTCGATGGATCCGGAGCTGCCGTCCTTGCCGGTGTAGGTCACGGTGACGCGGTCGCCGTGGTCGGTGACCGTCTCGACCTTGGTCGAGGTGAGGATGTCGACGCCGTAGCCCTTGTACTGGCGGGCGATCTCCTTCGACACGTCGGCATCCTCGTTGGGGAGTGCCCGGTCCAGGAACTCGATGATCGTGACCTTGACGCCGTAGTTGACCATGACGAAGGCGAACTCCATGCCGATGGCGCCGGCGCCGACGATCACGATGGACTTCGGCAGATCGCGCGCGAGGATCTGCTCCTCGTACGTCACGACGTTGCCGCCGATCTGGACACCGGGAAGCAGGCGCACCTTGGAGCCGGTGGCGATGATCGCGTTGTCGAACGTCACCCGCTCGGACGAGCCGTCGGTCTTGGTGACGTCGATCGTGTTGGCGTCGACGAAGGTGCCGCGGCCCTCGTACTCGGTGACCTTGTTCTTCTTCATCAGGTAGTGGATGCCCTTGACGTGGCCGTTGGCCACGGTGCGGCTCCGATCCCATGCCACGCCGAAGTCGAACTGCACGTCGCCGGAGATCCCGAACAGGTCCGCCTTGTGGTGGAACTGGTGGGCCAGGTCGGCGTTCTTCAGCAGCGCCTTCGAGGGGATGCACCCCACGTTGAGGCAGACACCGCCCCAGTACTTCTCTTCGATGATCGCGACCGTGAGGCCGAGCTGTGCGGCGCGGACGGCCGCGACGTACCCGCCGGGGCCCGCGCCGAGGATGGCGACGTCGTAGTGAGGCATGCCTCCAGCCTAGTGCGAGGCCGGTGGCTCGGTTCCGGCCGGCCCCCTGCCCTGGGCGGCGCCCTCCCGCGCCCGGGCGATGGCCTTCTCACGCCGGGAGCGCGATGCGACGAGATAGACGATCGCGGCGATCACCAGCAGCAGGAGGACGATGCCGGCGATGATCCAGGGCGTCATGTCGGCCGCGCTCGCCGGGAGACCCGGTGTGGGTGCGGGCGCCGTGGTCTCGCTGGGCGACGGTGCGATCGTCTGCGTGGCGGTCGGCGTGGGGGAGGCCGTGTCGGTGGGCGTGGGAGCGCCGGCGACGGTGAACGAGAACTGGCCCGAGATCGGGTGCCCGTCGCTCGAGACGACCTTCCACAGCACCGTGACGGCGCCCGATGCCTCGCCGGCGAGGTCCTGCGTGAGCACGTTGTCCTGTGCGGTGGGAACGCCGTCGGTGAGCTCGGCGCCCGAGGCATCCGTCACCTGCACCTCGGAGGCGCCGGCGTCGGGTGCGATCACGCCGCTGAAGGTCAGCGTCAGCTGCGCCGGGAGGGCGTCGACCGTGCTGTCGGCGGCCGGGTCGCTGCCCAGCAGCTCGTCGTGGGCCGACGCGGGGGACGGGTGCGCCAGCAGCGCCAGCAGCGCCAGGAGCAGCGCCGCGACGAGCGCGAACGGTCGAAGCGAACGGGTCCTGCGCAGTGCCGGTGCCATCACCCGATCGAGCCTATCCGCCCCCTTCGATCCGGCCGAGCCGAGGTCTAGCATGGCCCTTGGCGGGACGACTCGCCCGCCGACCGGATGGTGAAAGGAAGGTGGGAGATGGACTCGATGATGATGGACGCCATGTCGAAGGACATGCAGTCGATGACCGGCATGCAGACGATGGACATGGCGGTCATGCAGGCCTGTATGGACGCCTGCTCGGCCTGCGAGCAGGCATGCACCGTGTGCTCCACGCAGATGATGTCGTGCGCGCCGGCGTGCATGAACTGCGCCGACATGTGCAACACGATGATGCGGGCCATGCTGCGTCCTCAGGGCATGACTCCCGCGTCCATGACGGCGATGCTCGACGCGTGCATCGCGATGTGCCGGATGTGCATGGACGAGTGCATGGAGCACGCCGACCACAGCGAGGTCGCCAAGATGTGCGCGCAGGCGTGCAAGGCGTGCATGGACGCCTGCATGGCGGTCAAGGACGCGATGATGGCGACGAGCTGACCTGGGCGTCGCGACGGCCGGCCGCCGCGACCTCGATGCCCGGCTCAGCCGCGCAGGACGTTGAAGCGCTCGCGCCCGACCGCGAGCACGTGGTAGCGCTTATGCAGCGCCACCGGGGCGCCCACGGACACATGCCCGGCCGCGCCGACGCCGTTCCACAGCGCGATCGCCTCGCCGGTCAGGGTGCGCAGGATCAGGAACCCCGAGCGCGCGTCGGCGGCGTCCACGATCGCGTCGACCCAGTCCGACGGGGTCGCCGAGGCCAGGCGCGCCTGGATGAGGTGCAGCGCGTGCCCCGGTGCGAAGGAGGAGCAGGTGTCGCCGCGGTCGCACATGCACGCAGCACGCTCACGCACCTCGAGGGGCGGAATGTGGCGGTGCGGGCTCGACACGGGGGTCTCCTTCTCACTAGGTTCGTTGTCCAGCCAGGCTAGGCGGCAGCTCCTCGAGGGGCATCTCCGCCGACACGCGACGAAACATTCGCGCGCATCCGCGGGCGACGCGGATCCGCCCTTTCCGGGCGCGGGCGATCGGATAGGCTGAGGAACAGAGGAGGACCACCGTGCAGGACGACCGCCGACCCGAACAGGGCGACATCCGCCGCGCAGCGGGAGGTGACGCGCGCGAGTCGGACCGCTCGGCGGACACGACGCAGACGTTCGGGCACGACTCCGACCTCTCGTTCGTGCCGTTCGGCAGCGAACTCGCTGAGGCGGAGCTCGAGGCGATCGAGGCTCTTCCCTCCGGTGCCGCCCTGTTGCTGGTGCGGTCGGGACCCACCGCCGGTGCGCGCTACCTGCTCGACACCGATGTGACCACGGTGGGACGCCACCCCGAGGCCGACATCTTCTTCGACGACGTGACCGTCTCGCGCCGGCACGCCGAGATCACCCGGTCCGGCACGACCTTCGAACTCGTCGATCAGCGCTCGCTGAACGGCACGTACGTCAACGGGGAGCGCGTCGACCGCGCTGTGCTCCGCAACGGGGCCGAGGTGAGGGTCGGCAAGTTCCGCCTCAACTTCTTCGTGTCGCCGGCGGACCTGCCGCAGGCTGCGGACGCCTGATGCCGCCTGCTTCCGCCCGCGAACGCTCGTCGTCCGCGGGGCTGTTGAGCATCGGCCAGGTGCTCGCGCGGCTCTCGCCGGAGTTCCCGTCGCTGACCTCGAGCAAGCTGCGCTTCCTCGAAGTGCAGGGGATCGTCACGCCGCTGCGCACGGAGTCGGGGTATCGCAAGTTCTCGCAGGCCGACCTGGAACGGCTGCGTCTCGCGCTCACGCTCCAGCGCGATCACTACCTGCCGCTGTCGGTCATCCGCGATTATCTCGAGGACGTCGATGCCGGCCGGAATCCCGCCACCCCGACGGCGGTGCCGCCGCCGTCGATCGTGCCGGCTCCGCGCCGTTACCGCCGCGATGAGCTGCTCGCCGCCGCCGGCGCCGCGCCGCAGCTGCTCAACGATGCGATCAGCACCGGCGTGATCGTGGGTGCCGAGACCTATACGGAACAGTCCGTGGCCCTGCTGCGCGCGCTGGTGGCCCTCGACCGGCACGGCATCGAGCCCCGCCATGTCCGTTCCCTGCGACAGAACGCCGAGCGTGACGTGGCGCTGGTCGAGTCGGCCCTCTCGCCGCTGCTGCGCCGGACGGATGCAGCCTCCCGCGGGCGCGCCGGAGAGCTGGCATCCGAGCTGACCAAGCGCCTCGACGACGTGCGCGCGATCTTCGTGCGGGCAGCGTTGGACCGCCTGCTGTCGTGACCGTCCCCGCGGCGGCTCATGACGGCGAAGGGCGCGACACGCCGGGCGCGGAAGTCGGATGTCGTTGCCGCAGGCGGGACGCTCATCTAGCGTGGAGATATCCGATTCCGGAGGGGGGACGAGCATGACTGCTCACGACGCGGCCGATGGCGAACCGTTCGCCGCCGAACTCCTCTTCACCGACGGGCTCCCCGCGATGGACGATGAGGTCGGCTACCGCGGCGCGGTGGCGGCGCGGGCAGCGGGTATCACGTACCGTCAGCTCGACTACTGGGCGCGTACCGAGCTGGTCGTGCCCACCGTCCGCGGCGCGAGCGGTTCGGGTTCGCAGCGGCTGTACGGCTTCCGCGACATCCTGGTGCTCAAGCTCGTCAAGCGGCTGCTCGACACCGGCATCTCGCTGCAGCAGATCCGCACGGCCGTCGACCAGCTCCGGGCCGCCGGCATCCGCGATCTGGCCGGCACGACGCTCATGAGCGACGGGGCGTCGGTGTACCTGTGCACGTCGAACGACGAGGTCATCGACCTCGTCAGCCGCGGTCAGGGCGTCTTCGGCATCGCCGTGGGCAAGGTGCTGCGTGAGGTCGAATCCGAGCTCGTCGAGTTCGAGGTCGAGAAGCCCGACCCGATGGACGAGCTGGCGATCCGCCGGGCCGCGCGCTCGGCCTGACTCACGCCGCTCCCGCCTCGACCCCGGACCGGACGTCCTCTGCGGGAGTGGTCGCCGTCGCCTCCAGCGCCTGACCCAGGTCCGCGATGAGGTCGGCTCGGTCCTCCAGTCCGATCGAGAGGCGCACCAGCGCGTCGGAGGGCTTGGCGGCGGACTCGACCGGGCGGTGGGTGAGCGCGGCCGGGTGCTGGATGAGCGAGTCGACGCTCCCCAGTGAGACGGCATGCGTGAAGAGGCGGACGGCCGTGGTGAGGCGGCTCGCGGCTTCGAACCCGCCGGCCAGCTCGATGGAGATCATCGCGCCGGGACCGTGCTGCTGCGTGCCGATGAGGCCCGCAGGGTCGCATCCGGGCAGACCGGGGAAGTGCACCCGCGCCACCTCGGGGCGCTCGGCGAGCCAACGGGCCACCGCGCGCGCGTTCTCCTGCTGCGCCCGCATGCGCACCGGCAGGGTCGCAAGACCGCGGTGCAGCAGGTAGGCCGCGAACGGGTGCATGATCGCCCCGGTGATCGCGCGCGTGCGCCGCAGCGCAGCGGCGAACCGGGCATCGCACGCCACGACCCCGCCGACGACATCGCCGTGGCCGCCGAGATACTTCGTGGCGCTGTGCAGCGACAGCGCGGCGCCGAGATCGAGCGGATGCTGCAGCACGGGGGTCGCGAAGGTGTTGTCGACCAGCACCGGAACGGCGCCCGCCGCACGGACGACCGCAGGGATGTCCACCAGTTCGAGGGTCGGGTTGCACGGCGATTCCACCACGACGAGCGCCGTGTCGTCCCGGATCGCCGCGGCGACGGCATCCGGTCTGCAGAAGGTCGTCTCGACGCCCAGCAGTCCGGAGGCGAGCAGGTGGTCGGTGCCGCCGTAGAGGGGACGCACCGCGACGACGTGCCGCCGGCCGCTCTCGTGCGCGAGCGCGAGGATGACGGCGGTCACGGCCGCCATGCCCGAGGAGAACGCCACCGCTTCCTCCGCGTGCTCGAGACGTGCGAGCGCCTGCTCGAACCGCGCGACGGTCGGGTTCCACAGGCGGGCGTAGACGTGGGAGCCGCCGTCGATCGGGTGACCGCCGGTGGCGAGCACCTCGTATGAGAGACCGCCGAGCTCGATGTCCGGCAGCGGATTGGTCGACGACAGGTCGAGCGGCGGCGCGTGGACCCCGAGGGCCGCGAGGTCTTCGCGTCCGGCGTGGACGGCAAGGCT
Organism: Microbacterium sp.; assembly: GCA_031177765.1. Classification (GTDB taxonomy): domain Bacteria; phylum Actinomycetota; class Actinomycetes; order Actinomycetales; family Microbacteriaceae; genus Microbacterium. Next base: position 11,898 of record JAPSKH010000021.1, on the reverse strand, counting down.
GTCGGGATGCAACGTCATCGGTGCCATGGCGATATGTTCAGCGACGGCGCCGGTGCGCGCAAGTCATGGCGATCACGCCGTGCACAAGGCGAGCATTCTGCTCATTCGGTGATCATTGTGACCACCGGTGTTCCCCTCGCCCGGCGTCGGCCTACCTCGCCTCGACAGGGACTCGACCGCGAGACAGCATCCGGGCGCCGAAACAGCGCTCCGACGAGCGCAGTCTCGGCGCTCCGGTGAAGTCTCGCGAAAGAGGCGGTGTCAGGTGCGCGCTTCGCCGGGGACCGGGATGCGCCCGGTGCGCATCACGCGGTCCAGCAGCGAGTCGAAGTCGGCCGCCAGCTCCTGTGCGGAGTCGCCCGGCCAGATGTGCAGCGGCTTGGCTGCGCCCTGCGCCTGCTGCAGCGACGTGCGCTCGGGCAGCTGCGGCGTGAGCACGAGCGGGCCGAACATGTCGCGCAGCTCCTTGATGCGGAACTGGTGCTCGATGGACTGGGGGCGCACGCGGTTCACGACGATGCCGAGAGGCTGCAGGCGCGGCGAGAGCCCCCGTCGGATCTCCTCGATCGCGCGCAGCGCGCGGTCGGCGGCGGCGACGGAGAACAGGCCCGGCTCGGTGACCACGATCACCCGGTCGCTCGCGGCCCACGCCGTGCGCGTCAGGGCGTTCAGCGACGGTGCGCAGTCGATCAGGACGAGGTCGTAGTCGGCTTCGATCGTGGCGAGGGCCTCTTCGAGCTTCCACACGTCGCGCACGCTCGGATGCGGACCGTCGAAGTTGATCGCCGACGGGCTCCCGATCATCACGTCGATGGTGCCGGGGTGCACCTTGGCCCAGCCGCTGGAGGTGATGGCCTGACGGACCGTTTTCTCCTTGGGGTTGGCCAGCACGTCGGCGACGTTGAGACGTCCGGCGACCTGGATGTCCATTCCCGTCGACACGTCGGACTGCGGGTCGAGGTCGACGACGAGCGTGCGGACGCCCCGGGCGAAGGCCGCGGATGCGAGTCCGAGAGTCACGGTCGTCTTGCCGACACCACCCTTGAGTGAGCTGACGGAAAGGACGTGCACAAGCCACCACGTTACCGTCCCCTAGGCTGAGAGCACACTCCGCCCCGCCCGCACCGCCGCTCCGGAGGTCGAATGTTCCGCAAGATCCTCGTCGCGAACCGTGGTGAGATCGCCATCCGTGCCTTCCGCGCGGCCTACGAACTGGGCGCGCGCACCGTCGCGGTGTTCCCGTACGAGGACCGCAACTCGCTGCATCGGCTCAAAGCCGACGAGGCGTATCAGATCGGTGAGAAGGGCCACCCGGTCCGCGCCTATCTCAACGTGGACGAGATCATCCGCGTGGCCAAGGAAGCGGGGGCCGACGCGATCTACCCCGGCTACGGCTTCCTGTCCGAGAACCCCGAGCTCGCCGAGAAGGCCGCCGCGAACGGCATCGCCTTCATCGGTCCGCCCGCGCACGTGCTGGAGATGGCCGGCAACAAGGTCACGGCCAAGCAGCACGCCGTCGCCGCCGGGGTGCCGGTGCTGCGTTCCACGGAGGCCTCCGACGACGTCGACGCGCTCCTCGCGCAGGCCGACGACATCGGCTTCCCCATCTTCGTCAAGGCCGTCGCCGGAGGCGGCGGACGGGGCATGCGGCGTGTCGAGCACCGCGAAGAGCTCGCACCGGCCCTGTCCGAGGCCATGCGCGAGGCGGGGAGCGCGTTCGGCGACCCGCGGGTGTTCCTCGAGCAGGCGGTGCAGCGTCCCCGGCACGTCGAGGTGCAGGTGCTCGCCGACAAGACCGGTGAGACGGTGCACCTGTTCGAGCGCGACTGCTCGGTGCAGCGCCGGCATCAGAAGGTGATCGAGATCGCCCCGGCGCCGAACCTCGATCCCGCCGTGCGCGACGCGCTGCACGGGTACGCCGTGGCGTTCGCGCGCTCGATCGGCTACGAGAACGCCGGGACGGTCGAGTTCCTGCTCGAGACGGCCGGGCCGCGTGCGGGCGAGGTCGTGTTCATCGAGATGAACCCGCGCATCCAGGTGGAGCACACCGTCACCGAGGAGGTCACCGACGTCGACCTCGTGCAGTCGCAGATGCGCATCACCGCCGGTCAGTCGCTCGACGACCTGGGCCTCACCCAGGACCGCATCCAGCTTCGCGGTGCCGCCCTGCAGTGCCGCATCACCACCGAAGACCCGACGCAGGGCTTCCGGCCCGACACGGGGAAGATCACCACGTACCGCTCCCCGGGTGGCGCCGGCATCCGCCTCGACGGCGGCACCACCGCCGCGGGGGCCCAGGTCAGTCCGCACTTCGACTCGATGCTGGCCAAGCTCACCTGCCGGGGCCGCGACTTCGGCGCCGCCGTCGTCCGGGCCCGCCGCGCGCTGGCCGAGTTCCGCATCCGCGGCGTCTCGACCAACATCCCCTTCCTTCAGGCGGTGCTCGACGACCCCGCGTTCGTCGCCGGCGACCTCAGCACGTCCTTCATCGACGAGCGTCCCGGCCTGCTCAAGGGCCGCGAGTCCAAGGACCGCGGCACGAAGATCCTCGCCTGGCTGACCGACACGACGGTCAACAAGCCGCACGGCGAGAACCCGGTCACCGTCGACCCTCGCTCGAAGCTCCCGCGGCTGGACCTGCTGACGACGCCCCCGGCGGGGTCGCGCCAGCGCCTGCTCGAGCTCGGGCCCGCCGGCTTCGCGAGGGCGCTGCGCGAGCAGACGGCGCTGGCCGTCACCGAGACGACGTTCCGCGACGCGCACCAGTCCCTCCTCGCCACGCGGGTGCGCACGAAGGACCTGGTGACCGTGGCGCCGTACGTCGCGCGCCTGACACCGCAGCTGCTCTCGGTGGAGGCGTGGGGCGGCGCGACGTACGATGTCGCGCTCCGATTCCTCGGCGAGGACCCGTGGGAGCGGCTGGACCGCCTGCGCGAGGCGCTGCCGAACGTGGCCATCCAGATGCTGCTGCGCGGACGCAACACCGTGGGCTACACGCCGTACCCCACGGAAGTGACGGATGCCTTCGTCCGCGAGGCCGCGGCATCGGGCATCGACATCTTCCGCATCTTCGACGCACTGAACGACGTCGCGCAGATGCGGCCCGCGATCGACGCGGTGCTCGCGACCGGCACCTCGGTCGCCGAGGTCGCCGTCTGCTACACCGGCGACCTGCTCGATCCCCGCGAAGAGCTGTACACGCTGGACTACTACCTGCGCCTCGCAGAGCAGATCGCCGACGCCGGCGCCCACGTGCTGGCCATCAAGGACATGGCGGGCCTGCTGCGGCCCGCCGCGGCATCCCGCCTCGTCGCCGCGCTGCGGGAGCGCTTCGACCTGCCCGTCCACGTCCACACGCACGACACCGCGGGCGGACAGCTGGCGACGCTGCTCGCCGCGAGCGCCGCGGGAGCGGATGCCGTCGACGCGGCCGCCGCACCCATGTCGGGTACCACCAGCCAGCCGTCGCTGTCGGCCCTCGTGGCCGCGCTCGCGCACACCGAGCGCGACACCGGCATGGATCTCGGCGCGGTCAGCGACCTCGAGCCCTACTGGGAAGCGGTCCGGCATCTCTACCGTCCCTTCGAGTCCGGGCTCCCGGGCCCCACGGGTCGCGTGTACCACCACGAGATCCCCGGCGGCCAGCTGTCGAATCTGCGCCAGCAGGCGATCGCGCTGGGCCTGGCCGAAGACTTCGAGCTCATCGAGGACATGTACGCCGCTGCCAACGAGATTCTCGGCCGGGTGCCCAAGGTCACGCCGTCGTCCAAGGTCGTCGGCGACCTCGCCCTGCATCTGGCCGCGGTGAAGGCCGACCCGAAGGACTTCGCCGAGAATCCCCACAAGTACGACATCCCCGACTCGGTCGTGGGCTTCATGGCGGGGGAGCTCGGAGATCTGCCGGGCGGCTGGCCCGAGCCCTTCCGCACCAAGGTGCTGCAGGGACGCCATGTCGACATCGCCGTGACGCCGCTCAGCGACACCGAGGCTCAGGCGCTTGAGAGGGACGCCTCATCCCGGCGCACGATGCTCAACAAGCTGCTGTTCCCCGGTCCGACGCGGGAGTTCCAACAGCGACGCGAGCTCTTCGGCGACCTCAGCGTGCTCGACACGGCCGACTACCTCTACGGGCTCACGCCGGGCGCGGAGCACGTGGTGGAGATCGAGCGGGGCGTGCAGCTCTACGTCGGTCTCGAAGCCATCGGCGCGGCCGACGACAAGGGCATGCGCACCGTCATGACCACCCTCAACGGGCAGCTGCGACCGGTGTTCGTGCGGGACCGCAGCATCGAGGTGCACAGCCGCACCGCGGAGAAGGCCGACACGTCCAAGCCCGGTCAGGTGGCTGCGCCGTTCTCGGGCGTGGTGACGCTCAAGTCGCTCGTCGGAGACACGGTCAAGGCGGGGCAGCCGGTCGCGTCGATCGAGGCGATGAAGATGGAGGCGGCGATCACGGCGCCGGTCGACGGGGTGATCGAGCGCCTCGCGATCGCCGAGACGGCGCAGGTGGACGCGGGCGACCTTTTGCTCGTGATCCGTCCGGCGCAGTAGCCTTGTGCAGCGCGGCACCCGCCCGAAACCGCCGTCTGCACTGGAGAACCACGCTGTGACGCCCGACCACCCTGACCACACGCCCGACGAGCCCGAGAACGGCGTGCTCTCCGATACCGGAAGCGTCGACACGACCGGACTCGGCATCCTCGGGGGTGCGACGGCGCAGGTCAACGTCGAGCTTCCCGGCGACGAGGACGACGACCTCGACGACGACGCGGTGATCGACGGCGAGGTGCCCTTCGTCGTGGAGATCCCGGCGGAGGCGATCGAGGACGGCGTGCCGTTCGTCGTCGACCTCCCCGCCGAGACCGCCGAGGCCGAGATCGTCGCCGACTCTCCGCTGGAGGACTGGACCATCGAGGGGGACGCGCGGCCGGTGGAGTACGCCGTCGAGGACATCGCCGACGCCGATGAGGTGGTCGACGACGTCGAGGACGCCCGCGGGTTCGGCAACGACGAGTTCGGGACCGACGAAGTGGTGGACGCCGCCGCGGCGGACGGCGACACTGGATTCGACCACGCCGAGGAGGAGCCGATGGACGCGTCCACTCCCGCCGGCGACGATGCCGAGGCATCCGTCCCGGAGGTCGCAGCCCCCGCGCCCGCCGAGACCGCCGTCGCAGCCCCCGCCCCGGCGCCCGCCGCTCGGCGTGCGTCCGCCGCGCGTCATGAAAGCGTCCCCGGTGCCATCCCGCAGCCGGACTCCGCCGTCGAGCGCGCCCCGGCACGCCCCGACGTCACGCTGACCTCCAAGCGGCTGGGCGAGTTCGAGGCCGACCGCGAGACCGCCGACCTCCTCACCGCCGACCGCCTGCTCGACCCGCACCACGTCGTCCGCTCGGAGCCCGAGGGGCTGTGGCAGCACCTGCTGTACTCCATCTCGGGCCACCGGATCAATCTCGGCGACAGCAAGCGCGCACGCGCGCGCAAGGAGCTCGATCAGCGCATCGCGGCACCCCTGAACGGCGGCGCGCGGTTCGTGCCGGTGCTCTCCCGCAAGGGCGGTGTGGGTAAGACGACCATCACCACGCTGATGGGCATGGCCCTCGCCGATGCGCGGGACGACCGCGTGATCGCCGTCGACGCCAACCCGGACCGCGGCACCCTCGCCGAGCGCATCTCGCGCGCGAGCGGCAAGACGGTGCGCGACCTCATCCGCTCCAGCGGCGAGGTCGTCGGCTTCAACAACCTGTCCAACATCGTCGCCCGCGACGAGACGCGCCTGGACATCGTCTCGTCCGACGCCGACCCGCGCGTGTCGGAGGCGTTCAACGACGTGGACTACCGCCAGGTCGCCGCCCTCGCCGCGCACTACTACTCGATCGTGCTGACCGACACCGGCACCGGCATCGTGCACTCGGTGATGGGTGCGACGCTGGACCTGGCCGACCAGCTCGTCATCGTCGCCGGTCTCAGCGTCGACGAAGCGCGCCTCGCCTCGGAGACGCTGACGTGGCTCGAGACGAACGGCTACGCCGACAAGGTGCGCGGCGCCGTGGTGGTGCTCAACAACGCCCGCCCCGGCAGCCCGCCGGTGCGGCTCGATGAGCTGGAGTCGCATTTCCGCACGCGCGTCCGCGCGGTGGTCCGGATGCCGTACGACCCGCAGATCGCCGCCGGAAGCGCGATCGTGTTCCGGGACCTGCAGCCGGCCACGCGTCAGGCGGCACGAGAGCTCGCGGCCACGGTCGTCGAGGGCCTTCGATCGCTCGCGTCGGCGGCCTGAGGCGTCCCGTGACGGTACGTTCCATCCGCCTCTTCGGCGACCCTGTCCTCAAGTCCGTCAGCGCGCCCATCAACGAGATCGACGACGGCGTGCGCGCCCTCGTGCGCGATTTGCTCGACACCGTCGAACTGCCCGGTCGCGCGGGCGTCGCTGCGCCGCAGATCGGCGTCGGGCTGCGAGCGTTCAGCTACAACATCGACGGCGACATCGGCTACGTGATCAACCCCGTGCTCGCGGAGGTCTCGGGCGAGCCCGAGGCGATCGGAGAGGGATGCCTGTCCGTCCCGGGGCTTTGGCACGACGCGATCCGGTACCCGCGTGCCAAAGTCGTCGGCATCGACCTCGACGGCAACGAGCTGGTCCTGGAGGGGGAGGGGCTGCTCGCGCAGGCCCTGCAGCACGAGACCGACCACCTCGACGGCATCCTGTATCTCGAGCGTCTCAGTCCCGAGGAGCGCCGCGTGGCGATGCGGGAGATCCGCGAGTCCGACTGGTTCTGACCCGGCGCGTGTCGAGGTCGAGCGGGCGGAGCGAGGCAGAACGCGAGGCGCTCCGTTCGCTCCGCCCGCTCGACGACGGCGATCGCGTTACGGCAGCGAGACGTTGGAGGTGTTCACCGGGGTGGCGTAGATCTCGTCGATCTGCGAGGCGAAGTCCTCGAGGATGACGTTCCGCTTGATGCTCATCTTGGGCGTCAGGTGACCGCTCGCCTCGGTCCACTCGCTGGGCAGGATCGTGAACTTGCGGATCGATTCGGCGCGCGAGACGTGCGTGTTGGCCTCGTCGACCGCGCGCTGCACCTCGGCGCGCACCGTTTCGTTCTTCGCTGCCTCGGCCAGCGGCATGTCGGCGGGCAGGCCGTTGTTGGACAGCCAGGTCGGCAGCATCTCGGGGTCGAGCGTCACCAGCGCCGAGATGAACGGCTTCTGATCGCCCACGACCACGACCTGACCGACGATCGGGTTCGCGCGGATCGGGTCCTCCAGCGCCGCAGGGGCGACGTTCTTGCCGCCTGCGGTGACGATGATCTCCTTCTTCCGGCCGGTGATCGTGAGGAAGCCCTCGTCGTCGAACGAGCCGATGTCGCCGGTCTTGAACCAGTCGCCGTCGAAGGCGGCGGCGGTCGCCTCGGGATTGCGCCAGTACTCCTTGAACACGTTGATGCCGCGCACCTCGATCTCGCCGTCGTCGGCGAGTCGGATGCCGACGCCCGGGAGAGCGGGGCCCACGGTGCCGATCTTGGACTTGTTCGCGAGGTTCACCGACGCCGGCGCCGTCGTCTCGGTCAGGCCGTAGCCCTCGAGGATGGTCACACCCAGGCTGTGGAAGAAGTGGCCCAGGCGCGGCCCGAGCGGCGCCGAGCCCGACACGGCGTACGTCACGCGGCCGCCCATGGCGGCGCGGAGCTTGGAGTAGACGAGCTTGTCGAACAGCACGAACTTCAGGCGGGTGCCCAGCGGCACCTTCTTGCCGTCCTGCAGCAGGCTCGAGTGCTCGATCGCGGTGTGTGCGGCGGCGCGGAAGATCTTGCCCTTGCCACCCGCCTCGGCCTTCTGCTCGGCCGAGTTGTAGACCTTCTCGAACACGCGCGGGACGGCGAGGAGGAACGTCGGCTGGAACGACCCCAGCGCGGGCAGCAGCTGCTTGGTGTCCGGCTGGTGTCCGGTCTTGACGCCCGCGTGGACGTTGAGGATCGAGATGAACCGCGCGAAGACGTGAGCGGCGGTGATGAACAGGAGCGTCGATGCCCCGGGCGTCTCGACCACCTCGTGCAGCGCCCTCGCGGAGTTGCGGGTGAGCTCGACGAAGTTGCTGTGGGTGAGAACGCAGCCCTTCGGGCGCCCCGTCGAGCCCGAGGTGTAGATGAGCGTGGCGATGTCGGCGCCGTTGGCGATGTTGCGCCGGCGCTCGATCTCGTCGTCCGCGACCGATGCGCCCTGCTCGATGAGGCGGTCCAGATCGCCGCGATGCATCTCCCAGGCGGACCGGATGAGGGGAAGGTCCCCGCGGACCTCTTCGAGCCGCGCGGTGTGCTCGGCCGACTCGGTGATGACCGCGACGGCGCCCGAGTCGGACAGGTTCCATTGCAGCTGCGCGGGTGAGCTCGTCTCGTAGATCGGCACCATCACGGCCCCGGCATAGAAGAGCGCGAAGTCCACGCGCGTCCAGTCGTAGGTGGTGCGGGCCACGAACCCGACCTTGTCGCCCGGCTCGATGCCTGCGGCGACGAAGCCCTTCGCCAGGGCGATCACCTGCTCCTGGAACTCCGCGGCCGTGATGTCGCGCCAGCCGTCGCCGTCCGGCACGCCGAACAGCGGCCGGTCGGGCGTCGCCTTCACGCGCTCGACGAGCAGATCCGTGATGTTCGCCTGAGGATCGGCGGGGATGACGGCGGGGACTTCGAATTGGACCACGGCAACTCCTTCGGTACCGGAACGACTGCATCTCGGGTGGATCTCATGTGAGTCTAATGGGACCGGCCACGGAGGCTGCAGAGCGGTGTGGACGCGTCGTGCCTGGATAGAATGCAACCCGCCGTCGCGCGCGCGTCGAGCGGAGGGGAGTGCGGTGCTCAAGGTCGGGATCGACATCGGTGGAACGAAGATCGCCGGAGGTGTCGTCGACCCGGAGGGGCGCATCCTCGAGAAGCTGCGCGTCGATACGCCCACCGACACCGCCCAGCTTGCAGGCGCGGTCATCGACATGGCCCGCCACCTCGGATCGCACCACGGGGTGTCAGCCGTCGGCGTCGCCGCCGCGGGGTTCATCGACCGCGACCGGGCGACGGTGATCCACGCGCCCAACATCGCGTGGCGCAACGAGCCGCTTCAGGCGGTCCTGGAGCAGGGGATCGACCTGCCTGTGACGATCGAGAACGACGCCAACGCCGCCGGGTGGGCGGAGTTCCGCTTCGGCGCGGCGCGCAATGCCGACAGCATGGTGATGCTGACCATGGGGACAGGCGTCGGCGGCGCGATCGTGAGCGACGGGCAGCTGTTCCGCGGCGGTCACGGGATCGGCGCCGAACTCGGTCACATGCGCTTCATCCGCGACGGCCTGCCGTGCGGATGCGGGCAGAACGGATGCCTGGAGCAGTATGCGTCCGGCCGAGCCCTGCAGCGCGAAGCGAACGCGATCGCCGACGCGGGCGGGATCGGCGCGGGCCTGGCGGCAGTCCGCGCGGAGAAGGGCACGATCAGCGGCCCGGCGGTGTCCCGCCTCGTCCTGGCGGGCGACGAAGGGGCGATCGAAGCCCTGCGCCGTGTGGCCACGGCGCTCGGCGAGGCCTGCGGCGGGTTCCAGGCCGTCCTCGACCCCGAGCTGTTCGTGATCGGCGGCGGCGTCGCCCAGCTGGGCGACGACCTGCTCGAGCCCGTCCGCATCGCGTACGAGACATCGCTTCCGGGGTACGGGGATCGTCCCGTCGCCGAGTTCGTCATCGCCGAGCTCGGCAACGACGCCGGCCTCATCGGCGCCGCCGACCTGGCGGGCACGGAGGAGTAGGCGATGTTCTACTGGCTGATGAAGTACGTGGTGATCGGCCCGATCGTGAAGGCGATCTGGCGCCCGTGGATCGTCGGCCGTCGCAACGTCCCCGCGGAGGGTGCGGCGATCCTCGCCAGCAACCACCTCTCCTTCGTCGACTCGGTCTTCCTGCCGCTGATGATCGACCGGCCCGTCGCCTTCCTCGCCAAGAGCGACTACTTCACCGGCAAGGGGCTCAAGGGCTGGGCGACGCGCGTCTTCTTCAAAGCCACCGGACAGCTGCCGATCGACAGGTCCGGCGGCAAGGCGTCCGAGGCATCCCTCAATACGGGGCTGCAGGTGCTCGGACGCGGCGATCTGCTGGGGATCTACCCGGAGGGGACGCGCAGTCCGGACGGCAAGCTCTACCGGGGGCGGACCGGCATCGCGCGCATGGCGCTCGAGGCCCGCGTGCCGGTGGTTCCCGTCGTGATGGTGGACACCGACACCATGATGCCGATCGGAACCCGCGTGCCGCGGATCGTTCGCGTTGGCGTCGTGATCGGCGAGCCGCTCGACTTCTCGCGCTTCACCGGGATGGAGGGCGACCGTTACATCCTGCGCTCCATCACCGACGAGATCATGGTCGCGCTGCAGCGGCTGGGGGAGCAGGAGTACGAGGACGTGTACGCCTCGACCGTGAAGGACAGGCTCAAGACCAAGCGCCGGTGAGCGGCGCGTGAACGGTCGTCACGCGGCGTCGGAGGGTCCGCTGGCGCCGATAGAATGAGCGGATGCTTCAGCACCTCGACACGCTCGACCACTGGCGGACTCTGCCCATCAAGCAGCAGCCGGCGTGGCCCGACGCCGAGGCCGTCGCGGAGGTGTCTGCGGAGCTGGCCACCCTGCCCCCGCTGGTGTTCGCCGGCGAGGTCGACAACCTGCGCGACCGGCTGGCGCGCGCCGCGTCGGGTCAGGCGTTCCTGCTGCAGGGCGGCGACTGCGCCGAGACGTTCGCCGGCGCGACGGCCGAGCAGATCCGCAACCGCATCAAGACGGTGCTGCAGATGGCGGTCGTGCTGACCTACGGCGCCTCGATGCCCGTGGTGAAGATGGGCCGCATGGCCGGCCAGTTCGCCAAGCCCCGCTCGAGCGACACCGAGACGCGCGGCGAGGTGACGCTGCCGGCGTACCGCGGCGACATCGTCAACGGCTACGACTTCACCGAGAAGTCGCGTCAGGCCGACCCGCAGCGACTGCTCAAGGGCTACCACACGGCCGCGTCGACCATCAATCTCATCCGCGCGTTCACGCAGGGCGGCTTCGCCGACCTCCGCGAGGTGCACTCGTGGAACAAGGGCTTCGCGCAGAACCCCGCCAATCAGCAGTACGAGCGCATGGCGACCGAGATCGACCGCGCCATCCGTTTCATGGAGGCCGCCGGCGCCGACTTCGACGAGCTCAAGCGCGTGGAGTTCTACACCGGCCACGAAGGCCTGCTGATGGACTACGAGCGTCCGATGACGCGCATCGACTCGCGGACCAACACCCCGTACAACACCTCGGCGCACTTCCTGTGGATCGGTGAGCGCACCCGCGACCTCGACGGTGCGCACGTGGACTACTTCTCGAAGATCCGCAACCCGATCGGTGTGAAGCTCGGTCCGACCACGACGCCCGAGACCGCGCTCGCCCTCATCGACAAGCTCGACCCGCAGCGCGAGCCCGGACGCCTCACGTTCATCACGCGCATGGGTGCGGGCAAGATCCGTGACGCGCTGCCGCCCCTCCTGGAGGCGGTGCGCGACTCGGGCGCGACCCCCCTCTGGGTCACCGACCCGATGCACGGCAACGGCATCACGACGCCGACCGGCTACAAGACGCGTCGCTTCGACGACGTCGTGGACGAGGTGCGCGGCTTCTTCGAGGCGCACCGTGCGGTCGGGACGTTCCCGGGCGGCATCCACGTGGAGCTCACCGGCGACGACGTGACGGAGTGCCTGGGCGGCTCGGAGATGATCGACGAGGCGACCCTCGCGACGCGCTACGAGTCCCTGTGCGACCCGCGCCTGAACCACATGCAGTCGCTCGAGCTGGCGTTCCTCGTGGCCGAGGAGCTCGAGAAGCGCTGATCCGTCGGGCGCCTCGCCCGC
>JAPSKH010000055.1 GCA_031177765.1 Microbacterium sp. | reverse complement strand
TGCCGTCGCGGCGCTGCGCGAGCTCGTCGGGCGCGACGACGCGGACTTCCACGAGGGGCAGTTCGAGGCGATCGAGGCGCTGGTCGAGGGGCGCCGCCGGGCGCTCGTCGTGCAGCGCACGGGGTGGGGCAAGTCCGCCGTCTACTTCGTCGCAACGCTGCTCCTTCGGCGCCGCGGCGCCGGCCCCACGGTGCTGGTCTCGCCGCTCCTGGCCCTCATGCGGGATCAGATCGCCGCCGCCCGCCGCGCCGGCGTCCGCGCTGTCGCGATCAACTCGACCAATGCGCACGAGTGGCGCGACGTGCGCGAGCAGCTCGACCGGAACGAGGTCGACGTGCTGCTGGTCTCACCCGAGCGACTCAACAACCCGTCCTTCCGCGACGACCAGCTGCCGGTGCTGATCCCGCGCATCGGGCTGCTCGTCGTCGACGAGGCGCACTGCATCAGCGACTGGGGTCACGACTTCCGCCCCGACTACCGTCGCCTCCGCGAGCTCATCGCTCGGATGCCGGCGGGCGTGCCGGTCCTGGCCACCACGGCGACGGCGAACAGCCGGGTCGTCGCGGACGTCGCCGAGCAGTTGAGCGCCGACGCTGTTGCCGACCCGGCTGCCGAGCCCGGCGGCGGGCGCGATGTGCTCACCATCCGGGGGCCGCTCGCGCGCACCTCGCTGCGCCTCGGTGTGCTGCAGCTGCCGACCGCGCCCAGCAGGCTGGCGTGGCTGGTCGGCCACCTGCGCGATCTTCCCGGTTCGGGCATCATCTACACGCTCACCGTGTCGGCCGCGACCGACATCGCACGGCTGCTGCGCGATCAGGGCTACGACGTGCGGGCCTACACCGGGCAGACGGATCCCGATGAGCGCGAGGAGTCCGAGCAGCTCCTCAAGGACAACCGCGTGAAGGCGCTCGTGGCGACCAGTGCGCTCGGCATGGGGTTCGACAAGCCCGACCTCGGCTTCGTCGTCCATGTCGGCGCGCCCTCATCGCCGGTGTCGTACTACCAGCAGGTCGGGCGCGCCGGTCGCGCGACGGCGTCGGCGGACGTGCTGCTCCTGCCCGGAGTGGAGGACCGCGACATCTGGCACTACTTCGCCACCGCGTCCATGCCCGACCGGGAGCGCGCCGAACGCGTCCTGGCGGCCCTCTCGGCGTCCGGCTCGCCCATGTCGACGCCCGCCCTCGAGGCGGTCGTCGACATCCGGCGAAATCCCCTCGAGCTGCTGCTGAAGGTGCTCGATGTCGACGGTGCGGTCGCACGCGTCCAAGGCGGGTGGATCGCCACCGGTGCGCCATGGCGCTACGACGAGGAGCGGTACCGACGGATCGCGGCCGAACGCGTCGCCGAGCAGGAGCACATGCTCGAGTACGAGCGCACCTCCACGTGCCGCATGGAGTTCCTCCAGCGAGCCCTCGACGATGACACCGCGGCACCGTGCGGTCGCTGCGACAACTGCGCCGGCGCCTGGTATCCGACCGGCGTCCCCGCGGACGTGGCGGAGGCAGCTGCTGCGGCCCTGGACAGCGTCGGCGTCCCCATCGAGCCGCGGCGCATGTGGCCCACCGGAGCCGACAGACTCGGCATCCCGGTGAAGGGGCGCATCGCCGTCGATGAGCAGGCGAGCGAGGGTCGCGCGCTCGCACGTCTCACCGACCTCGGGTGGGGCGGCCCGCTGCGCGAGCTGTTCGCCGCAGGCGCGGCCGATGCCCCCATGCCGCCGGACATGATGGCGGCCTGTGTGCGGGTGCTGGCGGAGTGGACATGGGAGCGCCGGCCGGAAGCCGTCGTCGCGATGCCGTCCCGGTCGAAACCGCAGCTGGTCGCATCGCTGGCGCGCGGGCTCGCCGGGATCGGCCGGCTGCCGTTCCTCGGAGAGCTGGAGCCGGTCGAAGGCGGGCCGTCCGGACAGCCGGGCGGCAACAGCGCCTTCCGCCTCGCAGGCGTGTGGAACCGATTCTCCGCGCTGCACCTCGCCGTGCCGGCGGGCCCCGTCCTTCTGGTCGACGACCTCGTCGACAGCCGCTGGACGATCACGGTGGCGGCGCGGGCGCTGCGCGCCGCCGGCGCGACGGCGGTGCTGCCCTTCGCGCTGGCGCTGCGCGGCTGATCCGGCCCCGCGCCGTCGCTGGACGTCATCCCGCTCTGAGCGGACGCCGACGCTGCGCGACGGCGTCTCGACTTCCTCGCCGGGATGCCTCTAGACTGGCCCGCGTGTTGACCTGTCGCTGTTGTCGCTGAGTGCCTCCGGCACGCCTCCGCGACCCCGACATCTCCCGCGCACAGCGCGGCAACACTTCAGGACCTCCCGTGCGTTACGCCCACAGCGTCGCCGACCTCGTCGGCAACACCCCTCTCGTCCAGCTCTCCCGTGTCACCGACGGCATCGCCGCCACCGTGCTCGCGAAAGTGGAGTACTTCAATCCCGGCGGGTCGGCCAAAGACCGCATCGCTCGCCGCATCATCGACGCCGCCGAGCAGCAGGGCCTGCTGAAGCCCGGCGGCACCATCGTCGAACCCACCAGCGGCAACACCGGCGTCGGCCTCGCGCTGGTGGCGCTGCAGCGCGGCTACCGCATGATCTTCGTCGTGCCGGACAAGTTCGCCGGTGAGAAGGTCGCCGTCCTCAAGGCGTACGGCGCCGAGGTCGTGGTCACCGACACCAGCGTGCCGCCCGAGGACCCGCGCTCGTACTACAGCGTGTCCGACCGCCTGGCACGGGAGATCCCCGGGGCGTTCAAGCCCGATCAGTTCGCCAACCAGAACGGGCCCCGCAGCCACTACGAGACCACCGGTCCGGAGATCTGGCGCGACACCGACGGTCGGGTCACCCACTTCGTGGCGGGCATCGGCACGGGCGGCACCATCACCGGCACGGGCCGGTACCTGCGCGAGGCATCCGGAGGAGCGGTCCGGATCGTCGGCGCGGACCCCGAGGGATCCATCTACTCCGGCGGGCCCGTGCACGGCTACCTGGTCGAGGGCGTCGGCGAGGACTTCTGGCCCGAGACGTACGACCCCGGCGTCGTCGACGAGATCCACCGGATCTCGGATGCCGACGCTTTCGCGATGACCCGTCGGCTGGCCCGCGAGGAGGGCCTTCTCGTCGGCGGGTCGAGCGGCATGGCGGTGGCCGCGGCCCTGCGCACGGCGCGGCATCTCCCCGCCGAGGCCGTCGTCGTCGTGCTCCTTCCCGACCACGGGCGCGGGTACCTGAGCAAGATCCACGACGACGACTGGATGCGGGCCCACGGCTTCGAGGTTCCCCGACCCGCAGCATCCGCCCTTCCGACGCAAGGAGACTTCGCATGAGCTCGTCCACCGATCGCGGCTTCGAGACCCGCGCCGTGCACGCCGGGCAGGCGTTCGACCCCGCCACGGGCGCCGTCATCCCGCCCGTGCACTTCTCGACCACCTACGCGCAGGACGGCATCGGGGGGCTCCGCGGCGGCTTCGAGTACGGGCGCAGCGGCAACCCCACGCGCGCGGCGCTCGAGACCCAGCTGGCGGCGCTCGAGGGCGGCGCGCATGCGCTGTCGTTCGCATCCGGACTTGCCGCCGAGGACGCACTGCTGCGTGCGGCGCTGAGCCCGGGCGACGAGGTGCTGCTCGGCAACGACGTCTACGGCGGCACGTACCGCCTGATCGCGCGCGTGCTCGGCGACTGGGGCGTGGGCGTGCGCGTGGTCGACATGAGCGATCTCGCCGCGGTGCGCGCGGCGCTCGAGGAGCGACCGGCGCGCGTGCTGTGGGTGGAGACGCCGAGCAATCCGCTGCTGCGGATCACCGACATCGCCGGGCTCGCCGCTCTCGGCCACGACGCCGGCGCGCTGGTCGTCGTCGACAACACGTTCGCCTCGCCAGCCCTGCAGCAGCCGCTCGCTCACGGCGCCGATGTCGTGGTGCACTCGACGACCAAGTACCTCGGCGGGCACTCCGACGTGGTCGGCGGCGCCCTGGTGCTGAACGACGACGCGCTGTACGAGAAGGCGAAGTTCCTGCAGTTCGCCGTGGGCGCCGTCTCGGGCCCGCTGGACGCGTGGCTGACCACGCGCGGCATCAAGACCCTCGCACTGCGCATGCAGCGGCACAGCGAGAACGCACAGCGGATCGCGCAGTTCCTCGTGGCGCATCCGGCTGTGCAGCGCGTGTACTACCCCGGGCTGCCGACGCATCCCGGGCACGAGCTCGCGGCGCGCCAGATGAGCGGGTTCGGCGGCATCGTCTCGGTCGCGCTCGCGGATGCCCCGGCCGCGCGTCGCTTCGCGGAGTCGACGCGGCTGTTCCAGCTGGCCGAGTCGCTCGGCGGTGTGGAGTCGCTCATGAACTATCCCGATGAGATGACGCACGCGTCGGTGAGGGGGACGGAGCTCGCGGTGCCGGCCGAGGTCGTGCGCCTCTCAGTGGGGATCGAAACCGCCGACGACCTGATCGCCGACCTCGACGAGGCGCTCGCCTCGCTCTGAGCGTGGATGCCGCCTCTCGGCTGAGGCGGGCGGACGATGCGCCGGCCGTCGCGACGCGCCCGGGCGCCCTGCTTCGTGGGGCGTTCGCGCCGTAGCGGCGGCGATATGCTCCTCCCATGGGCCGGTTCATCTACGACACCTCGGGGAACTCGATCGACATCGACGATCGCACGCTCGCGCACCTGAGGATCGTGATGATGAACAAGCTGCGTCGCTCCGAGCCGTTCATGTTCGACGTCGAGGTCGGCGACGGCAGCGGTCGTCGCAGCTTCTGGATCCATCCCGCCGTGCCGCTGCAGTTCCACTTCTTCGGAAGCCGTCAGCCGCGGATCAACCGCCTGTGGATCGAAGAGCTCATGCTCGCCGCGAGCGGGCCGGCCGGGCTGAGCGTCATTCCTGAGCCGATGGAGGACCAGCGCCCCGAGACCGACGAGAACGCGTCCGCCTGACGGACGTCCACCGCCGCCGCCGTCGCCAGGTCTACGGGATCACCGCTCCGGTGGCCTCGGCATCCGACGCGACGGTCGAGACCGGACCGGTCTGCGTCTGCTCGGACACGAGCATGATGCCGCCCGTCGAACTCGCGGAGTTCGCCAGCTCCTCGATCCAGGAGCGGCTCAGCGGCGGAGCCTCCGGCTCTTCGAAGACGAAGCGCAGCGGAATCGACGGATGCAGCCAGATGGTGCTGCGGCCGGCTGGCTGATCGTCGGGGTGGCGCCAGGACACCGTGAAACTCTCGCCCCGGCGCAGCTTCGTGGCGATCACAACCTTCAGGTGTGCGAGGGTGCGGTCGTCGATGTGTATCGGCATCGCCGAGCCGCCGTAATAGATCGTGCCCACGGGGCTCACCATAGCCTCCCGGGGTGCCGCGCGTCAGAGGCGCGTCCATGCCTCCGTCAGGACGCCGCGAAGGATCTGCTCGATCTCGTCGAACTCCGCCGGCCCGATGGTCAGCGGCGGGGCGAGCTGGATCACCGGGTCTCCGCGGTCGTCGGCTCGGCAGTAGAGTCCGGCGTCGAACAGGGCCTTCGACAGGAAGCCCCGCAGCAGCCGCTCGGACTCGTCGTCGTCGAAGGTCTCCTTCGTGGCCTTGTCCTTCACGAGCTCGATGCCGAAGAAGTAGCCATCGCCACGCACGTCGCCGACGATGGGCAGGTCGGTGAGCTTCTCGAGCGTCGACCGGAAGACGGGGGAGTACTCCCGCACCCGCTCGTTGAGGCCCTCCTCCTCGAAGATGTCGAGGTTCTCCATCGCCACCGCCGCCGAGACGGGATGACCGCCGAACGTGTACCCGTGGTAGAAGGCGCGGTCGCCGTGTGCGAACGGCTCGTAGATGCGGTCGCTCACGATGGTCGCGCCGATCGGGGAGTAGCCGCTGGTCATCGCCTTCGCGCACGTGATCATGTCGGGCACGTACCCGTAGGCGTCGCACGCGAACATGTGGCCGACGCGGCCGAAGGCGCAGATCACCTCATCCGAGACCAGCAGGACGTCGTACCGGTCGCAGATCTCCCGCACGCGCTGGAAGTACCCCGGAGGCGGCGGGAAGCAGCCTCCCGAGTTCTGCACCGGCTCGAGGAACACGGCGGCGACCGTGTCGGGGCCCTCGAAGAGGATCATCTCCTCGATGCGGTCGGCAGCCCACACGCCGAAGGCCTCGAGGTCGTCGGCAGGCGCCCCCATGTCGGCAGCGCGGTAGAAGTTCGTGTTGGGCACGCGGAAGCCGCCCGGCGTGACGGGCTCGAACATGGCCTTCATGGCCGGGATGCCGGTGATGGCGAGGGCGCCCTGCGGGGTGCCGTGGTAGGCGATCGACCGCGAGATGACCTTGTGCTTGGTGGGCTTGCCCTGGATCTTCCAGTAGTACTTCGCCAGCTTGAACGCGGTCTCGACCGCCTCACCGCCGCCGGTGGAGAAGAAGACCTTGTTCAGGTCGCCGGGCGCATAGTCCGCCAGCCGGTCGGCGAGCTCGATCGCCGCCGGATGCGCATACGACCAGATGGGGAAGAACGCCAGCTCCTCGGCCTGCTTGGCCGCGACCTCGGCGAGGCGCTTGCGGCCGTGACCCGCGGCGACCACGAACAGGCCCGCGAGCCCGTCGATGTAGCGCTTGCCCCGGGAGTCCCAGATGTGATGTCCCTCGCCCTTGACGATGATGGGCACACCCGGTCCATCGGTCATCACGGACTGGCGGGCGAAGTGCATCCAGAGGTGGTCCTTCGCCATCTGCTGCAGCTCGGCGTCGCTGCGGGACGGGCGTCGGGTAACGGATTGCGCGGTGGTGGACATGAGAGGCCTTCCGTCGAGACTCCTCTCGACGATACTCGCGGGCTGAAAGCGGGGCCATGACGGTTCGTCCGGTTCCTGCGTCGGATGCGGCGGACCGTCCGCGGTCCGTCAGGACCTGTCGGCGGCGCGGCCGGCGCCTGCGGGGTCTCGCAGCAGATCGGCGAAGGCGACCTCGGCTGCTCCGATGAGGAGCCGATCCTCGGCCAGCGAGGCCACGCGGATGTCCAGCCCCTCCATGTTCGCCGGCATCGCCTGCGCACCGACGGCCGCGACGAGCTCGTCCCGGTCCTGCGAGGCCAGTGTCGCCAGGAAGCCGCCGAGGACCACCACCGAGGGGTTCAGCACGTTGACGGCGTTCGCGAGCGCTGTCGCGAGGATCCGCCGCTGACGCGACACCTCCGCCTGGACTGCGGCATCCCGGCGCCCCGCGAGCGCGTCCGCGAGCGTCGGCTCGTCCGCCGTCGCGAGCCCGACTGCCTCCAGAAGGCGCGCGCGGCTCACCTCGTCCTCGAGCACGCCGCCGTCGGCGCGACGGTCGGTCTCGGCCGCGATGCCGGGACGGTTCTGGCCGAACTCTCCCGCGTATCCGCCGGCACCGGACACCGGCATCCCGTGCACGATGAGCCCGCCGCCGATGCCGCTCGCGCCGCCGTTGAGATAGACGACGTCATCGACGCCGCACGCGGCGCCGTACAGGTGCTCGGCGAGAGCGCCCAGGGTCGCGTCATTGCCGACGACCGTGGGAAGCCCCGTCGCCTGTGCCACGAGGTCCGACAGCGGCACGTCCAGCCAGTGCAGATGCGGCGCGTTGCGCACGCGCCCGTCGGAGGCTCGGACGAGGCCCGGCACGGCGAGGCCGACGGCGACGATGCGGGACTGCGCCAGCGGCCCCTCCCGCCACGCCGCGACACGGTCGGCGACCAGCCGCGCCGTCTCTTCGGGGGTCAGCAGATGATCGACGTCCAGCCGTTCGCGAGCCGGGATGCCGCGGCCCAGGCCCACCGCCGCGATCTCGAGCGCGTCGACCTCGGGGTTCACGGCGATCGCCACGACGTCGTCCCGGACGGCGACGACGGGCGAGGGCCTGCCGACGCGCCCTGCCGCGTCGGGTGCGCGTTCCTCGACGAGGCCCAGACTGACCAGCTCCGACACGAGATCGCCGACCGTCGAGCGGTTCAGCCCGGTGTTCTCGGTGAGCGCCGCGCGGGAGAGGGGACCGCCCAGGCGCACCAGTCGCAGCAGCCGGGCGAGGTTGCGCTGACGCACACCCTCCGTGGCGACGGATGCTTC
>JAPSKH010000003.1 GCA_031177765.1 Microbacterium sp. | reverse complement strand
AGTACCTCGCGGCCGCCGACGGCTACTCGGCGACCAAGGGCCGGCAGCTGTACGTGCTCAGCCGGATGCTCGATGACGGCAAGATCACCCAGGAGCAGTACGAGGCGGCCGTGATCGAGCCGATCACGCCCAACATCACCGCTCCCAAGACCGGATGCGCCGCGGCCGCAGGCGCGGAGTATTTCTGCCAGTACGCCCGCATGGTCGTCGAGCGCGACCCCGCCTTCGGCGAGACGCTGGAGGAGCGCGTCAGGAACCTCCGTCAGGGCGGCCTGAACATCTACCTGACCCTCGACTGGCGCGTGCAGAACCCCGCGCGCGACACGGTCGCGGAGTGGGCGCCCAGCTCACTGCCCGACATGGCGTTCGGGGCCGCCGCGACGAGCGTTGAAGCGACGACGGGCCGTGTTCTCTCCATCGCGCAGAACACACTGTTCAAGGACGGCGACAACGCCGGGGACCCGAACTACTCGAGCATCGTCTACGCCGGCGACCTCCAGTTCGGCGGCTCCAACGGCTTCCCAGCGGGCTCGACGTTCAAGCTGTTCACCCTCATCGACTGGCTGGAGCAGGGCAAGTCCCTCAATCAGACCGTCAACGGCACGGTGCGGGCCCCCAAGCGCATGACCAACAGCTGTGAGGGCGACTGGGTCAACATGGAGAACTGGAAGCCCAACAACTTCGGCCAGGGCGGCGGATACATCGGCAACCCGATGCGATTCACCCGCGAATCGTTGAACTCCGGCTTCGTCGCCATGGCGACGCAGCTCGACCTGTGCGACATCACCAAGGTCGTGAAGAAGATGGGCGTGACCTACGGCAACGGCGCAGAGATCAAGATGGTCAATGCCAACCAGGTCATCGGCTCGGACAACGTCTCGCCGCTGGCGATGGCGGCCGCCTATGCGACGGTGGCCAACAACGGCATCTACTGCCAGCCGACCGTCATCGATCGGGTCACCGACTCGGACGGCAACGAGCTGCCCAAGCCCGAGCGCGCGTGCAGCCAGGTGCTGGACCCGTCCGTCGCCGCCACTGCGGCGACGGCCCTGCAGGGCGTCATGAACGGCGGGACCGGCGCGGCGGCGAAGCCGCGCGACAACGTCCCGGTGCTGGGCAAGACGGGAACCCACGAGCTTTGGCAGACCTGGATGATCGAGTCGAGCACTAAGGTCGCGACGGCCGTCTGGGTGGGCAACTCGATCGGCGAAGTCGACGTCTCGCGCAAGTGGAGCGGCCGGGACACCGTCAACGATCTCCGCTATCCCATCGCGCGGCAGATCCAGGCCGCTGCGAACGACGTGTACGGCGGCGATCGGTTCCCGAACGCGGACTCCAACCTCACCCGCCAGGTCCTGGAGGACCTCCCCGACGTGCTCGGGATGCCGATCGACCAGGCTCGCAGCACTCTGGAAGCAGCAGGGTTCGGCGTGGTCGTCGGCGATCCGGTGGACTCCGATCGTCCGGAGGGCGTCGTCGCGGCGCAGAACCCCGGAGCGGGCCGGGTCGCCGGTGGCACGGTCGTCACGATCAACCCAAGCAACGCCCAAGCCCTCGCCGTGCCGGATGTCACCGGCCAGCCGCAAGGTGCCGCTGAGGCCGCCCTCCGCGGGGCCGGGTTCGGGAATGTCACGACCACGTGCCAGGAAGCGCAAGACGGCAACGGCCGTGCCACCGGCACGAATCCGCCCGCCGGCAGCGTCGTCAACCGGAACACCGCGATCTCCCTCGTCGTGACCGACCGCGACTGCTAGTGCCGCGCGCAGCATCCCGCGGTGCCCGTGCCGCCCTCACCTCGCTCGGCGCGGTGGGGGTGGCCGGCGCCGCTGCGGCGGTGTGGGGCATCGGGATCGAACGGTATCTCTTCACGGTCCGCTTCCATGAGCTCGCGATCCTCCCGCCCGGGTCGGACCCCCTCCGCGTGCTGCACCTGTCGGACGCGCACATGGCGCCGTGGCAGCGGCGCAAGCAGCAGTGGATCGCCGCGCTCGCGGAGCTCGAGCCCGACCTGGTCGTGAACACGGGCGACAATCTCGGCCATGCCCGCGGACTGAGCGGCCTGCGGGCGGCGTACGACCCGCTGCGCGGCATCCCGGGCTTCTTCGTCCACGGGTCCAACGACCACGTGGCGCCGTCGCCGAGGAATCCGCTGAAGTACTTCACCGGACCGTCGAAGATCAAGACCACCGCTGAGCCGCTGGACACCGACGCCCTCGATGACTACCTGTCCGAGGAGCTCGGCTGGGTCGACCTCAACAACAGGGCCGGTTCGGTCGCCGCGAGCGGCCTGCGCATCGACGCCTTCGGCGTCAGCGACGCCCACCGCGATTGGGATCGGCTCGAGGTGCTTCCGGACGCCGTCGGCGACCTGCGCGCAGCCGGACCGGCGGCGCTGACGATCGGCGTCACGCACGCGCCGTATCGGCGGGTGCTCGACGCCTTCACCGATCTGGGCGCGGACGTGCTGCTGGCCGGGCATACCCACGGCGGCCAGGTGCGGGTGCCGGGCTTCGGCGCACTCGTGGCGAACTGCGACATTCCGCTCCGGCAGTCGCGCGGTCTCAGCACCTGGACGAACCACGACCGCACCGTGCCGCTCAACGTCAGCGCCGGACTCGGGCATTCCATCTACGCCCCGGTGCGCTTCGCCTGCCGGCCCGAGGCGTCGCTGATCACGCTGTCCGCGCGCGACTGAGCACCCGCTCCTCCACAGCTCCGGCTTCACACCGGTTCTGCGCCGATCCGTCGACACGCGACCGGCCGAATCCGGCGCGATCGCAGGATCGACGGTGTGCCGAACCGTCATGTGAACCCGCATCCTCCTCGCTTCCGTCTCCTCGCGCTGGCGAGCGCCATCCTGGCGGTCCTCGCCTCCGTGGTCGCCGGACTCCTCGGTGCCGCACCGGCGAACGCTGCATCGCAGGGCGCGGGCTTCGGCACGTGGGCGCCGGTGTCCGCGTACGGGTGGCACGGCTCGATGCTCGTCAACGGCGTCCACACGTACTGCATCACTCCCGGCGCGCCGGCACCGACCGGCGCGAGCGTCGATCAGGGCGTGAGCGGATCGGCCGCCGGTCTGAACCCGTCGCAGCTGACGGCCATCAACATGCTGGTCAGCACGTACGGGCAGACCGACGACGCGGTGCAGGCCGCCGCGGTCGGCTGGGCGGTCAAGGCGATCGCCGACTGGGATGAGACGCTCCACGCTTTCGGGTACCGTGGCGACTCGCTCGCCGGCGCGATCGACTGGACCTTCTCGCGCCTGGCTCCTGATCACAATGTCGCCGTCCAGCAGCGCGCGGTCGCCTACTACGGCGAGGCCACCCGTCTCGCTGCGGGAGCCGCCTCGGCCAGCGGCACCGTCGCGTTCACGTGGGATGACGCGGACCCTCTGGCCGGCACGGTGCAGGTCGACGCGACGATCGCCGCGACCGGGTCGTTGCGACTTACGAACGCCGTCTTCGAAGACACCGGTCAGGTGTTCCGCGGCGACGCCGCCGCCGGCACCCGCTACGCCATCCGGATGTCGCCGCCGGCGGCGGGAAGGCCGTACGAGGTCGCCGCCTCGGGGCGCTTCTCGGCGGGCTTCACGGCTGCCGTCCGCCACTTCGTGACCGCGGGCGGGCAGGACACGGCGGGACCGGCCGGCAAGCTGGAGTTCGAGGTCGCCGGCGGCCAGCAGCGCGTCCCGCCGTTCTCGCCCGCCATCACGACCCAGGTCGGCTCGCGCTACGCTCCCGGTGGCCCTTTCGTCGATGACGTGTCCTTCGCCACCACGGCCGGGGAATGGCCGCGCGGAGAGGACGGCAGCTACCTTCCGGTGTCGGCCCGCGCCACGGTGTACCGCACCGAGACCGAGCCGGTTCCCACCTCATCGCCGCCGCCGGAGGAGGCGGTCGCCGGCGAGCTCGCGCTGGTGACCGATCCTGCCACGGGACCGGAAGGCCCGTACACCGTGCGCTCGGAGTGGACGATGGCGGGACCGGGCTTCTACACCGCGGTGTGGACCATTCGCGGCGAGGACCAGTCCGAGGTCGTGCGCCGGCACCTCGGCGACGACTTCGTGTGGACCGAGCAGTTCGGTGAGCGCAGTCAGGTCACCATGGTGCCGAGCATCGCCACCCAGGCGCAGCCAGCGGCCGTCGTCGGAGAACCGATCAGCGACACGATCCGCGTCTCGGCTCCGATTCCGGCTGACGGGCTCCGCGTGGCCGGAGCGGTGTACCGTGCGGCGGAGGGCGTACCGCCCGAGGCGAGCTGCGTCACCGAGAACCTGGTGTGGGAGAGCGCGTGGATCGACGTCGCGACGCCGGGCGATCACGTCGTGACAGCTCCCGCGATCGAACTCGCCGGCACGTACTACTGGCAGGAGCGTGCGGTCGACCGCACGGGCGAGACCGTTCACGTCGGCGTCTGCGGCATACCGAACGAGACGACGACGGTGTCGGCTCCCGATGTGCCGGGGGCCCCCGGTCAGGCCGACGAGCCGCCGCTCGCCGCCACCGGCGTGTCCGAGACCTGGGTGCGTGCCGCGTCCGGCTCGGCGATCGCCCTGCTGACCGCGGGAGCGGCGCTCGTGGCCCTCCCCCGCCGGCGGTTCGGCGCAGCGGTCAACATCAGGTAGACTCGGGGGGTTGCTTCCGGGGTGTGGCGCAGCTTGGTAGCGCGCTTCGTTCGGGACGAAGAGGCCGCAGGTTCAAATCCTGTCACCCCGACAACGGAGAGGCTCCGCCGCGAGGCGGAGCCTCTCGCATGGAAGGACGCTCACGTGACTGACAGCACTCCCCCTCGCCTCGTCGCCTTCGATCTCGACGACACGCTGGCTCCGTCCAAGAGCCCGATCGACCCTCGCATGGGCGACCTCCTCGTGGCTCTCGCCGAGCGCGTCGACGTCGCGATCATCTCCGGCGGACAGCTCGCACAGTTCACCAGCCAGGTCGTGGACCGACTTCCTGCGGCCTCGGCCGGGATCCTCGCGCACATGCACCTGCTTCCCACCTGCGGCACGCAGTACTACCGCCTGTCCGGCGACGGCGTCGTCACCGTGTACAAGCGCTCTCTGACGGACGACCAGAAGGCCCGTGCCCTCGCCGCCGTCGAGCAGGAGGCGCGCCGCCTCGGCCTGTGGGAGCCCCGGACGTGGGGCGACATCCTCGAGGACCGCGGCTCGCAGATCACGTTCTCGGCACTCGGTCAGCAGGCGCCCGTCGAGGCGAAGATGGCCTGGGATCCCACCGGCGAGAAGAAGAACCGGCTGCGTGCCGCCGTGGCCGAACTGCTGCCCGACCTCGAGGTCCGCTCCGGAGGCTCCACGTCGGTCGACATCACCGAACGGGGCATCGACAAGGCCTACGGCATGCGACAGCTGGCCGAGCAGAGCGGCATCCCGCTCGACGACATGCTCTTCGTCGGCGACCGCCTCGACCCGGACGGCAACGACTACCCCGTTCTGGCGATGGGCGTCGCCTGCCAGGCGGTCGACGGCTGGGAGGACACCGCCGCGTTCCTCGAGCGGTTCATCCCCGCTCTTCCGGCTCGCCAGGAAACCGCCGCCCGCTGACGCGCGCGGCGCAGGGCGGCAGCCGGGCGACCCTCGCCGCCCGGATGCGCACAACTCGGGTGATCAGCTCCCGGCAGCCGCCGAGGAGCGTCCCGCCGAGCTCGTGCCTGCCTCAGCCGTCTTCGCCGCGGCGCTCTTCGTCGCACCGGATGCCTTCGCCGCGGCCCCGGTCCGCGCCGCCGTGGAGCTCTTCTTCGCAGGTGCCTTCGCACCGGCCCCGCGCGACGGGGACGACGCCGACGAATCGGACACCGCGCGTACGCGCGGAGCGCCCCCGCCGATGGCCTCGGCCGGCGCGCCGGCGAGCGGCATGAGCCGGGTCAGCTGCGTGACGTGCCTGGGCTCGAGCTCCGCGACGCTCGACACGCCGAGCAGCTGCATCGTCCGTTCGATCTCGCTGCGAAGGATCGCGATCGCGCGGTCCACGCCCTCGCGTCCGCCCGCCATGAGCCCGTACAGGTACGCGCGTCCGATGAGCGTGAATTTCGCGCCCATCGCGATCGAGGCGACGATGTCTGCGCCGTTCATGATGCCGGTGTCGATCATGACGGTGGCATCTTTGCCGACCTCGCGCACGACCTGCGGCAGCAGGTGGAACGGCACGGGCGCGCGGTCCAGCTGACGTCCGCCGTGGTTGGACAGGATGATCCCGTCGACGCCGGCGTCGATGAGCCGCACCGAGTCCTCGAGGTTCTGCACGCCCTTCACCACGATCTTGCCCGGCCACAGCTCGCGGATGACGGTCAGGTCGTCGAAGCTGATCGTCGGGTCCATCGCGGCGTTGAGCAGCTCCCCGACCGTACCGCCCGTCGTCGACAGCGACGCGAACTCGAGCTTGGGGGTGGTGAGGAAGTCGAACCACCACCAGGGGCGCGGGATCGCGTTGATGATCGTGCCGACCGTCAGCTGCGGCGGGATCGAGAAGCCGTTCCGCTTGTCGCGCAGTCGCGCGCCGGCCACCGGGGTGTCGACGGTGAACTGCAGGGTGTCGAAGCCGGCCTCGGCGGCGCGGCGGACGAGCCCGTACGAGATCTCGCGGTCGCGCATGACGTACAGCTGGAACCAGTTTCGCCCGTTCGGGTTCGCCCTCTTGACGTCTTCGATCGACGTCGTGCCGAGCGTCGACAGGGTGAACGGGATGCCCGCGGCGCCGGCGGCGGCGGCCCCCGCGCTCTCGCCCTCGGTCTGCATCAGCCGCGTGAACCCGGTGGGCGCGATGCCGAAGGGCAGCGCGCTCGGCCCGCCGAGGATCTCGGTCGACATGTCGACGCTCTCGGCCGGGCGGAGGATGCTGGGGTGGAACTCGACATCCTCGAACGCCTGCCGTGCTCGTGCGAGCGAGAGCTCGCCCTCCGCGGCACCGTCGGTGTAGTCGAACGCGGCCTTCGGCGTGCGGCGCTTGGCGATGCGCCGCAGGTCGTAGATGGTGAGCGCGGCGTCGAGGCGACGCTTCTTCGCGTTGAGCTCGGGCTTCTTGAACTGCATGAGCTCGAGCAGCTCGGTCGGCTTGGGCAGCTGACGCTTGACCATGGATGTCCTTCGTCTCGGGATGGAGTGGATGCCGGCTCAGGCGCGCGCGAGGCCCGCGTGCGCGTAGTAGCCGGTGATGTGGTCGCGCACGAGCGTCCGGGCGCGCTCGGGCTCCCCCGCCTCGACAGCGGCGAGGATGTCGCGGTGCTCGCGGCGCAGGCGCTCGGCGGTGGCATCCCAGTCCTGGATCCGCGCCGCGCCGGCCTGCACGTACGACTCGATCGCCATGCGCAGGCCCGCCATCATGGCGGTGATCACGACGTTGCCGGATGCCTCGGCGAGGGCCAGGTGCAGCTGAGCGTCCAGCGCCAGGAACTCCGCAGCGGTGAGGTCGTCGGCGTCCATGGCTTCGAGCACCGCTCGAGCCCCATCGGTGCGGCGGTCGGGATCCGACGCCAGGGCCTGGGCGACGGCGGACTCCAGCACGAGACGCGTCGCCACGACGTCGTCGAGGGGGAACCCTTGTGCGGCGACCTGCAGTCGCAGCAGCGCCGACATCCCACCCTGCGGTGTCGCGATGATGATCGCTCCGGACGTCGGACCCGACCCGGTGCCGGTGCGGATCAGACCCATCACCTCGAGCACGCGCAACGCCTCGCGGACGCTCGAGCGCCCGACGCCGAGCGTCGCTGCGAGCTCCCTCTCGGGCGGCAGTCGGTCGCCGGGCTGCAGGGTGCCGTCGAGGAGATCCGTCTCGATCTTCTCGAGCACCACGCGCCAGGCTCGGGAAACGCTTGCCACGAATCTCCTCATCGTTGTGGTCAGACCACGATACACCTGTGGTCCGACCACAGCAAGCGCGTCCGCGCGGGAGTCCGTTCAGGCGGTCGCGTACCCCCTGGGGTTGTTCGACTGCCAGTTCCACGAGTCGCGACACGCGTCGTCGATCGTGCGGGTCGCGCGCCAGCCGAGCTCCCGCTGCGCCTTCGACGGGTCGCAGTAGGACGCGGCGATGTCGCCGGCACGGCGGGGCAGGATCTCCCGCGGGATCTCCTTGCCGGCCGCGCGCTCGAAGGCCGCGATGAGCTCCAGCACGCTGACCGGTGTGCCGGTGCCCAGGTTGTAGACCTCGTACCCCTCTCGGGCGTGCTCGAGCGCGGCGACGTGCCCGGCGGCGAGATCGACGACGTGGATGTAGTCACGCTGCCCCGTGCCGTCCGGCGTGTCGTAGTCGTCCCCGAACACGCCGACGCGCTCGAGGGCGCCGACGGCCACGCGCGCGACGTACGGCATGAGGTTGTTGGGGACGCCGGTGGGGTCCTCCCCGATGAGGCCGCTGTCGTGAGCGCCCACCGGGTTGAAGTAGCGCAGGCTCACCGCGCGCAGATGCGGGTCGGCCGCCGCAGCGTCTTTGAGGATCTCCTCGATCATGCGCTTGGTCTTGCCGTACGGGTTCGCCAGGTCGATCCCGGTGGGCGACTCCTCCGACAGCGGGAGGGACTCGGGCTCGCCGTACACCGTGGCCGAGCTCGAGAAGACGATCGTCCGGATGCCCTCGGCCGCCATCACCTTCAGGACCGCGATCGAGGAGCCGATGTTCACGTCGTAGTACCGGAGCGGCTCGGCCACGGACTCCCCCACCGCCTTGAGCCCGGCGAGGTGGATCACGGCGTCCACCGGCGCGTGCTCGCGGACGAAAGCCGTGAGGGCGTCCGCGTCGCGCGCGTCGGCGCTCAGCAGCGGGATGGTCGCGCCGGTGATGCGCTCCACGCGCGCGACCGCCTCGGCCGACGAGTTCGACAGGTCGTCGACGACCAGCACGTCGTGCCCGGCCTCGACGAGGGCGACGGCCGTGTGCGCGCCGATGTAGCCGGCTCCGCCGGTGAGAAGTACTCGCATGGTCTCAAGCCTAGAGGGCTGACAGTCAGCGCAACCGACCACCCGACTCGCGCAGGTAGTCCTCGGCGCACAGCGACTCGTACGTGACGCGGTCGGCGCTCAGCTCGTCGATCGCCACCTGGTCGCCCTCGAAGACGAAGCGTCCGCCGACCAGGCGCGCGTTGAAGATGGCCTTGCGCCCGCAGCGGCAGATCGTCTTCAGCTCCTCCAGGCTGTGGGCGAGCTCCATCAGGCGTGCCGAGCCGGGGAAGGCCTGCGTCTGGAAGTCGGTGCGGATGCCGTATGCGAGCACCGGCACGCGGTCGAGCACGACGATGCGCAGCAGGTCGTCGACGTGCTCCGGCGTCAGGAACTGCGCCTCGTCGATGAGCAGGCACGCGACGTCCACCTCGTGCTCGTCCGACTCCGGGACCAGGGCGGCCGCGGCGTTGCGCCTCAGCCGTTCACGGTGCGTGCGGAACAGCGTCCGCAGATCGTCGTCGGGGTCGATGAGGAAGTCGACGGTGCGCTTGACGCCCAGCCGGCTGTCGATCTGGTCCGCGCCCTTGGTGTCGATGGTCGGCTTGGCCAGCAGCACGTGCTGCCCGCGCTCCTCGTAGTTGTAGGCGGCCTGCAGAAGCGACGTCGACTTGCCGGAGTTCATCGCTCCGTACCGGAAGTAGAGCTTGGCCACCCCGCGAGTCTACGGTGACGCGCGTTCCCACGATTCGACGCCGCCGGGCACCTCGATCAGGCTCGGAGACGGCCATGCGACCTCGGGGAGCCGTGGCAGCCAGGCGGGGTCACGGACCGCGACCTTCCGCCGCAGATGCTCCAGCTCGTACGCCAGCTGGCCGCTGGTCACCGGGATGGCCGGCGTGGAGGCATCCGGCCGCAGGACGCGGGACGCGTCGAAGACGTACCCGCGCAGCGTCGCCGCCTGGCGCACGCTCATCAGGTAGTGCCCGATCGCGTCGAGGGGCTCCGGGGTCGCCCGGAACCGCTCCAGCTGCGGATGCTTCGTGTAGCCCCGCGTGGTGCCGGTCAGCACGCGCTGCGCGAGCAGTCCCTCACGCCAGCACGAGATCAGTGCAGCGCGATCGAGGATCGACGGATGCAGCGACCACAGCCTCATGGATCGGCGGCCTCGGCTCAGACCAGCGCGAGCGCCTCCGCCGTCTCGGTGAGGACCTCCTCGGCCACCTCCGGGCGCGGGTTGAGGGTGTCGCCGTAGCTGGGGATCAGCTCTCGCAGTCGCGGCTCCCACTCGTCGATGCGCTCAGGGAAGCAGGTCTTGAGCAGCCCCAGCATGATGGAGACGGCGGTCGAGGCCCCCGGCGAGGCGCCGAGGAGCCCCGCGATGGTGCCATCCGCACCGGTGACCACTTCGGTGCCGAACTGGAGGACGCCGCCCTTCTTCGGATCCTTCTTCATCACCTGGGCGCGCTGGCCGGCCTGGATGAGCTCCCAGTCCTCGTCCTTCGCGGTGGGTACGAAGACCCGCAGGCTGTCGACCTTCTTCTTGTGGTTCTTCAGCAGCTCGCTGACGAGGTACTTGATGAGCCCCGGGTTGTCGATGGCGACCTTGAGCATGGGGCCGAGGTTCCCCGGACGCACCTGGCCGACGATGTCCCACAACGAGCCGTTCTTGAGGAACTTGGGGCTGAATGTCGCGAACGGCCCGAACAGCAGGGATGCCTCGCCGTCGACGATGCGCGTGTCCAGGTGCGGCACCGACATCGGCGGCGCCCCCACCGAGGCCTGCGAGTACACCTTCGCCTTGTGCTGTGCGACGAGCTCGGGCTTGGTCGTCTTGAGGAACTGTCCCCCGATCGGGAAGACACCGTAGCCGGAGATCTCAGGGATGCCCGAGCGCTGCAGGAGCTTGAGCGCCCAGCCGCCGGCGCCGACGAAGACGAAGCGCGCGCGGATCTCGCCGGGGGTCTGCCCCACCGTGCGGCGGTAGCGCACTCGCCATGATCCGTCGCGGAGTCGCTTGAGGCGTCGCACCTCGGTGTTCGTGCGCACGTCGACGCCGTTCGCGGACAGGTAGGCGAACATCTGACGGGTGAGGGCGCCGAAATCGACGTCGGTGCCGGCGGGCACGCGCGTGGCGGCGAACGGTTCGCCCTTGCGGCGCTTCTTCATCAGCAGCGGCGCCCACTGATGGATGACCCGCGAGTCCTCGCTGTACTGGATGCCGGCGAACAGCGGCTGCTCCTTGAGCACCTCGTAGCGCTTGCGCAGGTACGCGACGTCCTTCTCTCCGCGCACGAACGTCATGTGCGGGGTGGAGTTGATGAAGGTGGAGGGCTCGTCGAGGACGCCCTGCTCGACCAGCGACGACCAGTACTGGCGGCTCTGCTGGAACTGCTCGTTGATGGCGATGGCCTTCGTGGGGTCGACCGACCCGTCGGGACCTTCGGGCATGTAGTTCAGCTCGCACAGTGCGGCGTGCCCGGTGCCGGCGTTGTTCCACGCGTTGGAGCTCTCCAGGCCCACCTCGTGCAGACGCTCGAACACCGCGATCTTCCAATCCGGCTGCAGCTGCCGGATCAGGGTGCCGAGGGTCGCGCTCATGATGCCACCGCCGATCAGGAGCACATCCACCGTGCCGCCCGGAAGAGCGCTGCGGTTCGCATCGAGGGAGCTGACGTCCAACTTTTCGGTCACCAGACGATTCTATTCGCGCGCGAAAGCACCCCTGACCGGGAATCCGGTCAGGGGCGGAAAGTCCGGGCGATCTTGCCGCCCGGGCAAATCAGGCGGGAACGTCCTGCTTCGCCAGCGACAGCAGCCGGGAGGCGACGATCTCGCCGATCTGCACCGCGTTGAGCGCGGCGCCCTTTCGGAGGTTGTCGTTCGAGATGAACAGCACGAGGCCCTTCCCCTCCGGCGCCGACTGATCGGCTCGGATGCGGCCGACGTAGCTGGGGTCGTTGCCCGCGGCCTGCAGCGGGGTGGGAACCTCTTCGAGCGAGACGCCGGGCGCCGAGGCGAGCAGATCGCGCGCGCGCTCCGGGGTGATGTCGCGGGCGAACTCGGCGTGGATCGACAGCGAGTGACCGGTGAAGACGGGCACGCGCACGCACGTGCCGGCGACCCGCAGGTCCGGCAGCTCGAGGATCTTGCGGCTCTCGTTGCGGAGCTTCTTCTCCTCGTCGGTCTCGTTCCAGCCGTCGTCGACCAGGTTCCCGGCGAACGGGATGACGTCGAAGGCGATGGGCGCGACGTACTTCTCCGGCTCGGGGAAGGCCACCGCGGATCCGTCGTGCACGAGCTCGATCGCGTTCGGCTGGGCGATGACGGCCTCGACCTGGCCGAGGAGCTCGCGGGCGCCGGCGAGACCCGAACCCGAGACCGCCTGGTACGTCGAGATCATGAGGCGCTCCAGGCCCGCTTCGGTGTCCAGCACCTTCAGCACCGGCATGGCGGCCATCGTGGTGCAGTTCGGGTTGGCGATGATGCCCTTCTTCGCCTCGGCGATCGCGTGGGGGTTCACCTCGCTCACCACGAGCGGCACGTCGGGGTCCATGCGCCAGGCGCTGGAGTTGTCGATCACGATGGCGCCGGCCTCGGCGAACCGCGGCGCGTGCGCACGGCTGCCGGTGGCGCCGGCCGAGAACAGTGCGATGTCGATGCCGGACGGGTCGGCCGTCGCGACATCCTCGATGACGACGGCTTCCCCGGCGAACTCCACGGTGGTGCCGGCCGAGCGCGCCGTGGCGAAGAGCCGGAGCTCGCGGATCGGGAAGTTGCGCTCCGCGAGGATCTCGCGCATGACCGTGCCGACCTGGCCGGTCGCGCCGACGACGGCGACGGAGAGTCCTGTTTCGGAGATACGGGTCATGGAAGTTCCTCAGCGTGGAGCGGACGCGCGGACGCCGTCGGACGCGCGGGATTGCCCGATTCTACCGCCGCCGCACGGTGGGAGCGGCCACCGGTTACGCCCGTCGCGAAGCGGGCAGGAGTCGGATCCGGAGCTCGTGACTCTCCTCGGCGCCGTCGAGGCGGTATCCGATGTCGAGCTTCTCGCCGCTGGGAGTGCGTCCGAGCCGCTGCGCCTCTGCGATGAGCGCGTCGAACCCTTCCGCGATCGTCTCCCGTGGACCGCCGTGTTGCGCGGAGAGCCATTCTCCCGGCGGCACCAGGACGGTGACCATGCCGGGTCGGGAGATCTCCGCCGCGGTTCCGGCCTCTCGCAGCACGCCGACGACCTCGTGGTAGCGCCCGTCTCGGAGCTGCGTGCTCAGTTCGACGAAGTTCTCGTCCGCGTTGCGTCCCACCATCTCCTCGAGCTGCTGCCACGCGGCGGGGACGAGCCGGGAGAGCTCTCCGAAGGGCCCGAGAACGGGCAGGCCGACGACCGCGGACAGAGGCAGATGCGCCGTGTCCATGGCGGTCAGCGGCCGGTGCCGGCGTGCACGACGGCTTCGACGTCGCCGTCCAGGCCGTACGCGCGGTGCACGACGCGCGCCGCCTCGGCCAGGTCGTCGCCGCGGACGACGACCGAGATCCGGATCTCCGAGGTGGAGATCATCTCGATGTTGATCCCCGCGACGCTGAGCGCCTCGAAGAGGGTCGCCGACACACCGGAGTGGGTGCGCATCCCGGCGCCGACCACCGAGAGCTTGCCGATCTGGTCGTCGTGCACGAGGCTTTCGAAGCCGACGGCGGTCTGCTCGCCGGCGAGCGCCTTCAGCGCGGTCGCCGCGTCGGCCTTGGGCAGCGTGAAGGAGATGTCGGTGCGACCCGTTGCCGCCGCCGACACGTTCTGCACGATCATGTCGACGTTGGCACCGGACTTGGCGATGATCTTGAAGATCTCGGCCGCCTTGCCGGGGACGTCCGGCACGCCGATGATCGTGATCTTGGCCTGGCTGAGGTCGGTCGCAACGCCCGCGACGATCGGCTCTTCCATCTGTTCTCCCTCTTGCCCGTCGGACAGCTCGTCCGGCAGCGTCATCCCGTCGCCGAGCACGAACGTGCCGACGGCGGAGCTGAACGTCGACCGCGCGTGGATCAGCACGCCGTGACGCCGCGCGTATTCGACGGCGCGGATGTACAGCACCTTCGCACCGTTGGCAGCGAGCTCGAGCATCTCCTCGGCCGAGACGACGCCCAGCTTCTTCGCGCGAGGCACGACGCGCGGATCGGCGGTGAAGATCCCGTCGACGTCGCTGTAGATCTCGCACACGTCGGCATCGAGCGCGGCTGCGAGCGCGACGGCGGTGGTGTCGGATCCCCCACGTCCCAGCGTCGTGATGTCGCGGGTGTCGCGGTTGAATCCCTGGAAGCCCGCGACGATGACGATCGCCCCCTCGTCGAGGGCTTCGCGCAGGCGGATCGGCGTGACATCGACGATGCGGGCTGCGCCATGCGTGGCGTCGGTGATCATGCCCGCCTGGCTGCCTGTGAACGACCGCGCCTCGAATCCCATGGAGTGGATCGCCATCGCCAGCAGCGCCATCGAGATGCGCTCGCCGCTGGAAAGCAGCATGTCCAGCTCGCGCGGCGCCGGGATGGGTGCGACCTCTGCGGCCAGGTCGAGCAGCTCGTCGGTGGTGTCGCCCATCGCGCTGACGGCGACGACCACCTCGTGGCCGGCGCGGCGCGTGTCGACGATGCGCTTGGCGACGCGCTTGATGCTCTCGGCATCCGCGACCGACGATCCGCCGTACTTCTGGACGATCAGCGCCACGATGGAACTCCCGGAGGTGCGCTTGGGCACACGTGTTGGATCGGGCGGCGAAGGATGCCGCACCCCGCCCTCCATCTTACGGACGCGCCCATGCGCACCCGATCATGTGACGGCGCCCCCGTCGCGGGTGCGCCGCCGCTAGCATCCGATCATGGAGCAGATCGCCGCATGGTCGGACTTCAACGTCGCGATGGTCGGCGCGACCGCCGCCCTCGCCGGTCTGGTGATCGTCGCCGCGAGCGTCAACATCGGCGACATCATCAAAGAGGACGCCCTCACCGCGCGCCTCGCGGCGGGGATCGCCGGCCTCGTGCTGGCCCTCGTCGGCTCTGCCATCGGGCTGATCCCCGATATCGGGGCGCTGCCGTACGGTGTGCTGATGGTCGTGCTCGCGCTGGGCGCCGGCGCGTTCCAGACGCAGGCGGCACGGCGGATCTTCGAGAACCGGCATCCCGCCAACCGTCTGCGCGTGCTCAAGGCCGCCGTCGGGTTCGTGGCGCCGGCGGCCTACATCGTGGGCGGTGCGCTCCTTCTGAGCGGGCGCGCGGACGGTCTGTCGTGGTTGGCGGCCGGCTCGATCGTCGCGATCGTCGCCGCCTTGCTGGTGTCGTGGATCGTGCTGGTCGAGGTGCTGCGCTGACCTCAGCCCGGGGCGACGCGCGGCAGCTCGTCTTCGGGCATGGTCCGCGTGCGCAGGGTGCCGCCGGTGGCGGCGAGCCAGCACCCGAGGATCACCAGCGGCAGGCCGGCGACGAGGCCGAACGTGAGCGGCTCGCTGAGGACGATCGTGCCCAGGATGATCGCGACGACGGGGTTGACGTAGGTGAACAGCGGCGCTCGCACCGGGCCGACATGGTCGATGAGCGCGAAGAAGACGATGAAGGCGAGCGCCGTGCACAGCACCGCCAGCGCCAGCAGGGATGCGGTGCTGGTGGACGTCGGCGTCTCGTGCTGTGTGAGCAGCCCGATCGGCAGGTAGAACAGGCCCACCGCGAACAGCGACAGCGTGATGGTGCCGAGCGCGGGCACCCCCTTCAGCTTGTGCGCGACGATGAACGGCGCGACCGCGTACAGCACCGCGACCAGCAGCACCTCGCCCACGGCGATGAGCCCGCCGCCGCCTTCGATGGCGAGGCCGGGACCGGCGACGATGAGGAAGACGCCGGCGAATCCGATGGCCAGACCGATCGCACGGGACGGGCGCAGCACCGAGCGGTCGCCTCCGCCCAGAGCGATGAGCGCGGCGAACAGCGGCACGGTGGCGACGAGCAGACCGGTCAGTCCCGACGGCAGAGTCTGCTCGGCATGACCGAGGAGGAGGAAGGGCCCGGCCATCTCGATCGCGCCGAAGGCCAGGACCCAGCCGATCCTGCGCCAGGCGGGCGCCAGGGCGCCGCGGCGGATCGCGAAGGGCAGCAGAATCAGCGCGCCGATGAGGGTGCGGCCGGCGACGACCGCGGGAGGCGAATACGAGTCCACCGCCTGCTTGATGAACAGGTATGGGATGCCCCACAGCACCGCCATGGCGGCGAAGAGCAGCCACGCGCGCGTGTCGAAGCGCTGCACCGGATTCATGCGGCTCCGTTCCTCACATCGAGCGGCGGCCCTCGAACGCCCGGCCGAGCGTCACCTCGTCGGCGTACTCGAGATCGCCGCCGACGGGGAGCCCCGAGGCGAGCCGCGTCACGCTGATCTGCAGCGTGTGGAGCAGCCGGCTGAGGTACGTCGCCGTCGCCTCCCCCTCCAGGTTGGGGTTGGTGGCGAGGATCACCTCCTGCACGGTGCCGTCGGCGAGGCGCTGCATGAGCTGGGCGATGCGCAGGTCGTCGGGGCCGATGCCGGCGATGGGACTGATGGCGCCCCCCAGCACGTGGTACAGGCCGCGGAATTCCCGCGTGCGCTCGATCGCCGCCACATCCTTGGCATCCTCGACGACGCAGATGAGCGTGTGGTTGCGCCGCGGGTCGCGGCAGATCGAGCAGCGCTCCTGCTCGGAGACGTTGCCGCACACCTCGCAGAAGCGCACCTTCTCACGCACTTCGCTGAGCAGCTGGGCGAGGTGCGACACATCGAAGTTCGGCGTCTGGAGGATGTGGAACGCGATGCGCTGCGCCGATTTCGGCCCGATCCCGGGGAGCTTGCCGAACTCGTCGATGAGGTCTTGGACGATGCCGTCGTACATGGATCAGCTGAACCTCGTGGGCGGCTGATAGGGCTCCTCGCGCACGAACGTGGCGCCGAGGACCTGGCGGATCACGGCCTCGCCGTACCGCTGCACACCGTCGTTGCGCACCGTGACGATCGGCGCGATGGGAGGAGCGACGGTCGGCGGCACGGGCGCGTCGAGGCCGCCGTCCCCCATCTCGTCGAGGTCCTCGTCGTCGTCGCGCTCGATGGAGGGGGCCACGTCCGCTTCGGGGAGCACCTGACCCTCCGGCGCCGGCGCGAGCGTCGCGGTGCGGGTCGCGGAGCGGATGGTCGCCGCCTCCTCCGGCTCCTCGTCGACGGCGAGCTGTCCGGGAGCAGCCGTGACCACAGCTGCCGGACCGGGGTCGGGCGGTGGGGCGTCGGCGTCCGACGGGATCGGAGCGACGGCCCACTCGGTGACCGGGGCGGCCGAGGCCGGCGCCGCCGCCGGGGCGGGGCGCGGCGGCGCGGTGCGGACGCTGGTCGATGGCGCGGGCGCGCCGCCGGGGCTCCCGCCGGAGCCTCCGGCGGGACCGGAGCCCTCGAACCGGGCGATGTACTTCACACGGATGCCGAGGACGGCCATGATCGCCTGGCGCAGGTCTTCACTGGGGCCCTTGCCGGCCGCGAGCTGCTTGAACTTCGCGACGTCGTTCTGGCTCGAGAAGGACAGCGTCAGGACGTCGTCATCGAGCGAGACGATCCGGGCACCGGATGCGAGCATCCAGGACGACCGGCTGATGCCTTCGAGCCGGCCGAGGATGTCCGGCCACGCGTCACGCATCCGCTGCTCGGTGACGGGACCGGCCGGCACCGGCGCGGACGCAGGAGCCGCAGCGGGAGCGGCGGTGTCGGGTCCCGCTGGCGACGCCGGAGCCACCGCGGCCGCCGCGGCAGGCGCGGGCGAGGCCGGCGCAGCCGCGGCCGGCGCAGCCGCAGCAGGCGCAGCCGGCGGGGCTGCAGCCGGCGCGACGGAGGGCGTCGCGGCCGCACCGGCCGGGGTGGAGACGGTCGGCGCGCCCGCCGCCGGGACGGCCCCAGCCGCGGCATCCGTGCCCTTGGCGAGCACGCGGGCGACCATGAGCTCGAGCTGCAGCCGCGGCGAGGTCGCACCGGTCATGTCGTCGAGCGTCGCGATGACGAGGTCGGCGACGCGCGACAGCCGCGCCGTGCCGAACGCGTCGGCCTGGCGCTTCATGCGAGCGAGGTCCTCGGCCGACACCCCGCGCAGAACCGCGGATGCCCCGTCGCCGGTCGCACCCACGACGATGAGGTCGCGCAGCCGCTCGAGCAGGTCGTCGACGAAGCGGCGCGGATCCTGGCCGGTCTGCACCACTCGATCGATCGCACCGAATGCCGCCGCGGCGTCGGCGGCGGCGAACGCCTCGACGACTTCGTCGAGGAGCTCGGCGTGCGTGTATCCCAGCAATGCCACCGCGCGCGCGTAGGTCACGAGCACGGTCCCCGAGCCCGTCGCCGGGTCGGAGCCGGCGATCAGCTGGTCCAGGAGCGACAGCGTGTCTCGCGGCGATCCGCCGCCCGCGCGCACCACGAGCGGCAGCACGCCCGGTTCGACGTCCACGCCCTCCTGGGCGCACAGCTGCTCGACGTACTCGAGCATGGCGCCGGGCGGCACGAGCCGGAACGGGTAGTGGTGGGTGCGCGAGCGGATGGTGCCGATGACCTTCTCGGGCTCGGTCGTGGCGAAGATGAACTTGACGTGCTCGGGCGGCTCCTCGACGAGCTTGAGCAGCGCGTTGAAGCCCTGCGGCGTCACCATGTGCGCCTCGTCGAGGATGAAGATCTTGAAGCGGTCGCGCGCGGGTGCGAACACGGCGCGCTCGCGCAGGTCACGGGCGTCGTCGACGCCGTTGTGGCTGGCCGCGTCGATCTCGACCACATCGAGGGACCCGCCGCCGCCGCGCCCGAGCTCGACGCAGCTCTCGCACGTGCCGCACGGGGTGTCCGTCGGACCCGAGGCGCAGTTCAGGCAGCGTGCGAGGATGCGGGCGGATGTGGTCTTGCCGCAGCCGCGCGGACCCGAGAACAGATACGCGTGCCCCACGCGGTCGCTGCGCAGCGCGGTCATGAGCGGCTCGGTGACCTGCGACTGGCCGATCATCTCGCCGAACGACTCGGGCCGGTAGCGGCGGTAGAGGGCGGTGGTCACCACGACAGCCTACGGCCAGCCGGCGACATCGGAGGAGCGATGCCCGACCCGCGCGCGGGCAGGCTCGCTCACACGTCGGCGCCGTGCTGGACGTCGACTGTTCCGGTGATGATCGGGATCGACGAGGTGACGGTCGGCACCGACGCGGAGATGAGCGAGCCGTCCTCGCGGCGCGCCTCGCCGAGCTGGCGCAGCGACGGACGCCCGGGGATGACCGGCCCCTGGCCCTCGAGCGGGACCGCGACCTCCTCGCCCGGCCCGACGACATACCCGACGCCGCGCACGCTGAAGGCGACGGGGTCGCCCTCACCGGCCCGGACGGTCAGCCGGTCCTTCGTCACCGTGACATCCAGTCGCGTGCCGTGCCAGTGCAGGACGAACGACAGCTCCGGCCACTCCGCAGGCAGGCGCGGGTCGAACGACAGCTCGCCGAAGTGGTCGCGCATGCCGCCGAACCCCGAGACCAGCGCCGTCCACACCCCACCGGCGGAGGCGACGTGGACGCCGTCGGCGGCATTGTGGTGCAGGTCGGCGAGGTCGACGAAGATCGCGTCGCGGAAGTACTGCAGCGCGAGGTCCTGGTAGCCGACCTCGGCCGCCAGGATCGCCTGCACGACCGCCGACAGGGTCGAATCGCCGGTGGTCAGCGGATCGTAGTACTCGAAGTCGGCGAGCTTGTCCTCGTCCGAGAAGTGATTGCCCTGCAGGAACAGCGCCAGCACGACGTCGGCCTGCTTGAGCACCTGGTACCGGTAGATCACCAGCGGGTGGAAGTGCAGCAGCAGCGGACGCTTGTCGGGCGGGGTGTTCTCGAGGTCCCAGATCTCGCGCTCGAGGAACACGTGGTCCTGCGGGTGGATGCCCAGGGCCGGGCTGAACGGGATGTGCATGGCCTCGGCGGCGCGCTCCCACGACTCCGGCTCCCCCGGCTCGAGCGCCAGACGCTCGACCATCTGGCGGTACACCTCGCCGTCGATCTCCGCCATCTCGCGCACCGTCCGGGCGGCGAAGCGCAGGTTGAACCTCGCCATGACGTTGGTGAACAGGTTGTCGTTGACGACCGTGGTGTACTCGTCCGGGCCCGTCACGCCGTGGATGTGGAAGGTCTCGCCTTCTCCGTCCAGCCCGCCGTTGCTGGAGCGCCAGAATCCCAGCGTCGCCCACAGGCGAGCGGTCTCCACGGCGATGTCGACGCCCTCGCGGAAGAGGAACTCCTGGTCGCCGGTGGCACGCACGTACGTGGCCAGCGCGTAGCAGATGTCGGCGTTGATGTGGTACTGCGCGGTGCCGGCGGCGTAGTAGGCGGATGCCTCCTCGCCGTTGATCGTGCGCCACGGGAAGAGCGCGCCGGCCTCGTTCAGCTGGAACGCGCGGCGACGGGCGGCGGGCAGCATGAGGTAGCGCATGCGCAGCGCGTTGCGAGCCCACAGCGGCGACGTGTACGCCAGGAAGGGGAGCACGTAGATCTCGGTGTCCCAGAAGTAGTGGCCCGAGTAGCCCGACCCGGTCATGCCCTTCGCCGGCACGCCGAGCCCGTCGGCGCGTGCGGAAGCCTGCGCGAGCTGGAACAGGCACCAGCGCGTGGCCTGCTGCAGGTCGTCGTGACCGGCGATGCGGACGTCGGAGCGCTCCCAGAACGCGTCGAGCCACGCGCGCTGCTCAGCCCGCACCGCGTCGACGCCGCGTGCCTGCGCCCGGTCGAGCGTGCGGCGGCAGCGGTCGACGAGCTCGCGGGCGGGCACGCCGCGCGAGGTGTGGTAGCTCACGAGCTTGGTCACGCGGGTCGGCACGCCCGCGCGGGCCTGCACGCGGAAGACGTTCTTGGCGATGTCCGGCTCGATGAGCGAACGCGTGGTGTACTCGTTCTCGGTCTCGACCAGGTGGTCGGCGACGACGGCGAGGGTCATGCCCGACTGGGTGGTCCGGTACGACAGGGCCGAGCGCTGCCCGTCCTGCCAGAACTCCTGCGGCTGCAGCACCCGCTCGCTGAGCCTCTCGGTGCGGCGCGGATCGAACGCCGCCCGCCGCGTGGTGGGCGGCATCCCGCCGTAGACGTCCTCGCCGTCCTGGCGGTTGATCAGCTGGCAGCTGACGGTGACCGGCGCGTCGGCGTTCAGCACGGTGACCTCGACGCTCAGGACCGCGAGGTGCTTCTCCTCGAACGACACCAGCCGCTCCAGCTCGATGCGCACCTCTTTGCCCGAGGGAGTGACCCACAGCATGTGGCGGCGCAGGACGCCGTCGCGCATGTCGAGCACCCGCTCGTACTCGCGCACGTCGGCGACGTCCAGCGACAGCGGCTCGTCGTCGACGTAGACGCGCATGACCTTGGCGTCGGGCGCGTTCACGATCGTCTGCCCGACCTCGGCGAAGCCGTACGCCTGCTCGGCGTGGCGGATCGGGAAGGTCTCGTGGAAGCCGTTGATGAAGGTGCCGTGCTCGTTGGCGAACCGGCCCTCGGCGTAGTTGCCGCGCATGCCGAGGTAGCCGTTGGCCACGGCGAAGATCGTCTCGGTCACCCCGGCGTCATCGAGACGGTAGGACGTCTCCACGAGACGCCACGGGTCGACCGGGAACCGATCGCGATCCATCATCGTGCGAACTCCTCCAGGTCCGAGACCACCACGTGTGCACCCGCGGCGGCGAGCTGCTGCTGGCCGGCACCGCGGTCGACGCCGACGACGAGACCGAATCCGCCCGCCGCGGCCGATTCGACGCCGCTGATGGCGTCTTCGACGGCGGCGCTGCGGGACGGCTCGACCCGCAGCATCCGTGCCGCCTCGACGAAGACATCCGGCGCGGGCTTGGACGCCAGGTGGTCGCGCTCGGCGATCACGCCGTCCATGACGGCGTCGAAGCGGTCGCGGATGCCGGCGGCCGCGAGCACCTCTTCGGCGTTCTTGGAGCTGGACACCACCGCGATCGGCGTCCCGGCCGCCGCGAGCTTGTCGAGCAGACGCAGCGATCCGGGGTACGGCGCGATGCCCTCGGCGCGCAGCACCCGGGCGAACACCTCGTTCTTGCGGTTGCCGATGCCGCACACGGTGTCGGCGGTCGGCGGATCGGACGGGTCGCCCCACGGCACCTCGACGTCGCGCGAGCGCAGGAGGCTCGCCACCCCGTCGTAGCGCTTCTTGCCGTCGAGGTAGTCGAAATAGTCCCGCTCCGAGTACGGCGGGGCGATGCCCCACGCGGAGAAGAGCTCCTCGAACATCGTCTGCCACGCGTGCATGTGCACCTCGGCGGTGGGAGTGAGGACGCCGTCGAGGTCGAAGAGCACGGCGTCGTAGGACGTCAGATCGGGCAGGGTGTCCATCGGCACTGTCCAAGCGTATTCAACGGCGGAGCCCGTGCGTCACGCGCGGACGACGCCGAGCGTCTGCCGCGCGATCTCGAGCTCCTCGTCGGTGGGCACGACGAGGACCGTCACGGGCGAGGCATCCGTCGAGATGACCCGGATGCCTCCGCCCGGGGCGGCGTTGCGCCCGGGGTCCAGCTCCACGCCCGCGAAGCCGAGCGTCTCGAGAGCGGCGGCGCGCACATGCGGTGCGTTCTCACCGACGCCGGCGGTGAAGGAGATCACGTCCGCTCCCCCCAGCTGCGCGAGGTAGGCGCCCGCGTACGCCCGAAGACGGTGCACGTACACGTCGAAGGCGAGGCGCGCTCGCTCGTCGCCGCGCTCGATGCCCGCGCGGATGTCGCGCAGGTCGTTGGACCCGGCGAGTCCGAGCAGGCCGCTGCGCTTGTTCAGCAGGTCGTCGAGGTCGTCGATCGACATCCGCGCGCGGCGCGCGAGGTGGAACAGGGCGGCCGGGTCGATGTCGCCCGACCGCGTCCCCATCACGAGGCCTTCGAGCGGGGTGAACCCCATCGACGTCTCGACCGAGCGCCCGCCGTCGATCGCGGTGACGGACGCCCCGTTGCCGAGGTGGAAGACGATCTGCTTCAGCTCTGTGAGCGGGCGGCCCAGGAACGCCGCGGCGGCTTCGCCGACGAACTTGTGCGACGTGCCGTGGAAGCCGTAGCGCCGGATGCGGTGCGATGCGGCCAGGGTGTGGTCGATCGCGTACGTGTACGCCTCCGGGGCGAGCGTCTGGTGGAAGGCCGTGTCGAAGACGGCCACGTGGGGGACCTCCGGGAAGGCCTCCCGGGCTGCGACGATGCCGGCGAGGTTGGCCGGGTTGTGCAGCGGTGCCAGCACCGACAGCTCGTCGATGTTGATCTCTACGAGCGGCGTGATGAGGGTCGGCTCGAAGAACCGCGCGCCGCCGTGCACCACTCGGTGACCGAGCGCGATGGGCGGATTGTCCGCCAGCGAGGGGCCGTCGGACGCGAAGGCCTCGAGCATGACGCGGAACGCCGCCGTGTGGTCGGGGATCTCCAGCTCGCGGCTGCGCGTGGCGTCGAGGAACGCCGGCGCCGCCTCCCCTTCCGCCGCCGGCGCCGCGTGGACGGTGTGCCGGGCTGCGCCCTGCCCCTGCCCGCCGATCCGCTCGATCAAACCCGAGGCGAGCGTCGCCTCGGCGTCCATGTCGATCAGCTGGTACTTCAGCGACGACGACCCGCTGTTGATCACCAGAACCGGCGTCATGACCGTGAGACCCTCACTCCCCCTGCGCCTGGATCGCCGTGATCGCGATGGTGTTGACGATGTCGTCGACCAGCGCACCCCGGGAAAGGTCGTTGATGGGCTTGTTGAGCCCCTGCAGCACGGGGCCGATCGCCACCGCACCGGCGGAGCGCTGCACCGCTTTGTAGGTGTTGTTGCCGGTGTTGAGATCCGGGAAGACGAACACCGTCGCACGACCGGCGACCTCGGACCCGGGCATCTTCGCCGCGGCCACGGCCGCGTCCGCCGCGGCGTCGTACTGGATGGGCCCCTCCACCAGGAGCTCCGGTGCCCGCTCCCGCACGAGGGCGGTGGCGGTGCGCACCTTCTCCACGTCGGCGCCGGAGCCGGACTCCCCGGTCGAGTACGACAGCATCGCCACGCGCGGCTCGATGCCGAACTGCGCCGCCGTCGCGGCCGAGGAGATCGCGATGTCGGCCAGCTGCTCGCTGGTCGGGTCGGGGATGACCGCGCAGTCGCCGTACACGAGCACGCGGTCGGCGAGCGCCATGAGGAAGACGCTGGAGACGACTGAGACGCCGGCTCGGGTCTTGATGATCTCGAACGCGGGGCGGATGGTGTGCGCGGTGGTGTGCGCGGCGCCGGACACCATGCCGTCGGCGAGCCCGAGATGCACCATGAGCGTTCCGAAGTACGACACGTCCGTGACGGTGTCGGCCGCCTGCTCGAGCGTGACGCCCTTGTGGGCGCGAAGCCGCGCATACTCCTGCGCGAACCTGTGCACGTGCACCGCATCCAGCGGCGACAGCACCTCGGCGCCCTGGATGTCGATGCCGAGCTCGATCGCCCGTGCCCGCACCTCGAAGGGTTCGCCGAGGATCACCAGGTCGGCGATCCCGCGCTTGAGCACCGTGGCCGCAGCGCGCAGCACGCGATCGTCATCCCCCTCGGGCAGCACGATGCGCTTGCGCTGCGCAC
This sequence comes from Microbacterium sp., assembly GCA_031177765.1. GTDB lineage: Bacteria > Actinomycetota > Actinomycetes > Actinomycetales > Microbacteriaceae > Microbacterium. The sequence goes on along the minus strand of JAPSKH010000003.1, from coordinate 107,104 downwards.
GCGCCCGCTCGATGAGCTGGAACTCGAACATGAGGGGCGTCACGACCGTCGCGCGGGCGACGCCGAACGCCACCAGGAGCTCCTCGATGTCGACGCTCTGCTCGAACAGCGCCAGCGCGGTGTCGTACCGGCGCTGGGAGTCGGCGGCCAGGCGTCCGCGGGTGTTCATGATGCGCACCGCGGTCTCGAAGGTGCCGAGCTTCGTGGTGATGATGGGCACGTTGGAGTTGAGGCCGTCCAGCAGCCGCGTCACCGGCTCGGGAAGCTCGAACCCGCCGTTGAGGACGATGCCCGAGATGGAGGGGAACGTGCCGGAGGCGTTCGCGAGGAGCGTCGCCAGCAGCACCTCGGAACGGTCGGCAGGGATGACGACCACGGCGCCTTCGAGCAGGCGCGGCAGAACGTTCACCATCGACATGCCCGCGACGACGACGGCCAGCGCCTCACGCGTCAGCCGGTCCGGATCGCCGGAGAGCAGCTCGCCGTCGACGGCGCGCATGATGCCGCGCATCGAGGGTGCGACGAGGTAGCGGTCCTCCGGGATGGCCCACACGGGCACCACCGAGCGGACGCCCGATGCTCTCACCGCGCGTCGCACGGCCGAGATCGTCTCCTCCGTGCGCACGGGGTCGGCACGGTTGGCGATCACCGCGAACAGCTGCGCGCGTTCGTGCTGCAGCTCCGCGAGGGCGAGATCGGCGATCTGACCCATCTCGGCGGGGGTACGCGCCAGCGACGATCCCAGCTGCTCGGGCTGCGTCTGCGGCTGCACCGAGCGCCCTCCGAGCACGAGCAGCACGGGGGTGCCGAGATTGGCCGCGATGCGCGCGTTGTAGGCCAGCTCCGCCGGACTGCCCACGTCGGTGTAGTCGCTGCCGACGACGACGACCGCGTCGCACTGCGCCTCGACGGCCTTGTAGCGTTCGACGATCGTCGCCAGAGCGGCATCCGGGTCCTGCCGCACGTCGTCGTACGTCACACCGATGCACTCGTCGTACGCGAGATCCACGCCGTCGTGGTCGAGCAGCATCTCGAGGATGTAGTCGCGTTCCACGGTCGAGCGTGCGATGGCGCGGAACACCCCCACGCGCGGGGTGGCATGACTGAGCGCATCGAGCACGCCGAGGGCGACCGTCGACTTGCCGGAATGACCTTCCGCCGACGTGATGTAGATGCTCCGCGCCACGGATCCAGCCTATGGGCCCGCGGATGCGCTCGCCGGTCGCCGGGAAAAGTAAGACTCTCCGCGAACCCGGCAGAGCCCGGTTACCCTTGCTACGTTTCCGTCCTGGGGGAGTTGGCCTGGATGCCGCCTCGCGGAGAGCTGCCACCAGTCTAACCCGTCCAGGGATCTCCCAGTGCCGCACCGCGCCACCGCCGCGCTGCGCCGATTAGGATCGGACCCGTGGGCGAGGGCGCCCGCGCCCACCCGCCAACCGCCCGAATCAGGCGGAACAGGAGGCCGCGATGGTCGATACCGCGATGACGGATGATCTGGATGAGCGCGCCGCGCGCCGACCCCATCTCACGAGCCCAGCCGAGCAGTCCTCGAGCCCCCTGACGGCCGACGGCTTCGCACGCGTGACCGACGCCATCCTCGGCGCGGTGGGACGGGTCATCGACGGCAAGCCGGAAGCCGTCCGCAGCGCGCTGGTGTGCCTGCTCGCGGAGGGGCACCTCCTGATCGAGGACGTGCCGGGCGTGGGCAAGACCATGCTCGCCCGGGCCCTCGCGACCTCCGTCGATGCGACCGTGCGCCGCATCCAGTTCACGCCGGACCTGCTGCCGGGCGATGTGACCGGGGTCAGCGTCTTCAACCCCGTCGATCGCGAGTTCGAGTTCAAGCCCGGTGCCGTCTTCGCCAACATCGTCATCGCAGATGAGATCAACCGCTCCTCCCCCAAGACGCAGTCGGCGCTCCTGGAGGCCATGGAGGAGCGGCAGGTCACGGTGGACGGGCACACGCACGTCCTGCCCCAGCCGTTCCTCGTGGTCGCCACACAGAACCCGCTCGAGATGGAGGGCACGTACGCGCTGCCGGAGGCGCAGCGGGACCGCTTCATGATGCGCATCTCGATGGGCTACCCCGACGCCCGGTCCGAGGCGCTCATGCTGCGTCAGCGCGAGACGGTGAATCCGCTCGACGAGCTCTCGGCCGTCGTCTCCGCTCGAGAGGTCTCGGGGCTCATCGCGTGGGCACGCAGCGTCCACGTCGCCCCGCCGATCGAGGACTACGCCGTCGCGCTCGCTCAGGCCACCCGCACCCACTCCGACCTGCGTTTGGGCGCGAGCCCGCGGGCGACGCTGCAGCTCGTGCGGGCGGCGAAGGTGTGGGCGGCCCTCGACGGCCGGAGCTTCGTGATCCCCGACGACATCACCGCCCTGCTCGTCCCGGTCTTCGCGCATCGACTGATCCCCACGCGCTCGGCCGGCGGGGCGCGCGCACGCACGGCCGCCGACGCCGTGACGATGGTCCTCGAGCGCATCGCGGCGGGTGTGCGCGTGCCGATCGCCCCACGGCAGTGAGTCGGCCATGAGACGTCTGTGGCCGCTCACCGCCCGGGGAACCGGAGCGCTCCTGCTGGCGGCGACGTGCTTCATCGTGGCGGCTGAGGCGAGCATCCCGGAGCTGCTGTACTTCGGCATCCTGCTGATCGCCGTCGTCGGAACGAGCATCGTCTCGCTGTACGTGGGGCGCCGCACCGATTCGGTGACGCGGTCTCTCGTCCCGGACGTGGCCTCCGTGGGGCGCGAGTCGCTCGTCTCGGTGCGTGTAGCGGTGCGCACCGCGGTTCCGACGCCGCCGGGGACCTGGCACGACACCCTCCCCGTGGGGCTGCGCGGCACCGCCGCCGGGGCGTTTCCGGCGCTCGGGTCCGGCATGCGCGGCGGGGAGCGCGTCGTCGATCTGTCGTACACGGTCACCGGTGAACGGCGCGGCGTGCACGCACTCGGACCGTTGACCGTACGGTCCACCGACCCCTTCGGCCTGGCGCGCCGGACGATGCTCTTCGGCCAGCGCACCCCGGTGACGGTGGCCCCCGCGGTGGTCGACCTCTCTCCGCTCGTGGACTACGCCGGCGCGACCGGCGGCACGCTGCAGACCACCACCAACCAGCTGGGCCAGGGTGCCGACAACCTCGTCGCCCGCCCGTACGCCCCGGGCGACTCGATGCGCCGCATCCACTGGCGCGCCACCGCTCATCGCGACGCGCTCATGGTCCGGCAGGAGGAGCAGGAGTCCACCCCGGAGGCCACCGTGGTGCTGGACCGCGGGGTGCTGCGCTGGTCGATGGACGCGCTGCACACGCCCGGCGCCGACCCGGCGTTCGAGGCAGCGGTCTCGGCCTGCGTCTCGGCGGTGGCGCGTCTGGTCCGCGACGGCTACGCCGTCGATGTGCTCGACAGCGACGGCACCGTCCTGGCCGAGCGGGTCGACGGGGGCGACATGACCGAGGTCGAGGTGATGCTCGCTCACTTCGCGACCGTGACGGCGCGGCGCGACGACACCCTGCCACGGCTGGCGCGCCTGTTCATGGGCCTCACCACGGGACCGGTCGTGCTCGTCGTCGGCCGCTTCGATCCGGCCGACGCCGACGCCGTGGGACCGGTCGCGCATCACAGCACGCTGCCGCTGCTGCTCGCGGCCGCTCCCATGGGCGACGCCCTCGAGCGAGCCGCCGACCACGGGTGGCACGTGGCCGCGATCGACCCGGACGGGGATCTGGGGGTCGCATGGACGAACGCCGTCGGACGAGGGGTGCGCCATGTCGTCGGCTGAACGCTCCGCCCGCAGGGGCGCCGTGGACGGGCCGCGCGGCGGCGAATGGATGCTGACGGCAGCGGTGCTGACAGCGCTTCTGGCAGCGCTGCTGCCCGTCGCCCGGGTGATCGAGTCGGGCGCGTGGCTGGTGGGTTCGGTCGCACTGGCCGGACTCATCCTCGCCGCGGGCTACAACGCCCGGCGGTTCCGCCTCCCGGCTGTTGCGGTGACCCTCATCGAAGCCGCCGTCTGGGTGGTGTTCATGACGGTGGTCTTCGTGCGCGACACGGCGTTCGTCTGGCTGATCCCGACAGCCGACACGATCCGCGAAGTCCCCCGCCTCGTCCAGACGGCGATGGAGGAGATCACTCTCGGCGCGGCTCCGCTCGAGCCGTCGCTCGCACTGGCCTTCATGGTGGTCGGCGCCATGGGGCTGCTCACGCTCGTGATCGACCACGTCGTGGTCACCGCGCGGATGCCGCTGCTGGCCTCGATCGGGATCGTGGCCGTCTCGCTCATCCCCTCCATCGCGGTGCCCGGCGATGTGGAGGTGATCGGCTTCGTGCTGCTGGCCGTGGCGATCCTCTTCCTCATCCGGGCCGAGACCCGGTCGCGCGAGAAGCCGCTCGAGCAGGAGGCCGAGCGTTCGGCAGGCGTGCCGGCCACCGCGGTGGCCATCGGCGCGATCGCCGTGGTGGTCGCGGTCGTGGCGACGCCCATGCTTCCCCAGCCTGCCGCGCGCGCAGGCGCCGGGATGGGCCCCGGCCCCGGCATCGATGCGACGCTGCAGCTGGGAGACGACCTGCGACGCCCGCAGGAGGTCGAGGTCCTGCGCGTGCGCACCGACTCCCCGGTCGTCCCGTACCTGCGCGCGACGACCCTCACGCGGTTCGACGGAGGCGTGTGGGAGCCGGATCGCCCCCAGTCCATCGCGCTCGACAGCGACCGCTCCCTCGGCGAGCTCACCGTGGGTCCGGACATCCGCGTCTCGGAGTACAACACCATCGTCGACGTGGTCAACCTCGACTCGCTGTGGGCGCCGGTCCCCTTCCCGGCCGTCTCGATCGACGGGCTGGACGGTCAGTGGAGCGCCGTCCCCTACAACCGGACCGTCGTGGCCCGCGACGGGTCGACGCAGGGTCAGGAGTACGCGGTCGTGTCGACACAGCCTCGCCCGACGCTCGAGCAGATCCGTGCGCTGACGGCCGGAGGCGAGCAGGTGCGCGACGAGACGACCCAGCTGCCGGCCGATATCCCGGAGATCATCGGACAGACGGCCGCCCAGGTCACCGCCGAGGCGACCAACGACTACGACCGGCTGGTCGCCCTGCAGCGCTGGTTCCGCGGCAGCGACTTCCGGTACTCGCTCGACGCGCCGGTCGAGGACGGCTTCGACGGCAGCGGCGCAGAAGCCGTGGCCCGCTTCCTGGAGCAGCGGGAGGGGTACTGCGTGCATTTCGCCTCGGCCTTCGCGCTGATGGCGCGCACGCTCCACATGCCGGCTCGCATCGTCGTCGGATACCTCCCCGGTCAGCCGACGACGGACTCGGTCGACGGGCAGCCGGTGTACTCGGTCTCGAGCTCGCAGCTGCACGCCTGGCCCGAGGTGTACTTCGGCGGCATCGGCTGGGTCGCGTTCGAGCCGACATCGGGACTGGGCGTGCCCACGTCGTTCTCGCCGGCGGCCGCGCTTCCCGGCGAGCTCGGACAGCCGGGGGCGACCGCACCCGACACCGCAGCCACACCGGCGGCGCCCACGACGACACCGGCGCCGGGTGTGGACCAGGAGACCGGCGGGACGGCGAGCGGATCCACGGACACGCAGGCCGATCCTCTCCCGGCGTTCGGCATCCTGCTGCTGGTGGCCCTCGTCCTCGCGCTGCCCTTCCTCCTCGGTCAGCTGCGACGACGTCAGCTTGAGGTCGCCGGGCGCCGGGGCGACGTCGCGGCGGCATGGCAGGCCGTCCAGGACGCGGCGATCGACCTCGGCATCCCGGTGCCCGCGAGCCAGAGCGCCCGCGTCCTGGGAGCGCGGCTCGTCCACGAGCATGGCGCACCCGCCGCCGAGATGCGGGTCCTCGTCACCGCGATCGAGCGCGCGAGCTACGCCCGCGGCGGCAAGCACGGTTTCGGCCAAGGCGACGCGACGACCGATGCCGCCCTCGCCGTCCGCGCAGCGCTGTTCGCGGCGGCCGATCCGCCGCGGCGCCTGTTCGCACGGCTCGTGCCGCGCTCGCTCGTCGTGCGCCCGGGCTCGGTGTACGCCGGATCCGGTCCTGCCGCGCGGCGGCTCGCGGCCGGCTGAGGGTCGGGGCGCGGCGAGGGGCCGCAGCAGGGAAGAGGAAGAGGCACCCCGCGCGAGCGGAGTGCCTCTTCCTCTGTCGTCGTGCCGACCGTTCCGATCAGACGCGTGAACGCTGCAGACCGCGCTCGACCGCTGCGGCGTCCTCGGCGCTCGCCCCTTCGAACTCGTCGGCCGCGGCCGGACCGGCCACGTCTTCGACGGAGTCGTCGTCGAACGGCACGGTGCCGCGAGGCGCGTCGTACAGATCGCGATCGAGGATGCCTTCGCGCCGAGCCACGAGCGTCGGCACGAGCGCCTGCCCCGCGACGTTGACCGCCGTGCGCCCCATGTCGAGGATCGGGTCGATCGCGAGGAGGAGTCCGACGCCCTCGAGCGGCAGCCCCAGAGTCGACAGGGTGAGCGTCAGCATGACGGTGGCGCCGGTCGTGCCGGCGGTCGCGGCCGATCCCACGACCGACACCAGCACGATCAGCAGGTACTGCCAGATCGACAGCTCGATGTCGAAGAACTGCGCCACGAAGATCGCCGCGATGGCCGGGTAGATGGCCGCGCAGCCGTCCATCTTCGTCGTGGCGCCGAACGGCACGGCGAACGAGGCGTACTCGCGGGGCACGCCGAGGTTGCGCTCGGTGACCCGCTGCGTCAGCGGCAGCGTGCCGATGGAGGAGCGGCTGACGAACGCGAGCTGGATGGCGGGCCAGGCGCCCGAGAAGTACTGCCGGATCGACAGTCCGTTCACCCGCAGCAGGATCGGGTAGACCACGAAGACGACCAGGGCGAGCCCGATGTAGACCGCGAGGGCGAACCAGGCGAGCGTGGTCAGCTTCTCCCAGCCGTACTCGACCACGGCCGACGCGATGAGCCCGAGCGTGCCGAGGGGCGCGATGCGGATGATCCACCACAGCACCCGCTGGACGACCTTGAGGCCGGATTCGGTGACGTCGAGGAACGGCTCGGCCCGCTTGCCCAGCTTCAGGGCCGCGATGCCGATGGCGGCGGAGACGACGATGACCTGCAGGACGTTGAAGCCCACCGAGGAGGTGGCCGCGCCGGTCTCCCCGTTGATGTTCGTGGAGACGGTGAGCCCGAGGAAGTTCTGCGGCACGAGGCCGATCAGGAAGTTCCACCACGTGCCGACCGTGTAGGGGTCGGCCGGCGTCAGCTGCGACTGGTCGACCCGCGCGCCCGGCTGGATCACGATGCCCAGCACGATGCCGATCGTCACCGCGATGAGCGCCGTGATGGCGAACCACAGCAGCGTCTGGCCTGCCAGGCGGGCGGCGTTGGTGACACGGCGCAGCTGCGCGATGCTCGCCACGATCGCCAGGAAGATCAGCGGGATCACGGCCGTCTTCAGCAGGGCGACGTACGATCCGCCGATGACGTCGAGCGTCGCGGCGAGGCCGTTGGGGCTGTCGTCGGCATTCGGCCCGATCTGCCGCGCCAGCAGACCCAGCAGCACGCCGAGCACGAGCGCGACGGTGATCTGGAAGCCGAACGAAGTGAGGATGCGGCGGGAGCGAGACGTCTGCGTCTTGTCCCGCTTTCCGGTGGTGGGCGTCGTGGCAGAACTCATGGCTCTCCTGGATGGTTCTCGGGTCGCCTCTCTGGCGACTCGGATGAGGCTATGCGCCTCCGGGTGCCCGTGTGCGGATGTGACGGTTGATGACGACGCCGGCCTGTATCGGGGTCCTCTGGCGGTGTCAAGCCTCGCTGCCCGATTGGTCGGCGTCCGCACCCGCTGGATACAAAGGAACCACCCAAAACGGTTTCGACCACGACAGTCGAGAATGACGGAGGAACGATGACGCTGACCGTTGATACGACTGCCCTCGCCGCCACCTCTCGGGTGATCTCGCCGATGAACTCGGGACACCCCAGCCTCGGTCGCGCGCCGGAGGCCACCATCATCCCGGTGAGCCTGACCTGCTATCGGGTGGTGATGGGCGACGACCCGAAGGGGTATGTCTGCTCGGACGAGGAAGGGTGGGAGTGCTTCGTCGGCGCCCACATGGCCGACGCCCGCTCGATCGGCATGCGCTCGAGCCTCACCACCGCCATCAGGGATGTCGTGACCGACAAGAGCTCGGTCGCCCTCGAGAAGCCGGCGCTCCCCGCAGATCTCGCCGAAGCGGCCTGACCCGCTCGTTCCGCGGCGCCCGATGACGCGACGCGTCGGGCGCCGCGGCATGAGCAGGGTAGGATGGTCGCTGGCCCTCCGGGGCCGCTGGAGGATTCGCCTAGTGGCCTATGGCGCACGCTTGGAAAGCGTGTTGGGTGCAAGCCCTCAGGGGTTCGAATCCCCTATCCTCCGCCACATCTCTCTGTCGCCCGCTGCGCGGGCGGTCAGCCGTCGAAATCCTCCGGTTCGACGTCGTCGAGGAAGCGCTTGAACTCGTCGAGGCTGTCGGCGGTGTCGGCGTCGGTGAGCACGTCGGGGACGCCCGCTTCGCTCATGACGGCCTCGGCCACGAAGATGCTCGAACCGACGCGCGCGGCCAGCGCCACGGCATCCGAGGGGCGCGCGTCGATGACCCGTGCCCCCAGCGCCGTCGAGATCGTCAGCTCGGCGTAGAAGGTGCCTTCCTCGATGCGGGTGACTTCGACCCGAACGAGCTCCGCGTCGAGGGTTTCGAGGATGGTTCGCATGAGGTCGTGTGACAGCGGACGCGGGACGGGCGCGTTCTCGACGGCCACCAGGATCGAGGTGGCCTCGAGCTGACCGATCCAGATCGGCAGCACATATCCGTCGCCGGGCATCTCGTCGATGGGCTTGAGCAGCAGCACGTGCTGCCCCGAGGCGTCGAGGGCGACGCCGGCCACGCGAACCTGCACGATCTCTCCCTCCGCCGGCTCCGGTTTGGTCTCGCCATCGTAAGCACGCCGGTCCGCGTGGGACAGGGGGGTTGCGTCGGAGTGCGTCAGTCGGTCACGACGAGCTCGTACCGGCGGCAGGAGACGGTGACCGTGCCCCTCTCGACGGCCGCCTCGTAGTCCAGATGCCCGGTGTCGCGCCAGCCCTCTCGCTCATAGAAGTGTCGTGCCCGCGCGTTGCCGGTGACCACCGCCAGCCACGGCGTGGCATGACCGGCGGCCCTCAGCTGTGAGGCGCCGTGTGCGAGCAGATCGCGGGCGACGCCGGTGCCGCGAGCGGACGCGTCGACGAAGAGCTGCTCGACCTCGTCGCCCTTGAGGGTGACGAATCCGACGATGACGCCGTCGACCTCGGCGACATGCGTGCGACCGAGCATCGCGACCGTTCGGGAGAGGAACGTCTCGGCCGTGCGATGCGCCAGGAGCTGTTGTGGGACATGGCCGAGGTGACCGTCGCGCCACGCCGATTCCCAGACCTCGGCGACGCGGGTCTCGTCTCCCTCGCGGGCGGGGCGGATCCGGCTGGTCATCGCGCCAGGTTACCGCCCACCTCCGACACCGCCCCCGCCGCACTGTGTATTCACCGGAATGGATGAGGCCGGCGTACCGTTGTCAACGACATGCAGCGCTTCGGAACCCTCTCGTTCGGACACTACGGCCCTCTGGGCGGCGGCCGCCAGCTGACAGCCGCCGACTCGCTGCTGCAGGCCGTCGATCTGGCCCAGGGCATGGACGAGCTCGGCGTCGACGGCGTGTATTTCCGCGTGCACCACTTCGCGCGGCAGCAGTCCTCGCCCATGCCGCTGCTGGCGGCGATCGCCGCACGAACCGAGCGCATCGAAATGGGCACGGGCGTGATCGACATGCGCTACGAGAACCCGCTGTACCTCGCCGAGGAGGCCGCGTCGGTCGACCTGCTCTCGGGGGGCCGTCTCGCACTGGGTGTGAGTCGCGGGTCACCCGAGACGGTCGTGCGCGGCTACGAGGCCTTCGGCTACACCGGGTCGCAGGACCCCCGGGGCGCCGATATCGCCCGGGCGCACTTCGACCTGTTCCTGCGCGCGATCGAGGGCGAGGGTCTGGCTGAACGCGACCCGGGCTCGCCGTTCGGCGCGGGGGCCTCGGGCCTGCAGCGCATCGAGCCGCACTCCCCCGGGCTGCGCTCCCGCGTGTGGTGGGGAGCGGGAACCCGCGAGACGGCGGAGTGGGCCGGCCGCACCGGCGTCAACCTGATGTCGTCGACCCTGCTGACCGAGGCCGACGGACGTCCGTTCGACCTGCTGCAGGCCGAGCAGATCGACGCCTTCCGCGCCGCCTGGCGGTCCGCGGGGCACGAGCGCGAGCCGCGCGTGTCGGTGAGCCGCTCGATCTTCCCGATCACCACGGCCGAGGACGCGATGTACTTCGGCGGCCGCCAGGACGGCGACCAGATCGGCATCATCGACGGCATGCGCTCCACCTTCGGCAAGACGTATGCCGCGGAGCCCGACGTGCTGGTCGAGCAGCTCAAGGAGGATGCCGCGATCGCGAGCGCCGACACGCTGATGCTGACCATCCCCAGTCAGCTCGGCGTGGAGTTCAACCTGCGCGTTGTGGAGTCCTTCGCGAGATACGTCGCGCCGGCGCTCGGCTGGGTGTCGACGCGAGCGTGATTCACGCGGCGAGACGCTCGTCGAGCCAGTCGAACATGCGCTGAGCCGTGAGCGTCCGAGCGAGCGGCTGGCAGTGCTGGTCGGCGCCTTCGGCGGCGGTGAACCGGACAAGGGTCGAGACCGATCGCGTGAGAGCTGAAAGCTGATCGGCCTGCCCCGGCCAGAACTGCTCTCCCTCGGGGGAGAGGATCAGCAGGGGCGTGGTGATCTGCGGGGCGACATCTGCGACGGTGTAGGCCCGGACGGCGTCGAGCGTCTCTGCATAGCCGCTCGTGCCGAAGGGCCGGGCGCGGAAGCTCCAGGTCCGGGAGAGCCCGGGAGAGAACCTCATGGCCAGCGCCATCTCACGGTCGAACTTCTCGTTCTCCCCCGCTTCCAGCAGGGCCCTCAGGCTCTTCGGCAGGTGGTCGGTCCAGGACGTCGACACGTCCACGACACCGGGATCGGTGATGCCGGCGGCGAAGCGGTGCTCGAACGCGAGAGCACGCGCGACCCAGTACCCGCCTTGGCTGATCCCGTAGACCGCGATGCGGTCCGCGACCACGCCATCCAGCGCCGCGACAGCGTCGTACACGGGGGTGAGCACGTGCTCCCAGTCGGGCCGGAACGTGGTTCCGAGCTGAAACAGCTGCGACTGCTGGCCGGGCCCGTCGAAGACCAGGACGTTGTATCCGCGGCGCAGGGCGGGAGCGACGCACGCCGCCCAGAGCGCCGCGAGAGACCCGTCGCTGCCGTTGACGGCGACGAGCGTGGCCGCGGGCTCGCCGTCCCCGGCGGGCGCGCGGAAGAAGTACCCCGGCAGCGCCGAGTCCTCGTACGGTATGCCGATGCGTTCGACGGTCGACGGCACGTGGTCGACGAACGCCTCCCACGCGCGTTGCTGCGACTCGAATGTCGGATGCAGGCGACTGTCGTCGGCGAGCGCGCTCGCGGCGTTCACCGCGACGGCGTAGTAAGCGGACGCACGCAGGTACGCCTGCGCGGCGCTGGTGCCGTGCCCCGCGGCGGCCGACTCGTCCGCGATCGCCGCGGCCCTCTCGGCGATGCCCTTCCAGGCGCCGAACCACGCCTCGTGGTCGTGCTTCCCCACGCCGGCGGTCGCGGCGAGCACCTCGCCCGGCTCGGCGGCGCCCTCCACACTGCTGCCGAGGGCGATGCGGATGTCGAAGTCGAAGTCGGGGTTGGGTGAGAACGGAGCGATACCGGCGTGACGGGTCATAGGGCGTCTCCTGTACGGGGATCGAGCGAACGCCTTCACTCTGCCCGGGAACCGGCTGCCGGCGCTACCGATCGATCCCGCTGACACTCACGCCGAGCCACTCGGCGAGGTCGGCGACCTCGGCGCGGACCATGTCGTGCTCCTCCGGCTCGAGCGGCATGAGCTCGTGCACCGCGTTCACGCGCAGCACCTCGCGATCGCGGTCGACTTCGGCGTCCAGCATCCCCACGAAGCGATCTGCGAGCAGGATCGGGTGCGCGAAGAACCCGTAGTGGCGCTGAGCCTTGGGCTTGAACTGCTCGAGCACGTACGTGAAGTCGAACACCTCCGTCAGGCGCGGCCGGTCGAACAGCATGCTGTCGTAGGGGTTCAGAAGCGCCGCGCGTCCGCCACGGTCCTCAGCGAGCGCCGCGATCGCGTCCGGGTCGACGCGGAACCGCCACCGGCTGCCCTCCACCGTGGCGGGCTCCCCCGCGTCACCGACCGGCGTCCACGGTGACTTCTGCTTGGCCAGGCCCGCCGCCTGCAGTCGGCGCTCCGCAAGGAGGCGTGCCGCCTCCTCGTCGTCGTATTCGGGCAGGTCCGGCGGGTAGACGCGCTCGGCGAGATCCCACCGCCGGTGGCGTCCCTCGCGGCCGGCGATCGCCACTTCGCCCCGACGCATCAGGAACTCCAGCATGTGCGGCACCTGGTTCGAGCCCGACCAGCCGTCGGGCGCGCGCGTGACCTGGGCGGTGTCGGGGATCTCGGCAGCCAGCAGCGGTCCCTCGGCACGCAGACGGGCGAGCACGTCGACGCGGAACCGGGCATTCGCCTCCAGCCACTGCCGACTGCTCTCGCGCTGCGGCCAGCGCCGCATCGCGGGCAGCATCAGGGGCAGCAGGCTCACGGGACGGAAGGCGCCGTCGAACTCGAACAGCAGCCGGTCCCCCTCGACCGCCTTGGTCAGCTGACCGGTCTCGTACGACCAGCCGATGCGCGACCACAGCACCGTGTGCTCGCACGAGGCGATGGGCGCCGTGGGGTCGATCTTGATGTAGCCCAGCTGCTCGGCGACCTCCACCACGTCGCCGGGCCGGTCGGCCTCGAGCAGCTGCGCGCGCACGATGATGCGGCGGGCGTCGTCGCGCGTGAGCCGGTGCGGTGTCATCTCGCCGGCCTTTCACAGCCCGATCAGCGTGACGTCCCGCAGGACGCCGCCGTCGGCGACCGCCGTCATCATGGTGTGTCGCGGCTGCCGGCGCCGATCGGTCGGCGATCCCGGGTTGAGCAGCCGGATGCCGCCGGGCGTCGTCGTGTCCCACGGGATGTGACTGTGCCCGAACACGAGCACGTCGATGTCGTCGAACGCGGCGTCGATGCGCGCTTCCCGGCGACGCGCATCGCCGGTCTCGTGCACGACCGCCACGCGGACGCCGTCGATGTCTCGTCGCGCGACCTCCGGCAGTCGGGCGCGCAGGTCGGCCCCATCGTTGTTGCCGTACACGCCGAGCACCTCCGCGTGGGCGCTGAGGTCGTCCAGGACGGATGCCGCGACCCAGTCGCCGGCGTGAAGCACCAGGTCTGCGGCATCCGCGGCGTGCAGGACCGCGTCGGGCAGCCTCCGTGCCCGACCCGGGATGTGCGTGTCGGAGATCAGCAGGAGCGTCGTCGCCACACGGTCATTCTGCCGTCTGCATCCCCGCATCGTCGTCGCCGTGCCGCGCGCCCCATACCGGCGAGAAGAGGGCGATGGCTGCCGCGACGGCGAACACGGCGACGACCGCGCCGAAAGTGACGCCCGGACCGACGAGCCCCACCGCCACACCGCCGAGCAGCGCACCCACGGCGGCCATCGTGCGGTTCGCCGACCGCATCGTCGCGTTCACGCGGCCGAGCATCGCGTCCGGGGTCACGGCCTGCCGGTACGCCATCTCGTTGGCGTTCTCGACACCGGCGGCGACTCCCTGCAGCATGAGAGCCGCCGCCAGAAGGCCGGCCGCGGCTTCGCGCGTCGCCGCGTCGATCGCCGTGACCGCCACCAGCAGCCACGCGAGGGGATACACCGCGCGGGCGAGGGCGATCGTGCGCCCCGCGCCGGCGGTGCGGCCGAGCCACGGCGACAGCACCGCACCCGTGAGCGTGGCGACTCCCGCCGCGGCGAACAGCATCCCGTATGCCACCGGCGCAAGCGCCAGATCCCTCAGGGCGTAGATGGCGAGCGTCGTGAAGGCCGCGGCGTTGGCGATGAACCACACGTGCGTCGAGACGGCCAGCGGCGCCAGCGCGCGGTGCCGATACCCCCACCGCAGTCCCTCCCCGATCTCGCGGCGGATTCCGCCTGCCGCGGCGCGTCGCCGAGGCGGCTCCTGGATCCGCAGCCGTGCCACGACGGCCGCCTCGACGAGGTAGGTCAGCCCGTCCACCGCGATCGCCGCCGGCGCCCCGAGCACGCTCACCAGGCCACCCCCGAGCGCCGGGCCGGCCGTCTGGGCGGCGGCATCCGTCTGATCCAGGCGGGCGTTCGCGATCAGCAGCCGGTCGCGCGAGACCAGCTGCGGCAGAAGCGACTGGGATGCCGCGAAACCGAAGACCATGAGCGATCCGAAGATCAGCAGCAGAACCGCCAGCGACCAGATCTCCAGCCCGCCCGCCAGCCACAGCATCGGGATCGCCGCAAGGACGACCGCGCGTCCGACGCTCGCCCACATGAGCACCCGCACGCGGCGCCATCGGTCGACGAAGACGCCGGCGACCAGGCCGAGGACGGCGTACGGCAGGACCTGCGCCGCGTTGACGATCCCCACCTCGACGGGCGAGGCCCCGAGCACCTGGACGACGAGCACCGGCAGAGCGACGGCCGTGACAGCGCTGCCGAACGCGCTCAGGGCGGCGGCGGTCCAGAAGCGGAGGAACGACCGCTCGCCGCCCGGACGTGCCGCTGTCATCTCGCCGTGGTCCTCCTCGCGCCGGGTCCCAGCCTAGGGTTCACCTCGCGCCACAGCGCGGCCCATTGCTCCGGGCGGAGATCACGGGGAAGGCGGTCGTGGGCGATTCCCGCCCGACTCGTCACCGCCCTCGCCTGCGACCGGCTCAGGCGGGCGCTGCGCTGGACGAGCGCGACCACACCGTTCCCCGTGCCGGTGAACATCTCCCGCACGAGCCGCTCATACGCGAGCCGGTCCCGGCTGTGCACGAGCGGCGAGGCGCGCCGCGTGATCGTCAGGATGCCGCCGTCGACGCTGGGCGACGGACGGAAGTGCCGCGCCGGCACGCGGCCGTGGAGCTCGAAGTCGAACCAGGGCGCAGCCTGGGCCGTCATCATCGTGCCGCCGCCGACGCCGGCGCGTTTGCGAGCCACCTCCCACTGGGTCAGCAGCACCGCGTGCTGCCAGACGCTCCGCGACAACAGCCGCCGCAGGATCGGCGTCGTCACGTGGTAGGGCACATTGCCGACCACGACGGGGCGATCCAGCGGATGCCGCAGCGCGTCGGCGTGCAGCACACGGACCTGCGGCAGCCGGTCACGCAGGGTCCGCACGCGATCCTCGTCGATGTCGATGGCGACGAGGTCGCGCCCGAGGCCCGCGAGCGGACCGGTCAACGCGCCGTCGCCCGCACCGATCTCGAGGATCGCGCCGTGCGTGCGGGCCACGATGCCGACGATCTGCTGGATCGTCGGACGGTGGGTGAGGAAGTTCTGGCCGAGCTCGTGTCGGCCGCCGAAGGATGAACGATTTCGCATGAGCGCTCCACGGTGAAGAGTTGGAGCACCCCGACGCCGGATGCGGGGACCATCGCGTGCGCCCGGGGTGCGAGGACTCCCGGACGACGGCGCTATCGCGACGACTGCGAACGCGCCGTCAGGCGCGGCGGTCGCGGATGAAGACGTCGCACGCCATCGTCGGCGCGCTGTAGATCGTTCCCATGCGCCCCATGCTAGCCGGTCGGATATCACCACCGCTTCCGGGCTCGCAATACCCGTGCGAGGGTGCGGGTCCCCGCGTATCGTCCCCGGCATGGTGCGATTCGGTTACACCCTCATGGGAGAGCAGAGCGGGCCCCGCGAGCTGGTCCGGTACGCGCAGGCGGCGGAGGACGTCGGCTTCGACTTCGAGGTCTCGAGCGACCATTACTCGCCGTGGCTCATGAGCCAGGGCCACTCCCCCCACGCGTGGACGGTTCTCGGCGCGGTCGCCCACGCGACATCCCGCGTCGACCTCATGACATACGTGACCTGCCCCACCATGCGGTACCACCCCGCGATCGTCGCGCAGAAGGCCGCGACGCTGCAGCTGCTCAGCGACGGACGCTTCACGCTAGGGCTGGGCTCGGGCGAGAGCCTCAACGAGCACATCGTGGGCGAGGGCTGGCCGAGCGTCGACACACGCCAGTCGATGCTGGTCGAGGCGATCGAGATCATCCGCGAACTGCACAGCGGCGACCTCGTCACCTACGACGGCCACTACTTCCGCGTGGATTCGGCGCGGGTGTGGGACAACCCCGACACGCCGGTGGACATCGCGGTGGCGGTGTCGGGCGCCGAGGGCATCGAGTCCTTCGCCCCGCTGGCCGATCACCTCATCGCGGTGGAGCCGCAGGCCTCGCTCGTGGAGCAGTGGGACCAGGCGCGCAACCGTTCGTCGGGCAGTACGTCGCGCAAGATCGGCCAGGTCCCCATCTCGTGGGATACGGACGAAGAGACGGCCATCCAGCGTGCGCACGAGCAGTTCCGCTGGTTCGGGGGCGGATGGGCCGTGAACGCCGAGCTCCCCAATCCCGGGAGCTTCGCCGCCGCCACGCAGTTCGTGCGTCCGGAGGACGTCGCAGGCTCCATCGCGTGCGGGCCGGATCTGGATGCCATCGCCGAGAGCGTCCGACCGTTCATAGACGCCGGATTCACCGACGTCGCGATCGTGCAGATCGGCGACGAGCAGCAGGATCGGTTCCTCGCTGAGGCCGCAGGCCCGCTCCTGGAGAAGCTGCGCGGGCTCAGCTAGCCGGCTCCACCGGCGTCGACGAGGAAGGAGGGGCGCGTTCCCCGGGCGCGCCCCTCCCTCCGTCCCGACCCGCGACGCCCTACACCGGCTGCGCTGCGGCGAACACGCCCTGCGGGTCGTACAGGGACTTCAGCTCCCGCAGCCGCGCAAGGGATTCCCCGAAGCCCGGCGCGCGGTCCACGCCGCCGTCGAGGAAGGTCAGCACGCGCGCGTCGATGTGCCACGGCGCCAGGGCGGCGATGCCGCCCCGGACGGCGGCATCCGCTGCGGGCATCGCCTCGGGGACGGGCACCATCGCGATGGTGTGCGCCACATACTCGCCGGGGAAGGCGCCGACGGCCCCGGCGTGCAGCGGACGCCGCGCGACCGCACCGCCGACGTGGCGGAGTTCGGCGATGAAGAGCCCGGGAGCGGAGGCCGTGGCGAGGAACGTCTCCACCGCGTCGGCGGGGAGCGAGCCGAGCACCGCATGCGCGGTCGCCGCCGGCGTCGGCCCGGGCGGGTCCATGTGGACGGCGAGCAGACCGGCAGCCGGGATGCGGGCGAAGGTGTCCATCTCCGGCGACAGGGCGCGCAGGGGCTCCAGGATGGCGGACGCGGCTTCATCCGTCTCGCGGATCGCGCCGTCGATGACCACGAGAGACCGGCCTGCGAGGAACGGCGGGAGTTCGGGAAGCGGCGGGAAGTGCATCACCCGCAGCGACGTGGTCGCGCTCTCGGGCGCGGTGGCGGTCCACGCCGCCCACGCGTGCGCGACGTCGGCCGCGCGTGCGGCGTCCCACAGCAGCATGCCGGCGAAGACGTCGGCGTAGGGCAGCAGGTCGATCTCGAGCGAGACGACGACGCCGAAGGCGCCCGACCCGCCACGCACCGCCCAGAACAGCTCGGCGTTCTCGTCGGCGCTCGCCCGCACGAGGCGACCGTCGGCCGTCACGAGCTGCACGGCACGTACGGTGTTGACGGCCAGTCCGTGCTCGCGGGCGTAGAACGACATGCCGCCGCTCAGGCTGTAGCCGGCGACCGACACGTCGCCGGCGCTGCCGTGGAGCGCGGTGAGGCCATGGGGTGCGGCTGCGGCCAGCACGTCGGCCCACACCGACCCGCCGAGCACCCGCGCCGCGCGGGTCGCGGGGTCGACCGTCACACCGCGCAGGTGGGCCAGCGAGAGAAGCACGGCATCGGAGAGATCGGTGTCCGCGAGCGCGGCCGCGGCGTGGCCGGTCGACTGCGGAGCGACCCGGAGACCGGACGCCACGGCGGCGCGCACGACGTCGACCACGTCCTCCGCGGTCTCCGGACGGGCCACCGCGAAGGGGCGCTGGTCGACGGCGACGTTCCATGGGACGCGGGCGAGGTCGTACGCGGGGTCGCCGGGCAGGACGACGCGATCGCCGAGCGCGTCGCGCAGCGCGGCCGCGCGGGTATCGGAGGTGGTTTCGGAAAGGCTCATGACGGCTCCATCGGGTTCGATCGGTGACGATGCGGCCACTCTCCCTGATCGGGATCGGCGCGCACCATCCCAGATCACGAGGGACTTCCAACCCCCCAGATACCTGGGATGGCGCATCGGCGCGCGCGGGAGCACACTTCTTCCATGGCATCCGCTCTGGCGACCGGGCGCGCGCGCAGCGACATCGACGTCGTCTCGCGCGCCGGCTTGCCGCTGCACCGCTTCATGGACGAGGCGGCGGCGGCGCTGCAGTCGGTCGTCCCCTTCGTCGCGGCGTGCGTGTCCACGCTCGACCCGGCGACCACCATGGTCTCCAGCGCCCGCAAGCTCGGCGTGCTCGACGGCCGGAACGAGCAGGACGTGATGTGGTCCCAGATCGAATACGGCGGCGACGACCCGACGTCGATCACCGCGCTGGTGAGGACCGGCCATTCCGTCATCGGCGTCCAGCACCTCACGCGCGGGGCGATCGACCGATCGGTGCGCATGGCCGACCTGCTCGTCCCGTATTTCGACTTCCATGACGAGGCCCGCGCCGTCTTCGCCGACCGCAACGGCGCCTGGGGGCACATCTCGCTGTTCCGCGGCAGCGACGACCCGGCGTTCGACGAGGACGAACTGGGCTTCATCGCGGCCGTCGCACCGGCGTTCACCCGAGGCATCCGCACCGGTCTGCTCGCGCAGCTCAGCCGCGTCGATGCCCTGCCCGCGACGGGGCCCGCCGTGATCGTGTTCGACGCGCACGACCGCATCGTGCAGTCCACGCCGGGAGCTCAGGCCCACCTCGGGCGCATGGCGGTCGTCCCCGGAATGGGCGATCCGCTCACCTCGGTGCAGGCGCTCGTGAGCGCGGCGCGCCGATTCGCGCGCGGTGAGATCGACAGGATGCCTCGCGTCCGGGCGCGCACCGGCGACGGCGTGTGGCTGGTGCTGCACGCCGCGCCGCTGGGCGGGACGGACGACCGGGCGGGCGACGTGGTGGTCACGATCGAGGAGGCTCGCCCGCAGGAGGTGCTGGACCTCGTCTCAGCGGCGTTCGAGCTGACCGCGCGGGAGCGCGAGGTCGTCGCGATCGTGCTGCGCGGTGCGGACACGAAGGAGATCGCCGCCGAGATGCACGTGTCGCCGTACACCGTGCAGGACCATCTCAAGTCGATCTTCGACAAGGCCGGCGTCGCCAGCCGGCGCGAACTCGTCGCGCGCGTGTACTTCGACCAGTACGCGCCGCGCCTGGGCGCTCAGGTCGGCACCAGCGGCTGGTACGCCGAGCCCGCCACCTGAGCGCCCAGGGCCGTCACTGGGTGGTGTCGCTCGTCGCGTTCGACTCGGCCTTGCGCGAGCCGGCCTCCAGGACGTCGCCGGCGGGCAGCTCCTGGTGGCCGCCGAACTGCAGGCGCATGGCGGAGAGGACCTGGTTGGCGAACCGGTCCTCATCGCGCGAGGCGAACCGCTCGAAGAGGGACGCCGCGAGCACCGGGACGGGCACCCCCACGTCCACCGCCGCCTTGACGGTCCAGCGACCCTCGCCGGAGTCGGAGACGCGGCCGGCGATGCCGTCGAGCGTGGGGTTCTCCTGCAGGGCGGCGGCGGTGAGGTCGAGCAGCCAGGACGAGATGACCGATCCCCGCCGCCAGAGTTCCGTCACCTTGGGCGTGTCGATCGTGAACTGGTAGAACTCCGGCTCCTCCAGCGGAGCGACCTCAGCGGAGTGCACGGACTCGCGGATGCCGGCATCCGCGTTCTCGAGGATGTTCAGCCCCTCCGCGATGGCCGCCATGATCCCGTACTCGATGCCGTTGTGGACCATCTTCACGAAGTGGCCGGCGCCGGAGGGCCCGCAGTGCAGGTACCCCTGCTCCTCGGGCGCGAGGTCGCCCGAGCGGCCGGGCGTGCGAGGGATCTCGCCGGCGCCCGGAGCGATGGTCCGAAGAATGGGCTCGATCTCGGCGACGGCCTCATCCGGTCCGCCGACCATGAGGCAGTATCCGCGATCGAGGCCG
Organism: Microbacterium sp.; assembly: GCA_031177765.1. GTDB lineage: Bacteria > Actinomycetota > Actinomycetes > Actinomycetales > Microbacteriaceae > Microbacterium. The sequence continues at coordinate 86,862 of JAPSKH010000003.1, read as the reverse complement.
AACACGCCGCCGCTCGTGCCGACGTCGACATAGTGGATGCCGGCTTCCCTCAGCTTCGCCGCCCGGCGCACGTCGTCGCGATAGTTCGAGTTGCCGCCGTCGATGATGATGTCGCCGGGCTCCAGGACGGCGGCGACCTCGTCGACGACCCGCCCGGTCAGACCGGCGGGAATCATGAGCCAGACCACGCGCGGAGTCTCCAGCTGAGCGGCGACGTCGGCGAGGCTCTCGGCACCGATCCCGCCCTCCGCTGCCAGCGCCGTCACCGCGTCGGCGTTGACGTCGAACACGACGCATTCGTGTCCGTCGCGCATCAGGCGGCGCGCGATGTTCGCGCCCATCCGTCCGAGTCCCACCATTGCCAGCCGCATCGCGAACCTCCTTCTCCGGCCGTTCCACCGGCCGTCTCCCGGTCGCGTCCGACGCGACCGCACCTCCCGACACTCCAAGCCGGAGCGCCGGCATGTCAACCCCCGCTCGCGGGGTAGACCAGCATCCCCTCCTCCGACCGACGCGCCGCCTCCGTCATGCGCGCCGGCTCGGCGCGACCCTCCCCCATCAGATGGAACACCTCCGCGCCGCCGGCGAGCAGATGGTCGGCGACGATGCGCCGGTGACACCGCCACCACACCGCCTCCGAGCACATGACGGCCGGCGGCCGGTCCGCTCCGAGCGCCAGGAGGGCACGCAGCCCCGAGCGGAACTCCTCGCCCAGGGCGTAGTCGGCATAGTTGTGGAAGCTGCGATTGCGCCAGAACGCGTTGAGGTCATCGGGCACGTCCGGCTGCCGCGCGCGGCGCCCGCCCAGTTCAGGGACGTGCGTGTACCGGATGCCGGCCTCAGCCAGTGTCTCCGCCAGCGCGTCTCGCTGGAACTGCGGGTGCGTGCGGGATCCGGGGAGGCGACGGATGTCCGCGACGGTGCCCACGTCCCCCGCGCGCAGCAGCCGGATGAACTGCTCGACGGTGCGGGTGGAGTGACCGACCGTGAAGAAGGGCGACGCATCCACGCTTCCACGCTACGTCGCATGAACGGACGCGGCATGGGGCTTGCATCGGCCGAGCGCACAGGTGACGCTGGTGCCACGGGGACGCGACGACGAAGGGGCGCCGATGGACGACGACAACCTCACCGATCTGGTCGCGGAGCTGATGAGCACCGCTCGGGCTGCGTCGAGCGGACGCGCGGCCCGGACCATCCAGGGCGACCACGAGCACATCCTGCGCCAGACCGTGATCGCCCTGCGGGCCGGCGAGCGCATGAGCGAGCACGAGAGTCCCGGTGAAGCGACCCTGCAGGTCCTCGCCGGCCGCGTGCGGGTCAACGCCGGCGACATCGTGTGGGAGGGGTCGTCCGGCGATCACACCTCCGTCCCCCTGCAGCGCCAGAGCGTCGACGCCCTCGAGGATGCGGCGCTCCTTCTGACCGTCGTGAAGACCGCCCACCCGTCGTCGTGAATCTCCCCGTAGCGTGGACCGGACCGCGAGCCGCGCCCGCTGAACGGAGAACACCATGAGACTCGACCGGTCCCTCGTGGACGAGGCTGCCGCCGACGGGCGGTTCACCGGAGTTCTCACCGTGGACGTCGCGGATCAGCGCGTCTTCGAGGCGGCCTACGGCTTCGCGCACCGGGCGTTCGCGGTTCCCAACGCGACCACCATGCGGTTCGCCATGGCGAGCGGAAGCAAGGCCTTCACGGCGCTGGCTGTCATGCGGCTCGTCGAGGACGGGACCCTCCGCCTGGATCTTCCGGTCCGGGATGTGCTCGGCGCCGACCTGCCGCTCATCGACGACGCCGTCACGATCGAGCACCTCCTCGGCCACACGTCCGGGATCGGCGACTATCTGGAGGAGGACGACGAGTGGGATCCCGCCGAGTACGCGCTGGCCGCCCCGGTGCACACGCTGACCACCGCCGAGGCGTTCCTGCCGGTGCTGGACGGTCGCGCGCAGAAGTTCCCGCCCGGCGAGCGCTTCTCCTACTGCAACGGCGGATACGTGGTGCTGGCGCTCGTGCTCGAGCGGTCGACCGGCGAGGCGTACCAAGACGTCGTCCGACGGCTGGTGTTCGCACGGGCCGGGCTGGAGGAGACCGACTTCCTCCGGATGGACGACCTGCCCGGCACCGTTGCACGCGGCTATCTGCACGCGGAAGGCGATCGCGTGAACACCCTGCATCTGCCGGTGATCGGCAACGGCGACGGTGGTGCCTTCACGACCGCCCGCGATCTGCACCGCTTCTGGCGGGCGCTGTTCGACGGAGCGATCGTCTCGCGCGACAGCGTCGACACGATGACCCGTCCCCTCCACGACACCGGGGGCTCGTCCCGATACGGCCTGGGCTTCTGGGTGCACCCGTCAGGGCGAGCGGTGTCCGTTCAGGGTCAGGATGCCGGTGTATCGATGTGGTCGCGCCACGTGCCCGCGACCGCCACGACGGCGACCGCCCTGGGCAACAGCTCGGAGGGCGCGTGGCCGGTCGTCTCGGTCGCGGCACGCGCCCTCGCCGACGAGCTCGACCGCGCGTGACATCTGCTCCCCTACCTGCGGTCGCCGATCTCGCGGCCGAGCCGCTGCGACGCCCAGACGGGCAGCAGCGAGAAGAGGATCACCACGGTGGCGACGACGTTGACCATGCTGGCCTCGTTGGGCCGCGCCATCTGGTTCATCATCCACAGAGGCAGCGTGTCGACGCCGGGTGGGGCGGTGAAGATGGTCACCACCACCTCGTCGAACGACAGCGCGAACGCCAGGATGCCGCCGGCGATGAACGCCGACCGGAACTGCGGGAACGTGATGAGCGAGAACGTCTGCCACGGTGTCGCACCGAGGTCTCGCGACGCCTCCTCGACGTTCGGGCTCATGCGCCGCAGGCGCGCGAACACGTTGTTGAACACCATCACGATGCAGAAGGTGGCGTGCGCGATGATCATGCCGAAGTACCCCACCTGGATGCCGACCGGCTCGAGCAGCTGGTTGTACGTGTTGTTCAGCGCCACGCCGGTGACGACGCCGGGCAGCGCGATCGGCAGGACCACGAGCAGGTTCACCGGCTGCTTGCCGAAGAAGGCGTACCGCTGCAGCGCGAACGCCACGAGCGTCCCGAGGATCAGCGCGACCGCCGTGGCGCCGAGTCCGACGAGGACGGAGTTGAGCAGCGCCAGCCGGATCGGCTCGCTGACGAAGGCCTTGCCCCACCACTCCAGTGAGAAGCCGCGGATGGGCCAGCTGGCGATGCGCGCCTCGTTGAACGAGTTGAGCACCACCAGCAGCAGCGGGACGTACATGAAGACGAGCACGATGGCCACGAGGAGGCCGAGGATGACCTTCGCGCCGCGCGAGAGTCGAAGCATGAGGACCTCCTACATCCGCTCGAGCGCGCCGGTGCGCTGCACGCTGAGCAGATAGATGACGACGAACGCGATGGGCACGACCGAGAACGCGGCCGCGATCGGCGGGTTGAGATTGATGTTGGAGGCGATGATGCTGCCGATCATCTGCGTGGACCCGCCGACGAACTTGGCGGCGATGTAGTCGCCGAGGCTCAGGGAGAAGGTGAAGATGGAGCCGGCGATGATGGCCGGCTTGATGAGCGGGAGCACGACGGTCCGGATGGTGCGCCACGCCCCCGCGCCGAGGTCGGATGCGGCGTCGAAGAGATTCGCCGGCAGCTGACGGATCGCGGTGTACACCGGCACGGCCATATAGGGCAGCCAGAGGTACGTGAGCGTGAGGATCACCGTCGTCACGCCGAACCCGGGACCGGAGATCCCGAGGGGTGCGAGCATCCCGTTGAAGAAGCCTCCTTCGGTGAAGGTCACGCGCATCGCGAGGATCTTCACGAGGTAGCCGGCCCAGAGCGGGAGGGTGATCGCCACGGCGAGCACAGCACGCAGCCACGGCTTCGCGATCTTCGCCATGAACAGCCCGAGCGGAATGGAGATGAGGATGCTGAGCGCCGTCACCGCGAGCGCGATCAGCAGCGTGCGCACTGCGGTGGACAGGTAGGCGGGGTTCGCGACCAGCTGCTCGAAGTTGCGCATCGTGAATCCCGGCTTCACCTTCGAGGTGAAGGGGTCGGTCGTCCAGAACGCCGTGACCAGCAGCATGGCCAGCGAGAAGATGTAGATGCCCACGAGCCAGAGCATCGGCAGCGCGAGCAGTCCTGCGACGTGCGATCGACGCTTCATGTGCGTTCCCTTCGATGCGGATCGGCCGACGACCGGCCGGAGGTGGGTGGGCGGCGCTGGGGTCGCCGCCCACCCGGGGAAGGCGGGCGGCGCTGGGGGGCACCGCCCACCGGTCGGGCGGGCGGCGTCGGGCGCCGCCCACCCCGGCTCATCAGCCCTTGACGGTCAGCCAGGCGTCGGTCCACTCCTGGAAGTTCGTGCACTGGACGTCCGTGCGCCCGTCGATGCACTGCTCGATCGGGGTGGTCCAGAACCAGACCTTCTCGAAGTACTCCTCGTCGGTGGCGTTGTAGTAGTCGCAGTGCGCCTTCGCCTCGTCGTTCAGCTCGCAGAACGCCGCGTTCGCGGGCGCCATGCCGAAGTTCATCGCGATCGCGCCGTTGACCTCGGGCGAACTGGTGTAGTCCATCCATGCGTACGCGCAGTTGGGGCTGTCGGACTGCGACGACAGCATCCAGGCGTCCGACCATCCGGTCGATCCCTCTTCGGGCAGCACGCTCTTGAACTTGTCGTCCTCGGTGAGCTTGCGCAGGACCTCCCAGGACGTCCCGAGGACGGTGTTGCCGCCCACGAACGACGTGATCTGCGCCGCGGGGTCCGCCCAGTACTCCGACACGATGCCGTTCTGCTTCTTCAGCAGGTCCACGGCGGCGGCCAGCTGCTCCTTGTCCAGCGCGTACGGGTTCTCGATGCCGAGCTCCGGCTCGTGCGCCATGAGGTACACCGCGGCGTCGGCGATGTAGATGGGGGCGTCGTACGCGATGATCTTGCCGGCGTAGGGGCTGTCCTCCTCCCAGGCCACGGACCAGCTCGTGGGCTCCTCCGTGACGACCTCGCTGTTGTACTGCAGGATGTTCGCGCCGCGGCCGATCGGCACACCGTACGACTTGCCGTTGATCGTGTCGTACAGCTGTCCCTTCATGCCCGGGACGATGTCGTCGCCGAAGTTCGGGATGAGGTCGAGATTGATCGGCGCGACGTCGCCGCCGGCGATCAGGCGCAGGCTCGCGTCGCCCGATGCCGACACGAGGTCGTAGTCGCCGGTGCGCATGAGCTGCACCATCTCGTCACTGGTGCCGGCGACACGACGGTTGACGACGCAGCCGGTCTCCGCGGTGAACGCGTCCGACCAGGCCGGCTCGACGAAGCCGCTCCACGCGATGATGTCGACCTCGCCCTCGTACTCGCCCAGCTCCTCCTGCATGGGCACGTCGGGCACGTCGATCGACAGTCCGCCCGCACCGCCGGCGGCCTCTTCTTCGGCGGCCGTGCTGCAGCCGGTCAGGGCCAGTGCGGCGACCGCTACGGCGGCGGCACCGGTGATGAGCCTGCTTCTCATGTTCTGCTCCTTGCTTTCGCTTCTCGGTGGATGGGTACTGCGACTGGTGGTCACGGCAGCTCGGCGGCGTGGCTGGACGCCCAGGCGACACGCACGCGGTCGCCGCGGCGCACGGTGACATCGGCAGACGGGTGATGGCTGTTCTGGGTCTCGGCGATGAGCCGGAGGCCATCGATCCCGTCGACGATCACGCGGGTGGTGGGCCCCGTGTAGACGATTTCGGCGACGTGGCCCTCCACCACGACGTCGTCGCGGCTGACCTGCTCATCGGGCGCCAGCAGCCGCACGCGTTCCGGGCGGATGCTGATCGCCGCGGCGGTGCCTGTGAGGCGCTGTGCCGTCTCTGCCGGGATGATGTTCGACAGCCCGAGGAATCGGGCGACGAACTCGGTTCGGGGGTACTCGTAGACCTCGCGCGCGCTGCCGATCTGCTCGATGCGCCCGTCGTTGAACACGGCCACCCGGTCGCTCAGGGTCAGCGCCTCTTCCTGGTCATGCGTGACGAAGATGAAGGTGATGCCGACCTCGCGCTGGATGCTCTTGAGCTCGATCTGCATCTCCTCGCGAAGCTGCTTGTCCAGGGCGCCCAGCGGCTCATCGAGCAGCAGCACGCGGGGGCGGAGGATGAGGGCCCGGGCGAGTGCGATCCGCTGACGCTGCCCGCCGGAGAGCTGGTGGGGAAGGCGCGACGCCACGTGATCGAGGCGCACCTGCGCCAGCGCGGCGTCCACCGCCGCCTGCCGCTCCCTCTTGGACTGGCCTCGGACGCGGAGGCCGTACGCGACGTTCTCCGCGATCGTCAGGTGGGGGAAGAGCGCGTAGTCCTGGAAGACCGTGTTGACGGGGCGCCGATGAGGCGGGATGCGTGTGACATCCTCTCCGCCGATGCGGATGGTTCCGCTGGTGACGTCCTCGAAACCCGCGATCATCCGCAGCACCGTCGTCTTGCCGGAACCCGATGGGCCGAGCATCGACAGGAACTCCCCCTGGCTGACGTCGAGCTCGAGGTCTCGCACCGCCGTGAGGTCGCCGAACGACTTGGTGACGCCCGTCAGCGAGACATGGCCGGAGGCGGCCGCCTCGGTGGGGGCGACGGATGCAGCGGCGACGGTGGACGACATGCGGACTCCTCGGGACGACTCTGTGCTTGAGGGCACGAGTAAACATATGAAACCAGAGGTTATATTTCAAGCGGATTTCTTCGCCGTCACGCTCAGGTTGCCGAAAACGCCGGGTGAGAGGATGAGCACGTGACCAGCCAGCTGCCGGGCCGAGATCGACGCCCTCGCCGTCTGGAGGGGTCGATCCTGATGCCGATCGGGGACGCTGGGCGCGCCGAACTCGTCGAGAAGCGCCTGGCCGAGGCGATCACGGGCGGGCATCTGCGCGCGGGCGATCGCCTCCCCTCCGAGGCCGATCTCGCCCGCACGATGGGTGTGGCGCCCACAACGGTGCGCGAGGCGCTCCTCGCTCTTCGGGCGCGCGGCCTGGTCACGACACGCCGCGGGCGCAACGGCGGCAGCTTCGTCTCCGAGACGGCCGATCCGCTCGTGTTCGCGCACGAGACCCTTCTCGCTTCGTCGCGACTGGCCATCCGCGATCTCGGAGTCCACTACGCCGCCCTCACCACAGCCGGCGTGCGCCTGGCCGCACGGCGCGCGGCTCCCGGCGAGGTCGCGACGATCCGGTCCCACCTCGGCCGGCTCGACGCGCTGGACGGGGAGCTCGATTCCCGCCAGCTGGGCGTCTGGCGCCAGTCGATGGACGACCTGCACCTCGAGCTGGTGGCGCTGAGCCAGTCGGCGCGTCTGACACGCGACCAGATGCGACTCCAGGCGGAGCTCTCGCCCCTGCTGCGCCTGATCGACGTGGATCCGGCGCTGCGGAGACGTCAGCGCGAGCTGCTCGAGCGGACGCTCGACGCCGTCGATGCCGGCGACGAGTCGTCGGCGAGCAGTGCGATCGAAGAGCTCGTCACAGCGTCGATCGATGCGCTGGATGCGCTGCGCATGCACGCCGACGATTCGTGACGGGCGCGCGCGTGTGTACGATGCGTTCACGGCACGGTCGCCGTCGACGCAGCCACTGACCTTGGGAGACGACATGCCCGCGACGTCTGCTCCACCCCGCACCGCCGAGGGCGCGACGGCGCTCGAGCAGGCCGCCGCCGTCGTCTCGGCCTACTTCCGTGGTCTCCTGCCGCAGCTCGAGGAGCACGCGGGACGGCTCGGCGAGGCGATCCGCGCCCACGGGCCCGAGGGCCTCACCGCATCGCGCATCGACGACCTGGTCGAGCCGCACGCGCGGGCGCTGTTCGACCACCCCGGCGAGCGGATCTACGGCGCGGGCTTCATCGCCACGGTGGACCTGCTCACCGACGCCTCCAGCCACCTCGCCTGGTGGCAGGGCGCCGAGCGCCGCAAGCTCGTCTTCCCGGCGCAGTCCGTGAAGCAGGGCATCGACTACCGCGAGCTCGAGTGGTTCCGCGTGCCGTTGCTGACCGGCAAGCCGCATGTCGCGGGGCCGTACGTCGACTACCTCTGCAGTGACGAGTACACGATGACGGCCGCCGCGCCGGTCACCGTCGACGGCACATTCGTGGGCGTGGCCGGCCTCGACGTCCTCATCGAGATGATCGAGCGCCGCCTCACCCCGCCCCTGCGGGCGCTTGCGGCTCCCCTGCTGCTGGTGAACGGCGTGAACCGCGTCCTGGTCTCGACCGACGCGCGGTACTCGGCCGGGGATGTCCTGCGCCCGGACCGCGTCGGCGTGCGCGATCGTCGCGCCTGCGACTCGGTCGACCTCGACGTGGTCGTCCTGGACTGAGCACGCGCCCTGCCGGTGACACTGATGCGCACGGTGATCGTCAACAACATCGTCTCACTGGACGGCTACTACGCCGACGCTGACGGCGACCCGCTCGCGCTGAACATGGACACCGCGTTCGATCAGGCGAACCTCGAGAGCATCGAGCGCGCCGACGTCGTCCTGCTGGGGCGGGAATCATTCGACGGCTTCAGCGCGTACTGGCCCTTCATCGCCGACGCCCCCGAGCCGGTCGAACAGGAGTCCGGCCCCATCCGGCAGTACGACGAGGTGAACCGCGCGATCAGCCGTCGCTGGAACGCCGTGCCGAAGGTCGTGATCACAGATCGTGGGCCGGTGCCGGATTCCAACGCGTGGGCGGAGTCCACGACCGCGGTCCCGCGCGACCGCCTCACCGAGTGGCTGGATGCGGCCCGGGGCGACATCGTCGTGTTCGCCAGCCATGTGCTGTGGAACGACCTGCTCGCGCGCGGACTGGTCGACGAACTGCATCTCATGGTCAGCCCGGACGCCTTGGTCACCGGCGTTGCGCTCTTCACTCGTCCGGCGAGCCTCGAACTGCTCGAGGCGCGCACCTTCGAGGGATCTTCGAACGTGCAGCTGCGCTACCGCGTGCGCTCCCGCTAGACGCGCCCGGTGAGGATCAGGTTCCAGTACACCCAGGGCAGGATGTGCCGGTCGGCGATCCACGCCAGCCGGTTCTCGCGGTACATGCCCTTCAGGAACGGGATGGTGGGAGACAGCTCGCCCTCGTCGTCGAACTCGGCCCACACCACGGTCGAGCGCGACACCGTGAACGGGCACACGGCGTAGCCGTCATAGCTGTCGCCGGGCTCCTCGCCGCGCAGCACGGCGACGAGGTTGCGTGCGAGCACGAGAGTCTGCTTGCGCAGGGCCCCGCCGCACTTCGAGTTGGTCGTGGCGGCGGCATCGCCCAGCGTCCAGACATTGGGATAGCGCGGATGCCGCAGCGTCCGGGTGTCCACTTCGACGAAGCCGCCCTCGCTGCGCGGGCCCGCGAGCGGCGAGTTCTTGATCCAGTCGGGTGCGGACTGCGGCGGCACCACATTGAGCACGTCGTAGGCGATGCGCTCGGCGCCCTCGGGCCCGCCGATCACCACCTCCTGCGCGGCGGCATCCACCTCGAGAAGCTCGCTGCTGGTGTGCAGCTCGATGCCGTACTCCTCGATGCAGCGATCGAGCTCCGCGTCGAACGCCGGGATGCCGTAGACGGTGTCGGTCGGCACCACCAGAACCACCCGGATCTGGTCGAGGACGCCCGTCGCGCGCCAGTAGTCGCATGCCTGGTACATGGGCTTCTGGGCCGCACCGGCGCATGAGGCGGGTCCTGGCGGCTGCGTGAAGACGACCGTCCCCTCCTTCAGATCGCGCAGGAGCAGCGAGGCCTTCGCGGCCAGCGCGTACTCGTAGTGGGACGCGACCGCCGGCGTCTGCAGCGCCGCCTCGAGACCGGCGATGCGCGCCCAGTCGAGCTGGATGCCCGGGCAGACGATGACGTGGTCGTACGTCACCCGATCTCCGCCGGCCAGTTCGACGGCATTGCGGTCGGGATCGATCGAGGTGACACCGTCGCGGATCCACTCGACGCCCTTGGGGATGACGTCCCGTTGAGGTCTGACCGTGATGCTCGCGCGGGCGGTACCGCCGGCGACGTGCGAGAACAGCGGCTTGTACAGGTGCTCCTCGCGCGGCTCGACGAGCGCGATGTCGTCGACCCCCAGGCGGCGCAGGCGCGCGGCGACGGAGATGCCCCCGTTGCCGCCGCCGATCACCAGGATCCGGTGATGCAGGTGTTCCTCGGTCATGTCGCTCCTGCCTGTCGGGTCAGTCGGCCTCGGGCACCGGCGTCTGCTGGTACAGCGCCAGCCGCCACTGACCGTCCTGGCGGACGTACACGCTCGACATCGCGGCGACGAACGCGGGGCCGCCGGCCGCACGGAACGAGCGGCCGGTGTAGACGAGCGCCGCGGCGTCGGGTCCGAGCGGGACGATCCGTTCGTCCGAGATCTCGTAGCTGCTCCACGCCGGCGCATCGCGCAGCGACTGGACGACGCCGTCCCGGTCCAGCACGGATCCGTCGGCGAGCACCATCGCGCCGTCGGGCGTCATGATCCTGCCGTAGTAGTCGTCGCCGGAGCCGTCGCACAGCGACATCCAGCCGGCCTGCTCGAGCCGAAGCAGCTCTGCGATGTCGGAGGTCATGCTCTCACTGTCGGCGTCGGCGCAACCACAGCACAAGGGCTTGCGCTCGGCCGCCACCGGCGCTTAGACGGGCGGCAGCGGCAGCTCTCGCGTGTCGTCCCACGGCTCGGTCCAGCCGAGCCGGTCGAACAGTCCGTCGAGCAGCATCCCGGTGAAGCCCCACACCAGATGAGCGCCGCTGTCGTGGCGGACGAGGAATCCGGGGCCGCGCCACTCCTGACCGTCGCGCCGGATCACCGTGACGCCGCGGTTCGCGGGATCGAGCAGGTCCGCGACGGGCGCCCGGAACACGGCGGCGGACTCGGCGACGTCGACCACGCGAACCGGGGACGGACGCCGCCACCACGCCAGCACCGGGGTCACCACATGCAGGGAATAGGCCAGCGGCACGTCCTCGAGCGTGCCGAGGACGTCGACGCCGGCCGGATCGAGCCCCGTCTCCTCGCGCGCCTCGCGCAGCGCCGCGCCGATGGGACCGTCGTCCCCGGGATCGACGCGCCCGCCTGGGAAAGCGACCTGACCCGGGTGAGCGCGCAGCGTGGTCGCGCGCGCCAGGAGGAGGACGTCGAGGTCGCGCGACACCGCGGTGGCGGAGGCGTCGTGGTCGCTCGCGAGCCCATCCAGCACGCCGAAGAGGATGAGAACGGCCGCGGAGCGGGAGTTCTCCGCCGTCGGAAGTCCGGCGAACGCGCGGAAGCCTTGCGCGCCCCGCGCGGCCGACGCTGCCGCGACGAGCGCTGTCAGCTGCGCGCGGGCGCCCTGTGGGGCGAGGTCGTCGGGGGCCACCCGTTCAGATTAGAGCGATCGCCTGACACCGTGTCGCCGACCGGAACTACGCTTCCTGCATGGGCACGCAACCGCCCGCCGGATGGTACGACGACGGCACCGGCAAGCACCGGTGGTGGACCGGCACCCGGTGGACCGAGGAGTACATCGACCTGCATGAGGCCGCGGTCGAGCTCCATCGCGATGCCGGCCCGGTGCCGACCACGGCGGCGCCGGCCGGCTGGTACGACGACCAGCGCGGCCGACACCGCTGGTGGGACGGGCGGCAGTGGACCACCGCCGTGCGGTACAGCGGCGAGGAGCAGGAGTTCGCGGGCGTCACGATCGACGGCCGATGGGTGCATTTCCGCGACCTGAGCCTGCCCGTCGGCGACGTCGAGGCTTCCGTCGAGACGGGCGACGCCCTTCTGCGGCGGCCGGCCTTCACCCGCACCGCCGTCGAGCGTCGCCTGTTCGGGGCATCCGGGCCGATCACGCCCCGCACACTCAACCGCGCCATCGACCGCGCCCACGCCTACCTCGTGATCACCGGGCGGGAGCAGGTGTGGGTCTCACGCTCCCCCGATGGGCAGGATGCCGCCGCCCGGCGCTTCGCGACCTGGGTCAACACCAGCGCTCAGCACTACCGCTACGGCTGACTGATCTCGCCCGCCGCGATCGCGTCGGCGTACTTGCGCAGGTCCGGCCCCGGCTCGTAGTCGATGAAGCGATCCTTCAGCCGAGCGTTGAGCGCGGCGAACGCTTCGTCGGACGACCTTCCGCCGTGCGTCTTGGCGACCTCGAGCACGGCCTCGCGCAGCACGTTGTCAGCGTCCTGAAGGATCTTCTCCCTGGCGGGCTCGTTCCAAGCGATGTCCGAGATGTCCATGGTGCTCTCCTGTCTCAGAGGATCGGCTTGCCGCCGGTCACCGCGATGCGGGCACCGGAGACGTAGCTGGCTTCGTCGGAGGCGAGCATGACGTACACGGGCGCCAACTCGGCCGGCTGGGCGGCGCGTCCGAGCGGCACCTGCTGTCCGAACTGCTCCACCTTCTCCTCGGGCATCGTCGCGGGGATGAGCGGCGTCCACACCGGGCCGGGAGCGACGCTGTTGGCGCGGATGCCCTTCTCGGCCAGCAGCTGCGCGAGCGAGGCCATGATGCTGGCGATCGCGGCCTTCGTCGCCGCGTACGGCAGCAGGGTCGGCGAGGGCTGGTCGGAGTTCACCGACGACGAGCCGATGATCGATGCGCCGGGCTTCAGGTGCGGCAGCGCGGCCTTCACGAGGTGGAACAGCGCGTCCACGTTGGTCGCCCAGGTGTAGTCCCACTCCTCGTCGGAGACCTCCTCGAGCGTGGGGTGATCCATCTGGAAGGCCGCATTGCTGACGAGGATGTCGAGTCCGCCCAGGTGCTCGACAGTCTGGGCGACGATCTGGCGGCAGTGTTCGGGGTCGGAGATGTCCCCGGGAAGCAGCACGCAGCGGCGACCGGCCTCTTCCACCCACCGGCGTGCCTCCTCGGCGTCCTCGTGCTCGTCGAGGTAGCTGATGGCGACATCGGCCCCTTCCCGCGCGTATGCGAGCGCGACGGCCTTGCCGATGCCGCTGTCACCGCCGGTGATCAGCGCCACTTTCCCCTCGAGCCGCCCCGATCCGCGGTAGCTGTTCTCGCCGTAGTCGGGCTTGGGCTGCATCTCCTGATCGGTGCCCGGCACGTCCTGCTGCTGCGGGGGCTGATTCGACATGAGTCGTCCTTTCGCATCGGTCTCTGATGACGTTCGTGTCACGACTCCACTCGTTCTCGGATGATCGCGCAGCGGGGTTGACACGAGGTTTCCTGCGACTCGCCCGTCCTCTCGTTCACACCGGGCGTCCAGAAAACGCACCGGAACCGTCCAGACGGACCCGATTGACTCGGGGACTTGTGTCCGACCCGAACGGACGCACGGCGCCGCTCGGCCGGCGCGGATCTCGATACGGAACCGGTTTTCATGCGCTCGAACACGTTTTTGGTCCCCAACCGCCGCACCCTCCGCGAGGCTCAGCGCCGCACACGGCGCCGGCCCGCTCTGGTCGCCTCGACCCTCGCCGTGGCGGTCGCCGCCACCGTCGGCTTGGCCGCGACCGGACCTGTCGCCCACGCCGAGGCATCCCCGGCGACGCCGAGGAGCATCGCCCTGGCGTCGTTCACTCCGACGACCGATCCCGTCGCCACGGTCAGCTCGGGCGGCACGGACGAGATCTCCACAGCGGTCCGCGAGGCGCTGGATGCGGCCGAACAGGCGATCGCCCAGGCCGCCACCGTGACCACCGACATCCAGGCCTCGGGCCTGGACGTCGGCGACCCCGATCCGACCGTCGACACCGCCGAGCTGGAAGCGGCCGTCGACCGCCTGGAGAGCGCCGAGCTGCTGCCGGCGCCGCTGGTGCCCGATATCGCGGAGGACGTCACGGCGGCCGTCTCGACGGTGGGCGAGCGTGTGGCGGGCCTTCGCGGCAGCCTCGACGCCGCTCTCGCGCTGAAGGCCGAGCAGGAAGCCGCTGCCGAGCGTGCCCGCCAGGAGGCCGAGGCGAAGGCCGCGGCCGAGGCGAAGGCCGCCGAAGAGGCCGCCGCGGCGAAGCAGACCTCTCAGCAGCGCTCGTCGGCGCCGGCACCGGTCTACACCGGAGGCGGCGGTCCCGGCATGAGCCCGGCCGACGCGCAGGCGGCGGCACGCGGGATGCTCGCGGGCTACGGCTGGGGCGACGACCAGTTCTCGTGCCTGGTGTCGCTGTGGAACAAGGAGTCCGGCTGGAACTACCGCGCCTCCAACCCGTCCAGCGGTGCGTACGGCATCCCGCAGGCCCTTCCCGGCAGCAAGATGTCCAGCGCCGGCGCCGACTGGCAGACCAACGCGGTGACGCAGATCTCGTGGGGTCTGGGCTACATCTCGGGCCGTTACGGCTCGCCGTGCGGCGCATGGGGTCACTCCCAGTCCAACGGCTGGTACTGAGCCACCACCGTTTCCACGACGCGGGGCCGCCTGGGCGGCCCCGCGTCGTCGTCTACGCACACTGTTGCCCTTTGTAACGTCCGAATCGACGCGACGACGGCGCCCCTTCTAGCGTGAGTCCGCGCGCAGCACCCGTCCGCGCGCGTCCGCCACTCACAGCACGAAGAGGACACATGCGCTTCACCCGCAAGGCTCTGATCGCCGCCACCGCGGCCGCCGCTCTCGCCGTCTCGCTCAGCGCATGCAGCGGCGGCTCGTCCGCGCCCCAGGCAGCCGCTGACGGCGACGCCGCCGACAAGACGGACATCAGGATCGGCTTCAACCCCGGCCCGTATCGCGAGATGTTCGAGGGTGGCATCCAGCCGATCCTCGAGAACGAGGGCTACACCGTCGAGGCCGTGGAGTTCACCGACGGGATCGTCGTCAACGTCGCCGTCGACAGCGGCGAGATCGACGCCAACATCATGCAGCACCCGGTGTACATGGAGTTCGTGAACGCACAGGAGGGCATCGACAACGCCGCCCTCGTGCAGATCCCGACGCCGCGCATGGGCCTGTTCGGCGGCAAGAAGTCCTCGCTCGACGACGTCGCCGACGGCTCGACCGTCACCGTCCCGAACTCGCCGGCCAACCTCTACCGCGGCCTGCTGATCCTTCGCGAGGTGGGCTGGATCGACTTCGACGACGTCGAGGACCCCAACACCGCCGATCTGTCGATCATCACCGACAACCCGCACAACCTGAACATCACCCCCATCGAGAACGCGCAGCAGGTCCCGGCGCTGCAGGATGTCGACTACGCCACGATCCAGGGCAACTTCATCGTCTCGGGCGGCCTCGACTACGACGACGCACTGGCCCTGGAAGACCAGCCGGTCGAGTTCTCGAACGTCGTGACGGTGCGCTCGGAGGATGTCGAGAGCGACTGGGCGCAGGCGATCAAGGCCGCCTACGAGTCCCCGGAGTTCGTCGAGTACATCACCTCGAACGCGCAGTACGACGGCTACAACCTGCCGGAATGGTTCGAGTGAGTCCATCCGGACCGGCCGCGGGATCAGGCGCCGGAGCGGGACGCATCGTCTTCGACGACGTCTCGAAGGCGTTCCCGGGAAGGGCCGTCTCGACGGCGGCCCTTCGCGGCGTCTCGATCGACGTCGCGCCGGGCACCATCTTCGGCGTCATCGGCTACAGCGGCGCCGGCAAATCCACGCTGATCCGGATGGTCAACGGGCTCGAGCAGCCCACGACCGGGCGCGTGGTGGTCGACGGGGTCGACATCGGCGCGCTGCGCGGCGCCGCTCTGCGGGCCGCGCAGAAGCACACCGGCATGATCTTCCAGCAGTTCAACATCCTGGCGACCGTGCGCGTGCGCGACAACGTGGCCCTGCCGCTGCGCCTGGACGGCGTCGGCAAGGCCGAAGCCCGCGCGCGGGCCGATGAGGTCCTCGACTTCGTCGGCCTGAGCGCCAAGGCCGACAGCTTCCCCGGGGAGCTCTCCGGCGGCCAGAAGCAGCGCGTCGGGATCGCACGGGCACTCGCCCGGAACCCCCGCATCCTCCTGGCCGACGAGGCGACGAGCGCGCTGGATCCGACCACGACGGCGCAGATCATCGATCTGCTCCGTCGGGTCAATCGCGAGTACGGCACCACGATCCTCGTCGTGACCCATGAGATGGATGTCATCAAGGACCTCGCCCACCAGGTGGCCGTGATGGCCGCGGGCGAGGTCGTCGAGCAGGGTTCCGTGCTCGACACGTTCCTCCGACCTCGCACGGGCGTGGCCCGCGACTTCGTGTCGACCGTCGTGCCCCAGGCCGTCCCGGATCGGGTGGTCGCGCACCTGGGCGGCGAGGGCCTGTGGCGTCTGCTGCTGCTGGACGACGAGGTGACCCAGCCGCTGGTGTCGGACCTCATCACCGACATCGGCGTGCAGGTGAACATGCTTCACGCCGACATGACCGAGATCCAGGAGCACACCGTGGGGCAGATGATCGTGAAGGTCACCGGCGCCCCCGAGAGGATCGCGGCCGCCCGACGGTTCCTCGCCGAACGGGTCGTGCACCTCGAGGAGCTCGTGGCATGAACGGCGACCAGTTCACGCTCATCACGCCCGAGATCTATCTCAAGGCGCTCGGCGAGACGCTGCAGATGCTCGGCATCGCGCTGCTGCTCGGGTCGGTCCTCGGCATCCTCATCGGCACGGTGCTCGCCGTCACGAGCCCCGGCGGCGTGCTGCCGAACCGGCCGGTGAACCTCATCCTCGGCGCCATCGTCAACATCCTCCGGTCGCTGCCGTTCATCGTGCTGCTCGTGGCGATCCTGCCTTTCACCCGGCTGCTGGTGGGCACGAGCATCGGCGTGTGGGCGGCGATCGTGCCGCTCACCGTGATGATCGCCCCGTACATCGGGCGGCTGGTCGAGAACTCCCTCCTCGAGGTGCCGCAGGGCGTGATCGAGGCGGCGCGGTCCATGGGCGCCACTCCCCTGCAGATCTTCCGGCGGTTCCTGCTTCCGGAGGCCCGCAGCTCGCTCATCCTCGCCGTCACGATCGCCACCGTCGGTCTCATCGACGCCACCGCGATGGCAGGCACGGTCGGCGCCGGCGGCATCGGCGACCTGGCGCTGTCGTACGGCTACCAGCGGTACGACGGCTTCGCCATGGTGGTCACCTGCGTCACCCTGATCCTGCTCGTGCAGGGGATCCAGACCTTCGGCTCGGCGGTCGCCCGCAGATACCGGAGGCGATGACCGTGGTCGCCTTCACACCGGCGGAGCGCGTGCGAGCGCTGCCGCCGAACTTCTGGGGAGCGATGGACCGCGAGATCGCGAGACTGTCGGCCCTCCCCGGCCCCCGCATGATCGACGTGTCCAAGGGCAATCCCGACCTTCCGACGCCCGAGCACATCGTGGCGGCGATGCAGCAGGCCGTGGCAGACCCTGCCAACCACCGGTACCCGTCCTACGCCGGTCGGCCGGCGCTGCGGGATGCCGTCGCCCGGCGCTACCGGGACGATCACGGCGTCGCGCTCGACCCCGACGCGGATGTCGCGATCTTCCACGGGTCTCACGAAGGTCTGATGGCGGCGGTGCTCTCGCTCGCCGATCCCGGTTCGACGGTCGTCCTCCCCGATCCGGGCTACCCGGCGTACGCTTCCGCGGCGCAGCTCGCGCAGGCCGAGATCGCGACCCTGCCCCTGCGCGAAGATGACCACCAGCCCGACTTCGCCGTCCTCGACGGCCTCGCGAGGGCCCGTGTGCTGGTGCTGAACTACCCGAACAACCCGACCGGTGCCCTCGCGACGCCCGCGACCTTCCACGGGGCGGTGGCGTTCGCGCAGCGGACGGATGCGGCGTTCGTGCACGACTTCGCGTACGCGTCGCTGGGGTTCGACGGCCGCCGTCCGCTGTCGGCGCTCGCGCTCGACCGGGAGCGCACGGTCGAGATCCAGACGCTGTCGAAGACATACAGCATGGCCGGCTGGCGCGTCGGCTTCGCCGCGGGGAACCCGTCGCTCATCGGGGCGATGCGCGCCTACCAGGCGCATGCGTTCAGCACGATGTTCGGGGCGACGCAGGAGGCCGCCGCGGCCGCCCTTGCCGGCGACCAGGCGGCGGCATCCGAGCTCGTCGCGGTCTACCAGCGGCGGCGCGATGCGGTCGTGTCGGGATTGCGGGCGATCGGATGGGACGTCCAGGCGCCGGGCGGGACGTTCTTCGTGTGGCTGCGCGTGCCCGGCGAGGCGGACGCGGTCGCCTTCGCCCGCGCGCTGCGCGAGGAAGCTCGTGTCGCGGTCGCGCCCGGCGACGGGTTCGGGCCCCGCGGACGCGGGCACATCCGCATCGGACTGGTCTCGGACGAAGAGACCCTGGCAGAGCTGATCGAACGCCTCGACGCGTTCACGAGAAGGAGGACCTGATGCCCGAGATCGAGAGCTTCACCCTCGACCACACCGCCGTCCTGGCGCCCTACGTCCGGCGGATCGGCGTCGAGCGCGGCCCCGCCGGAGACGCCATCACGAACTTCGACGTCCGGTTCGTGCAGCCCAACGAGGGCGAGATCCCCACGGCGGGCCTCCACACCCTCGAGCACCTGCTCGCGGGCCTGCTGCGTGACCGCATCGGCGGCGTCATCGACATCTCGCCCTTCGGATGCCGCACCGGGTTCCACCTCCTGATGTGGGGCGAGCCGCCGGTGGAGGACGTCGTCGCGGCGCTCACCGGCAGCCTCCGCTTCATCGCCGACGAGGCCGTGGAGGCCGACGTCCCCGGCGTCTCGGCGTTCTCCTGCGGCAATTACCGCGACCACTCGCTGCACTCCGCACGCGAGTGGGCCAAGGTGGTGCTCGATGAGGGTCTCAGCACGGATGCCTTCAGCCGCCGCGTCCTCAGCTCCTGAGGTCGCTCGGGGTCGGGGCATCCGTCACGGTCCGAAACAAACGGGGATCGCCGGCGGACACCGACGTAGCGTCGGATCATGACCACCACGCCGATCCCCGTTCTCGACCTCTCGTTGCTGGACCAGGGTTCCGAGGAGGCCGATCGGTTCCGGCAGGAGCTGCGGCGCGCGACGCACGAGGTGGGCTTCTTCACGCTGGTCGGGCACGGCATCCCGGAGGAGCTTCAGGACCGTCTGCTGCGGACCTCTCGCGCGTTCTTCGCCCTGCCCGAGGACGACAAGCTCGAAGTCGAGAATCTCCGCTCCCCCTACTTCCGCGGCTATGCCCGCGTCGGCGGCGAGCTGACGCAGGGCAAGGTCGACTGGCGTGAGCAGATCGACATCGGCCCGGGCCGTGAGGCTCGCGAGGTCGGTCCGGACGACCCGGCCTACCTGCGCCTCGACGGCCCGAATCAGTGGCCGAGCGCGCTGCCCGAGCTGCAGGGCGTGGTCGAGGAGTGGGAGGCGCGGCTCAGCGCCATCGGCCGCCGCCTGCTCTCGGCGTGGGCCGAGTCGCTGGGTGCCGACCCGGCGGCGCTGCTGGATCTGTTCGCCGAAGAGCCGTCGACGCACATCAAGATCGCCCGGTATCCCGGCAAGCCCGACAGCGACCCGTCTCGTCAGGGCGTCGGCAGCCACAAGGACGCCGGGATGCTGACGCTGCTGTGGATCGAACCCGGTGTGGGCGGCCTGCAGGTGGAGTACGAGGGCGAGTGGCACGACGTCCCGCCGCAGCAGGGGGCGCTCATCGTCAACATCGGCGAGCTGCTGGAGTGGGCGACCGACGGCTACCTGCGTGCCACTGTGCATCGTGTGCTGGCTCCGGCCGAGGGCAGCGAGCGCATCTCGGTCCCGTTCTTCTTCAACCCGCGGCTGGATGCCGAGGTGCCGCGGCTGGCCATCGCGCCGGAGTACCGCGCCGACGCCCGCGGCGTGGAGCAGGATCCGAGCAACGTCATCCGCGGCACGTACGGCGACAACCTGCTGAAGTATCGGCTGCGCGCGCACCCGGATGTCGCGGAGCGCCACCACGCGGATCTGCTGGCGCGTTCGGTGGAGACGGCCTCGGTCTGAGCCCACGCGTGCCCGGCGAGGACACCCCGGTCAGCCCAGGAACGCGGCGATCGCGCGGGCGACGGCCTCCGGCGCCTCCTCGGCCATGTGGTGACCGGAGTCGATGCCGTAGCCGGTGACCTCGTCCGCCCACTGGCGCCACACCGCGCGCGGGTCGCCGACCAGCTCTTCGAGATCGTCGCGCGTGGACCACAGCGACAGCACCGGCATCGCGAGACGGCGTCCGGCGGCGCGGTCGGCGCGTTCGAGGTCGGCGTCGACCGTGACGCCGGCTCGGTAGTCCTCGAGCATCGCGCGGATGACCCGCGGATCCCGCGTGGCGGCGCGGAACTCCTCGTGGTTGTCGGCTCCCATCACCGCGGCGTCGCCGCGGTACCAGGCATCCGGGTCGGCCCCGATGACCCGCTCGGGGATGTCGGCCTGTGCGTAGAAGAACCAGTGCCACCATCGCAGCGCGAAGCGGGTGCCGCCTTGGTCGAGGTGGTGCGTGATCGGCACGCCGTCGAAGACCCCCAGCGCGCGGACGCGATCGGGATGGTCGAGGGCGAGGCGGAAGGCGACGTAGCTGCCTCGGTCGTGTCCCATGACGGCGAACCGCTCGTAACCGAGGTGCGTCATCACCTCCGCCATGTCGCCGGCCACGGCGCGCTTCGAGTGCGCGCGGTGGTCTCCGGTCGGCGCCGGTCCGGCGGACCGCCCATAGCCGCGCAGGTCGGCGCACACCACCGCGTGACCGGCGTCGACGAGGAGCGGGGCGACGCGGTGCCATGTCGCCGAGGTGCGGGGATGGCCGTGAAGGAGCAGCACCGGGTCGCGGGCACCGTGCTCGCCGCTCGTGCCACGATGACGGACGAGGATGCGTGCGTGCGCCGTGTCGACGAATTCCTCGGTGAACCCCTCGAACATGCCGTGTCCGGATTCCTCAGCCGCGGAAGTACATCTCGGCCACCCGGGTGAGATCCCACAGGTCGCTCACCCCGGCGAGCTCGCGGGCAGAATGCATGGAGAGGATGGGGATTCCGACGTCGACCGTCCGGATGCCGAGCCGGGTCGCCGTGATCGGTCCGATCGTCGAGCCGCAGGGCACCGCGTTGTTCGAGACGAACTCCTGGCTCTCGACGCCCGCGAGCGCACACCAGCCGTTCCAGGCGGCTGCGCCTTCGGCATCCGTCGCGTAGCGCTGGTTCGCGTTGATCTTGAGGATGGGGCCGGAGCCGAGGACGGGCCGGACCACCGGGTCGTGCTTCTCCGGGTAGTTCGGGTGCACGGAGTGGCCGACGTCGCTCGAGACGCACCACGATCCGGCGAGGGCGCGCAGCTGCTGCTCGCGATCGGCGCCGAGCGCGACCTGCACCCGCTCGATCACGTCGGCGAGGAACGGCCCGGCGGCCCCGGACCGGGTCGCCGAGCCGACCTCCTCGTGGTCGAAGACCGCGAGCATCGCGATGTGGTCGGCGTCGTGGCCATCCGCGGCGCGTTCGAGCGCGACGACGCCGGCGTGCACCGACGCCAGGTCGTCGAGTCGTCCGGCCGCGAAGAAGACGTCGTCGAGCCCGAAGGTCGCGCCGCGCGCGGCGTCCGCGGTGACGATGTCATACCCGCGGATACGTGCCGCGTCGATGCCGGCCGCACTCGCGAGTTCCGCGAGCAGGTCCGCTGATTCGGCGTCGCCCAGTCCCCACACGGGCTGCGTGTGCGCCTGCTTGTCGAGGGCGAGGTGGTCGTTGGCGCTGCGGTCGAGGTGGATCGCGAGCTGGGGCAGACGCAGCAGCGGACCCGTCGCAGCCAGGACGCTCGTGCCGTCGTCGAGCACGAGGCGGCCGGCGAGACGCAGCTCGCGGTCGAGCCACGAGTTCAGGAGCGGTCCCCCGTAGATCTCGACGCCCGCCTGCAGCCAGCCGAGTCGGCCCGTCGTCGGCTGGGGCTTCAGTTTGAAGCCGGGCGAGTCGCTGTGGGCGCCGAACACGCGCACCGGTGTCTCGGCGGTCGCCGATGACGGAACGACCCACGCGATGACGGCCCCATCTCGGAGAACGACGAATCGCCCTCCCGCCGGCGCGGGCCAGTGCTCGCCCTCGTCGAGTCGTGTGAACCCGACGCGCTCGAGGCGCGCGGCGACTTCGGCTGCGGCGTGGAAGCTGGATGGGGACGCCTCGACGAACGCCGCGAGGTCTTCGGCGTGAGCGAGCGCGTCGGGTGCGGTGCGCGAGGGCGCTTGGGGCACGGTCGAGCCTCCTGTGTCGAGGGACGGTGCTTCGATCGTAGTTCTGGCGACTATCGGGACTGGGGGCTGCCCGGCCGATCGGGTGTCTGGTGCACCGCCGGCGCGGACGGCGTCGCAGCATCGCGCAGGCCGATCGGGCCGGTGTGCAGCGCGTCATAAGCTGCGCTCACTTCGTCGGCTCCACCGGGCTCCTCGGTCCCGTTGTGATGGCTCATGCCGCGAACCTACGCCGTCGCACGCGGTGTGGTCGCCGTCCCGCCCGACGACGGCGATTTCCAGCGCGCGGCCGCTACGCGGTAAGAACGACAGATGGATGCCGCTATCGCCCGTGCTCTGACGCTCACCGATGACTCCTCGATGGCGGAGCGCACCGTCGACATCACGACGATCGGCGCTCGCTCCATGAAACCGCGGCGCATCGAGATCTGGTTCCACTCCGTCGACGGCGAGGTGTATCTGACCGGCACGCCGGGTACACGAGCCTGGTACGCCAATGTGCTTCGGCATCCCGAGTTCGTGTTCCATCTGAAGAACGGCGTGCAGGCGGATCTGCCCGCGATCGCGACGCCGATCACCGAGGGCGGCGAGCGCACACGGCTCTTCGCGCGCATCGTCGCGGGGATCGAAGCGCTCCACGCCCGAAGCGGCTCCGAAGCGCGGATCGCGCCTGTCGAGGACTGGATCGAGGGCAGCCCGCTCGTGCGCGTCAGCTTCAACTGACTTCGCACCGCCGCTCACGCGGTACGGAGGATCTTCTCCATCGGCTTGCCCTTCGCCAGTTCGTCGACGAGCTTGTCGAGGTAGCGGATCTTCTGCATGAGGGGGTCCTCGATGGTCTCGACGCGCATGCCACAGACGACCCCGGTGATGAGAGACGCGTTCGGGTTGAGGTCTGCGGCGGCGAAGAAGTCCTCGAAGCTCGTGTGCTCGTCGATGTGTCTTCGCAGCTCGGCGTCGTCGAAGCCCGTGAGCCACTGGATCACATGGTCGAGCTCCGCCTGCGAGCGCCCCTTGCGCTCCGCCTTCGTCACGTAGTGCGGGTAGACCGAGGCGAAGCTCGTGGTGAAGATCCGGTGCACGCCGTCAGCGTAGCGCCGCGCTACGGACGCCGCCTCCCCCGCCGAAGATGCTCTCCCCGGCCCGACGCTTCATCGTCGGCCGGCTGCCTTCCGCGCTGGTCAGGACTCGGTCGTGATGGGCGACGCGTCAGAAGGGGGCGTCACCAGCGTGGGATGGCCGGAACACCGGCACTGGTCGTTCCGGCTGCACCACGTACTGTCGCCCCGCCGGGGAGGTCCACTCCAAGGCGCCACCGCTGTCGGGCACCTGTCTCACCCGCCACCCGCCGTGGTGCTTGACAGTGTGGTGCCCTTTGCAGAGAGGCGCGAGATTGTCGAGCGAGGTGTGGCCGCCGTCCTCCCATGCGATCGTGTGATCGATCTCGCATCGGCTGGCCGGGATGCCGCATCCGGGTGCCATGCACCTGTCGGCACGCCATTTCGCGATCCGCGCCAGCGCGGCGGGCGGCCGGTACTGCTCCCGGCCCACCGAGAGGACGGCACCGGTCTCAGGATGGGTGAGGACCCGCATCCAGCCGTCTGCGCTGCCGCACAGTTCCTTGGCACGAGCGAGCGGAATCGGCCCGACCCCCTCCACGACGGCCGGCGCCAGGCCGGCGGCATCCCGTTCCGCATCCCCTGTCGCCAACAGCGCAAGTGCGGGCACGGTGACGACCACGGTGGCTTTGATTCCGCGGGATTCGGGCGTGCGATACGACGTCTCGCCGTCGATGAGAAGATCGCACAGGACGTCCGCCCGCGCCTGGTGGAGGGTGCGGGTCTCGCTCTCATCGTTGAGAAGAGCCTTCGCCTCGGCGGTGATCCGCGTCTCGATCGCGCGAGCCTCGACCGATGGCACGTAGGCATGCAGCCATGACATGCCGTCGGCGTCCGGCTCCACGACGAATCGACGTGCCGAGAGCGCCTCTTCATGGCGCTGGGCGAGCGTGACGGCGCGAGCCGCGTCGATCATCTTCTTCAGCTCTCGACGGAAGCTGCCGACCGGATGCGCCTCGGCGAGGTCGATCGCTTCGGGGAGCAGCCGGTCGCGGAGGTCTGGCTCGAGTTGATCGAACCCGTCCACGAGCAGCTCCGCATGCTGCTGAGTCATCCGGGCCAGCCGGAAGGAGGCCATGACGGCCGGGTAATCGTGCGTCAGCGCCGACGCATAGCGGATGAGCCGACCCGCCACGTGCTCGGTGATCCGCAGGCGTGCGGCCAGCTCCAAGCGGACGCCCCGCTCGATCACCTCGGTGAGTTCTCGTCCATGACGAGCGGCATCGGCGAGCGCCTCGCGGCGGAGGACGTCGATCTTGTGCAGCCGGCGGGCTGCCAGGGACGTCATCATCACGTCCGCCTCGGCGACTTCGTCCAGCGCGTCCAGCATCCCTGAGTGCGGATGCGCCGGTACGTCGAACATGATTCGACTTTAGAACATATGTACGACATTCCTCGTGCGCGGTCGGCGACGGTGGGAATGCAGCACCGCGTTCATCCGGTGGAGGAGTCGTGTGCGGGACCGCCGTGGCGCCCTCCCTCAGTCGGCGAGCGTCTCCTGCCACAGGTCTCGCAGCCGCCGGTTGGGCTCCGGGGCGATCCGGTTGCCGGACCGGAACTGGAACCGCCACGCGACCTCGGGCACGACCACCTCGAGCAGGTCGCGCGGGATCCGGTGATCTTCCACGACCAGCCCGTCGAACGCGACGTCGACGAAGGTCGCCGGCTTGCGCGGGTCGGCGAAGTGAGCGTCCTGATAGGGGTCGGAGACGACCGTGCCGTGGCCGATGATCCCGTACGACCCACCCTGCCGCAGCAGCCAGGCGTCGGTGCCCAGGTCCACGGAGCGTCGCGAGCCGATCGACCACTGCGTCACGTAGGGCTCCCCGCCGCACACGCCCCTGACCACGGCGGCGTACGACCCCGGCCATTCATTCCAGAGATTCGGATTCCATCCCAGGATGATGCCCGCGTCGCGCCAGAACTCGGATGCCTCGGCCATCCGCCGACACTAACCCGTACGGTTCACGCTCGGCCCGGGTTGACTCGGTGTGCGAGCAGGTTCCCGTCTCACCGATCGGTGCGGCTACGGCGCCGCAGTCTTCTCGCCCGTGGCGAATCGCTGCACCCCGAGCACTCCCAGCAGCCGGATCCTCTCCTCGTCCTCGCTCCGCGGCTCCGGTGTCAGCACGAGCAGCGCCTGGGAACGGTCCTCGGTGAACAGGACCTGGCAGTCGACCTCGATCGGTCCGATCTCGGGGTGGACCAGGACCTTGTGGTCGGCGAAGCGCTGGGCGACCTCCTGCCGGTCCCACAGCTGCCGGAACTCCGCGCTTCGTTTCGACAGCTCTGCCACCAGCTCACCGGCCAGTGACGACGGCCCCATCGCCCCGTACGCCGCTCGAAGGCCCGCGACCAGCGCCCGGCTCTGACGCGGGCGGTCGTGCTCCGGGTAGCGGCGGCGTTCGGCATCCGGGTTCACGAACCAGCGCCACGGCTCGAACCGCTCCCAGCCCGACGCCCCCACGTGATCGCCGAGCAGCGCGGCTGCGAGCGGATTCTGCACGAGCGTCTCACCCAGATTCGAGATGATGAGCGCCGGAGTGTCGGAGAGGCGATCGAACACCCGCTGCAGCGCGGGTGCGACGTGTCCCGCGGGACGGAGGCGATCAGGAGCCGGCTGCCCCGCCATCCGGTAGAGATAGTCGCGCTCGTCGGCGGTGAGCCGCAGCGCCCGGGCGAGTGATGCGAGGATCTGCGTGCTGGGCTGAGGCCCCCGCTGCTGCTCGAGGCGGGTGTAGTAGTCCGCCGACATGAGGGCGAGTTGCGCGACCTCCTCGCGTCGCAGTCCGGGCGCACGCCGCCGCGCGCCGGAGCTCAGCCCGACGTCGGCCGGCTGCAGCCGCTCGCGGCGCGTGCGGAGGAACTCGGCGAGGGCTTCGCGATCCATGCACCCATCCTGCTCGCGCGGCGCCACGGCATCCAGGGATCGCCACTCCCCCGATCAGCGCTCTCTGGAGCGCCGTTCGCGCGGCTCGAAGACTCGGAGCATGCGAATCAGCGGAAACACCATCTTCATCCCCGGTGCCACCAGCGGCATCGGCCTGGCCCTCGCCGAGCGCCTGCACGAGGCCGGCAACACCGTCATCGTCGGCGGGCGCCGCCGGGAGCTGCTCGACGAGATCGCGGCGCAGCATCCCGGTATCGACACTGTTCGGATCGACACGACGGATGCCGCCTCCATCAGGGCCGCCGCATCCGAGGTCATCGCGCGCCACCCGCATCTCAACGTGCTCGTGACGATGGCCGGGATCATGCGCCTCGAGGACTGGACGACTTCGGCCGGCTTCCTCGAGTCCGCCGAGGACACCGTGACGACCAATATCCTCGGCCCGATCCGCCTCATCGGGGCATTCATCGAGCAGCTGCGCCGGCAGCCGGATGCCACCATCATGACCGTCTCGTCCGGCCTCGCGTTCGCACCGCTGCGCGTCACGCCGAGCTACAACGCCAGCAAGGCCGCCATCCATATGCTGAGCGAGTCGCTGCGCCTCCAACTGGCCGGCACATCGGTGCGCGTCGTGGAACTCGAGCCGCCGTCGGTCGCCACCGACCTGCTGCCCGGCCAGCGCGGCAGCGCCTTCGCGATGCCGCTGGACGACTTCGCCGACGAGGTCATGCGGATCCTGCGCGACGATCCCGACGTGACGGAGGTGCAGGTCGAACGCGTGAAGTTCCTGCGATACGGCGAGGCGCGCGGCGACTACGCGACCGTCGTAGCGACGCTCAACGCGCACGACCCGCACGCGGCCGCATAACGGGAGGGTCGGAGCCGAGATTCCGACCGCCGCGGAACCTCAGATCAGTTCCAGCACCGGTCCTTGGTGCACGGCTCGATAGATCGAGTTGCGGATAGCGTTCGCTTCGTGCGAGGTGAGTGTGCGGTCGATGGGGCGCAGCACGATCCGCAACAGGATGTTGACCTGACCGTGTTGTGTGCCGAGCCGGGAGCGCGCCGCCTCGGGCAGTTCCTCGTGCGCGGTGCAGCTGAGCACTTCGACGCGCTCGATGACATCGGCATCGTCGCCGAGTGCGTTGCGGACGCGGTCCCCGAGAGTCTCCTCGTCCTCTTCTGCCGCCACGACGACCGAAATGTCGCGCCGAGCTGCAGGCAGAGGCGATACGTGTTGCCACGGCTGCAGGGTGAGCATCTGCGCGGCGGCGCGGGGGTCCTTCGCCCGTAGATATCGGATGTCGGGGATGCCTTTGCGCAGCATCAGAGCGCGCTCCAATCCCATCCCGAGCGCGAGGCCGGACCACCGCTCGGGGTCGAGGCCGGACCCGCGCAGCACATCAGGATGAATGCGCCCGCACTCGGCGAGCTCGAGCCATTCGCCAGCGTGGAGCACGTCGATCTGCCGTCCGCGCACCGTGTAGGGGTGCGTGACATCGGTCGTCCTCCACTGCGCGCCCGGAAGCAGCGCGTCGACCAGGCAGCCGATCATCGTGACCATGTCGTCGTCGCTGGTATCCGGAGTGCTGCGAATGCGCCAGAGATCTACCTGGTGCGGCTCCCCCACGTGGGTGCGATCGACGGCGTCGCGCCGATAGACGAGCCCGGGGGCCACGATCAGCTCATCGACTTCGTTCCGTCCCGCGTAGTCCTCGAGGGCACGCGGAAGGTCGGCGCTCGTGTGGCTGCGAAGCATCACCGTCGGGCTGATGTAGCGGGTATATCGACGGGCACGGGTGACATCACCGGGGTCGTAGCCGAGCCGATCATAGTTCTCGCGCACCGGCACGAGCGGAGCGTTGCGCACAGAGCGGACGGTGCTACCCCATTCGGACCGCAGCGCGTGCACGGCGGAATCGAGAAGGGCCTGAATGGCGTGCGCACCCTGAGCAGGATCGGTGAGGTCACGCAGCTTCAGCGCACGGCAGAGTTGGTCAACAGTCAGATAGTCGGCATGCGACATGAGAAGGTCTCCAGGTCGATGGCAAATTCGCGAAGGATGAGAACTTCCCCCGGCCGTACCTGCGGAGACCTCGTGCTACGAGCGCGCGTCGACCCCGCGGCCATAACCCGGCCGGGGGTTCCGAAATCGCCGCTGCGTGAGCACGGCACCAGAGTAATGCACGCCCGCACGCAGCCGCCAAGCCGTGCTCCGTCGGGCGCACGGGCTCGGCGCCGTGTCGCCCACCGGACGTGCATGCGGCGTCGGGAGCCGTCGGTAGTGTCAGGACCCTACGCGTCGGCGTGGGAATGGCGGCGGGGTCGGCCGCCGTTGCCTCCAATGCCGACGCGCCTCCGACGGAAGGAAAACCCGTGCTGCAGCAGGACTTCGACGCCATCTCCGCCGCCGATCTCAGGGACGCCGGAAGCGTCAAGTGGACGACGTTCCCCGACACGATCGGCGCCTGGGTCGCCGAGATGGACTTCGGACTGGCCCCCGCCGTGAGCGAGGCGCTCAAGGACACGCTCGACCGCGGACTGACCGGATATCTGCCTCAGCAGGTCGCTCGTGACATGTCGGAGGCGACCGCCTCCTGGTACACCGACAGCTACGGATGGGCGGTGCCTGCGGAGCGGGTGCACCACGTTCCCGACGTCATCGCCGCCTTCGAGCTCGCGCTCGAGAAGTTCACCGCGCCGGGCAGCGCCGTGATCGTTCCCACGCCGGCGTACATGCCGTTCCTTTTCGTCCCCCAGCTGCACGGGCGCGAGGTGATCGAGGTGCCGAGCATCGAGGTCGACGGACGCATGACGATGAACCTCGAGGCGATCGCCCGCGCCTTCGACGAGGGCGCCGGGATGGTCGTCCTGTGCAACCCGCACAATCCGCTCGGCACCGTGTTCCGCCGCGACGAGCTCCTCGCCCTCGCCGATGTCGTCGCCGCGAAGGGAGGGCGCGTGTTCTCCGACGAGATCCACGCGCCGATCGTCTATCGACCCGCACAGCACATCCCCTACGCATCCGTGTCGGAACAGGCGGCGTCTCACACCATCACCGCGGCATCCGCCTCCAAGGCGTGGAACCTCGCGGGCCTGAAGTGTGCGCAGGTGATCCTGTCGAACGACGCCGACGCCGAGGCCTGGGAATCCTTCGGCATGTGGGCCGGACACGGCACCTCGACGCTCGGCGTCCTGGCGAACACGGCGGCGTACTCCGCCGGCGCCCAGTGGCTCGACAACGTCGTGGACTACCTCGACGGCAACCGTCGTCTGCTGGCCGACCTGGTCGCGGAGCACCTGCCGCGCGCCCGCATGACCCTTCCGGAGGGCACCTACATCGCACTCATCGACTTCCGCGACTACGGATTGGAAGGCGATCTGGGCGAGTGGTTCCGCGAGAACGCCGGCGTCGCGATGACCGACGGCGCCGCGTGCGGAGAGGCCGCGATCGGTCACACCCGCTTCGTGTTCGCTCTCCCTCGCCCGCTGCTGCGGGAAGCCGTCCTGCGCATGGGGCGGGCGCTCGACGCGCACATGGAGGAGCGCGAAGCCGCCGCGTAGTGAGGTTGCACCAGATGCGCTAGCGCCGGCGCCCGGCCGACATCCGTCGCGTCGGACGCCGGGGCTACGGTCATGCCATGAGGTACGTCGCGTTCCTGAGGAACGTCAACCAGGGCCAGCGCGGTCACCCCTCCACCGCCGACATCGTGGGGGCCTTCGCGGATGCCGGATGCCCCGGCGCCGTCCTGTTCCAGAGCAACGGCACCGTGCTCTTCGAAGCCGAAGATCCCGCCCTCGTGCTCGAGACGGTCATCGCGTCGATCGCGGCGCGGACGGGTCTCGAACGCGATGCCTTCGCGATGGCGTTCGACGAGCTCGTCGCGGTCGTCGACGCCCGCCGAGCGGCGGCCGCCGCCCGCCGTTTCGAGCTCACGCTGCACCATGGCGACGTGATCGACCGCCGCAGCCGGGATGTCATCGAACAAGCCGCCGTGCGCCGCTGCGTGGTCGTCGACGCCGGTCGCGGCTGGGCCCTGGTGCGCAACGAGCGCGAGGGCGAGGGCAATGCCACGCCGGTCATCGAGCGCCTGACGGACGGACACGCGTCATCCCGCGGCCTGCCGACGCTCCTGCGCCTCGTGGATCGGTTCGCCGACCACCTGTAAGCCACGAAAAGAATTCGGAGCCGATGTCGATTTCTCTCGCGCCCATTCGACGCGATAGTGAGAGGGAGCGAACGGTTCCCTCCGAGAGAACCGACACAGAGGGAGCGAACAATGAAGCACATGCTGATCATGCGGGCGACGCAGGAGGCCGTGGACAACTACGAGAACATGGACTTCGAGGCCGTCATCAATGCGATGGGCGCCTACAACGAGTCCCTGATGAAGGCCGGCGTGATGGTCGCCGGCGAGGGACTCGCGCCCGAGCCGGGCTACGTCGTCGACTTCTCCGGCGAGACGCCGATCGTCAGCGACGGCCCCTACGGCGAGGTGCACGAGCTGTTCAACGGCTTCTGGATCATCCAGACCGCCACCGCCGAGGAGGCCCTGGAGTGGGCCAAGCGGTGCCCGCTGGGCCCCGGCAGCAAGCTCGAGGTGCGCCGTGTGACCGATGAGGCGGACTTCGCGGACTTCTCCGAGAACGAGTACATCCAGAAGGAGAAGGAGTGGCGCGCCGAGCTCGGCACCGAATGAGCCGCCACCGGGAGCACGCACGAGGATGAACGACACCCGGCGCACGGTCGAGGCCGTCTGGCGCATCGAGGGTCTGCGGATCGTGGCATCCGTGGCCAAGATGACCGGCGACCTCGGCCTCGCCGAGGATGTCGCGCAGGAGGCGCTCGTCGAAGCCCTCGGATCCTGGCCGCGCGAGGGCGTTCCGGTCAACCCGGGCGCATGGCTCACCGCGGTCGCGAAGCGCCGTGTGATCGACGCGTGGCGGCGCCGCGAGCGGCTCGACGAGCGCTATGCCGCCATCGCACACACGCTCGATGAGGCGACCGACGACGCGTGGGAGCCGATCGACGACGACGTCCTGCGTCTGATCTTCACGGCATGCCACCCCGCGCTCTCGCGCGAGTCGCAGGTGGCGCTCACCCTCCGGGTGGTCGCGGGCCTGTCGACGGAGGAGATCGCGCGGATGCTGCTCACCACGGTTCCGACGGTGCAGGCGCGCATCACGCGGGCCAAGAAGGCGCTGGCGGCGGCGCGCGTGCCGTTCGAGACGCCGGATCCGTCGGAGTGGACGGTGCGCCTGTCGGCTGTGCTCGGCGTGGTGTACCTGGTCTTCACCGAGGGCTATGCCGCCACCGGCGGCGACCGGTGGGTGCGTCCTGACCTCGCCGACGAGGCGCTGCGGCTGGGGCGCATCATCGCCGGCCTGCTGCCACGCGAGCCCGAGCCGCTTGCACTGGTGGCGCTCATGGAGTTCCAGCGTTCGCGCTTCGCCGCCCGCGAGTCGCGCTCGGGGGCGCCCGTCCTGCTCGCCGACCAGGACCGCTCCCGCTGGGATCGCGGCCAGATCGCGCGCGCTGTCGGGCTCCTCGCGAAAGCGGATGCCATCGCCGCGGCACGCCGCGTCGGACGCGGGCCGTACGCGCTGCAGGCCGCGATCGCGCAGTGCCATGCGATCGCACCCAGCGTCGCCGAGACGGACTGGCACCGCATCGTGCTGCTCTACGAGGTGCTCGGCCGTATCGCACCGAACCCGATCGTCGAACTCAACCGGGCGGCCGCGGTGTCCATGGCCTCCGGCCCCACCGAGGCACTGCGCATCGTCGACGCGCTCGAGGAGGCCGGTTCCCTGCGCGGATCGCACCTGGTGCCGAGCGTCCGCGGCGAGCTGCTCGCGCAGCTCGGTCGCATCGAGGAAGCCCGGGCGGAGCTCCTGACCGCAGCGGGACTGACCGCGAACGCGGCGCAGCAGCGGGTGCTGCGTGAGAAGGCGAACGCCCTGACCGACCGTTGAGCGCCTTCCACCGGCGCGCGCAGGCGCGACGAACGGATGTCGCCGATATCCGGTAACGTGCCCTTCGCCGGGGGGAACCGGCTGGGGGGATGCGTCGAGGGAACGAACGCCCGCGACACCAGTGACGTCCACGCGCGAAGCTCGCAGCAGCGAGGGTCGCGTCGGTGGTCTCGTGCGCATGGACGCCCCGGGTCATCCCGCCGTCGCTGCGCGGCATCCGCCGTGCGGCACATGCATGCATGAGAACGCCTGGAAGGAGTTCATTTGTCCGATCCCACCTCGCCGTCGACACCCGAACCGGGGTCGTCGTCGCCCGTTCCCCCGTCCCCCGCCGCTTCCGGCGCGTCCACGCCGACCACGCCGGGCGAGCCCATGCCGCAGACGGCTGCGGGGCAGCCGACGGCGCAGGCGACATCCGAGAACCCCGCGCCGGCGCCGAGTCCCGGTCATCCCGTGCCGCCCCAGGCCGCGCCCGGCCACCCCGTGGCGCCGGTCGCGCCGGGCAACACGTTCGCACAGGGCGTTCCGCCGCAGTACGCCCCGCCGGCCGGCTACGCCACCCAGCCCCCGCGTGACGCGCGACCGAAGACCCTCGCGTTCGTCGCGCTGGGCCTGGCCGCACTCGGGCTCATCCTCGCGTTCATCCCGTTCGTGACCTGGTTCTCGGGCCTGGTCCTGCTCGCCGGCTTCATCGTCGGCCTGGTCGCCCTGATCGCGAAGAAGCACGGCGGCAAGCCGTTCAGCATCGCCGCGGTCGTCGTGTCGGTCGTCGGATGGATCGTGTCGATCGTGATGACGATCGTCTCCATCGGCCTGCTGGGTCAGGCAGCGATCGACGACGCGCTGCGGGAGGGCACCTCCTCGAGCGTCGACGACGCCGACGCAGCGCCCGCCGAGGACGAGCCGGCACCTGTCGCCGGCGACGCCGAGGATCTGTCGGTCGTCGAGGCGGCCTTCGGCCGCACGACCTACGACGAGGGCACCTGGTGGTACACCGTCGTCCTCGACAACCCGAACGAGGACTACGTCTTCGACTTCGCCGACATCAGCGTCGAAGCGCTCGATGCCGCCGGGACGATCCTCGACACCGCGACGGACTATCGCACGCTGCTGTCGGGCCGCACCGCCATCACCGGCGCGTTCTTCTCCGTCGGCGACGGCGAGATCGCCTCGCTCAACGTGCGGGGTCCGGAGGCGACCGCCGCGGTGGAGGCACCGCTCGAGGAGACCGGCGTGTTCACCGTGGAGGGGGTGCAGGCCACCACCGACGAATACAGCACGACCGTGCACGGAACGGTCAGCGCCGACTTCGAGAGCGAGCAGGAGCTCGTCAATGTCGTCGTGATCGCTCGCGACGCCGCCGGGGCCATCATCGGCGCCGAGGCCACGTACATCGAGCGGCTGCCCAACGACGGCAGCAAGGTCCAGTTCGAAGCGGTGTTCTTCGAGCCGCTCCCCGCCGACACGACGTTCGAGGCGTACCCCTCCCTGTAACGTCCGGCCATCAGATCCGGTCGGCCGCCACATCGGCGGTCGACCGGATCGACGCTTCAGCCCGCCGCACCGGATGCCGGGCGGCCGACACCGAGGTCGGCCATCGCCCGCCGCGAGACCTGCCGCGCTGTCGGCGGCCGCGGATGCCACGAGGTCGGCATCCCCCTTCAGGCCATCTCGTCGTCCTTCGCAGACCCGAGCTTCCGACGCGAACCCGTCGCCGTGATCCCCACGGATCGGCGCTCGCCATCAGCCACGGGCGCCGGCGATTCCACGCCCATTCCGCGAGCATCTCATAGGCGACGATCGCGACCCCTTACGCGCGGGTCCGATACCGGCCAAGGCAGCGGCACACGACAGCCGCGACGCCTCGCGGCGCCCCGGTCTTGCGCTGTTCTTGCGGTTCGCCGCCGATCACGCTGAGGCATCCCCGGATCTTGTCGCGATCTTGCGGAAGCCCTGCCGACGACTCGGCAGCGCCTTGCGGCGAGCGCCCGAGACTGAGGGACGTGTTCGAGGAGCAGCGGTCCGCACCGGCTCGCCTCTCCGCGGCACCCCGACACTCCCCTACTGAAGCGGGCTGCAAACCGCGGAAGGACATCACCATGAAGAAGATCGTCAAGGCGTCCATCGCCACCACCGCCGGCGTCATCCTGCTGCTCGGCGGCGCCGGCACGTTCGCCACCTGGAACTCCTCGGCCTCCGTCGCGGGCGGCTCGATCGTCGCCGGCAACCTGGTCGTCGAGGATTCGGACACCCCGGGCGCATGGACGGCCAACGGCACGGCGATCACGATCGGCGACTACCGCGTCGCCCCCGGCGATGTCCTCACGTACACGAAGACGATGAAGGTCGGTGCCGAGGGCGACAGCCTCAGCGCGACGCTGTCACTGACCGATTCGTCGATCGCTCCGGCCGACAACACCAAGCCCGCCGACGTGGCGCTGGCGAGCTACCTGACCGACTCCGCCGTGCTGACCGCGTCCGGCTCGGGCATCACCGGCACAGGGCCCACCTTCACCGTCACGCCGGGCGCCGGCGTGGTGAACCAGAACGTCACCGTCACCGTGACGATCACCTTCCCCTACGGCGACACCGCGGGCGGCAACAACAACGCCATGAACGGCGCCGTCACGCTCGACGCGCTGACCGTCAGCCTCACGCAGAACACGAAGTGACCGAACGGGGCTCGCCTCGCCGCAGGCGAGCCCCGCACCGTCCGATTCCCGACGAGGACCGAGAATGAGCCGCCGCATCCGTCGCCACGCCGCCCGACGCGCACAGCGTCGCGCCGCGGCGCCGGCGCGTCTGCTCCTCGGTGCCCTCGGGACGGCGGGCGCGATCGTCCTGGGCGTACTGGCCGGCGGCGGGACCTTCGCCGTCTGGACCGTCGCCGCCCCCGCGGCCGCCGCCACCACGACCCTCAGGGCCGGGTCCGCCGGACTCACCGCCGGCGCCCTGAACCTGTCTGCCGCCGGTCTCTATCCGGGTCGCACCCTCTACGCGTCCACCACCGTGACCAACTCCGGCACCGCGCCCCTCGCCCTCACGCTCGATCCGGTCAAGGGGCCCGCGACGCCGACCACGTTCACCGCGTCCCTCGTGGTGTCGGTCGGAAAGACCGTCTCGAGCGCCGATTGCACCGCCGGTCGCGTCACCCCGACCGTGACCACCCCCGTGGGGGCCGCGGCCGGTTCCGACCTGCAGCTGACGCTGGCCCCGGGTGCCTCCACCATCCTCTGCATCGGGATCGGGATGCCCCAGACCGCGCCCGCCGCAGCCGCCGGTGCGGCGGCATCCGCCCTCACGATCACCGTCTCCGGAACGCAGGTCCGCTCATGACCCGTCGCCGCCTCCTCGGCCCCGTCGCCGCGCTGGTCACCCTCGCGGTGCTCGGCGGCGCCGGCGGAGCGTCCGCCGCGTGGATCGCGAGCGCTTCGGTGTCGGCATCCGCTTCCTCCACCACCATCGCGACCACCCTGGCGCAGACCGGCGCGCTCAGCACCACCTACCGCTACTCCGGCACCGCGTCGACGGCGGCTTCCGGGCAGTTGACGATCACCAACACCGGCGGCGCGCCCCTGTCGTACGCGCTCGCGAATCAGGTCGGCGGCAGCGCCGCGCTCGCGCAGAAGACCACGCTGCGGCTGTGGACGGGCGCGTGCGGTGCGACGGCGCCGGCCGACGCGGTGACCACGTCGCTCGCCAACACCGCGCCCGCGCTGCCTGCGGCGGCGCGCTCCCTCGCCGCCGGCGCTTCGGTCACGGTGTGCGTCTCGACTCAGGTCGAGGGAGCGTCGAACGCGTCGTTGCAGGGTCAGAGCGCCACCGCGACCTTCCGCGTCACCGGCGCCGTGGGCACGAGCTGGACGACCTCGGCGACCGCCGCCGCGGTGACGCAGTCGGTGTACCGCCTGGCTGCCGCCGGAACCCCGACGTGCTCAGCCGAGTCCGCGAGCACCGTCCGGCTCACCTGGACCGCTCCCACCAACCGGGCCGACACCGCTCCTGTGTCCTACCGCGTGTACGACAGCGCGTCCGGCACGACGTTCGCGACGGTGGCGAGCGCCAACGCCAACGTGTCGATCGTCTTCTCCGGCCACATGATCGGCTCGAACGGCACCTACCGGCTCGCCATCGAGGCGAAGGAGACGACGGGAGGCGCGACGACCGCACCGGCCAGCGCGACCGTCCGCGTCATCCGATCGACCTCACTCCTGGACCTTCTGCAGCTGTCCCCGAACTACCACTGCTGATGACGACCACGACGCCCATGACGACCACCGTCACCGTGCCCACGCTCAGCGCGGCATCCGGAACGCGCCGGCTCATCCGCGCCGAGATCCGCCGCCGCGAAGAGGGTCAGAGCCTGCTGCACTACCTCGCGGTCTCACTGAGCGCGGCGCTCCTCGTGCTGCTGCTCGGTGTCGCCGTCGCCGTGATCGGCCTGCCCGCTCTGACGGGCGGCAGCGCGATGACGGTGCTGACCCAGTCGATGGAGCCGGGACTGCCACCGGGCACACTGGTCGTCGTCCGGCCGACACCGGTCGACGACATCCGCGTCGGCGACGTGATCACGTATCAGATCCGATCGGGCGAAGCGGCGGTCGTCAGCCACAGGGTGATGTCGAAGACGTACGCCGACGGCGAGCTCACGTTCGTGACGAAGGGCGACAACAACGACACGGTCGACCCCGAGCCCGTCCGCGAGGTGCAGGTCCGCGGCAAGCTCTGGTACAGCCTGCCGCTGCTCGGGTGGGTGAACACCCTCCTCAACGGCTCCAACCGCACCGTCGTCGTCGCCGTCGCGGCCGGTGCTCTTTTCCTTTACGCCGCCGTGTCGGTCATCGGTGCCGTGCGCGATCGTCACACGACGACGGCGGATGCCGCTGCTGCGGGCCCTTGAGCCCTACTCGACACGCGCCGCGGCTCGGATGCGCCCTCGGCTCAGCCACGGACTGACCCCGCAGGAGCGGAGTGGCGTCGCCCCAGGCGGCGCGAACTCAGTCGAAGATGCCGACCGACGCCGACAGGCGGGTCACCTCATCGGCGCTGAGCTCGAGGTCCGCCGCCTGAGCCGAGTCGATGATGGAGGCCGCGCGCCGCGCTCCGGGGATCGGGATGACGTGCGGATCGAGGGCGAGCTCCCAGGCGAGCACGACCCGCTGCGGGCTGACGCCGTGAGCTTCGGCGACCTCGCGGAAGGCCGAGAACCGATCGCCGACGCTGCGGGCTCCCCCGCCCGTGCCGCCGAGCGGACTCCACGGCAGGAAGGCGATGTCGTGCTCGGCGCAGAAGCGCAGCTCGCCGATGCTGCCCGGATGCTTCGGCGAGAACTCGTTCTGAACGCTCGCGAGGTTGCCCTCGCCGAGCACGTCCAGCGCGATCTGAATCTCCTCGACACTGGCGTTCGAGATGCCGACGGCGCGCACGAGCCCGTCCTCCTGCAGCCCGGCCAGGGTCTTCATGATGTCGCCGTACACGCGCCAGCGGTCGGGACGGTGGTACTGGTACAGCTCGATCTGGTCGACGCCGAGGATCTCGAGTGACTTCTCGACCGCCTTGCGGAGGTACGCCTCCGATCCGTCACGGCCGAACACCTCGCCTTCACTGCGGGTGATGCCGCCCTTCGTCGCGACGAAGATGGTCGACGCGTCGCCGTCCCACGTGCTCAGAGCCTCGGCGACGATGCGCTCGTTGTGGCCCATCTGGTCCCA
The DNA here is from genome assembly GCA_031177765.1 of Microbacterium sp. Classification (GTDB taxonomy): domain Bacteria; phylum Actinomycetota; class Actinomycetes; order Actinomycetales; family Microbacteriaceae; genus Microbacterium. The sequence continues at coordinate 49,103 of JAPSKH010000003.1, read as the reverse complement.
CGCAGGAGCGTAGATGTCTGCGGTGTCGATCAGGGTGACACCGGCGTCGAGCGCCGCGTGCACCGTCGCGACGGCATCCTCGAACGACGGATACTCCTTGTCGTTGTTCATCGACAGCGGCATGGCGCCGAGCCCGATCGCCGAGACCTGTCGTCCTGCCAGAGTGCGCTGCTTCACGTTCTCTCCTCCTCGCGTGTGCCGAGCCTGCCAGAAGCGGACCGGTCCTGATCAGGGCTGGACAGGGGCGCGCCGAATCCGTATGAGAGCCCGAGGCGTTCCACGTCCCGGGCCGCTCCCACGCGACGCTCACAGCGCGTCGAGGAACGCCACGCCCCTGACCGGCGCGCCGTCGCCCTCGAGCTTGAAGGGGAAGAACCCGACCCGCACGCGCGACGGGAGACCCTCCAGCCCGCACACGTTCTCGACGACCAGCCCGTCTCCTCCGAGCACGACCTCGTGCACCGGGAAGCCGCTGGCGGCGGCGTCCGTCGGGTCAGGGCTCAGCGTGTCGACTGCGAGCACCCGCATGCCGCGGCGCATCAGCTCCCGCGCGGCCGCGGCGTCCAGCGAGGGATGCCGCAGCGCGAGCACATCGCCGAACCAGGGCGCCCAGCCGGTGTCGATGATCACGATCGGCGGCAGGGACGCGGGCATCCCGCCGTCCACGACGAAGTCCTGCCAGCCGTACGGCCGTGCCTGCGTCGCACCGGGAACGCGCAGCACGATCGCCTCGCCCACGAGTTCGTCGAGTGCGACGTCCGCCATCGTGCGCCCACCGGGCACCGTGTGCGCCGGCGCGTCGACGTGCGTGCCGGTGTGGGACCCCATATCGATGCGCGCGACGGCCACGCCGTCGGCATCGAGGGTCAGCCCGGGACCGATGGTCACCCCGGGATCACCGGGGTAGACCATCATGCCGTCGCGGACGGGATGGCTGAGGTCGCGCAGCATCCTCCGATCATGCCCTCACGGTCGTCGTTGTGTCCGTCTGGTCCGCGAGGTTGCCGACGGGAGTGATCGGCCCCTTCGGGCGGGACGGCAGCGAGACCAGCAGGTACAGGAGGAACGTCACGATGAACGCGGGGGCCGTCGAGCCGAACGGCAGCGGCCACACGTACGCCCACACGTACGCCAGGACGGCCCCGACGACCCAGGCCCCGATCGCCAGCCAGTTGATGCCGGCGGTGTACCAGTACCGGCCGCCGATCGGACGCAGGATGTCGCGGTCGTACGAGCTGCGCTTGATCACGTAGTAGTCGACGATCATGATCGCGAAGATCGGGGCGAACAGGGCGCCGATCGTCACGAGGAACGTCGTGAACTGGTTGAGCAGGCCGAAGAAGGTCGCCCCGATGATCGAGATCGCCCCGAGCACGAGGGCCGTCGGCAGGAACTTGATGCGCTTGCCCGGCAGCGAGTTCACGACGGTCGTGACCATGCCGTAGACCACCATCGTGTTCGTCGCCATGACGGACAGGAAGATCGCGACGCCGAACAGCCAGCCGAACGGCGCGATGATCGTCACCGGGTCGAACGGGATCGCCTCTCCGCCGCTCAGGATGACGTAGGCCATCGCCGTCGCCCCGAGGGACATCGAGATCACGGTCGACAGCGTGTAGCCGACCCCCGATCCGACGACGCTCGCCCGGGTGCTGCCCGCGAAGCGGTTGAAGTCCGCCGCGAGCACCGTCCACGAGATCGCGGTCGCCAGCACGACGTCGAACACCAGACCGGGCGAGTAGAACGGCTCGGGCGTGTTCTGGATCGTTCCGAAGGCGCCGGGAGTGAAGGACGCGAATGCGACGATGAAGATGTACGCGGCGATGGCGAGGATGACCGCGGCGAACCAGGGCTCCACGCGCGCGACCCCGGCGTGGCCGAAGATCGCGAGGATCACCACGATCGTCTGGCACAGCACCGCGAAGATCACCGGGCTCGAGAAACCGGTGAGGCTCGCGACGATGTAGTCCAGCGCGATGCCGGCGAGCATCGCCTGCACCCAGCTCCACCCCATGAGGATGATGACGTTCGCGGCGACCGGCAGCAGGCTGCCGCGCGTGCCGAACGGCCCGCGGGTGAGTGCCATCGTCGGAAGGCCCGTGCGACGACCGATGGTGCCCACCGCGACGAGGACGGCGGCGCCTGCGACCGTCCCCCCGACGATGAGCAGCAGCACCAGCCCGTAGGGGACGTCCGGGATGAAGAGAGTGCCGGTGAGCAGCGTCGTGACGACGAGGTTCGCGGCCAGCCAGATCATGAACAGGCGGCCGGTCGAATACGTGCCGCGGACAGGACCGGCGTCGTCGGATTGAGCCTCGAGCCGCTGCTCGAGGCGAGTGTAGAGCGACATCGTCGTGCTCCTTCGGGTTCGGTTTCGGGTTCGGGTGTAGGTGCCGGAACGGAGGCGGGCGCTCAGCGCGGGCATCGCATGGCGTTCATCGACCGGTCAGGCGAACGGGGAGAGGTGCTCGTGGACGGCGAGGAGGCGGTCGCCGTCAGCGGTGAAGACGATGGTCTCGCGCTCGCGGTACGACTCCGGGCCGTCCGCGGTCTCGACCGACGTGTCGACGGTGTGCGAGAACACCGCCCCGCCGTCGAACACCTGCACGCGCCGGTCGCTGGAGCTGCACGACGTCACGCGCCATCCGCTCTCGACCCACTCGTCCCACAGGCGCTCGTACTCGGCCCGGTTCTCGAGGCGTCGCGGCTCGGTGTGGAACACGAACGTCGCCTCGGGAGCGAACCCGTCGAAGTATCGGTCGCCGTCGTTGGCGCCGAACGCGTCGACGATGGCCGCCGCCGCCGCTTCGACGGCCGCCGGATCAGGGGTGGTCATGCGCTTCTCCTTCGAAGACGGGCCGGATGCCATCAGCGCGGCGCCATCGCGCTGAGCAGCTCGTACACGACATGGCTCGCGGCCACGGCCGTGACCTGCGCGTGGTCGTAGGCGGGCGCGACCTCGACCACGTCGGCGCCGACGATGCGGAGGTCCGCCAGGGCGCGCAGCATCCGGAGCAGCTCCCGGCTGGTGAGGCCGCCCGCCTCGGGGGTGCCTGTGCCGGGCGCGTGCGACGGATCGAGCACGTCGATGTCGATCGAGATGTACAGCGGCTTGTCGCCGATGCGCGCGCGGATGCGGTCGATGGCCGCCGGCACGCCGTGCTCTTCGACGAACTCGCTCGAGACGATCGCGAACCCGAGGCGCTCGTCGTCTTCGAGGTCGCTCTTGGCGTAGAGCGGCCCGCGGATGCCGACGTGCATGCTCGCTGTCAGGTCGATGAGCCCCTCCTCCGACGCACGGCGGAACGGCGTGCCGTGCGTGGTGGGAGCACCGAAGTAGGTGTCCCACGTGTCCAGGTGGGCGTCGAAGTGCAGGACGGCGACCGGTCCATGCTCCGCGTGCACCGCACGCAGCAGCGGCAGCGCGATGGTGTGGTCGCCGCCGATGACGACGAGACGGTCGGCGCGGGTGCGGAGCTCGCGGGCGCCGGCCTCGATCTCGTCGACTGCGGCGGCGATGTCGAAGGGGTTGCCGATGATGTCGCCCGCGTCGGCGACCTGCTGGGAGCCGAACGGGAAGACGTCCTGCGCCGGGTTGTACGGGCGCAGCAGACGGGATGCCTCGCGCACGTGCGCCGGGCCGAACCGGGCACCCGGCCGGTAGCTGACACCGCTGTCGAAGGGCACGCCGGCCACGGCGACATCCGCTCTTCCCACCTCGTCGAGGCGCGGCAGGCGCGCGAACGTCGCGATGCCGGCGAAGCGCGGGACGACGCTGGCGTCGACCGGTCCGACCGGCGCTCCGCCGACGGAGGCGGCGCCGGTGCCGCGGGCGCCGTCGTTGGAGTCGGCGGGAGGAATGGGTTGCATATATGACAACTTTCGATACTCTGTAAGCAACTCTGCGGTAAAGCTACGCCCGCGGCGCCACGGCGTCAAGTGCGTCCGAAACGAGAGGCTGCGATGCGCGCCATTCATCCCGACGCCGACACGACCGCGACCCCGATCGGAGCGAAGCTGCGGGCGGCGCGGACAGGCCAGGGGATGTCGCTCGGCCAGCTCGCCGACACGACGGGACTGTCGAAAGGGTTCCTCAGCCGCGTCGAACGGGACGAGACCTCCCCGAGCGTCGCCACGCTCGTGCAGCTGTGTCAGGTGCTGTCCCTTCCGGTCGGAGCGCTCTTCGCCGAGCCGGAGATCCAGCGCGTGTCGTATGCGGACGCGCCGCGGATCAACCTCGGCGGGGTGCAGGCCGAGGAGCGCCTGATGTCGCCGCGCGGCGAGCACCGGGTGCAGCTGCTGCGTTCCGAGCTCGAGCCGGACGCCCACGGCGGGTCGGACCTGTACACGATCAACTGCGACGTCGAAGTGCTGCACGTGATCGACGGAGCCGTCACCGTGCGCTTCGCCGACCGCTCCGTGACGCTCGGCGCCGGCGACGCGCTGACCTTCCCCGGCCGGGAGCCGCACACGTGGCACGTCGAGGGAGGCAGGCCGGCGACGGTCGTCTGGGTCATCGTGCCGGCGCCGTGGAGCGGCTCGGCGTGACTGCGCGGCCCGTCAGCGCCGAGCGCGCCGGCCGATGAGCGCTGCGATGACCCGCCAGCCGACGAGCATCAGCAGCAGCACGATGGCCGCGACGATGACGAAGGCCATCTGCACTCCCTGGCCGCTCACCCCGCGCAGCAGCATCCCGCCCGCCACGGTCGTACCCCAGACCGGGAGCCCGGCGCGGATCGGGGCGGCCGGGCCCCGCCATGCGCGGGCGACGCCCCAGCCGGCGACGAGGGCGAGGAGGAACGTCCAGGAGGTGTTCCACAGTCCGGCGAGGACGTTCTCGCTGTGACTCGCGCGCCCGACCGCCGCGAAGATGACCACGAGCAGCGCGTCGAGGAGGAACGACAGGACGACCGGCTTCGTCACCGGCGTCCGCGCCGCGTCGACGGCCGCCCTGGGTCCTCTCGTGGTCACCCTTCGAGGGTAGACCGGGGATGCGAAGGCCGCAGGCCGACAGGTCAGCAGGCGTGGAGGGTGCGCTCGAGGGCCGCGCGATCGGCCCGGTTGATGCCGAGATGCCATCCGGACAGCACGGCGACGTAGTCCATCGCGTAGATGCAGTGCGCGGCCGCCGACGGCGGCATCCACTCGGCAGGGCCCGAGTCGCTCTTGGACTGATTGACCGAACCCGACGTCGCCCGGAGATTCCGGGGATCGTTCGCGAACGCGACGCGCTGGTCGTCGGTCCAGAACTCGGCGCCGTGCCGCCAGGCCCACGACAGCGGAACCAGGTGGTCGATCTGCACGAGCACCGAGGTGTCGGCCCCCGACACGAAGGACAGGGTCTCGCCGGTGTACGGGTCCTGCAGCACGCCTTCGAGAACCTTGCACCCGTTCGTGTCGGCCTTGAGCACCACCTGCTCCAGGTCGCGCCGCAGGATGTCGTTGCGGGTGTCGCAGCCGTTCCGGTCGAGGTCGTACCAGGCCTGCCCGAACGACTCACGGTAGTACCGCGCGATCGACTGACCCGGAACCGTCTCGAGCTCGGCGAGGGCCTCGAGCGCCGCGGGCGACGACGGATAGGCCGGTGTCGCGTCGATCGACACCTCGGGTGTCGCGCCCGGCTCCGCCGCGGAGGGCCTGGGAGAAAGAGCGGTCCAGACAGGGATGCCGACCGCGGCCACCAGCGCCATGACGAGGACGACGACCGATCGCGTCAGCCACGAGCGACGTGCACGCCGTCGTGGTCTCCCCCTGCCCCTCGTCGTGGTCATCGCCCTGCTCCGCTGTCTCGCACCCCTCGATCATCCGGGATGGCGGCGACATCGCGGCTTCACGCGCGAGGGTGACGGCTCGGCGAACCTCCGCCGAACGGCCGGCCGAGCGTCCCCGCGGGATAGGCTGACGCCCACCAGGCCCCGCGCGTGGAGGGCAGGACGGAGTCCGCGATGATGACCGAAAGGCGCATCGGATCCGCACCTGCCGACGCTCCCCGGCGGGAAGTCCCTCTCTGGGCTGCGGCCCTCCTCTCCCTCGCAGCCGCACTCGTCGGCCTGCTGCCGTGGCTCGTGACCGGGGCTCGACTGCCGGAGCAGGAGCTGTGGACGCGCCCTGTCCCCGCCGGCGACATGCCCATCGCGCTGCTGCCGTTCAGCCGGTATGCACTGACGCAGATCTTCGCGCTGCTCATCGTCGGGACGGCCGTCACGGGCGTCGTGGCTCGCGGTCTGCGCACCAGGCTCAGCCGCAGGGGACTCGCCGTGATGCTGGGCACCGCCCCGCTGGTGCAGGCGATCGCGATCGCGCAGGCGGCGCTCGTGACGAATGCGGGACTGCCGGCAGATGCGGAGGCGGCCGGCTACGTGACCGGGCTTGTGGGCGCGAGTCTGCTGTCGCTGCTCATCGGCGGGTTCGCGGGAGCGCTCATCGCATTGTCGCCGCGCGCCGGGGCCGTCATCGGCCTGACGCTCGCTGCGATCGCGGCGCCCTCGTGGTTGAGCGCTCTCTTCCTCCCGTCCGCGCTGTACGGCTACGGGTGGTCGCTTCCCGTCCTCAGCTTCCTTCCCCTGGTGACCTCGCTGCTGACGGGTATCGCCATCGCGTGGGCGGGGATCGAGACCGCCGGCCGCATCGGCGGCGCGCTTGCCAGTCTCGCTCTGCTGTGGATCGTGCCGGCCGCAGTGACGGCCATCGCCGCAGCCGGCGGGAGCCGCGTGCTCGCCGAGGACCCGGCAGCCATGACGGAGTACGCGCTTCAGGTGTTCGCAGCCGCACTCTTCTCGCCCGCCGTGGCGCCGCGGCTCGTCCTCGTCGCCGCCATCGTGGCGTCGCTCGGATCGGCGGTCCGCTGGGCGATCGAGATCCATCGCCCCGATCCGACCGACAGCTGAGCCGCCTCCGCCTTCCGCCGAGACTCCGCTGTGCTCAGCGACCCGTTCGCGTGGCCGACGACCAGCCCGCGGCGTGCAGTCTGTCGAGCCCATCGAGAAGGATGTCGAGCGCGAACGCGAACTCGGCATCGTCGTCACAGCCGACTCCGGCGTGCGGAGCCGTCGTGGCCATGCGGACGATCGATGGGTACCGCTGCGCGAATGCCGCCATCGCCCGCTCGCGCTCCACGGGGTCCTCGGGGACGCTGGGCGTCGGCATCACGTCGCGCGTGAACCCCCACATCCGTGTGCTCAGCGCATGCATCGCATGATGCACGAGGTCGGCGCTGAATCCGCCCTCGAACATCACGGCCATCAGGCCGTCCATGTACCCGATGACCGTCGGACTCGCGGCGGTGCGCGACTCGATCGCCGATTGCGCCCACGGATGCTGCGTCACGACCGAGCGGGCCGCCATGATGCGCTCGCGCAGCACGGCTTTCCACGGGCCGCCCGTCCCGACGGCCGAGATGCGTCGAACGATCTGATCGACCATGCCGTCGATCAGGTCCTCGCGACTGCCCACGTGCTTGTAGAGCGCCATCGGGGTGACCCCCAGCTCCTCAGCGAGTCGCCTCATGCTCGTCGCTTCCAACCCGACGCCATCAGCCAGAGCGATCGCCGCATCGATCACCTTCTGGCGATCCAGCGCCTGCCGCGCCGTCCTCGAGCTTGACACGTATACAGCGTATACCTAAGCTGATGCGGGGCAGGTATACGCCGTACACCTGTCGTACTGACCGACCTCGAGATCGCGAGACCGCCATGACCCCACACCCCCGCCTCTACGCCCGCGCCGCAGGGATCCTCTACCTCACGACGCACGCGACCTCGGTGCTCGCCGTCGTGGCCTACGGCGACGGGTCGAACGCCTTCGGCATCCGCGTCGGCGTCGCACTCGAGTTCGCGCTCGCGCTCGGATGCCTCGGCACCGGGATCCTGCTCCTGGCACTTCTTCGGTCGCACGGGTTGGTGCGGGCGGGAACCTTCGCGGCACTGCGCGCGGTGGAGGCGGCCGTCATCTGTGCGGGGACCCTGCCGATGCTCGCGTTGGTGTGGACGGACACGCTGGGGTCGGTCCTCGGAGACACGCTGGTCCAGCTGCACACCGCGGCATTCCTGGTCGGGCAGGGCCTCGTGATCAGCGTCAACACGATCGTGCTGGGCTGGCTGCTGCTCGATGCCCGCGTGGTGCCGCGAGCGCTCGCGCTGCTCGGCCTCGCCGGTGGCGTGCTCGTGCTTCTCAGCAACACCGCGCAGCTGCTCGGCCTCATCCCCCTCAACGGCACCATCGCCGGCCTGTGCGCCGCTCCGATCTTCGCGTTCGAGATCTGGTTCGCCATATACCTGATCGCCCGTGGCCTGCGCTCCTTCGCGCCGTCGACACCGGCCGACGGGTCCGGCGCCCCTGCTCCGGAGAGTCTGGCGGCGTAGAACTCGAAGCTCGCTCCCAGGTTCGCGGGACCAAACGTGCGCCGGCATCCGTTGTCCTCCGATGACGCCGCAGCCAGCCGCGTCGCTCCAGGAGGAATCGTGACCGACCAGTACCGCAGGACCCCCGAGGCGCTCAGCCGCACGGCCCACGGACCGCCGGCGGCCTGAGATACTGCATGAACTCGGCCGCACTGCGCTTCGTCGCCGCTTCGGACCTCGACGCCGCGCGATACGGCGCTTCCCCGACCCTCTTCGACACCGACAATCAGAAGGACGCATCATGACCAGCGGACCCACCGACACCGGAGAGATCACCCGCACACCCGGCACCGAGACGGCCGTCCTCGCCGGGGGCTGCTTCTGGGGCATGGAGGATCTGATCCGCCGCCAGCCGGGAGTGCTCAGCACACGCGTCGGCTACACCGGAGGACACAACGACCACGCGACCTACCGCAACCACCCCGGTCACGCCGAGGCTGTGGAGATCGTGTTCGACCCGTCGCAGACGTCGTACCGCGACATCCTGGCGTTCTTCTTCCAGATCCACGACCCGTCGACGCTGAACCGCCAGGGCAACGACATCGGCACGAGCTACCGCTCCGCGATCTTCCCGCTCACGCCCGAGCAGGAGCACATCGCGCGCGAGACCATCGCCGACGTCGACGCGTCGGGGCTCTGGCCGGGCAAGGCCGTCACGACGATCGAGCCCGCCGGGCCGTTCTGGGAGGCCGAGCCCGAGCACCAGGACTACCTGATCAAGTATCCCAACGGCTATACCTGCCACTTCCCGCGTGCGGGGTGGGTGCTGCCCAAGCGCGAGGACGCCACCCGGACCGCGTAGCGATCAGCGCTCGTACAGCGGATGCCGCGGCCCGTCGGGCCGCGGCATCCGTCGTCTCGCTCAGTCCGCGGTGAGGGATCGGCGCCGCGCGATGAGCACGGCTGCGGCGCCCGCGACCACGAACAGCGCGGCCAGCCCCGTCATGGCGAACAGACCCTCCGGTGTCCACCCGGACCCCGTCGACGCCAGATCGCTGGCACCCTCGCGGGGCGAAACCGCCGGCGCTGGGCCGGTGGCATCCCCTCCGGGACCCTGGCCCTGCCCATCGGCGGCTCCGGGCTCGCCGGCGGGCGGCTCGACGACCTGCGGGGCGGTGGCGAGAAGGTATTCGTACACGACGCCGCCGATCCTCTGAAGGTACGGATTCGCCACCGCTTGGATGTCGCCGGCGAAGCCCAGGCCGCGCGTGGAGAACACCGACAGGGTCACCTCCTGCCCCGGCAGCAGGATCATCCCGATGTCGTGACTGACGTCGGCGTTCTCGCCGGTCTTGTGTGCCAGCACCTCCGCCGGGATGACGGCGCCGAGCTTCGTCTTCACCTGCTGCTGCAGCATCAGGTCGACGATCAGCTGCGCCGATTCCGCTGTCAGGAAGTCGTCGTCGGTGCTGGCGCCCCCCGCGATCTCGTAGAACAGCGTCATCAGCTGATTCACGCCGTACGGAGTGAGCCAGATGTCTCCGGCGGGCGGCACGATGGGGCCGAACATCTTGCGGCCGAAATGCAGGTCGCCCATCGAGATGCCGGCGGACTGGGTGAGCGCGTTGATCGGGTCGAAGCCCCCCACGACGTCCACGAGCTTGTTCGTCGCGGTGTTGTCGCTGACCGTGATCATCAGCTCGAGCATCTCACCCACGGAGACCTCGAGCGGAAAGGCCCGGTCCTGCAGCACGCCCGAGCCCCCGTAGCGCTCCTCTTCGGTGATCGTGACGAGCTGATCCAGACTCAGCACGCCGGACTGCACCTGGTGCATGACGGTCGCCGCGAGCGACATCTTGATCGTGCTCGCGGTCGTGAACCGGTCGAGCTTGCCCGCATACAGTGCCCGGTCGTCGTAGTAGCCGGAGAGGTCCGAGATGGCGACCCCCAGCTCGACACCCGCAGCGCGCGCCTCGATGATGATCGGCTCGATCGCACTGGACAGCCCGGGCCACGCGTCGGAGGCGGGGATCGTCGGCGCGGGGATGACGACCGGCTCCTCCGGTTCGTCGAGCGGCTCCTGCAGGAACTCGTACACGATCGTGGCGGCGCGCTGCACGTACAGGTCGGCCTCGGTGCGCGGACGCGATGCCGCGAACGCCGTCGTCGCCGTGAGAGCGACCTCGCGACCGGGCAGGAAGATCACTCCGCTGTCGTGCGACACATCGGCGAGCTCCCCCGTCTTGTTGCCGAGCACCTCGCGCGGGATGACCGCGCCGAACTTGGTGTCGACCAGCTGCCCGCGCATGAGCTCGAGGATGTGCTCGCTCGAGGCGGCGGTGAGGATCTCGTGCCCATAGAGCATCGAGACGAGCTCGGTCACCTCGTCGGCGTTCAGCCAGTTCTCCTGAAGGGGAGGGGAAGCGGGATGGATCATCTTGCGTCCCAGCCACATCTGCGAGAACCCGAGTGAGGAGATGTACTCGTTCACCGCGTCGAAGCCGCCGGCACGATCGATGAGGACGTTCGTGGCGGTGTTGTCGCTCACCTGCACCATCAGCTCCATGAGTTCGCGCACCGTGATGTCCAGGGGGAACTCGCGGTCACGGAGGGTGCCCGAGCCGCCGACGATGTTGCTGTCGTTCGCCGGAATCGTGATGGTCTCATCCAGACTGAGGGTTCCGGCGTCGGCATAGCTCATCAGCAGAGCCAGGAGTGGGAGCTTGATCACGCTTGCCGCCTTGTAGCGTTCCTGGTTGCCCACGCTCGCTGTCGCGTCGCCGTAGGTTCCGCTCAGGTCCTGCACGCTCACCCCCATGCGGACGCCGTCGGCCTCGGCCTCTGCGATCAGGACCGCGAGGCGGTCCTCGAGAACGGTCCAGGCTTGGTCGGGGGTGGCTGCCGCGGCGGGGGCGGCGACGGCGGATGCCGCGATCACCGCTGCGCCGGCGACCCAGGCGGTCAGGCGGGTGAGGATTCGTGGTGGTGTGGAAGGCAGGCGCGCGCGCAAGGGGTTCCTTTCGGTGAGCAGGAACCGCGTCGAGCGATCCCTTCGTCATCCGATCAGCTGCGTGTTGCCTGCCTGTTTCACCACCGTTTCCGTGCGCACAGCCTCGGTGCGCTGCGCCCGTCAGCGGCACGGCAGCGACCGCCGCGTCCCACAGCGGCAACACGAACGCAAGGCCCGTGTGTCGCCGGAGCCGGCCCTGCTGTACTGACGTCGCACGTGTGGCGACAGGAGACTTCCATGGACAGAGCATCGACGGATGCCGCGACCCGGCCGCGCACGATCGGCAACGTCTGGTCGGGCGTGCTGTTCGGCATCGGAGCGATCGCCTTCATCGACGAGGCGGTGTTCCACCAGCTGCTGCACTGGCACCACTTCTACGACCTCGCCACCACGGAGGTGGGGCTGGTCTCGGACGGGCTCTTCCACGCGTTCAGCTGGTTCGCAACCATCGCCGGCTTGTTCCTCCTGGCCGATCTGCGGCGTCGCCGCGTTCTGCACTGGCCGCGCTGGATCGGCGGCGTCCTGGTCGGAGCGGGGATCTTCCAGCTCTACGACGGCACGGTGCACCACATCCTGCTGCGCATCCACCAGATCCGATACGTCGAGAACGTCCTCCCTTACGACCTCGTCTGGAACGTGGTCGCCCTTGCGATGATCGTCGCCGGAGCGGTGATCCTGTACAGGACGCGCAGCGCGGGTGCGGCGGCGTCGCGCCTCCGGTGAGGCTCTCCGATGCACACGATGCACCCCGCGAGCCCCCTCCCCGTCGTCGAGCTGCTGGTCGTCGGCCTTGCGGCCACCACGATCGCTGCGTACCTCGCCGGGATGACGATCTCCCGCCGCCGCGGCCGGACGTGGCCACTGCGTCGCGCGCTGTGCTGGTGCGCGGGCATCGTGCTGGCTGCGGCATCCGTCATCGGACCACTCGCCGCGGCGGCACACGAGGGCTTCGTCGCCCACATGACCGCTCATCTGCTGGCCGGGATGATCGCTCCCCTGCTGCTCGTGCTCGCCGCGCCCGTCACGCTCGCACTGCGGTCTCTGGCGCCGACGCCCGCGCGCCGACTGTCGCGACTGCTGCGCAGCGCGCCGGCGAGGGTGCTCACCCACCCGGTGACCGCCGCCGTGCTGAGCGCGGGAGGGCTCTGGCTCATCTACCTCACGCCGATCCTCGACGCGATGCGGGCCTCCCCGCTCGTGCACGTCGCCGTGCACGGACACCTCCTGCTTGCGGGGTACCTCTTCACCGCGGCGATGATCTCCCCCGACCCCCGCCCGCATCCAGTCGCGCGTCCCATCGCTGCGGCCGTGCTCGTGCTCGCGCTCGCGGCGCACGGCGTCCTGGCCAAGTACCTCTACGCTCATCCGCCTGCGGCCTTCGCGGCGGCCGATGTCCGCGCCGGCGCACAGGTGATGTACTACGCGGGGACCTGGGTGGAGGCGGTGATCATCGTCGTCTTCTGCGCCCAGTGGTATCGCGCAGCAGGAGTGCAACGCCGACGGGCGGCGGGCGGGATGCCGTCGTGACGGATCCCGCGCGTGCACGCGGCGCGCAGGCTGTCACCGTGTCGGTCGTGATCCCGGTCAAGGACGACGAGAGGGAGCTGGCCCGCTGCCTTCGCGCGCTCGAGCTGCAGACACGGCGGCCCGACGAGGTCGTCGTCGTCGACAACGGCTCGACGGATGCCTCGGCTGCCGTCGCCCGAGAGTACGGTGCCCGCGTGATCCGGTGCGAGACCCCGGGGATCCCCGCCGCGAGCGCGGCGGGCTACGACGCCGCGCTCGGCGATGTGATCCTGAGGCTCGACGCCGACTGCATTCCGGCGGCGTCATGGATCGGCGCGATGATGGGCGCGTTCGATCGACGGCCGGGCGTGGCGGCGCTCAGCGGGGGCGCCCGCTTCGTGGACGGGCCGCGTGCGCTGCGTGTCACGCTCGCCGCGACGTACCTCGGTGCGTACGCGATCGTCGCCCTTCTGTCGCTCGGGCACCTGCCGTTGTTCGGCTCGAATCTCGGAATGCGACGCGAGGCGTGGGAGCGCATCCGATGGAGTGTGCATCGCGGCGACCCCGAAGTGCACGACGACTTCGACCTCGCGTTCCACCTCGGCGAGCGCTGCCGCATCGGCTACGCGCGGGATGCCGCCATGGGGATCTCGATGCGACCCTTCACCGATGGGCGGGCCTTCGCGCGGCGCGTGTGGCGCGGGGTGCGGTCGGTCGTGGTGCACTGGCCGCGGGACTTCCCTCCCGTGCGTTGGACCCGACTGCTGCTGCGGCGGATGCTGCGCGGCGCGAAGGCGAGGTGCGTCAGGTCCGGACGGACGTGACGTGGCTGTGGACGCAGCGCCACCGATCGTCGCGAAGCGCGAACACGTCGGTCGTCCATTCGTCCGCGTCGAACGTGCGGCTCCCGACGTGCGCGGTGTTGACCACACGCGCGAAGACGATGGCCACGTTCCCGTAGACCCTCACCTCGATCTCGCCGACAGACCGCATCTCCGAGTGGCGCAGCTCGCCGCTGCGCACCACCTCGAGGAACCGCATCCGCGAGGTCTCGCCGTCCTCATCGATGAGGCGCCACTCTTCCGCCAACCACTGCGCGATCCGGTCGGCGTCGTTCGCGACGATGGCGTCGGCGAGGGCCCGGGATGCCTCCACCACCCGCTCGCGCGCATCACCAGACGCCGACGCAGCCGCACCGCTGCCCATGCCTCCACGATCCTCGCGCAGCCGGCCGCGGGCAAGGGTCTCGTCCGACTCGCTCGGCGCCTCGCCGACCTCCCCGCCGTGGTGGTCATTGCGAACGCCGTATCCGTGCTAGGCTGTTGGTTGCCTTTCGGCATGCGCGTCCGAGTCCTCTGCCTCATTGTGGAGAAGCAGAGCGCAGACGCCCACACCGCCACCGGCGGCCCTTCCATCTCCATCTCTTTCGCGCGACATCCACGAACATTCGCGCAGACCCAAGGCTTTCTTGACTACTCTCACCTCCTCGCCGGTGCTCACGCGCGCCGTGCTCGACTGGCGCCAGGCCGACGACGATGTGTTCGTCGCTACGCACGCCGGCGAGTACGCCGGCTTCGTCGACGTCACTCTGCGCGGCATCCACGCCCACAGCGCGCTCGGAGAAGACCTCGGCGCGTACGACACGCACGACGCCGCCCGCGCTGCGGTGGCGGCATCCGTCACACGACCCGCACCGGCGCCTCGGCGTGCGATGCTTCTCACACGTCCGCTCCGCATACGTCGGCGCGGCACCCCCGGTCGCTCCGGCGGCCCGAATAGTAAAAGGAAAGACACGATGGCCACTGGCACCGTGAAATGGTTCAACTCCGAGAAGGGCTACGGGTTCATCGCACCCGACGACGGCTCGGCGGATCTCTTCGCGCACTTCAGCGCGATCGCCGGCAACGGCTTCAAGGAGCTCCGCGAAGACCAGAAGGTCGAATTCGACGCCGAGCGCGGCCCCAAGGGCATGCAGGCTGCGAACATCCGCGCACTCTGATCCGACTCGGCCGGCGGGCGCTGCGACAGCGCCGATGCCGACTCGGGTCACAAGCGCCCGTCCCGGTCACGGGGCGGGCGCTTTGCCGTCACCCGCCACGGCGGCCCGAACATCGAGGTTGCCTGTCGGATACCTGGGAGTCGCCCCGTATTCCGGTCCGTCTATACAAGGCGGCGTAACCTGAGGACAGCGATAGGCAATTGCCGTTGCTCAGACGGGCCGAAGAAGGTCCCGACCGAAACCCGGTGCTCACATCTCTTCCACTACGCTCGAGCCGCGACTCGGACCCGTTCGACAGACCTACGCCAGCACTTCCGACTTCCCGCCGATCGCACGTGCCTACACCGACGTGTCGCAGGTGGTCCGTGAGAGCGGCCTGCTCCGCCGCACCCCGTGGTTCTATGCCATGGTCGGCATGCTCATCGCCCTCGCCTTCGCGGGCTGCGTCGCCGGGTTCATCCTCCTCGGCGACAGCTGGTTCCAGCTGCTCATCGCAGCCGCGCTCGGCATTCTGTTCACCCAGGTCGCCTTCCTCTCCCACGAGGCCGCGCACCGCCAGATCCTCACGTCGGGTCCCGCCAACGATCGGCTGGCCCGCATCCTGGGGAACGGCGTCGTGGGCATGAGCTACTCGTGGTGGGCGACCAAGCACACGCGCCACCACGCGAACCCCAACCGCGTCGGCAAGGACCCCGACATCGAGATCGACACGATCTCGTTCCTCGACGAGGATGCCGCCACCGCCCGCGGCGTGCGCCGCTTCATCACTCGCCGTCAGGGATGGCTCTTCTTCCCGCTCCTCACGCTCGAGGGCCTCAACCTGCACTTCATCGCGTTCAAGCACCTGTTCAGCCGCGAGCCGGTCAAGGGACGCTGGATCGAGCTCGGCATGCTGGCCATCAGGTTCGGCATCATCTGGACCCCGGTCTTCGTGTTCCTCCCCCTCGGCATGGCTTTCGCCTTCCTCGGCGTGCAGCTCGCGGTCTTCGGCGTCTACATGGGCGCGTCGTTCGCCCCGAATCACAAGGGCATGCCCGTCATCGCGAAGGACGCCAAGCTCGACTTCTTCAGCAAGCAGGTCCGCACCTCGCGCAACGTCGGGGGCGGCTGGTGGGCGACCTGGCTGATGGGCGGGCTCAATTACCAGATCGAGCACCACCTCTTTCCCAACATGCCGCGCCCGCATCTCGCGCGCGCCCGTCAGATCGTCATCGAGCAGTGCCGCACGCTCGACGTGCCCTACACCGAGACCACCCTGTGGCGCTCGTACGGCATCGTCATCGCGTACCTCAACCGCGTCGGGCTCGCCGCGCGCGACCCGTTCGACTGCCCCATGGCTGCGACGTACCGCCGCGTCTGACGGCCGGCGGGTCCCGGGGCCAACCCAGGCGCGACGGCATCCGTCGACCACCGGGTCAGCGCGGGCTGCGACGGCCCACGATGCCCGCGAGGAGGGCGTGCAGCAGCGGGACCGTCGACAGCGACATCAGGACACCGCCGAAGATCCGCGCCGTGGCAAGAAGCACGCTTCCCCCGATCAGCAGCCCCGCGAAGAGCACGGCCGACAGCAGGCGACGACCCATGCGCTCCAGACCGCGGATGCGCTGATCGAGGCGTGGCGTGTCGACGATGGTCCGGCCGTCGTCCAGGCGCGTGAGGGCGTCATCGAGGCGGCGGGGCAGGCGTGCCAGGATGCCGCCCACCGCTGTGGCCTCGTTACCGAGCTCCTGCACGAAGGTGCCGCGCTCGTCGCGGATCAGCTGGTCGGCATACGGCTCGACGGCATCCCAGATGTTGAACGCCGGGTCGAGCGAGCTGCACATGCCGGAGGTGAGCGAGACCGCCCGCACGATGAGCAGGAAGTTCTCCGGCAGCTGGAAGGGCATGGCGCGCACGACATCGCCGAACTCGGTCGCGAAGTCGCGGAACTCGCGCGGATCGACCTTCTGCAGCTCGGCGAATCCCATGCCGCCGAACCGCGCGAACAACTCCGTCATGGCTCGCTCGAGCTGCACCGTGTCGGCCGATGGAAGCAGCACGCCGACATCGCGGATGCTCTCGACCATCTGACGGCCGTTGCGCGCTGCGACGGCGATGATCAGCCGCTGCAGGCTGCGGCGGAGGCGGTCCGGAACGTGGCCCATCATGCCGAAATCGATGAACGTGAACCGCCACCCCCGGTCCTCACCGGCAGCGGTGGGAGTGACGAAGATGTTCCCGGGATGGGGGTCGGCGTGGAAATAGCCGTCGACGAACAGCTGGTCGAACATCACCGTGGCGAACTCCGCCGCGACCTGCGCCGGGTCGATGCCTGCGGCACGCAGCTCATCGACGTCGTTGATCTTGATCGCGCTGACGTCAGAGAGAGTCAGCACCCGCCGCGTCGTTCGCTCCCACGCCACCTCCGGGACGGACACGCGCGGGTCATCGGCGAAGTTCTCCGCGAACCGCTCGGCGTTGCGCGCCTCGTGGAGGTAGTCGATCTCCTCCCGGCTGGTGTGGGCGAACTCCTCGACCAGATGCGGCAGGTCGACGTGCTCGGAGATCACCCGCACCCGCATCAGCCAGCGCGCCACCCGCCGCAGCGCCGCGAGATCCACATCGACGATCTCGTCGATGTGCGGCCGCTGGATCTTCACGACGACGTCAGCGAATCCCGCGTCATCGGCGTCAGCCTCGGTCAGTCGCGCCCGGTGCGCCTGACCGAGCGAAGCCGCGGCCAGCGGCACGGGATCCACGTACGCGAACGCCCGTTCCAGCGGCATCCCGAGTTCGGCCTCGGCCGAGGCGCGGATGGCGGCGAACGGCACCGGCGGCACTTCGTCCTGAAGGCCTTCCAGCTCCTTGGTGATCTCGGGCGGCAGCACGTCGAGCCGCGATGACATGAACTGCCCGACCTTGATCATGAGTCCGCCGAGCGAGACCGCCAGTCCGTGGAAGCTTCGGGCGATGCCGCGCAGACGCCCCGCGCGACCGCGGGCTGCGAGTGCGCTCAGACCGATGCGCGGCAGGAACAGCTCGAACCACCACGCCTGAACCATGTACCTTGCCGCGAAGCGCAGGATGCGGCGATAGCGGGCGCGCAGATGATCGGCGTCGGCCATCGACCTCACCTTCAGGAGCCGATGGTCCGCTGCCGGCATTCCGGCGGCATCCGGTCAGTCCTGCGCGAGGATGGCGTAGATCTTGCGGCGAGCCTCGTCGAGCACATCGACCGCCTGCTGGACCTGTTCCGCTGTGCCGTTGCTTCCGACCTGCGCCGCCGCCTGCGCCAGCCGGGCCCCGGCCTTGGGGAGCGCCGTTGCTCGGCCGGACTCGCGCGCTCCCGAGGACTCCCACGGCGCCGACCGTCCCTCGGCCCCTTCCGCCTCGGCGCGCCCGGCCTCGGTGAGCGAGTAGGTCTTCCGACCGCCGGACTCCTCGGCCCTGATCAGGCCCTCGTCGGCGAGCAGCTGCAGCGTCGGATAGACCGATCCCGGGCTCGGCTTCCACGACCCGTCGCTGCGCTCCTCGATCTCGTGGATGATCTGGTAGCCGTGCATCGGCCGCTCCGCCAAGAGCGCGAGGACCGCAGCGCGGACGTCGCCTTTGCCCATCCGGGTGCCGCTCGGTCGCGTCTCGAACATGCCGCGCAACTGGTCCATCGCCTCCCACAGGCCGGCGCCCAGCCCTGTGATGTCGGGCCCACGGTGGCGCGAGCCGAACCGCTCTTCCCCGAACGAACCGTTCATGATGAACCTCCTCGCCTCGATGCTGCGGATGCTCTGACGATACATACCGATATATCGGTCAACAAGAGGGCGGAGTGCGAATCAGCTGTGCGTCAGTCGCCGCTGTCGGCGTCTTCCGCGGCGACCGGCTGGCGGAGGATCGTGCGCAGCCTGGCCGGCTCCGTGCGGCGAGGGTCGCTCAGATAGACCTCATGGTGCCTGCCCGTCATGCGCAGGCCACGTGCGGGGATGACCTCGTCGTGCAGCTGCGCCAGCACGGGCGCCTCGTCGTCGAAGGAGCCGACATGCAGCGTCTGCACCGACAGGCCCTCGGCGTAGGTCTCCAGCCGCAGCCGGCTCAGCCCCGGGGCGGGCTCGTCCGTGGCCGCGGCCGCCTCGAGGGCGCGCTCGAAGTAGTCGTCGGTGATCCAGTCGGGCACCATGTTGAGCATCGTCCAGTCCCAGCGGGACTTGTCGCGCGCGCCGGTGAACGACTCCATGTCGTCCGCCCACCACAGGCCTTCCAGGGGCATCACCGCGTAGTCGCGGTCGAGCTCCCGCTTGCTGAAGAACTTCAGGCGGTAGGCCACCGCGTAGATCGCCGAGACGACCTCGCCGTAGTCGGCCACGACGTTGGGATCCCCGTGCCCGTCGGCCATCAGGTACTGCAGCGGCGGCACATCGACGGCCTCGAAGACGCCCCGCCGCGCGCGGTACGAGGGGATCTCCTTCTTGAAGTCGATCTTCATCGCATGTCCTCCAGTCTTGCGGCCAGCCAGTCGTGTTCGGCGATCAGCATGGCGAGCGAGTACGAGAACACCCACTCCGCGGGCTCGGGCACCGGGTGCTGAGCCGACCGCGCCGCCTCCACGGCACGGCGTTGCGCGTCCAGCGCCGCCATGCGCGTCCGGATGGCGCCCGCGAAGTCCTCCGCATCCGCCAGCGGAGCATTCGCCAGACCGACCGCGAGCGGCGAGGCGAGCGATGCCGGATGAGCGATGACCCGGATCACGGCCGCGGAGGCCTCCGCGCGCCCGGCATCCGTCGCGGTGAAGACCCGCCGCGTTCTGGCGCTCGACGACGAGTGCGCCGCGACCAGGCCGCGCTTCTCGAGCTTGGTGAGCACGTAGTAGATGGACGAGAACGCCAATGGCGCCCACTGCCGGATGCCGCGCTGCTCGATGGTCTGCTCCAGCTCGTAGCCGTGCCGGGGCTTCTCGACGAGGAGCCCGAGCACCACCAGCTCGGAGGGCGTGAGCGTCATGGCGATACTCTAGTACTGGAATAACGCTCGCGGCGCCGTGGTCGGCGTCCGATCGGGTCACGGCGTGTCAAGACCCTGCGTTGATCGTCGCTGCCGTGGCTAGCGTGCCGGTGGACGAGAAGGGATCACCGATGCTTCGCGCACTCGCTCTGAACTGCACCCTCAAGCCGTCGCCGGAGCCGTCGAGCAGCCAGTTGCTCGCCCAGCAGGTGCTGGACGCGCTGGATCAGCATGGCGTCGATGGCGAGCAGCTGCGTGTCGTGGACCACGACATCAGGCCCGGTGTCCTCGCCGACATGGGCGATGGCGACCAATGGCCGCAGATCCGCGAGAAGCTGATGCAGAGCGACATCCTCGTCATGGCGACCCCCACGTGGGTGGGCCACATGTCCAGCGTCGCCCAGCGCGTGCTCGAGCGGCTGGACGCGGAGATCTCCGAGACCGACGACGACGGACGGCCGATCCTGTCGAGCAAGGTCGCGGTGACCGTCGTGGTGGGCAACGAGGACGGCGCCCATGCGGTCACGGCGGCGCTCTATCAGGGCCTCGTCGATGTCGGATTCAACGTCCCCTCGCAGGGCGGGGTCTACTGGAACGGCGAGGCCATGCACACGACCGACTACAAAGACCTCCTCGATACACCGGAGAAGGTCGCCTCGACCACGGCGACACTCGCGCGACACGCGGCGCACCTGGCGACGCTCCTCAAGGAGCGCCCCTACCCCGGCCCCTGAGCGACGACGAGCAGGGTCAGCGCCCGTACGCCTCGAGCCATCGGAGCCACACCTCGCTGACAGTGGGGAACGACGGCACCGCGTGCCACAGCCGGTCGAGCGGCACCTCCCCCACGATGGCGATCGTGGCTGCATGCAGGAGTTCGGCGACGTCGGGTCCGACGAAGGTGGCGCCGACGATCACGCGCCGCGCCTCGTCGACGATCGCCCGTGCGCGGCCGCGATAGTGGTCGGCGCGCGTGCTGGCTCCGGAGAGCCACGACAGGTCGTAGTCGAGCACCCGGATGCCGATGCCCGCGGCGATCGCGGACGCTTCGGTATGCCCTACCGCGGCGACCTCGGGATCGGTGAAGACCACCTGCGGCACGACCCCGTGATCCGCCGTCGCGACATGCCTCCCCCACGGGCCGTCGTCGACCGCGTCTCCCCGTGCGCGTGCGGCGATGATGTCGCCGGCCGCGCGCGCCTGGTACTTGCCCTGGTGGGTCAGAAGCGCACGGTGATTGACGTCGCCCACGGCGTAGAGCCAGTCGTACCCCCGCACGCGCATCGTGTCGTCCACGTCGAGCCAGTCCCCGGGCTGCAGGCCGATGGCGTCGAGTCCGAGATCCTTCGTGCGCGGCTCCCGTCCGGTGGCGACGAGAACGTCATCGGCATGGACCTGCGAGCCGTCCGAGAGCGACAGGACGACGCCGCCTTCGCTCCGACGCACGCGGTCCACGCCCGCACCGGTGCGGACCTCGACGCCGGCATCCCGCAGCGCCGCGGCGACCGCCTCGCCGGCGAACGGCTCGACGGCGGGAAGCAGTCCCGACCGAGCGATGACCGTGACCGCGGTACCCAGCGACGCGAAGAGCGTGGCCATCTCGCTGCCCACGACGCCGCCGCCGATGATCGCGAGGGATGCCGGGACCTCGCGCACGCCGGTGGCGTCCCGGCTCGTCCATGGCCGGGCCTCACGCAGACCCGGGATGTCGGGCACGAGCGGATCCGACCCCGTGCACACGGCGACGGCGTGGCGGGCGATCAGGACCGTCTCATGCCCGTCGGCCTCCGTCACGGTCACCCGGCGTTCACCGCTGAGCCTCCCCCGCCCGCGCACGAGCTGGACTCCCGCGCCCTCCAGCCACCTCACCTGGGACGCATCGTCCCAGTGGTGGACGATCGCATCGCGCCGGGCGAGCGTCGCCGCGACATCCGGCGATCCGGTCACCGCCTGCTTCGCACCCTCGACATCGCGCGCCGCTCGCAGCGCCGCCTGCGGTCGGAGCAGCGCCTTGGAGGGGATGCACGCCCAGTACGAGCACTCGCCGCCGACCAGCTCCCCCTCGACGACCGCCACCGACAATCCGCCCCGAACGGCACGATCGGCCACGTTCTCGCCGACCGGCCCCGCTCCCACGACGACGAGGTCGTACTCGCGTGTGCTCATCCGCCCAACGTAGCGGCGCCGGCCGACGTCGGGGCGCGAAAGGTTCGGCGCCCATGTCCGACGCCTGTGGTTTCCTTGAATCCCGCCGAAAGGACAGCATGGCGATCGAGTTCCGCGCGGTATCGAAGCGCTTCGGCGACGGCCCTGCCGCTGTCGAGGATTTCAGCCTGTTCCTCCCTGCGCACAAGACCACCGTGCTCGTGGGCTCGTCCGGATCGGGCAAGACGACGCTGCTGCGGATGATCAACCGCCTCGTCGAGCCGACGACCGGGGAGATCCTCATCGACGACGAGCCGATCTCGCGGCGCGACCCGGTCAAGCTGCGGCGCGGCATCGGATACGTGCTGCAGAACGCAGGCCTGCTGCCGCACTACTCCGTCGTCGACAACATCGCCACCGTTCCGGTCCTCAACGGCGTGCCGAGACGCCAGGCGCGGGAGCGTGCCCGGGAGCTGATGGACGTCGTCGGGCTGGACCGGTCCCTCGCCGACCGCTACCCCGGTCAGCTGTCCGGAGGACAGCAGCAGCGGGTCGGCGTCGCGCGCGCGCTGGCGGTCGACCCGAACATCCTGCTGATGGACGAGCCGTTCGGCGCGGTCGATCCGATCGTGCGCAAGGAGCTGCAGGCCGAGACGCTGAGGCTGCAGGAGGAGCTCGACAAGACGATCGTCTTCGTCACCCACGACATCGACGAGGCGTTCCTCCTCGGCGACCAGGTGGTGATCCTCCAGAAGGGCGCGCGGATCGCGCAGGTCGGCAGCCCGAGCGAGATCATCGAGAATCCGGCCAGCGCCTTCGTCGCCGAGTTCATCGGCGCGGAGCGCGGCGCCCGCGCCCTGCGCCGCAAGCAGACGCCGCGCGGCACCGTCCTGGTCGACGAGGCGGGACGGACCCAGGGCGTGCTCGTCGAGGACGCCCCGTGAACTGGGTGCTCGACAACCTGGATCTCATCGGGCGGCTGACGGTGGACCACCTGCGTCAGAGCGCCATCGCGATCGCCGTGGGATTCCTCATCTCGCTGCCGATCGGGTGGGCGGCGTTCCGCTACACCCGGCTGCGCGGCGGAGTGCTGACCGGGGTGAGCCTGCTGTACACGGTGCCGTCTTTCGGCCTGTTTGCGCTGATCTCCGCGGCCCTCGGCATCCCGATGCTGTCCGAGTCGAACCTCGTCGTCGCACTGACGATCTATGCGGTCGCGATCATGACCCGCTCGGTGTCGGACGGACTGGGCTCGGTCGATGCCGATGCGCGCGGCGCCGCGGTCGCGGTGGGCTTCGGCCCGTGGCGACGCTTCTGGACCGTGGACCTCCCGCTCGCGGGGCCGGTGATCCTCGCCGGGCTGCGCGTGACGGCGGTCTCGACGATCTCGCTCGCCACCGTGGGAATCCTGGTCGGCGTTCAGAACCTGGGGTACCTGTTCACGAACGGCTACCAGCGGCGCATCGTCGAGGAGGTGTTCGCCGGCGTCGTGGCGGTCGTCGTCGTGGCGCTGATCATCGATCTGCTGCTCGTGCTGCTCGGACGCGCCCTCATGCCGTGGACCCGTGCGGCGCGGCCGCGACCACCTCGAGCGAGGGCGGTGACAGCATGAATTCCTTCATCGACGCGTTCGTGTGGATCCTCTCTCCCGACCGCCTCGGCGGAGCCCTTCCCCTGCCTGTCGCGATCCTGCAGCACCTGGCGTTCACCTTCGTCTCGGTCCTGATCGCCGCCGTGATCGCGATCCCGCTCGGCTGGCTGATCGGCCACACCGGCCGCGGACGCGAGATCGCGGTGTTCCTGTCCGGCGCCGCCCGCGCTCTGCCCGCCCTGGGCGTGGTCACGCTCCTGGTCATGGTTCTGGGCGTCACACAGAAGACCGAAGCGGCGGTGGCGGCGTTCGTGCTGCTGGCGATCCCCTCGATCCTCGCCGGCGCTTACGCCGGCATCGAGGCCATCGACCGATCGGTGATCGACGCCGGCCGGGCGATGGGAATGACGCAGTGGCAGATCCTGTTCCGGATCGAGATGCCTCTCGGACTGTCTCTTCTCATCGGCGGTCTGCGCTCCGCCACGCTGCAGGTGGTCGCAACCGTGACCATCGCGGCGTACGTCGGCCTCGGCGGGCTCGGGTTCTACCTGATCCAGGGCATCAACATCCGCCGCTTCGATCAGATCCTCGGCGCGTCGATCGTCGTGATCCTCCTGGCCCTCGTTCTGGACGGCGTCTTCGCGCTGCTCTCGCGGTTCACAGCCATCCGCGCCGCCGAGCGCCGCGCGCCCTCGACCGCCCGCTCGCAGGCCCCCACTCTGCTCGCCGACTCTTCCGCCTGACCCCCACCCACCCCGGAGGTTCCACAATGCCCACCACACGCACCCGCCGCCTGACGCTTGCACTCGGCGCCACGGCTCTCGCCTCGCTCGTCCTCGCCGGATGCGCGGCATCCGACCCGCTGCAGGGCGGTTCAGGCGGCGCGGCCGCCGACACGTCGACCATCGTCGTCGGCTCGCAGGCGTACTACTCCAACGAGATCATCGCCGAGATCTACGCCCAGGCTCTCGAGGGCGCCGGGTTCGAGGTCGAACGCCAGTTCAACATCGGTCAGCGCGATGCCTACATGCCCTCGATCGAGGACGGCTCGATCCACCTCTTCCCGGAGTACACCGGCAACCTGCTGCAGTACTTCGATCCCGAGACCACCGCGACGACCAGCGACGACGTCTACGCCGCGCTGCAGGAGGCGCTGCCCGAGGGCCTGACGGTGCTCGATCAGTCCTCCGCGACCGACCAGGACTCCTACAACGTCACAGCCGCGTTCGCGGAGGAGAACGACGTCAGCTCGATCGCCGACCTCGCGGGGATCGACGGCCTGGTGCTCGGCGGCGCGCCCGAGCTCGAGGAGCGCCCGTACGGGCCGAAGGGTCTGCAGGAGGTCTACGGAGTCACGGTGACGTTCCAGGCGACGGCCGACACCACCGTGGACGAGCTTGTGGCGGGGAACATCCAGATTGCGAACGTCTACAGCGCCGACCCGCGCATCGAGACGGACGACCTCGTGACGCTGGAGGACCCCGAAGGCCTGTTCCTCGCCTCGAACGTGGTCCCGCTCGTCAACGAGGACGTCGCCGACGAGATCGCGGACGTCATCAACGAGGTGAGCGCGGCTCTCACTCCGGAAGGTCTCGTAGCCCTCAACGTGCAGTCGACGCAGGAGCAGCGTTCGTCGGAGGACATCGCCACGGACTGGCTCGCGGAGAACGGCCTGAGCTGAGCGGCTCACGCAGGGTGTCGACGACGCCGCCCGTTCCGCGGGTGGCGTCGTCGCCTGTCACCCGCTGATGATCGTGCTGAACGCCAGCACGATGATGAGGGCGTTGAGGAAGAAGCTCAGGGTGGTGTGCCACACCACGGTCCAGCGCATGCGCGTCGTGAGCACCTGCACATCCGAGACCGAGAATGTCGTGGCGTTCGTGTAGGAGAAGTACACGAAGTCCCCGAGGCGAGGCTCCGGTGTCCGAGGGAAGTGCAGCTGAGGGGTGGGGTCCTGCCGGCACCGGCGCTCGTAGATCCGCGCGAAGCCCCATTGGAACAGCGCCCACGAGAGCAGCATCGCCCACACCGCCACCGGTTCCACCCACCCCGCCCATTCGGGGTCATCCCTCAGCACGAGGATCTCGACCGCCGCGATGATGCCCACGGCGCTCGTGGTGAAGGTCGAGATGGTCACGATGATGCTGATCACGGGGTGCAGCTCGAACCGCGAGAGCCACCCCGGCAGACCTGGGCGGGAGCGCCGCACGCTCGATCCCACCGCGATCACCGCGGCGAGCCAGTAGAGCGTTCCCAGTACGGACCACACGGCCAGCAGGTCCATCGTCAGCTTGGCGTTCTCCGCGTCGACGATGAGGAACCCCAGGACGATCAGCGCGACGTGGATGATCAGGTCCGCCACGCGGATGATCACTGCAGCGACCACATCCGCCCCTCCTCCCCGCTTGGAGCCACCGTAGCCGTCCGTGCGCGATAGCGCGGCAGGACTGCCGTGGTCAAGGGGGTGCGATCGCTCTCCCCGCCCGCGGATGCTGGAGCATGAGCCGTCGCCCGTCCAGCGTGGCGGTCGGCCGTACGGCCCCGAGGAGGAACCGTGAGCACCACCGATCCGACATCGCCCGAGCCCCTGCCGGGCCAGATGCCCCCGGACCCGACGGCGCCCGGGGCGCCGACACCTGGCGCGCCGATGCCGAGCGAGCCGTCGGTGCCTGAACCGGAACGCCCCTATCCGAGCGAGCCCCTGGCGCCGACGCCGGAGGAGCCGCCGGCGCCGAATCCGCAAGAGCCGACCTTCCCGGTCCCACCCGAATCCTGACATTCGACCGACCGGCACCGACCCCACTCAGGAGAAGCCATGAGCCAGATCATCGAAAGCATCGACGTCAACGTTCCCGTCACGACCGCCTACAACCAGTGGACGCAGTTCGAGAGCTTCCCCCACTTCCTCGACGAGGTCGAGTCCATCACGCAGTACGACGACACGCATCTGCGCTGGAAGGTGAAGGTCGGCATGTTCGAGCGCGAGTTCGACGCCGAGATCACCGAGCAGCACCCGGATGAGCGGGTCGCGTGGCGCAGCACCAGCGGCGACACCGCGCACGCCGGCGTCGTGACGTTCCACAAGCTCGACGACGACTCCTCGCGCGTCACCGTGCAGATCGACTGGGAGCCGACGGACGCGATCGAGAAGCTCGGTTCGCTCGTGGGCGCTGGGAAGCACGCTGTGAAGAAGGACCTCGAGAACTTCAAGAAGTTCATCGAGAAGACCGGCCACGAGACCGGCGCTTGGCGCGGCGACGTGCCGCGGTGACCAGACGGCCATGACGAAGAATCTGTCCAAGGGCGACCGGGTGAGCTGGAAGACCTCGCAGGGCCGCACACACGGCCATATCGTCGAGCGCCGCACGAAGGACTTCACCTTCGACGGACAGCACTTCACCGCCTCGGAGGACGAGCCGTCTTACATCGTCGAGTCGGACAAGAGCGGCAAGCGCGCTGCGCACAAGGGCGACGCCCTTCGTAAGGACTGACAGCCGCGACGGCGAACAGCATCACAGCATCGCGCCGGCATCCCCTGACGACAGGAGGATGCCGGCGCGATCGCGTCAGCGCGTCGCTCGAGCGGCCTCAGCCGCCGGCGACCCGCCGGAACGGATCACGACGATCGCCGCGAGCCCGGCCTCACGATCGCCTTGCCGACCTTGAACACCCCGTAGGCGACGAGGAGCCATGGGCCCACCACGAGGATCGGGTCGAGCCAGGTGTGCTTGAGGTCGATGCGTCCCGGCGCCACCCGGGACGCGACCGGACGGCGACCGCGCTCACCCAGGATGCCCGACTGCGAGATGGGCTCATCCGGGCGAGCGGAGACGAACGATCGCAGATGCGACGTGATGGCGTCCACGCGGTCGCCCACGATGAGCAGCAGCCAGTGCGCTGCCTGACCCTCGCTGTAGGTGTCGTACGCGAAGCGGCGGATCCTTCCCGAGAGCCCGTGCAGCGGCTGCGCCGTGCCGAAGACCGGCGTCAGTCGCGTGTGCTCGACGGACCGTTCGCGCGGCTGCTTCTCGGGCTGCTGCTCCGGGAGCTCCCAGTGGGCGCCGGTCGGGATGCCCGGCTGCTCGTGAGGGAACGCCGGCCGGTTGGCCGGATCGAGGTCGGCGCCCCAGCCGGGGATGCGCTCGCGCAGCGAGGAGCTGTCCGGCGGCGGGATGGGCTTGTCTGCGGTGTACGGCATGATTCCTCCGAGTGAGTCGTCAGGGCGTGATGTGTGCGGCGCCGGCGGTCAGGGGGCCGGAACGACGATCGGCTTGATGATGTCGTCGAGCTTGGATGAGAACACGTGGTACGCCTCGGCGATGTCGTCGAGGGGGAACCGGTGCGTGATCATGTCGCGCGGCGAGATGTGGCCGGCGCGGATGTGCTCGAACAGGCGCGGCCACTGGCGCTTCACCGGTGCCTGGTTGGTCCGGATCGTCAGCCCCTTGTTCACGGCATCGCCGAACTTGACCGCGCTGAAGATGGGCCCGAAGGCTCCCATGACAGAGACCGTGCCGCCTTTGCGGACGGAGTCGATGGCCCAGTTCAGCGCCACCGGCGAGCCGCCCTGCAGCTTCAGCTTGGCGGAGGTCACGTGCTGCAGCACGTGACCGTCGGCTTCGGCGCCCACCGCCTCGACCGCGACGTCCGCGCCCAGCCCGCCCGTGGCGTACTTGAGCTCGCGCACGATGTCGCCGACCTTGCCGAAGTTGATCGTCTCGGCGAACGCGAACTCCTCGGCCTTGCGCAGCCGGTAGTCGAGGTGATCGACGACGATGACTCGTCCCGCGCCCATGAGCCAGCACGATCGTGCGGCCGCCAGCCCCACCGGGCCCGCACCGAACACGACCGCGGTGTCGCCTTCCTCGATGTCGGCGAGCTGAGCGCCGAAGTAGCCCGTGGAGAAGGCATCCGTCAGCAGAAGAGCGTCCTCGGGATGGATGTCGTCGGGGATCACCGACGGCCCGACGTCCGCGAGAGGCACACGCACGAGCTCCGCCTGACCGCCGTCGTACCCGCCCGTGGTGTGCGAGTACCCGTAGATCCCGCCGACCGCCGTGGCGTTCGGGTTCACGTTGTGACAGTTGGAGTACAGGCCGCGCGCGCAGAAGAAGCAGCTGCCGCAGTAGACGTTGAACGGCACCAGCACGCGATCGCCGACTGCGAGGTTCTGCACGGACGGGCCGATCTCCTCGACCGTCCCGATGAACTCGTGGCCGAACGTGTGGCCGATCCGGGTGTCGGGCATCATGCCGTGGTACAGGTGCAGGTCCGATCCGCAGATGGCCGCCAGCTCGACGCGGACGATGGCGTCGTTCGGGTGTTCGATCACGGGATCGGGCTTCTCCTCGACGCGGAGTTTGTAGGGCCCGCGATACGTCATGGCTTTCATTCGGTCCTCCTCGGTCTCCTTCGACTCTCACCCGGATCCCTCCCGGTGCAGAGGGGGTTGCGCGAGGCGACCGCGGATGGCAAAGAGACGCGGTCACGCGCCTGCCGAGGTGTTCCGGACCGCTGCCGTACGCCCCGCCTGCGATAACCTCGGACCCGATGCCGCACGTACTCCGACGCTCCAGCAGCGATGTGGAGACGGTGCAGGAGACGTGGTCGGAGTTCGTCCCTTCGGCGCGTGTTCAGGCGCTCGATCCCCAGCGCTGCCGATTCGCCTGGGCGTCGGCACAGGTGGCCGACTTCAGCGTCATCCGCTACGAGCTCTCAGCCGGTGTCCGGTCGACCGTGCAGCCTGAGGATCAGCTCCTCGCATGCCGAGTGGTCGTCGAGGACGGCTGGGTGAACGAAGCTCGGCGCGACCTGGATCCACGGTCGCCGTGGGCCTGCTCGGACGCGCCGGTGCTCGTGGGCTGGGAAGACATGGCGGAGGTGCGCGCCTTCGTCTTCCACCGCGCGGCCGCGCAGCAGCTCGCCCGTCGGCTCACGGGAGACGATCGCCTCGAGCTCCGGGTCACCGATTCGTCGCCGATCAGTTCCACCGCTGGAGCCCTGTGGGAGAACGTGCACCGGCATGTCCACACGTCTCTCGCGACGCTCGCGGCCCCCGGCGAGACCCACGCGCTGCTCGAAGCCGAGCTGACCCGCCACGCGCTCGTCACGACGCTCACCACGTTCCCCACGACCTTCCTGCGCGCCCTCGAGAGCCCGGCGCAGCGGTCGCCGGCGCCGACGACGGCGCGACGGGCCGCGGCCTTCATGGATGAGCACGCGCGTCTGCCGATCACCATCGACGACGTGGCGCAGTCGGTGCACATCTCCACCCGAGGCCTCCAGTACGCGTTCAAGCGCGAGTTCGGCGTCTCGCCCCGCGAGTACCTTCGCCGTGCGCGCATCGCCGGAGCCCACGACGACCTCGTGCGCGGCGTCGGATCGGTGGCGCAGATCGCGCGCCGCTGGGGCTTCCTTCACGTGTCGCGCTTCGCCACGTACTATCGCGCCGAATACGGCGTGCACCCCCGCGACACACTCCAACGCGTCTGAGGCGTCGGCCCCCGATCAGGCCGACGACTCGGCCAGACCGCGCTCTTCCGGTTCCGCCGTCGCGGCCTGGTCGGGTTCCCAGCGCAGCAGGTCGCCGGGCTGACATTGCAGCACCTCGCACAGAGCATCGAGCGTCGTGAACCGCACAGCCTTGGCACGACCGTTCTTGAGCACTGCGAGATTGGCCGGCGTGATGCCGACGCGCTCGGCGAGGGTCCCGACGGCCATCTTGCGTCGGGCCAGCATGACGTCGATGTCGACGATGATGGGCATCAGATCACCTCGTCCAGCTCGGAGCGCAGGCGGCGCGCTTCGGACTCGCGGTCGACCGCTTGGGCCAGCAGCATCCGCATCACGACGATGACCAGGGCGACGCCCGCCGTCACCAGCGCCGCCCCGCACACCAGCCCGACGACGCCGGGCGCGGTCGGCCCGGGCGCGAGCAGGACGGCGAGGGCGAAGGTGAGGACGGCGGCGGCGGCGATGGCACCGATGATGACGTCGACATAACGGAAGGATGCCGACGAGAACACCGCGCCGCGGCGGACCAGGGTCAGCAGCTGCCAGATGCAGATGGCGGTGACCTGCAGCGTCACGATCCACAGCGCCGCGATCGTCACGAACGCGATGCGAGCCCACAGCTCCGCGCCCTCGAGGTCGATCCAGATCAGCGGCAGGAGGACCGTCTGCACGAACAGCGAGCCCAGCAGCGACAGCGCGATCACGACGCGCAGCGCCAGGATGGTTTTTCTTCCCACCGGCGTACCTTTCTATCGAAGAACGGCTTCAAGCTATCGTTCTTCGATAGAAAAGACAAGGGTGGCCTCAGCCGTTCGGCGCGACCCGAAGGATCTCGACAGCGTAGATGCCGAGGAAGACGATGAGGGCCCCGGCCGCGAGCGCACCCATGTACCACGCCAGACGCACGTTCTTGCGCCGAGCGTCTCCCCGCCGGCGCGACACGAGGATCATCAGCGCGAGCATCACGAGCACGTAGACGATGCCGATGATCGGCAGGATCAGCTGCAGCGAGAACGCCCAGGCATACAGCACGAGCGCGATCAGGGTCAGCACTGCGGCCGGCACGAGCCAGCGAGACGTCGCGCCGGACTGCAGCGCCGGCTGGTTGGTGAGGTCTGTCGGGTCGGCCGGCTGCTGATCGGGCAGCTTCTCGGGGCCGTGGGGTTCGGACGCGGGGTCGGTCATGAAGAAGTCCTCCTCGGATCGCTACCAGGATCCCGGTCCGCACGGGCTCTCACGCGGGGCTTGACAGCCCGGCTCCCCACGGGAGGCCGGCGTGAGATGGCCAGTGGGAACCCAGGGATACCCCTAACAGTCGGCAAACAGCGCCTCAGGATCGACTGAAGTCCGCGAAACGGCCCCGGAAGGCGCGCGTCGGAACCCTAGGTTCGAGGCGCGGCCGTGCGCAGCCCTCCTGCGAGTCCCAGTTCGCGACGCGCGCGCAGCCACCTTGCGGGTCCCCAGTCCGCGAGGACGCCCTGACTTGGAGTCGACATGCTCGAACCGCGATCGCTTTGGACGTCGTCGAGATCGAGAGGGGGTGACAAGCGCAGCCCGCGACGGGTGACAGCCGCCGCGGCGGCAGGCGTCGTGACGGGCATCGTCCTCACCACCCTCGGCGGTGGCGCGGCCCTCGCCGCGGCGGACGACCGGGCCGAAGCCGAGGGCCTGTTCCTCTCCGGCGGCGGCCTGGTCGACCTCGATGCCGTCGCCGCTCTCGCCGGTGCCTACCGGGACCTTCCGCCCGGAGGCGTGGCCGACGCCGCCATCGACTCGACGGCGCTCAGCCTGATCGACCTGGGTCTGGGCATGCAGCTGTTCGGCGGCAACGACGTCCTCACTCTCGGCGCAACCGGTCAGTATGGCCGCGCGGTCGTCGGGAACGCGTTCGCCTCATCGGGCCTCATCGGCTCCGACGGCGCCATCCAGGCGGGCACGGGAGCGCCCGGTGAGAACACCACCCTCAACCTCGGCCCGGTGCTCGAGGCCGTCGGCGTCGACGCGCTGATCGACACGCTGTCCCTGGAGCTCGGCGCCGTGTCGGCATCCGCTCAGGCCACCCGCGCTCCCGGTGCGGTGACTGTGTCGAGCGACTACCAGATCGCCAGCGGCGAGCTCACCCTCACCTCGCCGGTCCTGGGCGAGGTCGCGCAGAGCCTCGACGCGACTCTCGCGTCGACGAGCACCAGCGTCAACGCGCTCGCCGGCGACGGCGGCCCCATCGACACGACCGTCGGCGGACTGCTGGGCGGGATCGACGCCATCCTGGAGGGCCTGCTCCTGGGTCTGGTCGACCTCGACGATCCTTCCGTCACCGCGACGCTCTCGGCCGACCTGGGCGCGGCCCTCGACGCCGTCTCGGACGACCGCTTCGTCTCCGGACCGCTCTCCCTGACGCTGGGCAGCGGCGAGATCGTCATCGACCTCGACGAGCTGTACGCGCTCAACGACCTTCCCGCGAACACGACGCTGCTCTCGGATGCCGGACTGAACCCCACGATCGCCGAGGCGCTGAGCGACATCCTCACCGACCAGCTGCCGACGGCGCTGTCCTCGGCCCTCGACACCGTGCTGAACACCACGAGCCTCGACATCTCGATCGCCGCGGGGGTCCGCACGGTCCTTCCGATCGGGAACCTCGCCATCACGATCGACGGAACGCTCGGCGGCTTCCTCGGCACCCCGGGCTCCGCGCCCCCCGCCGTGTCGCTCGAGGGCACCGACATCGCCGGCCTACCCGTGGGGTCGCTTCTCACGCCGATCACGGGCTACGTGCTGGGCACCATCGTGCCGGCCGTCGGCGCCGTCGTCGGCACGACTTCGAACGTGGAGGCGCTGGAAGGATCCCTCACCGCCACGCTCACGAGCGCGGTGAGCGCCCTGCAGCCGGTGCTGGCCGCCCTGAACCGGGTCGTGACGATCGTCGTGAACGTGCAGGAGGAGCAGGGAGAGTTCCGCGATCCCAACGGCCTGGACGCAGGCTCCTTCACCCAGCGCGCCGTCGCCCTGACAGTCGCCCCGGGCATCACGGGCGGCGCGATCGCCCTGGATCTGGCCTCGGCGACCGTGCGCGCCATCCCGCTCGTCGTCCCCGCGAACCTCGCCATGACGCCCGTGCGCGGACCGCTCACCGGCGGCACCGATGTGACGATCACGGGCGACAATCTCGGCGATGTCACCGAGATCCTCTTCGGCACCGTGCCGGTGGAGTCCTTCACGATCGACCCGGACGGCGACATCCGCACGACCGCGCCGTCGCAGGCCGCGCCCGGCGCCGTTCCCGTGACGGTCACGAACTCCGAGGGTTCGACGTCCACCCTCACCTTCACCTACTACAACGTCACCCGCATCGACGGGATCGCGCCTGACAGCGGCTCGACCGCCGGTGGCGACCCGGTCACGATCACCGGCACGTGCTTCACCGGTGCGACGCAGGTGCTCTTCGGCGACCAGCCCGGGACGGACCTGACGGTCGTCAGCGACACCGAGATCCGGGTGCTCGCGCCCGCGGGCGCCGTCGGCCCCGTGGACGTGACCGTGGTGAACCCCACCGAGTGCGGCGACGCGACACAGGAGGATGCCTTCACCTACGTCGAGCCGGATGCGCCGGTGCTGACGTCGATCGTGCCGGGTCGCGGCCCCGAGACCGGGGGCACCTCCGTGACCATCACCGGTGACGACTTCACCCGCACCACCTCCGTGACCGTCGACGGCGTTGAGGTGCCCTTCACCGTCGTGAACGACACCGAGATCACGGTGGTCACCCCGCCGCACGCCCCGGGCGTCGTCGACGTGGTCGTGACCAACGAGGTGGGACCGTCCGAGCCGATGGAGTTCGAGTACTTCGACGTGGCGGAGATCGACGGCGTCGAGCCGGGCTCCGGCCCCGAGGCAGGAGGCGACGAGGTCGTCATCACCGGCGACTGCTTCACCGGCGCGACGGCGGTGCTGTTCGGCGGCACCGCCGCGACCGGCTTCGTCGTGAACAGCGACACGCGAATCACCGCCATCGTGCCCGCCGGCACCGGCATCGTCGACGTGAGCGTCGTCGGCGCCGGTGACTGCGGCACTGCCGTGGTGGAGGATGCCTACGAGTACATCGCACCCCCCGTCGTCGCCGACCTCGAGCCCACCTCAGGTCCGGAGACCGGCGGCACCGTCGTGACGATCACCGGCGAGGGCTTCACCGGCGCGACCGGCGTGACCTTCGACGGCATCCCGGGCACCGGCTTCACCGTCGTCAGCGACACCGAGATCCGGGTGACGACTCCGGCGCACGTCCCCGGCCTCGCGCCCGTGAGCGTGCAGCACCCGGGCGGCGACGTCGGCGCCGGTGACTTCGACTACCTCGACGTGCCGACGGTCGCCGACCTGAGCCCGACCTCCGGACCGGAGGACGGCGGCACCGTCGCCACGATCACCGGCGAAGGATTCACCGGGGCGACCGGCGTGACCTTCGACGGCATCCCCGGCACCGGCTTCACCGTCGTCAGCGACACCGAGATCCGGGTGACGACCCCGGCGCACGCCCCCGCCACCGTGCCGGTCGTCGTGCAGCACCCCGTGGCGGATGCCGACGCGGGCCGGTTCACCTTCGTTCCGGGCACCGAGATCGACGGCGTGGAGCCCGAGATCGGACCGGAGGCAGGCGGGAACACGGTCACCATCACCGGCTCGTGCTTCACAGGGGCGACCGAGGTGCTCTTCGGCGACAGGCCGGCCATGAGCTTCACCGTCGTCAGCGACACGCAGATCACCGCGGTCGCCCCTGCCGGCGTGGGGATCGTCGACATCACGGTCGTGGGCTCCGCCGCGTGCGGCGAGGACACGCTGCCCGACGGGTACGAGTACCTGGACGAGCCGGTCATCACCTCGCTCGAGCCCGCCTCGGGCCCCGAGACAGGCGGAACCGCCGTCACCATCACGGGGTGGAACTTCACCGGCGTGACCTCCGTGACCTTCGACGGCGTGCCGGGCACCGACCTCACGGTGGTCAGCGACACCGAGATCCGGGTGACGACGCCTCCGGGCACCCCGGGTCCGGCGCTGGTTCTCGTGACCGGCCCGGACGGCATCAGCGACCCCGGCTCGTTCGTGTACTACCCGGTCACCGATGTCGACGGCACCCGACCCGGCACGGGACCGACCGGTGGCGGCACCATCGTGACCATCACGGGGCAGTGCTTCACCGGCGCCACCGCCGTGCTGTTCGGCGGCATCCCGGCCACGGAGTTCCAAGTGGTGAACGACACCACGATCCGCGCCCTGACGCCGAAGGCGGCGACCGCCGGGACGGTCGATGTCACCGTCGTCGGCGCAGGCACATGCGGGACGGGCGTGCTGGAGGACGGCTTCCGGTACGTCGCCGGGGCCGCAGCCGGCGGGTCGCTCGCGCAGACCGGGTCGGGCGCGGATGCCACCTTCCTGGCCCTCCTGGGCGGAATGCTGCTCCTTCTCGGGGCGCTGGCCGTGTTCCGGCGCCGCCGGACGGCCTGATCACCGCGAACACGCGGCGTCGCTTCGGCGGCGCCGCGTGTTCGCTCGTTCCCGGGGTCACACCGGTGGGGCGGGCAGCGGCGGGACGGCCGCCTCGATGTCCCGCGCCGCGGCGAAGACCAGGTCCTCGCCGAACATCGGGCCGATCACCTGCACGCCGGTGGGCAGTCCGCCGTCGTCGAGCCCGGTGGGCAGCGCGAGCGCCGGCAGGCCGAGGAAGTTGGCCGCGACCGTGAGCCGGAGGTCGCGCCAGGCCCGGTCGGCGGCATCCGTTCCGCCCAGGTCGTGATCGGGCTCGCGCATGCGGGAGGTCGACACCGGTCCGAGGATCAGCGGCACCTCGAGGAGCAGCCGCCGCCACCGAGCCGCGACGACGGCCGAGCGCGCCCACGCCTGCGCGTACTCGGCCGCGGTCTCGTACGGACGCGCAGCCGCCGTGCTGTCCCGGAGGAACCGGGTCGCCGAGCGTCCGAGCGGCGCGCCGAGGACCTCGGGGGCGAGCGAGGTCAGCATGTCGGTGCACGACAGGCGGCGCCACAGCACCGCCGCCTCCTCGAGCAGGGGCGGCTCGATCTCGACGATCTCCCAACCGGCACCAGAGAGGGATGCCGCCGCCCGGTCGACTGCGGCGAGCACCTGCTCGTCGGCGCCCCAGCCCAGCGGATCCCGCACGACGCCGACCCGTCGGGGCCGCGCGTCGGGCCGTACGCGGGGAGCCTCGAGCGACACCGGGTCGTCGGCATCCCACCCCCGCACGACGTCGAGGGCGAGTTCGAGGTCGTCGACGCGGCGGGCGAGCGGCCCGTTCACCGAGAAGCTCTGCAGCGTCAGTGCGACGCCGCTCTCACGGACAGCCGCGCGAGGGACCAGCCCCCGCGAGGGACGCAGCCCGCAGACACCTGCCGCGTACGCCGGGAGCCGCAGCGAGCCACCGAAGTCGTTGCCGAGCCCGATCGCGCTCATGCGCGTCGCGACCGCGACGGCGTCGCCCGCACTCGATCCCCCGGCGCTGCGGCCGGCATCCCACGGATTGAGCGTGCGACCGAAGAGGTCGTTGTCGGTGTCCCACCGCATGCCGAAGTCCGGCATGTTGCCGCGCCCGACCGGCACGGCGCCGGCCTTCCGCATCCGCCGGACGATGGCGGCGTCGACGGCCGGGACGGCGTCTGCCAGGCCCCGCCAGCCGTTGGTCGTCGCCGACCAGGTGAGGTCGATGTTCTCCTTGACCGAGATCGGCACACCGGCCAGCGGCCCCGGGTCCTCCCCGGCGGCACGCGCTGCGTCGAGGTGGGCCGCGAGCGCGAGAGCGCGCTCCTCGAAGACGACGGTCAGGGCGTTCACGTGAGGATTCACGGCGGCGATGCGCTCCAGGTGCGCCCGGGTCACCTCGACCGCGGAGATCTGGCCGCGCCGCACGGCGGAGCCGATCGCACGGGCGTCGGGAGGCAGATCGGAAGAGGTGGTCATCCTTTCCATCCCACCACGCACGACCGGGCGGGCGGGTAGCACGCCGCCACCGTTCCGGCAATACCCCTGCCTCCCCACCCTGTGCCTGGCTAACCTCGGGGCAGGCATCAGAACGGAGAGATCGTGACCCCCAGCACGACCACCAGCAAGAGCAGCGGCGACAAGAGCGCGGGCGCATCGACGGCGGGTAACAAGCGCCGGCCGGCTCGCGGCGGCGGGGGCGCCGAGCTGACATCGGAGCAGAACGCCGAGCGCGGCTTCACCGCCTCCGAGGCCCTCAGCGAGAACCTGCAGAAGGTGCTCGTCGACCTGATCGAGCTGTCGCTGCAGGGCAAGCAGGCGCACTGGAACGTCGTCGGGCGCAACTTCCGCGACACCCACCTGCAGCTGGACGAGATCATCGAGTCCGCGCGTGAGTTCTCCGACACCATCGCCGAGCGCATGCGCTCGCTGCACGCGCTGCCCGATGGGCGCAGCGACGAGGTGGCCCAGACCACGACCCTGCCGGAGTTCCCCCAGGGCGAGATCGAGACGACCGAGGTCATCGACCTCATGACCGAGCGACTGGACGCCGTCGCGACGACGTGCCGCGAGGTGCACGACGACGTCGACGAGGAAGACCCCACGAGCGCCGACATCCTGCATGCCATCCTCGAGCGGATGGAGCAGCTCTCGTGGATGGTGAGCGCGGAGAACCGCACGCCGACGCGGTGACCCCAGGCGCCCTCACGCTGCCCACCCTCCCCCGTGGATCGGTGGGCAGTGGCGTGTCTGGCGTCCGTCCCGGTGCGGCGGGATCACGCTGAGTCGCGCGTGACGATACCTGTGGTCTGACCACATGGTATTGTGGTCAGACCACACACGGTCCGCCCTCGCAGCGATCGGAGACACATCGTGGATCTGCTGGACCCCCTGCTCCTTGCCCGCTGGCAGTTCGGGCTCACGACGCTCTACCACTACCTGTTCGTGCCGCTCACCCTCGGCATGGCGCTGGTGGTCGCGATCTTCCAGACGGTGTGGCACCGCACCGGCGATGTGAAGTGGCTGCACCTCACCCGGCTGTTCGGGAAGATCTTCCTGATCAACTTCGCCATGGGCGTGGTCACCGGCATCGTCCAGGAGTTCCAGTTCGGCATGAAC
This sequence comes from Microbacterium sp., assembly GCA_031177765.1. Taxonomy (GTDB): domain Bacteria; phylum Actinomycetota; class Actinomycetes; order Actinomycetales; family Microbacteriaceae; genus Microbacterium. The sequence continues at coordinate 10,923 of JAPSKH010000003.1, read as the reverse complement.
TGGTCGGCCTACTCGCGCTTCGTCGGCGACGTGTTCGGCGCGCCGCTGGCCTTCGAGGGCCTCATGGCGTTCTTCTTCGAGGCCACCTTCATCGGCCTGTGGATCTTCGGATGGGACCGGCTCCCCCGCATCCTCCACCTGCTGTCGATGTGGATGGTGGTGCTCGGCTCCACCGCGTCGGCGTACTTCATCCTCGCCGCCAACGCGTTCATGCAGAACCCGGTGGGCTTCCGGATGGCCGCCGACGGATCGCGGGCGGAGCTGATCGACATCGGCGCCGTGCTCACCAACCCCGTGGTTCTGGCCGCCTTCCCCCATACGATCTTCGCGGCGTGGATGTTCTCGGCCACGGTGGTCGTCGCGGTCTCCGCCTGGCACCTCGCCCGCGGGCAGCACCTCGAGACCATGCGGTCATCGCTGCGGTTCGGACTGTGGGCCGTGATCGTCTCCTTCGCGGGCGTGGCCGTCAGCGGGGACCAGCTGAGTCTGGTCATGGTGGCGACCCAGCCGATGAAGATGGCCGCGGCCGAGGCGATCTGGAACTCCGCCTGCGGAGCGGATGCCTCGTTCTCGCTGCTGTCGATCGGCACCCCCGACGGCACGGAGGAGGTGTGGTCGCTGCGTGTGCCGTACCTGCTGTCGCTGCTGTCGACCCACAGTCTCGACGGCTGCGTCGAGGGCCTGAACGATCTGCAGGCGCAGTACAGCGAGCAGTTCGGCGCGGGCGTGGACTACCGCCCCATCGTGTGGGTGACGTACTGGTCCTTCCGCTGGATGATCGCGCTGGGCGGTGCCGCGGCGCTGGTCGCGCTCGCGGGGCTGTGGTTCACGCGGAGGAACGCGCCGCGCCCCGTGGCCCCGTGGATGTGGCGGGTCGCGATCTGGGCGGCCCCGCTGCCGCTGCTGGGCAGCCTCGTGGGCTGGGTCTTCACCGAGATGGGCCGTCAGCCCTGGATCGTGTTCAGCCTCATGCTCACCGAGGACGGCGTCTCGCCCAACGTGCCCGGGTGGACCGTGCTGATCTCGCTCGTCGCCTTCACGCTCATCTACGCGACCCTGGCCGTCGTCGAGCTCGGTCTCATCCTCAAGGCCGCCCGGACGGGGCCGGACCCCCTCTCTGACGGCGACGCCCGCGCCGACGCCGACGCACACACCCCCACGACGGTCTACTGACCACACCCGAGCGCACACGGAGCACGCCATGGATCTCGCCCACCTCTGGTTCTGGATCGTCGGATTCCTCTTCGTCGGGTACTTCGTCCTCGACGGGTTCGACTTCGGCGTCGGCATGTCGCTGCCGTTCCTGGGACGGGACGACATCAGCCGCCGCCAGGTGATCAACACCATCGGCCCGGTGTGGGACCTCAACGAGACGTGGGTGATCGTCGCCGGCGCGAGCCTGTTCGCGGCGTTCCCCCACTGGTACGCGACGCTGTTCAGCGGGTTCTACCTCCCGCTGCTGCTGATCCTGCTCGCCCTCATCGCCCGCGGGGTGTCGTTCGAGTACCGCCACCAGCGCGACAGCGCCCGCTGGCGCAAGCGCTTCGACACGCTGATCGTGGTGGGGTCCGCCGTGCCCGCGCTGCTGTGGGGCATCGCCCTGGCGAACATCGTGCAGGGCGTGCCCATCGATGCCGAGATGAACGTCACCGGGTCGCTGCTGACGCTGCTGAACCCGTACGCGCTGCTGGGCGGTCTGACCACGCTGCTGCTGTTCTTCACGCACGGCGTCCTCTTCGTCGCGCTGAAGACCGACGGCCGGGTGCGCGCGGACGCCCGCCGGCTCGCGGGTCGGGCGGGCCTGGTGGCGATCCTCCTCGCCGCGGCGTTCCTGGTGTGGACGAGCCTTCTGGCGTTCTCCGAGGGCCGTGACCTGGCGTGGCTGACCGTCGCGTGCACGGTGACTGCCGGACTGCACCTCGTCGGAGCCTCGGTGGCGAACGCGCGCGGTCGCGAGGGGTGGGCGTTCGCGTTCGGCGCCGTCACGGTGCTGGCGGTGGTGCTCTCGCTGTGGTTCGCGCTGTTCCCGTTCGCGATGCCCTCGACGACCGACCCGGCGTACAGCCTCACCATCGACAACGCCTCGAGCACCGACTACACGCTGACGATCATGACGTGGGCCGCGGTGATCTTCCTTCCGCTGGTGCTGCTGTACCAGGGGTGGACGTACTGGGTGTTCCGCCAGCGGGTCACGCGCTCCCACATCGAGAAGGCGGCGGCGGTCGCGCATTGAGGGGAACCATGGCAGGAAGCAGCTCCGAGCCCGCCGCCGGACGGGCGGACGCCGGGTCGCGCCCCAGCCGCCCGGTGGACCCGCGGCTCCTGCGGTATGCCGCCGCATCACGCGGGTTCTTCCTCGCGATCGGTCTGGTCGCCGCAGCGCAGACGGCTGTGATCGTCGCGTTCGCCTGGCTGCTCACCCGCGCGATCACGGGGCTGATCGACGGGATGCCGCTGCCCGAGGCGGCGGCGATCCTCGGGGCTCTCGCAGCCGTCGTGGCGGCGCGTGGCGCGCTGCTGTGGGTCCGGGAGGCCGTCGCCATCCGCGCCGCAGCCCGCGTGCAGACGCAGCTTCGCACAGCGCTCGTCTCGGCGATCGGCACGCTCGGCCCGGGATGGCTCGCGACGCGGAACTCCGCCGCGCTCGCGGTGACCGCAGGCCGTGGCCTGCAGGCGCTCGAGGCGTACTTCGGCCGGTATCTCCCTGCACTGGTGCAGACCGCCGTCGCAACGCCGATCCTCGTCGCCGTGATGTGGTGGCAGGACGTGATCTCCGCGATCACGGTGCTGCTGACCCTCCCCCTCATCCCCGTCTTCATGGTGCTCATCGGGCTCGCGACCCGCACGGTGCAGCAGCGGCAGTGGCGGACCCTGCAGCGACTTGCCGCACGCTTCGCCGACACCGTCGAGGGTCTGGCGACGCTCACCGTGTTCGGTCGCCAGCACCGGGCGGCGGCCGCCATCGAGCGGGTCACCGACGACTACCGCCGCGAGACACTGCGCGTGCTGCGCGTGTCGTTCCTCTCCGGATTCGCGCTGGAGTTCTTCGCGAGCATCTCGGTGGCCATCGTCGCGGTCTCGATCGGGTTCCGGCTCATCGACGGCTCGTTGGGGCTCGGCGTCGGGCTGTTCGTGCTGCTGCTCGCCCCGGAGGCGTACCTGCCGCTGCGCCAGGTGGGCGTCCAGTTCCATGCCGCCGCGGAAGGTGTCGCGGCGACCGACGACGTCTTCGACGTCCTGGATGCCGCACGTGGCGTGCCCCCGGCAGTCCCCTTCCTCCGGCGGGATGCGGGCCCCTGGCATGACGCGATCCTGCGCGTCGACGGGCTGCGGGTGCGCCGCGGGGACCTCTTGCTGCCACCGGTGTCGTTCGAGGCCGCACCCGGCACGGTGACGCTCATCGAGGGACCGAGCGGCGCCGGCAAGTCCAGCATCCTCTCGGCTCTCCGCGGCGCCGCGGCGTTCGAGGGCGAGGCGACGTTCGGCGGTCGGGATGTGCGCGGACTCCCGCCGGCGTCGTGGCTCGCGTGGGCCGATCAGCACCCCGGCCTTCTCGCGGGGACGATCCGCGACAACGTCACGCTGGGCGACCCTTCGCCCACGGAGCCCGCGCTCCGGCGTGCCCTCGCTCTCGCGTGTGCCGACGGCCTCGATCCCGAGTCCGAACTCGGCGTGCAGGGTGCGGGCCTGTCCGGCGGGCAGGCGCAGCGCGTGGCCGTGGCTCGTGCTTTCCACCGGTACCTGCGGGGTCGCGCCCGCGTCATCGTGCTCGACGAGCCGAGCGCCGCGCTCGATGCGCCGACCGAAGCCCGCCTGTGGCGCGGCATCCGGTCCCTCGCCGACGAGGGCGCGACAGTGCTGCTGGTCTCGCATCGCACGGCCGCCCGCGGGATCGCCGACCGCGTCGTTCCCGTCGAGGCCAGCGAGGTCCTGGCATGACCGCCTCGCGGGGCCGCGCCGAGACGCGCACGGCGCGCGACGTGCTGCGGGACGCGATGCCGCCGGCACGCCGGCTCCGGTGGACCCTGGCTGCCGGCTTCGCCTCAGAGGCCTCCGCGGTGGCGCTGCTGGCCGTGAGCGCGTGGCTCATCGTGCGGGCGAGCGAGCAGCCGCCCGTGCTGTACCTGACGGCCGCTGTGGTCGGCGTGCGGTTCTTCGCGATCGCGCGGGCCGTCTTCCGCTACGGCGAGCGCCTGATGGGCCACGACGCGGCGCTGCGGCAGCTGGCCGCGACGCGAGCGGACCTGGTCCGCCGGCTCGTGCCTTTGGCGCCAGACGGACTTCTCCGCGCGCGACGCGGATCGGTCCTCGGCGCACTCGTGGACGACATCGACGAGCTGCAGAACCTGCCCCTGCGCGTGGTGCAGCCGCTCGCCTCCTCGGCGCTCGTCGCCGCGGGCGCGGTCGTCCTCGTGGCGTTCGTGTGGTGGCCCGCCGCGCTGACGCTGTCGGGCTGCCTCCTGATCGCAGCCGCCGCGGCGGCAGGCTGGGGCTGGGCCTCGGGCTCGCGCGCCGAACGCGACATCGCTCCCCTGCGCGGGCGCCTGGCCGACGCGGTGCTGGACCACCTGACGAACCTGGACGTGCTGATCGCCTACGGCGCCGAGGCCGAGAGCCGCGACCGCATCGTGGCGGCGGACGCCGCGCTGCGGCGCGCGACGGTGCGGCGAACCGGAGCCCAGGCGGGCACCTCGGCCCTCGTGTCGCTCGCCGCCGGCGCCGCCACGATCGCCGCCGTCGTCACCGCGATGCCCGGCTCTCAGGCCGGCGTCCTCGACGCGCCGTCCCTCGCGGTGGTGGCACTGATCCCCCTCGCCGTCTTCGAGGTGTTCGCAACCGTCCCGCTCGCAGCCTCGGCGTGGCGGCAGGTGCGCTCCGCCGCCGGGCGCATCGCCGCGTCCGTGCCCGCCGACGTGCCTCCCGAGCTCGTCCACGACTCCGTCGCTCCGACCGGCGAGGCACCGGCGCTCGGCGACGGGCTGCGGCTTCGGGGCGCGTCGGTGCGCTGGCCCGGCGCGGCCGTGGCGACGCTGCGCGAGGTGGACTTCGATCTCCGCCCCGGCGAGCGCGTGCTCGTGGTGGGGTCCAGCGGCTCCGGCAAGACGACGCTCGCCCACGCGCTGGTGCGCTTCCTCGACACCGACGGCGTCTACGAGATCGGCGGACGCTCCGTGCACGACCTGGCCGCCGACGACGTCCGGCGGACGGTCGGCCTCTGCGAGCAGCATCCGATGCTCTTCGACGAGGACATCCGCCAGAACCTGCTGTTCGCGCGCGAGACCGCCACGGATGCCGACCTCGAGGATGCGCTGGCGCGCGTGGGCCTCGCGTCGTGGCTGCGTGCGCGCGGCGGACTGGATGCACCGGTCGGCGAGCGCGGCGCGCTCGTGTCCGGCGGCCAGGCGCAGCGCCTCGCGCTCGCTCGCGCCCTGCTGCGCGGGTTCCCGGTCCTGGTGCTCGACGAGCCGACGGCCGGGGTCGATCCCGAGGCATCCGAGGAGCTGCTGCAGGATCTCCTCGGCGCGGTGCGAGAGGACCAGGCGGTCGTGCTGATCTCGCACGTCTCGGTGCCCGGCCGCCTGGTGGATCGGGTGGTGCGCGTCGAGGACGGTCGTCTCCTCGAAAGCGTGGGTCCATGACGCTGACCGATCACCGCGTCCAGGGACGATGCCGCCACGATCGCGCGGATCCGCGCCGACACAGGGCGCGCAGCCTGCGCCGGGCTCGTCGGACGGGAAGTGCAGCGGCGCCGCGTGCGAGACCTCACCGCGCCGGCGCCGGCGCGCCGACAGCGGCAGCGGCGATGCGCCGCGCCATCCCGGCGAAGACGAAGCCGTGGAAGGGCAGCACGGCGAACCAGTAGAGGCGTCCGGCGAGGCCACGGGGGAAGAACACCGCACGCTGGTCGTAGCGTGCGCCCTCGTCCTCGGGCGATGCCCGAAGCTCGAGCCAGGCGAGGCCGGGCACCTTCATCTCGGCGCGCAGCCGCAGCATCCGCCCGGGCTCGATCGCTTCGACGCGCCAGAAGTCGAGGGCATCGCCCACACCGAGCCTCGTGCGGGAGCGGCGTCCGCGCGCCAGGCCGATTCCTCCGACGAGCCGGTCCATCCAGCCGCGGATCGTCCACAGCAGCGGCGACGAATACCACCCGTTGTCGCCGCCGATGCCTTCGATCACGCGCCACAGCGCGTCCGCCGACGCGGACGTGTGCGCCGTGCGGGCGTCGGTGAACACGGCCCGCCGCGCCCACTCGGGGTCGTTCGGCAGCGGGTCGCTCGGGACGGCCAGCACCTGGGCATCGGCCCAGCTCGTCTCGACCGTGTCGGTCTCGACGCGAGCGAGGGCCAGGCGGACGGCGTCGCGGTAGCTCGTGAGGCCTCTGTCGGGCGGCGGGAGGAGGGTGTCGATGTCGTGGTCCTTGACGACGCACTCGTTCTGCAGGGACTCCACGAGCGGCCGCGCGATCACCGCCGGGATCGGCGTCACCAGTGCCACCCAGAGGGAAGCCAGTCGCGGCGTGAGCACCGGAAGCGCCGCGATCGGACGCTGGCGGAGCCCCGCCTCCTTGGCATAGCCGTTCATCATCTGCCCGTAGCGCAGCACGTCGGGGCCGCCGATATCCACGGCGCGGCTGACACCGGGCGCGACACGGGCGGCCCCCAGCAGGTAGTGGAGGACGTCACGCACGGCGATGGGCTGGATGCGGTTGCGCACCCACTTCGGTGCCGGCATGTAGGGCAGCACCTCGGTGAGGTGGCGCACCATCTCGAACGACGCCGAGCCGGACCCGATGACCACCCCCGCCTGCAGCACCAGCGCGGGCACCCCGCCGGCGAGGAAGATGTCACCGACCTCGACGCGCGAGCGCAGATGGGCCGAGAGTGCGGCGCCTTCCGGATGCAGCCCGCCGAGGTACACGATGCGGCCGACGCGCGCGCTCTCGGCGGCGTCCGCCACCGTTCGGGCGGCGCGGCGATCGGCGTCGGCGAAGCCCTTGCCCGCTGCCATGCCGTGGACGAGGTAGTAGAGCACATCGACGTCGTCCACGGCGCGGGCGACGGCGTCGGCATCCGTCGCATTCCCGGTCACCACCTCGACGCGGTCGCCCCACGAGAACGCGGTCACGCGCGCCGGGTCCCGGGCGAGCACGCGCACCGTGTAGCCGGCGGTGAGCAGCCGCGGTACGAGGCGCCCGCCGATGTACCCGGTCGCACCGACGACCAGCGCGCGCGGCGACCGGCCGTCGGGCCTCGGCACGGCGGTCAGACCGGGTTCGCGGCCGGTGGGCGCCGAGAGGTCCTCCATGACGGCAGAGTACGTGCGCGCAGGGGCGCACTCCGGGGCCTTGACGTCGGAGCCGACCGCTGTGCGTCGCGTGTCAGGCGAGCGCGCGTCCGAACGCCTGCACTCCGGCGCTCGACGGCAGCGGCGTGAAGCCGACGCGCGGGTAGAACGACAGCGCACCGGCGTTGTCGGCGGTCGCGACGAGATGGAGCCCCGGCACGCCACGCCCCTGCAGCTCCGCCACGAGCATGTCGATGAGCCGGCGCCCCCACCCCTGCCCCTGCGCCTCGGGGAGCAGGTCGATGTGCAGATGCGCGGGGTACTGCGCGCTGTACGGCACATCCGCCCGTCCCCGGCCGTAGGCGTACTGGAGGATGCCGTCCTGACGGGACCGCTCCGCGGGGGGACGTGGCCAGCGAGCACTGTGCCGCGGCCACCACTCGGCACGGAACCACTCCTCGAACGCCGCGGTGTCGGGGGCAGACACGATGTACCCCACGACACGCCCGTCGTCGGACTCGACGACGAACGCGAGATCGGGATGCCGCGCGACATACGGCAGCACGAAGATCTCGGCCCACAGATCGTCGTCGTCGAGGAGGCCGGTCGCGTCGGCTCCCGAGTCGGCGGTCCGCAGGCAGATGTCGGCGAGAGCCGGCTCGTCACCGGCGCGGAACGGTCGGATGTGTGCCACCGGGCGATTCTAGGACGGCGCCGTCCGGCCACGTCGCCGCGACGGCCGCCGGCGATCTCGTCGATGTCATCCTGATTCCATGAGCTTCACGCAACTCGACGAGGCGGGCCGCGGCGAGAGCACGCGCATCGACGAGAGCCGCGTCCGGGCCAGGACCGGAGGCAGGAGCGTCGACCAGCACCGCCCCGGCGGGCGATGATGGCGACGATGGAGGTTCCGGGCGGGCTCGGTGCGATCGTCCTCGCCTCTGCGAGCGCCACCGGCGTCGACGGTGCGGCGCCGCCGCTTGTCGAGCCCGCCGATCGAGCACCGCTCGCAGCCGCAGTGGGCGCCGCGACTGCGGCAGGCGCGCGACCCGTCACGGTGGTCGGGCCTGTGCTGGATGCGACGCTGCCCGTCGATCGGGTGCGCGGGGAGCCCGCGCAGGCCGGCAGCGCCGCCGCGATCGTCGCGGCGCTGGAGTCGTGGCGTTCACCGGCGGCGCTGCACTCCTCGCCGTTGTCGGCGGCTCGCGACCCGGCATGGACTCTGCTGCTGGCCTGCGACCTCCCCGGCGCCGGCGCCATCGTCGCGCGGCTTCTGTCCGATCTCGTGCTCCTCCCCTCCGACAGCGACGGCATGTGTCTCGCGGATGCCTCGAGCCGGCCACGGTGGCTCATCGGCGTCTACCGCACGGCGGCGCTGCGCGCCGCGGCATCCGCGCTTCCCGACGGCGGGCGAAGCGCCTCGGTTCAGGCGCTGATGGACGACCTCGCGATCACCGTCGTCGTGGCGGACGGACTCACCCGCGGCGTGGACACGGAGGGCGTCGTGGAAGAGGCGCACGCGCGCGGCGACGTCCGCCGCAACGACGCGCCGTGAGCGATCGCGGCGACCCGCACGACCGGCATCAGTGGCCGATGCCTCCGAGCTGGTCGAGCACATGGCGGGCACCGACAGCACGGCGGGCATGCCGGATCCCACGCCTGCCGCAGACCCCGGCTTCTCGGCGGCGTACGGAAGTCCGCTGATCCGCTCGATCCGGGGCCGGCTCACGCCGCCGGGGCTCAGCGCCGGCCCGTGCCGAAGATGCCGCGGATCACGGTGCCGATGACGTCCTGCGTCGACGGCGATGCGAGGATCTGCTCGATCGGCGAGCGCCGGCTCCGGGTCGTGCGCCGGGTGCGCGTGGTGCCCGCGGTCTTCTTGAGCAGGCGCTCGTACTCCTGCTGCGCCTTCTTCTCGGCGGCCGCGTCCGCGCGGTCGATCGCGGCCCGCTGCTTGGCGAGCTCGGCGTCGGCCTTCGCCTTCTCGAGGGCCGCCTCCTCCGCGGCCGCCCGTTCCTCGGCCGCCTTCATCTTGGCTGTCAGCACCTCCCGCGCCGACTCTCGGTCGATCGGCGTGCCGTACCCGGCCAGGAGCGGGGATGCCTGCACCGCGGCGTCGATGTCGGCATCGGGTGTCGGGGACATCGACCCCTGCGGCGCACGCATGCGGGTCCAGGCGACGGGCGTCGGCGCCCCCTTCTCGCTCAGGACCGTCACGATCGCCTCGCCGGTGCCCAGCTCCTGCAGCACGCGCTCCAGGTCGTACCCGGATCGCGGGTACGTGCCCACCGTCGCGCGCAGCGCCTTGGCGTCGTCGGGGGTGAAAGCGCGCAGCGCGTGCTGCACCCGCGAGCCGAGCTGGGCGAGCACGTCGCCGGGCACGTCCTTGGGCGTCTGCGTCACGAAGAACACACCCACGCCCTTGGAGCGGATGAGCCGCACGGTCTGCACGATGGCGGCGAGGAAGTCCTTCGAGGCATCCCGGAACAGCAGGTGCGCCTCGTCGAGGAAGAACACCAGCTTCGGCTTGTCGACGTCTCCGACCTCGGGAAGGATCTCGAACAGCTCCGCGAGCAGATACATCAGGAACGTCGAGAACAGCGCGGGCTTGTCCACCACACCCGGGACTTCGAGCAGGCTGATGACGCCCCGGCCGTCCGAGGCGGTCCGCAGGAAGTCGCGCACGTCGAACTCCGGCTCGCCGAAGAACACGTCCGCGCCGTCATCGGCGAACGCGATGAGTTCACGCAGGATGACCCCGGCGGTCGATGCCGAGAGCCCGCCCAGCTCCTTCAGCTCGGGCTTGCCCTCGTCGCTGGTGAGATACGTCAGGACCGCGCGCAGGTCGGCCAGGTCGACCAGCGCCAGTCCCTGCTGGTCGGCGTAGTGGAACACCAGGCCGAGGCTCGACTCCTGCGTGGCGTTCAGGCCCAGCACCTTGCTCAGCAGCAGCGGCCCGAACCCGGACACCGTCGCGCGGACCGGGACGCCCCTGCCGACGCCGCCGAGCGCGAAGTACTCGGTCGCCGACGCCTGCGGCGTCCAGGACTGCCCGATGCCCGCCGTGCGCTCGAGCAGTCGGGGGCTCGGCTCTCCGGGCGTCGCGACGCCGGACAGGTCGCCTTTGATGTCGGCGGCGAACACCGGAACGCCTTTCGCCGCGAGCTGCTCGGCAAGGCCTTGCAGCGTCCGCGTCTTGCCGGTGCCCGTCGCGCCGGCCACGAGGCCGTGCCGGTTCATCATCGCCAGCGGGATCCGGATCTGCGCAGCGGGCACCGCCTCGCCGTTGACGAGCGCACCGAGGTCGAGCGTCTCCGTGTCGAAGGTGTACCCCTGCACGATGGCGGCGACCTGGTCCGCGTCGAGGGGGCTCTGCGCTTCCGAAGCGCTTCGCGCCGCGGGCGGATCCGCGGGAGCGGATGCTTCGTCCCGGGATGCGATCTCGTCCGGGGCTGCCGGCGGCGCGGCCGCAGCCGCGGCGGCGGGGCCCTCCTTCGCGGCTGCCGGCGGCGCGGTCGCCGCGGCATCCACCGCGGTGGAGGCTCTCGCCTTCGCGGCCTGCGCCTCCGCTGCGGCCAGCGCCGCTCTGGCCTGCGCGGCCCGCAACTGCGCCTCGGCTGCTTCGGCCTCGGCGCGCAG
>JAPSKH010000054.1 GCA_031177765.1 Microbacterium sp. | reverse complement strand
ACCGCGGCCGCACCCGCACGCGCCGCCTCGATCGGCAGGAGGCCCACCGGATGCGGCGTCTGCCGACCGAGCACGCGCACCAGGTCCGGGTCGCGCATCGGCGTCAGCGGGTGGTGGGCGAGCGACGATTCCGACAGCAGCCGGTCTCCGACGAAGAGGTGTCCGCGGTGCATGGTGCGGCCGACGGCGGGAGTGGCGGGTGTGCCGACGGAGGCGGTCACTCCGTCCAGTGCACCCACCAGCGCGTCGGCGACCGGGCCGATGTTGCCCCGGTCGGTGGAGTCGAATGTGGAGCAGTACTTCTGGAAGATCCGCCGCGCGCCCCAGCCCCTCAGCACCCGTGCGGCGGCGACGCTCTGCTCCACGGCCTGCTCGACCGGCGCGGTGCGCGACCTGAGGGCCACGATCACGCAGTCGCCGGTCGGGGCGTCGCCGGGGTCGGGCACGCCGAGGCGCACCTGGGCCGAGAGGCCGGCGGTCGTGACGCCCGCCGCGACGTCGCAGGCTCCGGTGATGTCATCGGCGATCACGCCCACCTGAAGGGTCATGCCGCGATCCTCACCTCGATGCCGGCGCGTTCGAAGCGCTCGAGGATGTCGCGGTCGGCCCGCGCGTCGGTCACGAGCGTGTCGACGATGTCGAGCGCGCCGATCCTCACGGTCGACACGCGATCGAGCTTGTCCGCGTCGGCCAGCAGGAGCACACGATCGGATTGCCGCGCGAGCACGCGCTTGATGGCGGCGTCGAGCACGTTGGTGCCCCACAGGCCGTCGACGTCGACGGCCGTCGCCGACAGCAGCGCGACATCGCAGCGCACGCCGCGCAGCGTCTCCTCGGCAAGGGGTCCGGCGAAGCTGCGGGTGTCGGGCTGGTAGTGGCCGCCTGCCGCGATGAGGCGGGCTCCGGGTTCGCGCGAGAGCATCTCGATGACGGGCAGCGAATGCGACACGATCGTGCTGCCGCGGAGCAATCGCGCCGCGGCGGCGACCGTGGTGCCGGCGTCGAGCGCGACGACCTCGGCGCCGGCGAGCGCCTCCACAGCGAGCGCGGCGATCGCGCGCTTCTGGACGGCGCCGACGGCGTCGCGGCGTTCGAACGGCACCCCGGCCGAGGCGATCGTGGCCCCGCCGGCGACGCGGCGGACGACCCCCTGCTCCTCGAGGAGCCGCAGGTCGCGCCGCACCGTCATCTCCGAGACACCCAGGCGCTGGGCGACGTCAGCCGACGAGATGTAGCCGTCGGCCGCCACGAGCCCTTCGATCCGGGCGCGCCGCTCGGGTGCCTCGGTGTACCGCATGAGCCTCCCTCGTCCTGATGATTATCGGACATGTTTGCCAAATCTGTTCAGAATGTCACAAACTGTGTGCGTGACGCTCGTCCTGGGTCTGGACATCGGCAGCACGACGACGAAGGCCGTCCTCGTCGCCGTGACCGATGACGCTGCGTCCGTGCTTCACGTCGCGCGCGTCCCTACGCCGGCCGGAGCCGACGAGGTCATCACGGCCGCGGCGTCCGTCGTTCGGGAGTGCGTCGAGGGCGCTGCCGCTCCCGTGGCGGCGGTCGGCATCGCCTCGATGGCCGAGAGCGGCGTGGCACTGGGAGCCGACGGTCATGCCCTCACTCCCCTTCTCCGCTGGAACCGACCTGTCGACCGGCGTCATCTCGACGACCTGCTGGCGCGGCATCCGGATCTCCCGCCCCGCACCGGCGTCCCCGCGACGACCAAGCCCGCCGCTGTGGCGTTGACGGCCCTGCGCGCGGAGGAGCCGGCCGTCTTCGCCGCCCTGCGGCACTGGGCGGGCCCCGCCGACCTCGTCGCTCACGCCCTGACCGGCGAACGGGCCACCGACCACACGCTCGCGGCACGCACCATGCTGGCCGGGTCGCGCGGCGACGCGTGGGATGACGAGGTGCTCGAGAGCGCGGGGCTGCGGGCGGGAGCGCTTCCCGCACTGCGCGCGCCGGGCGAGCCCGCAGGTTCGACGGCGTCCCAGGCGCTCGCGTTCGGGCTGGATCGCGGCATCCCGGTGTTCATCGCGGGGCACGACCACGCCGTCGGCGCGTGGGGCGTCGGTGCGCGGCGACCCGGCGCCGTGGCCGACTCGCTCGGCACCGCTGAGGCGGTCGTCCGGGTGACGGATGCCGCCGACACGGCGAGCGCCGTGGCCGATGGCTTCTCGGTCGGGCGCACTGTCGACGGCACCGCGCTCACCATCCTCGGAGGCAGTCGCGCCTGCGGGGCGATGCTCGAGTGGTGGGATGCCGAGCACCTCGAGGATCACGTCGGCACCCGTCTGGCCGAGGCACGCCCCGAGGCCTGGCGCACGAGCGACATGATCGTGCTCCCCTACCCGTCCGGACGCCAGTGCCCGCTGCCCGATCCGGACGCGCGCGTCGTGCTGCGCGCGGATCCGGGGGACGCCGCGGACCGCGCCCGCGGCCTGCTGCAGTCGCTGGTGTTCCAGGCGCGCTGGATGCGGGAGGCCGTCGATGCGCTGGCCGGATCCCCGGCCACCGACATCACGGTGCTCGGATCCCTCGCTGAGCGTATCCGGGCGTGGGCCCCCCTGGTCGCCGCAGCCGGCGTCGAGACGTTCTCAGCAGGCACGACCGAGCCGGTCGCGGCGAGCGCGGCGCTGCTGGCCGCGGTGCGCCGCGGCGAGGCATCCGCCGATTCCGCGCTCGCCCGCGACCCCGTCGCGCCGGTGAACGCTCCCGACCTCGACGACGTCTACCGACGGTTCCTGCGCACCGTCCTCGCTGAAGGAGAACGATGACCACCCTCGATGCCATCGCCCGCCCATCGGGCACGTTCGCCATGGTGGCCATGGACCAGCGCGAGAGCCTGCGCCACATGTTCGACCTCGCCGGCCGCGGTCGGCCGGCCGACGACGTCCTGATCGACTTCAAGGTCGCGGTGGCCGCGGAGCTCGGGCCCTACGCGTCGGCGTTCCTCGCCGACCGGCAGTTCGGGTTCGACCAGGTGAGCGCCGCGCTGCCCGACTCCACCGGACGGATCCTCGCCGTCGACGCGCTGCAGCAGGCCGACGGCGGCCCCGTCGAGGACACCGCGCTCGACGAGGAAGCCGTCGCCGCCCTCCCGGCCGGCGTCGACGCGCTGAAGCTGCTCCTCATCTGGAGGCGCGACGATCGCCGCGCCGAGCGCGTGGCGCTCGCTGCCCGGTTCATCGAGGTCGCGCGCGAGAACGGCGTGCTGTCGGTCCTCGAGCCGGTCGTGCGAGCCGCGCCCGAAGAGAGCGACTTCGACGCCGATGCGGCGATCCTCGAGGCCGCCCGCGAGCTCTCCCCCCTGCATCCCGACCTGTACAAGGCGCAGGTGCCGCTCGCCGGCGCCGGGGAAGAGGCGCAGCAGCGGGCTGCGAGCGCCCGGCTCGACGCGTGCATGACCGGGCCCTGGGTGGTGCTCTCGCAGGGGGTCGAGCGGGACCGCTTCGCCGCCGCCGTCCGCGCCGCCTGCTCGGAGGGCGCGAGCGGCTTCCTCGCCGGACGCGCGCTGTGGAGCGACATCGTCGGCAGCGATCGCGTCCGCGAGGACCTCCGCGAACGAGCGGTTGATCGGCTCCAGGCGCTGAGCGACATCGTCGACGAGTACGGTCGCCCCTGGCGGGAGGCGTGACCGTGCGCGTCGGCGTGCTGCACACGGTGCCGGCGCTCGTTCCGGTGTTCCACGCGCTGCTCACCGGCCGGCGCGGCGATCTCGACATCGTGCACACGGCGGATGCCTCACTGCTCTCGCGCGCCGTCGCATCCGGGATCACCGCCGATGTCGAGCGCGATCTGCGCGCGCACGTGAGCGCGCTGCGGGATACCGGCGCGCAGGCCGTGCTCGTGACATGCTCGTCCATCGGCGAGGCGGCGACGGAGGCCGCGGCGACCGTCGGCATCCCTCTCGTGCGGGTGGACGCGGCGATGGCGCGGACCGCGGTGCAGCGGGCGCGGGAGGCCGCCCGGACGCGGGCGGCGGCCGGGTCGGACGGGCCGGCCGAACGGGATGCCGGCCGCGCGGCATCCGAGCGCGGGCGCATCCTGGTCCTCGCGACGCTGTCGGCGACACTCGGCCCCACGAGCCGGCTCGTGCAGGCCGCCGCACGCGAGGCCGCAGCGGGCGCGGGCGCACGAGGGGCGGATGCGGCACGCGGGGTCGACGTGGAGGTGAGCGCGCTCGTCGTGGAAGGCGCCGCGGACGCACGCTCCGCCGGCGACCAGGCGCGCCACGACCGACTGATCGCCGACGCCATCGCACGCGCGGGCGAGGTGGACGTCATCGTGCTCGCGCAGGCCTCGATGGCCACCGGCGCGGGCGAGGACCCGCGGGTGCTGACCTCGCCCGAGTCCGGGGCATCCGCGTTCGTCGAGTCCCTCGGGGACGCGCGGTGAACGCCGGCCGGAAGCGTCGAGCATGACCGGCGTCTCGCTCCTGACGTACGCCGACCGCCTCGCGGGGAACCTGCCCGGCCTCGGGCGGATGCTGTCGGACGAGCTCTCGGTGTTCTCGGGCGTGCACGTGCTGCCGTTCTTCACGCCGTTCGACGGCGACGACACCGGATTCGATCCGATCGACCACACCGCGGTGGATCCGCGGCTGGGCGGGTGGGCCGATGTGCGCGCCATCGCCGCGTCGCGCGAGGTGACGGCCGATCTCATCGTCAACCACGTCTCGAACCGCTCCGCCGAGTTCGAGGACTGGCTGGCGCGTGGTCGTCGCTCGCCGCACGACGGCATGTTCCTGACCTTCGACCGCGTCTTCCCCGGCGGCGCGACCGAGGGCGACATCACGGCGTTCTACCGCCCGCGTCCGGGACTTCCGTTCACGCCGTACCGTGCGGCCGACGGCACCCGCCGTCTCGTCTGGACGACGTTCCTGCCGTCGCAGGTCGACATCGACGTCACGCATCCGGCGGGGATCGGCTACCTCGAACGGCTCGCCGACACGCTGGCGGCCGGCGGGGTCGGAACGGTGCGACTGGATGCCGTCGGCTACGCCGTCAAGACGCCCGGCACCGACTCCTTCATGACCTCGCGGACGCTCGAGTTCGTGGCGCAGGCGGCAGAGCTGATCCGGGCACGCGGGATGCGCGTGCTCGTCGAGGTGCACGCGCACCATTCCCAGCAGCAGGCGATCGCGCCGCTCGTCGACCTCGTCTACGACTTCGCCTTCCCGCCCCTGCTGCTGCACGCGTTGCGCACCGGCTCGGCGGCGCGGATCGCCGAGTGGCTCGGCATCCGGCCGGCCAACGCGGTGACGGTCCTCGACACGCACGACGGCATCGGCGTGATCGACGCCGGTCCTTCGGGCGACCGTGCCGGACTGCTGTCGCATGACGAGATGGCCGAGGTGTTCCGCGCCGCGCATGAGGCGACGGGCGGACACTCGTCGCTCGCGTCGGTGGTTCCGGCGTGGATGACGCTGCCGCATCAGATCAACGCGACGTTCTTCAGCGTGCTGGGCGGCGACACCCGACGGATGCTGCTCGCGCGGGCGCTGCAGGTCTTCCTTCCCGGCGAACCGCAGTTCTACTACGTGGGCCTCCTCGGCGGACTGGACGACCGCGAGCTCTTCGCGCGCACCGGCCAGGGGCGCGACGTCAATCGCCACGTCTACACGCCGGACGAGATCGCCCGGGCGCTCGAGACGGAGGTGACGCGCGGCCAGCTGGCCCTGGCGGAGCTGCGACGGCATCCCGTCTTCGACGGTGCCTTCACGTGGGATGCCCCGGACGCGGCGTCCCTCGTCCTGCGCCGGCGCGGCGGCGGACACGAGGCCGAGCTGCGGGTGCGATTCGACGACCAGGACTTCGAGATCACCTTCGACGGCGCCCCGGTGCGGCTCGGGTCCTGAGACGACGGAGATTCCGTTTCCGAGGAGGGATGCGCGGCGAGGCATCCTCGATCCCGCTCAACTCCTCGGTCGCGAGCACCGGCTGCTCTGATGCGGGACGGCGGTCGTCGCCGCGATAGCGTCGAGTGATGGGTGTGACCTTCCGCGAAGCCGACGAGCACGACATCCCCGCACTGGCTCGCATGCGCAGCGCCTCGACGCGTGAAGGCGGCAAGCCGCTGCTCGTCGATCACGCCGAGTACGAGCGCCGACTCGCCGCCTGGTTCGCCGGGCACCGCCTGACACACCGCGCCTTCGTCGCCGTTGCGGATGAGACGGGTGAGGCTGTCGGCATGGCCTGGCTCGCCGTGCAGGACCGTGTGCCGACGCCCGGCGTCGATGGAACCCGCACCTCCGCCGACATCCAGAGCGTGTACGTCGAACCCGAGCACCGCGGGCGCGCCGTCGCTCGGAGGCTCGTCGAGCACCTGCTGGGGGTCGCTGCGGCGGATGGCGTCGAGCACGTCACGGTGCACTCGCGTGCGCGCGCCGTGCCGGTGTACGAGCGGGCGGGCTTCGCCCACTCCCCTGAGCTGCTGTGGTGGCAGCCCCGCTGACGCGGCCGCCGTACCGGCGAGGCGGCGAAAGCCGCGGCGCTCATTCGCGCTCCGCGATGGGCGTCGGCGAACGCGTCGGTTCCTCCACAAGGTAGTGCTTCGAAGCTTCATCCACAGCAAATTTGACCCATTGATCTGGGCTTTGGATGTCGGTGGCCATCGGCAGAATGACGGTATGCCGCACCTGACCGACACGCTGGCGAAGCTCCGCAACGCGGTCTCCGAGGTTGCGGCGGCCTCCTACTCGCCTGAGGGCGTGCGGGCGATCGAGTCGGATCAGGTGCTGGAGATACTGGCGGCTGCGGCCGCGATCCGGCGGAGCGCAGAAGCGATGATGGTCGAGGCGGTCGCGCACCTGTCCGATCGAGATGGCGCCGTTCCGCACCCCGATCGAATCACGGTCCGATACGGATGCCGCAACATGGCAGAGCTGATCCAACGGGCCACGCGGGTCTCCAGCCGCACGGCGGCGGAAGTGATCGTCGCCGCCGGGGCGGTGCGGCAGCAGACGACACTGTCCACCGGTGAGATCCTGCCTGCCACCTTTCCGGGCATGCGCCAGGCGCTCGCCGGCAGCGCGGTGGGAGTGGACGGCACCGTTGCGGTCGCCGGTGCGTTTCGCGGCGTTGCGACCGGTCGAGAAGA
This sequence comes from Microbacterium sp., assembly GCA_031177765.1. Lineage (GTDB taxonomy): Bacteria > Actinomycetota > Actinomycetes > Actinomycetales > Microbacteriaceae > Microbacterium. Next base: position 995 of record JAPSKH010000054.1, on the reverse strand, counting down.
ACTCCTCGCCGCCGACACCGAGCTGGCCGCCGCGGCACGAGGTGAGGGGGCGGATGCCGCGCCGCCCGCGTCCGCCGACCAGCTGCGCGCGTACGCCGCGGTCTGGGCGGCCTACCTCGACCAAGACGGCACCGAGCCCGACGACACCACGGCGTTGCGTAGACGCGGATTCACCATCGGCCGCCGCCGTGATGACGGACTGGTCCCGGTCCGCGGCGACCTGATGCCAGAAGTCGCCGCGCAGCTGCAACGCGGGTTCGACAGCATCCTCAATCCCAAGGTGGACCGGACCTCCGTCGCCGGTCCCCGGTTCAGCAGCGCCGACGGCGCCGGTCCCGGCGAGGGCGACGGCGACGGCGACGCAGACGAGCCGTTGGATGAGGCGGCGGACCCGCGCACGCGGGCTCAGAAGCAGCACGACGCCCTCGCGACGATGCTGACCGCCGCCGCCGGTTCGGGCACTCTGCCGACGCTCGGCGGCGCGGCGCCGACTCTGGTCGTGGCGGTGCGGGAAGAAGACCTCGCCACCGGCCGCGGCGTCGCGCATCTGCCCGGCGACGACCAGCCCATCCCGCTCGCCGCCGCCCGGCACATCGCCTGCACCGGCGCCATCCACCGCGTCGTGCACGGACGCAACGGGCGGATCGTGTCGCTGACGACGCTGGACCGGGTGTTCAACCACCACCAACGCCGAGCCATCATCTCCCGCGACGGCGGCTGCGTCATCCCCGGCTGCCACGTGCCACCGCAGTGGTGCGAGATCCACCACGTTCATGAGCACGCCCGCGGCGGACCGACCCACACCGACAACGGCGTGCTGCTGTGCTGGTTCCACCACCGCACGATCGACGCCGGCGGCTGGGGAGTCCGCATGACCGACGGCATACCCGAGGTCCGCGGTCCCGGCTGGTGGGATCCCTCACGACGATGGCGCCCGGCCACCACATCCCCCACCCGCATACGAGATCAGCTCCCCCTCCGCAGATGAGGCGTGC
>JAPSKH010000053.1 GCA_031177765.1 Microbacterium sp. | reverse complement strand
TCGGACGTATCGAGGTCATCGACGTCGTCGAGATCCTCGTCCGTCTCGACATCGTCCTCAGTCGGCTCCGACTGGGCCGCCTCGGCGGCCGCCGCCTGCGCGGCCTGGTACTCCGCCAGGCGCACCGCCCACGGAACCCATTCCGGCGCGAGAAGCGCGCCATCGCCCGGGAGCAGCTCGACCTCGAGGACCGTGGGCTCTGCGCCTTCGACACGAGCGAGGCTCACCGTCCAGAACCAGCCCGGATACCCGGCGAGACGGTTCGTGAACCGCAGCGAGACGACCCCGTCGGCTTCCACGCGGTATCCCGCGGGCACACCGATCGTGGCCTCCGGCGTGATCTCCCGCAGTGCCGCGAGGGCGAGGTCGTGCGCCTCCAGCAGCGCGGGGTCGGGCAGGACCTCGTCGCGCGAGGCGGCCTCGCCGGCAGCATCGGCCGGCTCGGGCTCCGCGTCGCTCGCGGCCTCGGCGTCTCCCTCGAGAGCAGCCTCTCGCGCAGGAGCAGCCTGGTCCGCAGGCGCAGCCTCGTCCACGGCATCGGCGGCCGGCGAGACGTCCGCCTGGGGCGTGTCGTCCCCGACCGGGTCAGGCGTCGAGTTCATCCGCCACCTTGCGCAGGACGGCCGCGACCTTCTTGGCGTGCGAGCCGCTGGGGTAGCGGCCGCGCCGCAGGTCTCCGCCGATGTTGTCGAGCAGCTTCACGAGGTCCTCGACGATGATCGCCATGTCGTCGGCGGGCTTGCGCGTGCGCTTGGCGAGGCTCACGGGCGCCTCGAGCACGCGCACCGACAGCGCCTGCGGGCCGCGCTTGCCTTCGGCCACGCCGAACTCGAGCCGCGTGCCGGACTTCGGAGCAGGCGTGCCGGCGGGCAGGGCGGTGGCGTGCAGGAAGACGTCCTGGCCGTCATCGGAGGTGATGAAGCCGAACCCCTTCTCCTCGTCGTAGAACCTGACCTTGCCGGTGGGCATCAAGACCTCACTGAAAACGGGCGCCCATGTCGGGGCGCCGGCGAACCAAAGCATGACGAATGCGGGGAGCTCGGTCCCCACCGCACCAGCCTACGGCACCGGGTGCGGGCACGCCCTTCCGATGACGGCAGCCGCTAGGCTGGAGCGGATGAGCACGAAGTCATCGAACGAGGACGTCCCCGTCCGTCGGATCGACCGCATCCTGGCGTTCATGTCGCTGGGACTGCTGGTGCTCTCCATCGTCAGCTTCTTCGCGATCATGATCGCCTCGTCGGCTGATGCCGACATGCGCACGGGCATCTGGCCCCTCGTCGGCGTCCTGGTGTACGTCGCGCCCATCGCCGCCTTCGCGCTCATGCTGGCTGTGCTCATCATGAGCTTCGTGCGGAGGGCGCGAGCCAACCGAGGGAGCTGAGTGATCTCGGACGCGCGTGCACTGGCGACGAGGCTGGCGGCCCGTGACGATGCGGCGCTGGCCGAGACTCTCGCGGCACGCGGCGTCCCCCCGTCCGCCTCATGGCACGACTTCTTCGACGCCGCTGAAGGGCTGCTGGATGCCTCGTCCATCGACCGCGCCCTCACGCGTCTGGACCGCACCACGCTGATCGCGCTCGCGGACGGCGCGGCTCCCGCCGAGGGCGCCACCGCCGATCTGCTGCTCGTCGACGAGTCGGGGCGACCTTACGGCCCCGTGCGGGACCGCATCGACGCGGCGCGGGCATCCCATCCCGAAGCGTTCACGCCGGCCGAGCACGAGAGCGCACCGCCGGAGGCCGATCCGCACGCTGCCGCTGCGGCGGCCGAGCGGGCGTTCTCGACGGCCGGGTCGCTCGCCGACGTCCTGCTGGCGACCCTGCACACGCCGCTCGCCCGGACGGGGACCGGCGCCGTGAGCGCCGCCGACCGCAAGCGCCTCACCGAGAGCGGCGCGCTGGCGTCGCCCGATGATCTGGAGGATCTGCTCCTGTCCGCCGCGGCGGCGGGGCTCGCCGCCCCTCGGGACCGGGAATGGCTCGTGACCGAGGCCGGTGAACAGTGGCTGAGGGCGGCGACCGGCGCCCGCTGGACGGTCATCGCCGAGGGCTTCCGAGCGAGCCTGCCGGAGGGCCTGCGCACCGGGGACGGCGGCTTCCAGCCGCCCGGGTCGTGGCCCGGCGCGTATCCGCTGGATGCCTCCTGGCCGGACCGCGCTGCGCGACTCCAGCGCATCGGGACCCTGTGGGGTGTGTTCGGCGCGGACGGGGCCGAGTTCGCGTGGACCGCGCCCCTGCGTCGGGGCGCCCCGGCGGATGCCTCCTCGATGGCGCAGCACCTTCCCGCCGAGATCGACCGCGTCTACCTCCAGGCCGATCTGACCGCGATCGCCCCCGGTCCCCTGGCGCCTGCCCTCGACCTGCGCCTGCGGGCGATCGCCCACCGCGAGTCGCGCGCGCAGGCGTCCACGTACCGCTTCACGGCGGAGTCCCTCGGCGCCGGCATGACGGAGGGCGAGACCGCCGCCTCGATCCGCGAGTTCCTCGCGCGGATCTCGCTCACCGGCATCCCTCAGCCGCTGGAATACCTCATCGACAGCACCGCGGCTCGGCATGGACTCGTGCGCGTACGCGCGGACGACGCGTCCGGGCGCACCCGCGTGGAGAGCACCGACGCCGGCATGCTCGACACCATGGCCGTCGATCAGGCGCTGCGCCCGCTGGGACTGCTGCCGGACGACGGCGCGCTGACCTCGCGCGTCGCGCGCGACGCCGTGTACTGGACGCTCGCCGACGCCCGGTACCCCGTCGTCGCGCTGGATGCGTCGGGGCGGCCCGTGGGGGTGAACCGCCGCGAGGGCGACCCGGCGGCCGCCGCAGGAACGTCTCCCGCCGAGGACTACGGGCGACTGATCGCCACCCTGCGCAGCGGTCACGGGACCGACGGCGAGGAGGCGTGGCTCGGGCGCGCGCTGGAGCAGGCGGTGCGCACCAGGGCCGAGATCGTCGTGGTCGTGCGCATGCCCGACGGCACCGAGAGGTCGCTCAGACTCGAAGCGGCGGGCCTCGGCGGCGGTCGCCTGCGCGGACGGGACAGGGCGGCCGACATCGAGCGCACCCTCCCCGTGTCGAGCATCGTGAGCGTGCACGCCGTCTGATCCGCCGCCGGGCAGAACCGGCCACCCGGTCGCGCCGGTAGACTGGTCCGTTATGGCTGACGGCCCCCTCATCGTCCAGAGCGATCGCACCGTGCTGCTCGAGGTCGCCCATCCCGATGCGGAGAGCGCCCGCCACGAGCTGGCGATCTTCGCCGAGCTTGAGCGCGCCCCCGAGCACATCCACACCTACCGCATCACGCGGCTCGGCCTGTGGAACGCGCGGGCGGCCGGACACGACGCCGAGGACATGCTGGCGACCCTCGACCGCTGGTCGCGCTTCCCCGTGCCGCCGTCGGTCTCGATCGACATCGCCGAGACCGTCGGGCGATACGGTCGCCTGGTCATCGAGCGCAACGACGACGGCGAGCTGATCCTGCGCTCGTCGGATGCCGCGGTCCTGGCCGAGGTGACGAAGAACAAGCGGATCCAGCCGCTGCTCATCGGGCATCCCTCGCAGGACACCTTCGTCATCGACGCGTGGGCCCGCGGCCAGATCAAGCAGGAGCTGCTCAAGATCGGCTGGCCCGCCGAGGATCTCGCCGGGTACACCCCCGGGACGCCGCATCCGATCGATCTGGCTGAGAACGGGTGGCACCTGCGCCCGTATCAGCGTCAGGCGGTCGACACGTTCACCGAGGGCGGGTCCGGTGTCGTGGTGCTGCCCTGCGGTGCCGGCAAGACGCTCGTGGGCGCCGGCGCCATGGCGGAGACCAAGACGACGACGCTCATCCTCGTCACGAACACCGTCAGCGCCCGGCAGTGGCGCGACGAGCTGCTCAAGCGCACGTCGCTGTCGCCCGAGGAGATCGGCGAGTACTCGGGACAGGCCAAGGAGATCAAGCCGGTCACGATCGCGACCTATCAGATCCTCACCGCGAAGCGGAAAGGACAGTACGCCCACCTGGCGCTGCTGGACGCCCTGGACTGGGGCCTGATCGTCTATGACGAGGTCCACCTGCTTCCCGCTCCCGTCTTCAAGCTCACGGCCGATCTGCAGGCGCGCCGCCGCCTGGGCCTCACGGCGACGCTCGTGCGCGAGGACGGGCGCGAGGGCGACGTGTTCAGCCTCATCGGCCCGAAGCGCTTCGATGCCCCGTGGAAGGAGATCGAGGCGCAGGGGTTCATCTCGCCGGCCGTCTGCTACGAGGTCCGCGTCGACCTTCCGGCCGGTGACCGCCTCGAGTACGCCGCCGCCGCCGACGAGGACCGCTACCGTCTTGCGGCCACGGCGCCGGCCAAGATCGGAGTCGTGCGCCGGCTGGTGGAGCGCCACGCCGGCGAGCGCATCCTCATCATCGGGCAGTACCTGGACCAGATCGACGTCCTCGCCGAGGCGCTGGACGCGCCGAAGATCACCGGGCAGACGCCGGTCGACGAGCGCGAGCAGCTGTACCAGGCGTTCCGTGAAGGCGAGATCAGCGTGCTGGTGGTCTCGAAGGTCGCGAACTTCTCGATCGACCTGCCGGAGGCATCCGTCGCCATTCAGGTGTCGGGATCGTTCGGCTCGCGCCAGGAGGAGGCCCAGCGCCTCGGCCGCCTGCTGCGTCCGAAGCAGTCGGGTCACACGGCGAGCTTCTACACGCTGATCGCGCGCGACACGGTCGACCAGGACTTCGCGCAGAACCGTCAGCGCTTCCTCGCCGAGCAGGGCTACGCCTACACGATCCTCGACGCGGACGGGCTCGCCGCCGCCTGACGCCCCATCCGCTCGAAGAAGTCCCGGATCAGCGCCTCGACTGCGTGCGGGTTGTCGTCCGTCATGAAATGCGCGGCGTCCGGGACCTCCACGAACTCGACATGGTCGGCGTACCGCGCCGTGTCGCCGCAGTGCTCGCGGACGAACTCCGCGGTGAGCGGCCTGTCCTTCGATCCGAAGGCGTACAGTGCCGGAACGCGCAGCCTCTGCCTGCGATAGCTGCCGCCTGCCATGCGGGGCATCTCCGAGAAGACGAGCCACCGGTAGATCTCGTTGGTCGCCGCATCGATCTCGGGGCGTCGCTGCGGCGCCAGGTACGTCTCGACGGTCGCCGGGGACATCGGCCTCGCCACGTACGGCGGATCGAACAGGTGCGCGATGGACCGGCCCCGGCGATGGAACAGCAGCGGCGGGATGTGGCGCATGGCCGGGACCATTCCGACGGTGATGGGCATGAACGGCGGCGGCACGGACAGGATCACCATCGCCTGCACGCGCTCGGGATGCGCATACGCCAGGTGCGCCGCGGTGAGTGCTCCCAGGTCGTGTGCGACGAGTCGTACCCGCTCCAGCTGCAGGGCATCCATGAGGGCGAGGAGGTCGTCCAGCTGGGTCAGGCGCGTCATGCCCCGCGCCTCCGCACGCGTCCATCCCGCACCACGCAGGTCGGGACAGATCACGCGATAGCGCTTCGCGAGTCCCGCGCCGACGGTGCGCCACTGCCACCAGTGCTCCGGGAAGCCGTGAAGCATCACGACCGGCTCCCCCTCGCCGGCGGTCGCCACGTGGGTCGTCAGACCGGGAGTCTCGATGAACAGGTGACCGAACCCCGCCACCACCGGCATGTCCGGTGGGGCCACGGCCGGCGACCGGTTCGCGGAGCGGGCGGTGGAAGCGGGACGCGACTGTGCAGCGTCCATGATGCCCTCCAGTTCTGTGGTGGATGTGTTTCGTACGAATTCTACTACGCTTATAGTTCCGAGTCACTATAGGTGTAGTCCGCCTGCTACGCTCGCCTCGTGCCGACCACCCGCGAACGCGCCCTGGATGCCGCCGTGCGGCTCGTAGGCGATCAAGGCATCCGCGCTCTCACCCATGCCCGGGTGGACGACCACGCGGGTCTCCCCCGCGGCTCGACCTCGAACCACTTCCGCACGCGCGCCGCCCTGCTGTCCGGCGTCACCGCTTGGATCGCCGAGCAGGAGACGCGCGACATCGGCGCCGTCCTTTCGCAGCCGTTCGACGACCTCGACGGCTTCATCGACGTGTACAGCGCCGCCATCGAACTCCTCACCGGTCCGCACGCGGTGCGCACGCGCGCGCGATACGCCCTCTTCCTCGACGCAGCGGCCGAGCCTGAGCTCTTCGCCCCGCTGCGCGCGCAGCGGGAGGGGATGGCGGCGTGGGCCAGGAACCTCCTCGTCGCACTCGGCGCACAGCATCCGGACGCCGCGCTTCACGCCTTCATGGCGTTCAGCGACGGCATCGTCCTGCACCGGCTGAGCGTGGATCCGGCTGCGCCCGTGCGGGAGAGCGTCGCGGTTGCGGTACGCGGCTGCCTCGCGGCCTGAACCCCCGTATCGGGCCGTTCCGGTCGATATCCAGCCAGCGCATGCCAACCCTCGACATAATGAGGGCATGACCGCACCGCGCATCCTCGTCGTGGACGACGAGCCGAACATCCGGGATCTCCTGATCACGAGCCTGCGATTCGCCGGTTACCAGGTGCGCGCCGTCTCCAACGGCGCCCAGACGATCTCGGCCGTGCTGGAAGAGGAACCGGACCTCATCATCCTGGACGTCATGCTTCCCGACATGAACGGGTTCAGCGTCACCAAGCGACTCCGCGGCGCCGGATACACCGCGCCCATCCTGTTCCTCACCGCCAAGGACGAGACCGAGGACAAGATCACCGGCCTCAACGCCGGCGGCGACGACTACGTCACCAAGCCGTTCAGCCTCGACGAGATCGTCGCCCGCATCCAGGCGATCCTGCGCCGCACCATGCAGGCCGACGAGGAGTCGGTGATCCGCGCCGGCGAGCTGACGATGGATCAGGACACGCACGACGTGCAGGTGGGCGACGTGTCGATCGACCTGAGCCCCACGGAGTTCAAGCTGCTTCGCTACCTCATGCTCAACCCCAACCGCGTGCTGTCGAAGGCGCAGATCCTCGATCACGTGTGGGAGTACGACTTCAACGGCGACGCCGGCATCGTGGAGAGCTACATCTCGTACCTCCGGCGCAAGATCGACCCGCACGCCTCGGAGCCGCTCATCCAGACCAAGCGCGGCTTCGGCTACATGCTGAAGGCCGGCAAGACCGCCTGACGGGCGCCGAGCGAAGGGGGCGACCGAGCTGGCAGACAAGCCCGACATGGTCACCCGGTGGTGGCGAGGCACGAGCCTGCGCGCGAAGGTCACCGGGGTGACCGTCGCCGTGCTCGCGCTGGGTCTCATCGGCACCGGCGCGGGCGCGACGCTGTTCCTTCGCACCGCCCTCATCGCGAACCTCGACAGCACCGTGCAGCAGGTCGCGACGACCGAGATCGGCGTGAATCTGTTCGACATCGAGACCGTCGATGACGACATCACCGCGCGCGCGAAGACCGACGTGCCGCGCTCGGATTACCACGTCGCGCTGTACCAGGCGGCGGCTCCGGGCCGGTTCCTGGCCTCCGCAGGGGGCGGCGGCCCCGACCCGGACTTCCCGCCCGAGTTCTCCCTCGAGAGGGCCTACACCGAAGGCACCGGAGCGTTCGAGCTGCAGGATGCCGCGACGGGTGCCCGCTTCCGCGCCAGCGTGGCTCCGCTCGAGGCGCCCGGCGGCATCCTGCTGCCGCAGCTGGTCGCCGTGCCGGTCGCTCCGGTGAATCAGGTGGTCGCGACCTTCCTCGGGATCTACACCATCCTCGCGATCATCACGATCGTCGTCGGCGCCTTCGCGACCCGGGGCCTGGTGACCCTCACCTTCCGCAGTCTCGGCCAGGTGGAGTCCACCGCTGACGCCATCGCGGCGGGCCACTTCAGCCAGCGGATGACCGACATCGAACCGACCACGACCGAAGTCGGCCGCCTGAAGACGGCGATCAACGCCATGCTCGACCGTGTGGACGCGGCCATCTCCCAGCGCGACGCGACGGTGCGGCAGATGCGCCGGTTCATCGGCGACGCCAGCCACGAGCTGCGCACGCCGCTGGTGACCGTCCGCGGCTACGCGGAGCTGTACCGCATGGGAGCCGTCCGCGGCGACGAGGACATCGCCCAGTCGATGGATCGCATCGAGAAGGAGGCGATCCGGATGGGCCTGCTCGTGGAGGACCTGCTCGCTCTGGCACG
>JAPSKH010000052.1 GCA_031177765.1 Microbacterium sp. | reverse complement strand
GGCGGTGTGGGCAGCGGTTGCACGACGCCGCACCCGCTGACGACGCGAATCGGCTCTCACCAGCGACGGCAGCGACCCACCCGTACGTCTCGCATCGACTCGACCGTCGTCTGACGGCGACTGCGGGTGGCGTGCGCCTGCTCCTACTGTCCTGTGACGAATGACGTCGCCGAGTGAAGGAGCGAACATGACGACCGTCGACCGACCGCAGAAGAACCGTGTCGCGCGGGGCCGGGCGCGACCCCGACTGCTCGCCGTCGCGCTGGCTGTCGCGGCATCCGCCGCGGTGTGGGCGGTGGCCTCGCTGCTGGGCGTGTCGCTCGATGTGACGAGCCCGGCCGTCGGCACCATCCACATCGGCATCCTGCTCAGGGTCCTGAGCGCGCTGCCTCTCGCGCTGGGCGCGTGGGGCGTCGTGGCGCTGCTCGACCGCTACTCGAGCCGGCCCCGCCGAACCTGGACGGTGCTCTCGGTCGCGGTGCTCGTGGCGTCGCTCGTCCCGCTCGTCTTTCTGGATGCCACGGCCGCCACGAGGGTCAGCCTCGCCTGGATGCATGTGGTGTGCGGGCTCATCCTCATCGTGCTGCTGCGGCGCACGACCCTCGACCGACGCGGAGCGCGCCGCTCGAACGCGTGACCCTCACGCGCCGCTCAGACCGTCGAGCGCCGGCACGAGGGCGAAGACGATCTCCTCGGTCTCGCGCCCGAGGCCCGGCGCGTATGCGACGTTGCGCGACACCTCCGTGAACCCGATGCGCTCGAGCACCGCGATGCACGCCGCGTTGTGGGCGGCGGTGCGCGCGAAGAGCGGTCGCACGGGCTCGCGCGAGACCAGAAGACGCAGCGCCTCGCTTGCGACGCCGCGCCTCCAGGCGTGACGGGCGATCCAGAAGCTCACCTCGCGCTCGCCGTCCACGGTGAACGTCGCCGCGGTTCCCGCGAAGCCGCCGTTCTCGGTGACGACGAGGCTGACCACGTCATCGGAGGCGCGCTGGCGCGCGATCCAGGCGTCGAAGGCGGCGCGGTCGTCGGGGTCGTCCGCGGTGAAGGCCGCCATGGCGACCGCGTCGCGGTCGCGCATCATCTCGAAGATCGCGTCGAGATCGTCGTCGTCCAGAGGGCGCAGCTCGATGTGGTTCACCCCGTCCACGCTACTGTTCCGCGTCCCGCCGGACGGTGGGGCTTGACCGACGTGACGACGCCGCTCTCGCGACGTCTTCCCGGCCGGCGATCGCCCCGCGCTGTGCAACATTTCTGTCACAACTTTTCCGACCCTGGTCGTGCGGGCCGCGCTTCACTACGTTGGAGTCACTCGCCGCAAAAGCGTCGAGCACACAGAAGAACGGCAAGTAATGAGCACGCAGGGCACCGTCAAGTGGTTCAACTCGGAGAAGGGATTCGGCTTCATCGCACCCGATGAGGGCGGAGCCGACGTCTTCGCGCACTACAGCGCGATCGAGGCGAGCGGCTATCGCTCCCTCGAGGAGAACCAGCGAGTCGAATTCGAGATCGCCCAGGGCCCCAAGGGTCTGCAGGCGGAGAACATCCGCCCCATCTGAGGCGTCGGGTCGAGGCATCCGGCTTCCGCGTGCGCATCGTCGCCGCCGGCGAGTCGGGTGCCTCGACTCCTTTCGGCCTTCAGTTCTCTCAGCTGCGCTCGCCGCGCACGAGCTCCAGTCCCGCGCCCGCGAACTGCCGCAGCGTGGCATCCGGCAGGAACGCCCTCGTGAGCGCTCCGCCGATGCGCGTCAGATCGCTCTCGTCGCGGTAGAGCAGGTACAGCGTCTCGTACCGCGGGTGGAATTTCTCCTTGAAGCGGTGGAGTGAGCGGAACCCGTAGACCGGCTCGAGTGTCTCGGCCAGCTTGTCACTCAGCGTGGAGATGATGCCGGCATCCGGCGGGTACTCGTGCGCGAGCGGCGCACCCGACAGCGACATGACCTCGGCGCCTTCCTCCGAGAACAGCTTCGCCGACGAGCCGATCAGGAACTCCATCACCGGGCCGAAGCCCCCCTCGCGCCGCCGCATCAGGTCCAGCGTCCACCCCCGCACTCGACCCTCGCCGCCGTAGACGGGCAGCCACGAGAGGAAGCCGTCGACATCCCCGTTCGGCGCGATGGCGAGCGCCAGGCGGACCTCGGGGTCCTCGGCCTCGACGAGCGTGCCCAGCGTGAAGCCCATCTCGGGCAGTCCCTTGTCGCCCACCCACATCTCGGAGATGGCCCGCAGCTGCTGGCGCACCCCCCACGTCTCGTCGGCGAGCCGCGTCATGCGGAAGGTCATCTCCTCACGGCCGGCCCGATTCAGCGAGGAGCGCACCGAGTTCCACTGCTTGCCGGTGAACTGCAGGCCCGGCAGGTCGACGATGGTGTCATCGGCGACCACGAGGCTGCGCCACGTCGCGGGCACGGCGGCGCGCGTCGCCGCGTCGGCGCTGAAGAAGCACGGGACGAGCCCGGCGTGCTCGGCCTCGTGGATGAACTCCTCGACGGATGCCGCGCGCGAGGATGCCGGGCCGAGCGGGTCGGCGAGCGCGAGGGCCACGCCCATCCGCTTCTGGTACGCGACGATGCCTTCGGCCGTGCGGGCGTAGCTGTTGCCCTCCCACGTCGTCATCCACGACAGCGTGCCGCCGCCGTGCGCGTGGAGCATCCGCTTCACCTCGTCGACGTCGGGAGCGGGCTGCCGGCCCAAGGAGGACGAGCGCCGCGCGCGGAACGCGCGACGCACCCAGATGAGGTAGATGAGCATGAGCAGCCACAGCACGCCGCTGGCCAGTGACAGCTCGGTCTCGCCGTCGATCCGCGCTTCCAGCTGCGCCTCGCTGGCGATGATGATGACGGTGAGGACCACGACCGCGGTGAGGACGTTGAAGGCCGCGACCACCACGCCGACGATCCAGGCCCAGCGGCGACCGCGGCGCAGCCCGTTGGCGATGACGATGATGACGACCGTGTCGATCGCGAAGTCGATGAAGCCGCCCGAGACCGGCTCGGTGGGCCCGAAGGGTCCATCGGTGGGCACGAGCAGCGTGATGACCTGGATCGCGCCGAGCACGATGACCGCGATGAACGCGATGAGGCGCTGCTCGCGCACCGTGGTGCGCTGCACGCGCAGCGAGCGGTCGACGAACAGCACGAGGGCGACCGCGAGCAGATGCTCCAGGTCGGCCAGCGCCCCCCAGAACAGCATCGCGACGAACACGAAACCGAGGAGGACGAGCCACGCGCGTACGCGCCAGGGCGGGACCAGCAGCCCGACCGCGGCGGCGATGCAGGCCATCGAGCCGCCCGAGGGGCCGACGTCGAGGTCCGCTGCCTGTGTGGCGGCCCACTCCCACGGGAACAGGGAGCACAGCCAGATCACGACGGCGGCCGCGATCACCGCGAAGAGCTGCCCGCCGGCGAAGTACAGCAGCGCGATCCGGGATCCCCGGCGGAACTCGAGGTACAGCATCCCGACGAAGCTCAGGATGGTGAAGACGTAGACCCAGGGGCGGGCGACGAAGAACGTCCCGGTGATCGGCGTCCACCAGCGCCCTTCGAGGAAGGCGGGGAGGCCGTACGCCACCGCGTCGAACGCGGGCGACTCGCGGAACGGCTGCCAGAGCCCCTGTCCGATGACGCCGACCACCAGCAGTACGCCGATGACGGTGAGGGTGGCCGGAACGCGGCGGAGCACCGTCCGGACGGGCCGCCGAGCACGCGTCGATGCCTCGCTCATGCGATCACGATAGCGACGCGCCCTCGGCCGGGGCGAGGGTTCGGGCAGGTCCGCCGGTCAGGACCGGTCCAGGCGCGCGAAGTCGGCCAGCGCCTTGGCGTCCTCGGCGTCGCGCATCGCCCGCCGTGCCGCGTCGAGCGCCGCCACGGGGTCGTCCGCCTGACGTGCGCGCGCGAGCTCCTCCTGCGCCGAAAGGAGCCGGGCGCGGGCATCCGCCCCCGCACGCGAGTGCGCGACGGATGCCTCGGCCTGGGCGAGGGCGCGCCGTGCCGCGGCGAGCGTTCCCGGCAGGGCGGTGCGGGCGCCGCGCAGGCGCTGCTGCGCGGTGTGCGCGTCGCCGAGCGCGAGGTCGAGCCGGTTCCGGAGGCGCGCGATGCGGTCGACCGCCCATGTCGGCCGGCGTGCGGCATCCGCTTCCACTCGGGAGAGTTCTGACTCCACCTCGCGGATCTCGGCGCCCAGGCGCTCGGCGTCGGCCGGCTCGAGGTGGTCCCGGACCACGATCGCGTGACGGAGGGCGCTCCGGGCAGCCGCGACCTCGTCGGGTATCGCCTGAGCCGCCTGCAGCACGAGGCGGTGCGCCTCCTCGAGGATGCGGGCGTCGTTCTCGGCCTGGCGCAGCGCGCGCTCGGCCGCTGCCAGCGTGGGCAGCGCCGTCAGCGCCGGATCCGACGCCTGCGCGGCCGCGGTCTCGAGCAGCCGTTCGGCCTCGTCGGCCTCGGCGACGGCGGCGTGCGCCGCGCGCGAGGCATCCCGCCACTCCTCTTCGGCGAAGCGCGACGACAGCTCCGCCACCAGCGCGGCCGGATCGCCCATCGACGCGCGCAGCTGGGCGAGACGGCCGCGTGCGGCGTCGACCTGGCTCGCCGCCGAGACGTTCGCGCGCACCCACGCGCCGTGCTCGGCCCGGGCCGCGGCGATCGCCGCGAGAGCCTGCTCGGCGCGCCGCTCGATGCGCGTCGACGCGCGGCGCACCTCGACCGGCGGCACGTCGGCCGTGCTGATCCCGCGGTACTCCTCGAAGCTCGCGTCGCGGACGTGCTGCGCCGTCAGACGCGAGCGGCGCAGCGAGGCCGGGGCGTCGCCACCGTACATCGCGCCGGACAGGCCGACTTCGAGATCCAGTTCGCCGACGGCGTCGTCCAGGCGCACCAGCGCCGCACCCGCCTTCGCGCGGGCTGCGTCGGCGGCCGCCCGAGCACGGGGCGAGCGGCGCGCCCGGCGCACTGCCCAGGCCAGCACGAGGACCGCGATCGCGGCGACGCCGAACACGACCACCGATGGGATCACCCACCCGAGGATCGTGGCGACGGGTTCAGGCATCCGCGTCCTCGAACAGCAGGAGCGCGCGCAGTTGGTCGGCGGTGTCGACGGCCGCCTGTGCGCCGTCGGCTTCGTGCGGCCAGCTGAAGCCCCAGCGCACGAAGATGACGGGCACGTCGTGCACGGCGCCGCCGTCGACGTCGTGGTGACGGTCGCCCACGAGCACCGGCCGGCTGGTGTCGACGCCCGCCGCCTGCAGGCGGCGCAGCGCCTCGGCGACGATGTCGGCCTTCGCGCTGAGGGTCTTCTCGTCGGGTGTCGCCCCCACGATCGCGGTGAGCGAGGTCGACAGATCGAAGTGGTCCATCAGCGCGACCACCTGCACCTCGGGCTTCGAGCTGGCGGTCGCCTCGGGGATGCCGGCGGCGGCGACGTCCCTGATGATCTCGGCGACGCCCGGGAAGAGCTTCGCACCCGTCGTGTAGCCGTCGGACTTGTTGAGGGTCCGGTAGAACGCGACGGCCTCGGTCGCCTCGGCGGGCGTCATGCCGACGTTCGTCTGGAACGACTCGTACATGGGCGGGCCGATCCAGTGCACGAGCTCCGCGCGGGTGGGAGCCGGCTTGCCGAAGTGCTCGAGCGCGATGGTGAGCCGGCGCAGGATGCCTTCGGAGGCATCCACGATGGTGCCGTCGACGTCCCACAGCACACAGGTCCACGGGGAGCGACTCGACATGCTTCCACCCTACGGGCGCCGGCGTCGTGCCCCGGTCCCGAGGCGGCTCAGAACAGGCGGGGAGCGCCGGATTCGACGCCCTTCATGCCCTCGTAGTCGAGGGTGACGCACCGGATGCCGCGGTCGGCGGCGAGCACCTTGGCCTGGGGCTTGATCTCCTGCGCGGCGAAGACGCCGGTCACGGGGGACAGATGGGGGTCGCGGCCGAGGAGCTCCAGGTACCGCGTGAGCTGCTCGACGCCGTCGATGTCGCCGCGTCGCTTGACCTCGACCGCGATCGTGCCGCCCGCCGGGTCGCGCAGCAGCAGGTCGACGGGGCCGATCGCCGTCGGATACTCGCGCCGCACCAGCGTCAGGCCGTCGCCGATCACGTCGACCTGCTCGGCGAGCAGGCGCTGCAGGTCGGCTTCCACGCCGTCCTTCTGCAGGCCCGGGTCGATGCCCAGTTCGTGCGACGAGTCGTGCAGAACTTCGTAGATCCGCACGAGCAGCGCGTCGCCGGTCTTGGCATGCGTCACGCGCCAGTGCTCGAGCACGCCCGCGGCGGCCGAGTCGGCATCCGGCAGCTCCACCTCGAGGCGGCACGGCGGGCTCATCCAGTTCAGCGGCTTGTAGGAGCCGCCGTCCGAGTGCACCAGCAGGCTGCCGTCGCCCTTGTGCACGAGCAGACGCGTCGCGAGGGGCAGGTGGGCATTCAGCCGACCGGTGTAGTCGACCGAGCAGCGAGCGATGACGAGACGCACCCGAAGAGCCTAATCCTGTCGAGGCTCGTGCTCGGGCCCATCCGGTCGGCGCGGGGTCAGTGGCGCCCGGCGCCCACCGTCGACCCCGCGACGGGTCGCGCGGCCGGCGACGCCAGACCGGATGCCACGGCGAGGGCGACCAGGATGTACAGGGTGTTCAGCAGGCCGATGTGCTCGCTGATGAAGCCCAGGATCGGCGGGCCGCACAGGAACGAGATGTAGCCGATCGTCGCTGCCGCGCTCACGCGCGCTGCGGCCTTGGCGGGGTCGTCCGCGGCCGCCGACATCCCGAGCGGGAACCCGAGGGCGGCCCCGGCGCCCCACAGGGCGGACCCGACGAAGACGAGCGGCAGGTTCGGAGCGAGGATGAACAGCAGCAGGCCGCCGGCGGCGAGCGCCGACATCGCGCGGAGCGTGTTGACGCGACCGAAGCGGTCCACGAGCGGTCCGCCGAACACCCGCACGACCGTCATGGCGACGGAGAAGACCGTGAGCCCGAGGGCGCCGACCGCGGGATCGGCTCCGTGGCCTTCCACCATGCCGAGCGCGAGCCAGTCGTTGGCGCCGCCCTCGGCGAACGCCATCCCGAGCATGATCACGCCGAGCGTGTAGGTGCGCGGCTCGCGCCACGCCGACAGCGACGTGTGCAGGCGCTCGCGCCAGTGCGGCTTGTCGGCCGCGGCCTCGGCATCTCCGGTGAAGTCGCGTGCCGGCACGTTGGCGTACGCGGCGAAGGCGATCACCACGATGAGCGCGCCCATGACAGCCGTGTGGACGAGGACGTTCACGTTCCAGCCGGCAGCGAGCGCGCCGATGCCGGCGCCGATGACCGTTCCGAAGCTGAAGAAGGCGTGGAACAGCGGCAGGATCGTCCTGCTCGACTGCTTCTCGATCGCCGCGCCTTCGACGTTCATCATGACGTCGACCGCGCCGTTGCCGAGCCCGAACAGCATCAGCCCGATGACCACGACGACATACGAGTGCAGGACATCGGTGCCCACCCCGATGATCGCCACCCCCGCGGCGAAGACGATCATCGCCGCGAGCATGCCCTTGCGGGCGCCGAGGCGCGCGAGGACGACGTTCGCCACTGACAGGCCGGCGATGGAGGCGGCGCCCGCCCCCAGGAGCATCAGTCCGATCTGCGTGTTGTCGACGTCGAGCGTGACCTTGATCGCGGGAACCCGCGAGGCCCAGGTGGCGATGCTGAGACCGCTGGCGAGGAAGACGGCGAAGATCGCGGTGCGCCAGCGCACGTATTGCGATCGCGTGAGCTCGAGTTCCATTGCGACAGGGTACAGGCTGCGGCGCCGATGTCGAATCGATTCGACGAGACGCGGAAGGCGGGTACCATCGTGACGTCATGAGCACGCGCCGCGCCACCATCTCGGACGTCGCCCGCGAGGCCGGGGTCTCGCCGTCGACGGCGTCCGTGGTCTTCAGCGGCAAGACGCCGGTGTCGGATGCCACGCGCCGGCGCGTGCTGGATGCTGCGGCGACGCTCGGCTACACGGGTCCGGATCCGCGCGCGGCCTCGCTGCGTCGCGGAAGGTCGGGCATCGTCGGTGTGGTGTTCGAGGAGCACCTGGGCAGGGCGTTCCTGGATCCGGTCAAGACGCTCATGATGGACGGGCTCGCCGATGGCGTCGCGCCGCTGGGCGCGGGGCTGCTGCTGCTGCGCGACCACGAGCCGACCGGCGCCGGGCCGTCGCTGACGACCGCCTCCCTCGACGCGGCGGTGCTCGTGGGCTGCAGCGGGCTGCTGCGGGAGTCGCTCGACGCGGTTCGGGCGCGCGGCATCCCGGTGGTCGTCATCGAGGGCGACGCCGGTGACGGCGTGCCGCGCATCGAGCTCGACAACCGGGAGGCGCAGCGGCAGGCGGCGAGCCACCTGCGTGCGCTCGGCCACAGCCGCGTCGCGGTGGTCGCTCTTCCCGCCGGGCCGCAGTGGGAGCGGGGGTGGCTGCGCGACGACTCCGCCATCATCGTCGACGTCACGCGCGAGCGGCTCGCCGGCGCACTGGACGTCTTCCCCGACGCGCCGGCGTTCGCGGCCG
>JAPSKH010000051.1 GCA_031177765.1 Microbacterium sp. | reverse complement strand
GTGCGTTTTCTACAGGCCGGGGCACGGGTTGACAAGCCCCCTATCGCCCGCCGGACGAAGCGCGTTGAGTGGCGCGGGAGTGCAGACCACACACGACCCCCAGGAGGAACCATGTACTTCCACCGACAAGAACTGCAGCACAAGGCGACGCCCGACAAGCCGGACGCCGTCTACGCACGCAAGCTCCAGGAGGTGCTCGGCGGCCAGTACGGCGAGATCACCGTCGCGATGCAGTACCAGTTCCAGGCATGGAACATGCACATCCCCGGCAAGTATCGCGACCTCGTCTTCGGCATCGGTGCGGAGGAGATGGGGCACGTCGAGATGCTCGCGGTCATGATCGCGCAGCTGCTCGAGAAGGCCCCCCTCGGCGTGACCGGTGACGCCGTGCAGGACGATCCCACGGTCGCGGCCGTCGTCGGCGGGACCGACGTGCAGCACGCGATCGTCGCCGGGGCCGGCGCACGGGCCGTCGACAGCATGGGGAACCCCTGGATGGGGTCGTACATCACCAGCAGCGGCAACCTCCTGGCCGACTTCCAGGCGAATGCGAACGCCGAGATGCAGGGCCGGCTGCAGGTGGCACGGCTGTACCACATGACCGACGACCACGGCGTGCGCGACCTGCTCGCCTTCCTGCTGGCACGCGACACCATGCATCAGAATCAGTGGCTCGCGGCGGCGGCGGAGCTCATGGAGGAGGGCGTCGAGGCACTCCCCGTGCCGAGCAACTTCCCACTGGCCAAGGAGGACCGGGACGTGTCGTACCAGTACATCAACTTCTCGGACGGCGCAGCCGCCGCGGAGGGACGTTGGGCGGCCGGCCCCACCCCGGACGGCCACGGCGAGTTCTCGTACGTCCCCGAGCCGCAGGCCGGGGTGCCGATGCCTCCCCCCACGCACCCCGACTCGCGGTTCTACGGCACGACCGAGCTGCCGAACATCATGGAGAAGGCCGCCGGCGCGATGCAGGACAAGCTGAAGAAGGAATGACGGATGCCGCCGACCCTCGCCACGGATGACAGCACCGCTCCCGGCGCGACGGGGGGCACGCTCCCCGTCGTGCCGGGAGACCAGTCCCTGAGGTTCCTCCTCGAAGGCTATGCCTACGGCGCTCGCCGGTTCCGTGAGCTGGAGACGGATGCCTTCCGGACCCGGCTGCTCGGCCGGCGCATCACGTTCCTGCGCGGCGGCGACGCGGCGGAGTTCTTCTACGCGGAGGACCGCTTCACCCGCGTCGGCGGGATGCCGCACACGGTCCTGCACTCGCTGCAGGATGAAGGCAGCGTGCAGACGCTCGACGGCGATCAGCACCGGCAGCGCCGGTCGATCTTCCTCTCCGCGCTGGAAGCGCACGGGCGCGCGCGGCTCGCGGCGGCGTTCGCGCGCGGATGGGAGGCGCAGTGGGAGCAGTGGCGCCGGCAGGGATCGGTGTCGCTGCTCACCGGCTCTGCCCGTGTACTGACCAAGGCCGCGCTGGAGTGGACCGGCGTCCCCTTCGCGCCCGAACAGGTGGGGCGCCGCGCGCACGAGTTCGTCATGATGATCGACGGCGCCGGTTCGTTCGGCGCGCGCAACGTCACGGGCCGGTCCCTGCGCCAGCGGACGGAGCGCTGGGCGCGTCGGACGATCGAGGAGCTCCGCCGCGATCCCGACGCGATCGCCGCGGACACCCCGGTCGCGCGACTGCTGTCGTACCGGGAGGACGGTCGGGTACTGGACACCCCCACCGCCGCCGTCGAGCTGCTCAACCTCCTGCGGCCCACCGTCGCGGTGTCGCGGTTCATCGCCTTCGCCGGACTCGCCCTGCACCTGCACCCGGCATGGCGCGAGCGCCTGTCGCACGATGACACCGTCCTCACCGCCTTCACGCAGGAGGTGCGGCGGACCGCTCCCTTCTTCCCCGGCATCGGCGGGCGAGCGACCATCGCGACATCCTGGAAGGGCATCGGATTCCAGCCGGGCGACTGGGTCTATGTCGACATGTTCGCCACGATGCGCGATCCCGGGCGGTGGTCGCGCCCCGAGGTCTTCGATCCCCTGCGCTTCGTGGAGGGCACCTCAGCGGACCTCATCCCGCAAGGATCCGGATCGATGGCCGTCGGCCACCGGTGCCCGGGAGAACCGGCCACGGTGGACCTGCTGGCGCTCGCGACGCGATCCCTCGCGCGGTCGGACTGGTCGGTCCCTCACCAGGATCTGCGGGTGGACCTGCGCCGCCTGCCCGCCAGCCCCGGAAAGAAGGGACTGCTGATCGAGCCGCGGTGAACTCGCCATCAGCCCCCGTCTTCAGCGTCCCCTCCATCGGGGCCCACGCCGCGAAGGTTCCTCGCCGACAGCCATGCGGCGACGATTCCGCATGTGAGGCAGGGTCGAGCGGAAGCAGCTCAGGCGGGCTCGTCGACGGCAACGAGGCCGCGGCGCCGTCGGTGGACAGCCTGGGCGCGTTCGGCTGAGGCCGGCGCGCGGCATCCCGGATTCGGATCGTGCGCCCGGATACGGATGCCTCACGCGGCGCGGTCCGAATCCGCGGCGCATCTCCGAATCCACGAGCAGGCACGGTGACCGCCCGGCCGCCCCTGCGGGTCAGCCCGCGGGCTCCTCGGCGGACTCGGCCTGCCACGAGGCCCACAGGGCCGCGTACTCGCCGCCCATGCCGACGAGCTCGTCGTGCGAACCGGACTCCACGATGCGGCCGTCGCGCATCACCACGATGCGGTCGGCGTCGCGGGCGGTGTGCAGGCGGTGCGCGATCGCGATGACGGTGCGGCCCTCCAGCACGCGGTCCAGCGACTGCTCGAGGCCACGGGCGGCGCGCGGGTCCAGCAGCGAGGTCGCCTCGTCGAGCACCAGGGTGTGCGGGTCCAGGAGCACCAGCCGGGCGAGTGCGACCTGCTGCGCCTGCGCGGGCGTCAGCACGACGCCGCCAGAGCCCACCATGGTCTCCAGCCCCTGCGGCATCGATCGCACCCAGCGGAGGGCGCCGACGACCTGCAGCGCCTCCTCGAGCTCGCCGTCGCGGGCCTCGGGCGCGGCCAGGCGCAGATTGTCGGCGAGCGTGCCGACGAAGACATGGTGCTCCTGCGTGACCAGCGCCACGTGCTGTCGCAGCACCGCGAGCGGGATGCGCATGACATCGGCGCCGCCGACGGTCACGCGTCCCGCCGTCGGCGCCGTGATGCCGGTGAGCAGGCGCGCGAGCGTGGACTTGCCGGAGCCCGACGGGCCGACGATCGCGATGCGTTCGCCCACGCGCGGCACGAGGTCGACGTCCCGCAGCACATCGACGCCCTCGCGGTACGCGAAGCGGATGCCGCGAGCCTCGAGCTGCTCGCCCTCGGGGTGCTCGTCGGCGTCGGGGCGGTCGGTGGGCACCTCGGCGACGCCGACGATGCGCGACAGGGCGGTGGTGCCCACCTGCAGCCGGTCCATCCAGTTCACGAGCTCCTCGACCGGGCCGGTGAGCTGCATGGCGTACAGGGCGATGGCGGTGACGTCTCCGGCTGTCGCCAGACCCTGTCCCATGAGGAACGCACCCCAGAGGAGGACGGCGATGACCGGGAGGAGGAAGCCCACGGTGGTGAGGGGGTACCAGACGCTGCGCAGGCCCAGGGTGTAGCGCTCGGCGGCGTTGCGCGCGGCGAGCGCCCGGTCGATCTTCACCCGCTGCAGCGGAGCGAGGTCGAGCGCGTCGATGGTGCGTGCGCCTTCCACCGTCTCGTTGATGACGCCCACCAGCCGCCCGTACGACGCGAGCTGCCGGCGGTACCCCGGTCCCGAGCGCTTGAGGTACCAGCGGCTGCTGAGCACGATCACGGGAACGCCGGCCAGGATGCCGAAGGCGACGAGCGGGTTCAGGATGAAGGCTGCGCCGAGCGTCAGGATCACGGTCATGCCGGTCACGAGGATGCGCGGCACCCCGAACCGGACGGTCTGGGCGACGGCATCCACATCGCTGGTGGTGCGCGACAGCAGATCGCCGGTGCCGGCGCGCTCGACGACCCCCAGCGGCAACGAGGTCACCGTGGCGAGGAAGCCTTCACGCAGCCGGGCGAAGACCGACTCGCCCAGCCGCAGCGACCAGAGCTGGGCGAAGCGGGTCACGAGCGCCTGCGCGACCACCGCCCCGGCCAGCAGGAGGCACATCACGTCGACGGTGCCCATGTCGGCCCGACCCGTCGACAGCAGGTCGATCATGCGGCCGATCACCCACGGCCCCACCAGGCCGGACAGCGCTGCCACGGCGTGGAGGCAGATGACCACGAGGAGCTCGCCGCGGTGACGGCGGATCAGCTGGCGCGCGACCTCGCGGACGCGCTCGCCCGAGGCGACCGGCAGCGCGTTGTCACTCATCGCCCTCCTCCTTCCGCGCCGCCCGGATCGCACCCGTCTCCGTCGCCTTCGTCCAGAGGGTGTCGATCGAACCGGTCCACGCGGCATCGATCTCCTCGCCTGCCATGGGCTCTGCGTCGCTGGTCGACCGGGCGACGATGCGGCGGTACCGCGCGCCGACGGCGTCGTCGCGGCGCATCAGGTCGGCATGGGTGCCCGATCCCACGACCCGACCGCCGCGCATCACGTGGATGACGTCCATGCGGTCCAGCAGCAGCGGGCTCGAAGTCACCAGCACGGTGGTGCGGCCGGCGCGGGCGCGATGGAGCCGACCCGCGATGGTGGCCTCGGTGTTGGCATCCAGCGCGCTCGTCGGCTCGATGAGGACGAGCACCTCGGCGTCGGTCAGGAGGGCTCGTGCGAGGCTCAGCCGCTGCCGCTGACCGCCCGAGAGCACGCTCGCGCGCTCGGGCACGTGCTCCTCGAGGCCCCCGGGGAGCGCCTCGACCGCGTCGCCGGCCGCCGCCACGCCCAGAGCCTGGTCGATCTTCGCGCGCCGGGCGGTGGGCGAGCCCGCGCGGTGAGGCGCCCGGACGCTCTGCGTGTCGAGGCCGTCGCGCAGCCGTCCGGTGAACAGGTGCGGGGTGGCGTCGCTGACGACGATGCGCCGGCGCACCTCGCTGACCGGCATGCGGGTGAGCTCGACGCCGCCCCACAGCACCGGCGCCGTCAGGTGGGTGCGGTCGTCGAAGCGTCCCAGGCGCGTGGCGACCTCGGCTGCGGCATCCGGATCCTCGTCGACGAGAGCGGTGAACACACCGGGCTCGATGACGGCGCCGGATGCCACGTCGACGATCTCCGCCCGCCCTGCCGGGGCCGGCTGCGGGTGCTCGGGATCGCGGACGGCCCGCTGCACGCGCAGCACGTCCAGGACCCGCCCGGTCGCGACGAACCCTCGGGCGAACGCCTGACTGGCCTCGACCGTCGTGCGCAGCGGCACGATGAGGAAGACCGAGTAGCCGTAGAACGTGACCAGCTCCCCCGGCGTGATCTCACCGGCGAGCACGAGTCGTGCGCCGAACCAGACCACCGCGGCGACGAACAGGCCGGGGAGCAGGATCTGCAGGGCATCGAGCCACGATCCCAGCCGCGCGACGTCGATCGCGCGGCGACGGAGGTCGGCGGACCGGCGCGCGTACCGCTGGACGAACTGCTCCTCTCCGCCGATGCCGCGCAGCACGCGGAGCCCCACGACGGTGTCGGCGGCGAGCTCGGTGAGCGCCCCCTGCTCGCGGCGCCACGCCGCCTGACGCCGAGCGAGCGGGCGCACGAAGAGCGTCAGCACGGCGACGAGCACCGGCATGCCCAGGAGCACGAAGAGGCCGAGCGCCGGCGACGTGAACATCGTGATGACGCCCACCGCGACGTATGCGACCACGCCGCCGGAGAATCGGGCGGTGACGTCGAACATCTCGCCCACCCGCAGGGCGTCGTTCGCGACCGTCGAGGCGACCTCGCCCGCCGAGCTGTCGGACGCGATCGCCGCACCCGTCTCGGCGCTGTGGTAGCCGACGATGCGGGAGACCCCGAGGGAGGACCGCAGCCAGTTCGACACCGCCATCCGGTGCCGCAGCACCGCGAACAGGGCCTGCGCGACGGCGACGACGCCGAGCCCCGCGCACCACGGCAGGACGCCGCTCAGCCCTTCGGCCAATCCCGCGTCGACGGCGCGGCCGAGCAGGTACGGCCAGATCACCTGGCACAGCATCCACAGCACGCCGAAGACGACGCCGCCGACCAGTGTCGCCGGCTGCCGTGCAGCCTGCCACAGCAGCAGTCGCAGCGGCGAGTCAGTGGGAGCTTGAAGCGAGCTCACGTCCGGAACACCCCTCGTCGTCGGTGACGGTGCGGTTCATCGTCGATCCAGCACGACGTCCGCCGTGCGCGCGGCCGCCACGGCCACACTCACGCGGTGGTCGCCCTGACGGATCTCGGCGGTCACGTCGTCGTCGGAGATGTTGCGGAGCCGGACCCGCACCCGACCGTCCACGGGCCGCAGCTCGGCCAGGAGCGACGGGTGCGCATCGATGGCGACGGGCGGCGCGGGCGGGGCTGCGGGGGGAACCGCCGAGTGACGCGCCTGCAGCGGCTCGAGGAGGTCCCGACCGAACCGCCGCACGTCCGTCCGGGTCACGGCCGCGACAGGGCGGAAGCGGTAGCGGAACCGCCGCGTGATCTCCTGGCGAGCCTGGAAGTTCGTGAAGTGCAGGTTGTTCATCAGCCAGCTGTGGACGTGGCCGACCGGGGCGTCCAGGTGCGCCGCCCACCTGCCGGTGTGGAAGCCGCCCACTTGGACGAGCGGGGCGTCCATCGAGCCCCACAGGATGCCCCCGTCCGCACCTGCGACACCGATCGCGTGCTGGATGGAGTACCAGTCCTTGCTGGTGTCGGGAAGCTGCTCCCGCTCGGCGGCGAAGACGGCGCCGGCCGTCTCGAGGAGGAACTCCGGCTCGGCGACGTCGAACGGGAAGCTCACGAACACGCTCTCGGGCGCGAAGCGCTCGGGCTTGCCGACATGGACGTCCAGGTCGATGTCGTCGCCTCCGTCGGCGATCGCCAGCGTCGCCACGACGCCCGGGATGCCTGGTGCCGACGCCTCCCAGCGGATCTCGGTCACGCCGCCCGCCCGCCGCACCCGCACGGGCGCGTCACCTGTCGCGACCACCCGCTCGAAGACCGGGCCCGGATGGTCAGGGTGGAAGAGCTTCGGGGACTGCGTGATCATCGGATGCCCGGAGCCCGGTTCGACGACCTCGTCCACCACCGCGCCCAGCGGCTCCGCGGCCGAGCCGTCCACGAGCTCCCGCCCGTCGCGGGTGTCGATGAGCGAGACGACGCCGCCGCGGGCGGGGTCGACGGTCACGCGGTACGGACCGGCCTCGACCGGCCCGTCCGCGACGTCGTCCGCTGCCGGCTCGGGCACGGGCAGGATCGTCACCCCGAAAGGCTCCACGTCCGCCCGAGCGCGGACGCGGCGGGTGCCGGCGACCTCGACGTCGACGATCTCCCGTCGCGCCGCCTCGGTCGGATTCACCACGACGATCGCACCCTCGGGCGGCGTGGCGTCGCGTCCGGACGGCTGCGCCGGCTCCTCGGAGCCGGCCCCGCCGGCGTAGGCGTACCGGAACCACCCCTCGATCGCGAGGTCGCGGGCGTGGTCGAAGGCGTCGTACGCGAAGGCCGACTTGGCGTTGTGATGGGAGTGGCTGAAGGTCGAGTGAGGCTTGGAGTACGTCTCCCAGCTGCCCCACGTGTGCTCGCCGTAGAGCAGGAGCTGCTCGTCGATGTGCTCGAGCGTCTCGGCGACCTCGGCGTCCGAGCGCAGACGAACGGGTCCGCGCCGGTAGCCCAGCACGTCGGCGTGCGGCATCCGTCCCGCCCCGGCGAGCGCGGCCAGCGACAGGGTCGACTGCGCGGCCCGCGCGAAGCTGCGCGCCTCGCGATAGACCGCCACCTCGCGCGCGGTCGAGCCGTGGCCGTGCGACCACCAGTCCGCCCATTCACCACGCACGGTCGGCAGCTCGAGCGAGCCCACCTCGGCCTCGAGCCGGTCGAGCGCCTGATCGATGGTCGCGGTGCGCATCGGCCGTTCAGGGTGCCGCGCGTTCCAGTGGCGGACCACGTCGAGGAAGCGCGCCGTCGGCCATCGGTTGTCGTTGCCGGCGTGGACGATCGCCGTGCTCCAGGGATAGTCCTCGCGTCGCTCGAGCACGTCGACGAAGGCCGCGATGCGCTCCTCGGCCCGTTCCACGTCGCCGTCGACGATGCCCCACTCCTCACCGAAGCCGTAGTGCGTCGACAGCCACACGAAGACACGGCGGCCGGATGGCCCCTCCCACCAGAAGCCGCTCGGCTGGACGAACGGCGGTCGGCCGTGGTCGGGATTGAGCGCCATCACGAGCCGGGCGATGCCGGCATCGCGCATCTGCTCCACCGTTCCCCACGACAGCCCGTTCACGTCGCCGTGCTGCTGCGTGCGGATGTCGATGCCGGCGTCGCGGAGGCGCTCGAGCTGCTCGTACGCCGCATCGAATTCGAAGGCGCTCGGCAGCTGCGTCATGTTGAGGTAGCCGCCCGTCACGGAGATGGCGCCGCTGCGCGTCAGGCGCGCCAGCTGCTCGACCTGGGAGGGTGCGGCGCGCTTGAGGAAGGACAGCACCGGGCGGGCCACCTCGAAGGTCCATCGGAAGCCGTCCGGCCCGTCGGCCGGCAGCTCCTCGGCGATCTCGAGCACGCGGTCGACGATGCGCCCGTGCATGTGGTCGATCAGGCGCGGGCTGTTCGTGTAGCCGACGTCGTGGTGGGTGTGGCCGATGAGCAGGATCTGTCGGATGGACATGACGGTGCGAGTGGTCCGTGATCGTTT
>JAPSKH010000020.1 GCA_031177765.1 Microbacterium sp. | reverse complement strand
TCTCAGCGCCGATGGTACTGCAGGGGCGACCCTGTGGGAGAGTAGGACACCGCCGGACTCCCTTTCACGAAATGGCCACCCCACCGGGGTGGCCATTTCGCGTTAACAACCCCACAGGGCACCACGCGCACGCCTCGGTAGACTTCTGGGATGCCCGCGCTCGATCTGTCCCTCTCCGCCGTCGACCTCACGCGCACGATCTGCGACATCCCGAGCGTCTCGAGCGAGGAGACGCCTCTCGCGGATGCGATCCACGACGCGGTCACGCGGATGCCGCACCTCGAGGTGTACCGCGATGGCGACACGATCGTCGCGCGCACGCAACTGGGTCGGCCGCAGCGCGTGGTGATCGCCGGCCACATCGACACGGTGCCGATCAACGGCAACGTCCCCACGCGCGACATCGCCATCGACGGCGAGGCCTTCCTGTGGGGTCGTGGCACCGTCGACATGAAGGCCGGCGTCGCCGTGCAGCTCAAGCTCGCGGCCGAGCTGTCCGAGCCTCGTGTCGACATCACCTGGATGTGGTACGACCATGAAGAGGTCGACGCCGACCTCAACGGCCTGACACGACTGGCCCGCACGCGCCCTGATCTGTTCGCGGGGGACTTCGCCATCCTCGGCGAGCCGTCCAACGGAGAGGTCGAGGGCGGCTGCAACGGCAACCTCCGCGCCATCGTGCGTACCGACGGTGTCCGCGCGCACAGCGCCCGGGCGTGGATCGGCGAGAACGCCATCCACAAGGCCGCGCCCGTGCTGTCCCGTCTCGCGGAGTACCGCCCGCGTGAGATCGCCGTCGAAGGGCTGCTGTACCGCGAGGGTCTCAACGCGGTGCGGGTCCGCGGCGGCATCGCGGGCAATGTCATCCCCGACCTCTGCGAGGTCGAGGTGAACTACCGGTTCGCCCCGAGCCGCACGGTCGCGGAAGCGGAGCGTCACGTCCGGGACGTGTTCGCGGGCTTCGACGTCGAGGTCGTCGATGCCGCCGCCGGGGCACGTCCTGGCCTCGACGCGCCCCTCGCGCAGGAGTTCCTGGCCGCCGTGGACGCCCAGCCCCGGCCGAAATACGGCTGGACCGACGTGGCGCGCTTCAGCGCGCTCGGCGTGCCGGCGGTGAACTACGGCCCCGGCGACCCGCACCTCGCCCACCACGACGAGGAGCGCGTGGCCCTCTCCCAGATCGAGGCGGTCGAGCGGGGCCTGCGGGCGTGGCTGTCGAGTCGCTGACCACTGCGTCCGCGCGCTCCGGCTGGGGCGCCGTGGCACTGCGCATCGCGTTCATCTATGCCGCGGCGCGCGTCGTCACGACGGCCTTCCTGCTGCTTGCGGCGGAGCTGTCGGGGTTCGGCTCGCGGATGGGGCCCGACGCGTCACTGTCGGACACGATCGTCGCGTGGGACGGTCAGTGGTACTGGTACGTGGCGGAGGCGGGATACCCGAGCGATCTGCCCCGGACCGACGACGGCCGCGTCGCCGAGAACCAGTGGGCGTTCATGCCGGTGTTCGCCTACCTCGCCAAGGCGGTGGGCGCGCCGTTCGGCAGCTGGGCGGTCGGGGCCTTCCTGGTCTCGCTGCTCGCGGGGTACGCGGCATCCCTCGTGCTGTACCACCTGCTCCGCATCAAGCTGGACGACTCCGCCGCCACCTGGTCGGTGGTCTTCTTCGCCTCGGCGCCCCTGGCCGCGCTGTTCCAGGTCGGGTACGCCGAATCGCTGAACCTGCTGTGGCTCTTCTGCGCGCTGTGGTGCGTGCTCGCACGTCGCTACCGGTGGCTCTATCTGCTCATCCCGCTGATGGCGTTCACCCGGCCGGGAGTTCTCGCCTTCGCGCTGATGCTGGGCCTCGTCGGCATCTGGCGGTGGACGCGGCGCGCGAAGGAGCCGCTGGGCGCGGCCGAGATCGCCCACATCGTCGCACTCGGGAGCCTCGCGGTGGCCTGCGGCTTCGCCTGGCAGGTGATCGCGGGACTGGTGACGGGGGAGCCGGGCGCCTATCTCGCGACCGAGCTCGCGTGGCGCCGCAACTGGATCCCCGGCGACGCGGAGTTCTTCCCGCTCGAGGGGTTCCTCAGCGCGGCCGCATTCTGGTTCGGCACCATGTGGCATCTCCCGGCGTTCCTGGGCCCCATAGCCCTGGCGGCCCTCGTGCTGGGTGCGGCGGCGGCGCTGATCCTCCTGCCGCAGGTGCGCGCCCTCGGCGTCGAGCTGCGCCTGTGGGCTGCCAGTTACCTCGTGTACCTGCTGCTGGTGTTCTTCCCGCAGTCGAGCATCTTCCGGCTGCTGATTCCGCTGTCGCCGCTGTGGGGCGCGATCGCCGTCCCGCGGTCGAGGGTCTGGCGGGGGAGCATCCTCGTGCTGAGCCTGGCGGGGCAGTGGTGGTGGATCTACAACATGTATGCACTCGGAAGCACCCCGTGGCAGGTTCCGTGACGGCTCGAGGGGGCGCTTTCCGGCAGGAATGTCGCGAGGAAACGCTCTCACGATAAACTCATCTGTGCAGACCATCGATGAAAGGGAGCCGCAATGGCAGCCATGAAGCCGAGAACCGGAGACGGGCCGATGGAGGCCGTGAAGGAGGGTCGCCTCATCATCGTGCGCGTGCCGCTCGAAGGTGGGGGCCGCCTCGTCGTCTCGGTGAACGACGCTGAGGCCAAGGAGCTCTACGACGTGTTGGGCGGCGTGGTCAACGCCGCGTGAGTCGCATCGTCTCGCGGACGGCCGGTCTTCGGACCGGCCGTTTCCGTTCGCGCGAGGGCCCTGCTCGTCGATGCCCGCTCAGTCGCGGGCGACGGTGGTCAGCTGAAGCAGACCTTCCCCGGTGATCGAGAGGGCCCCGATGACGGCCGGCGACGACTGCGTCTCCTGGATGAGGGACCGGTAGGCGGTCGTGACGGGGTCACGGCGGACAGGGTCGGCGACCGCACCGCCGGCGAGGACGCGGGGCACCAGCACGGTGCCGCCGGCCCGCACGAGCCGGAGACCGTGCTCGACGTACTCGATCACGCCTTCGGGATCGGCATCCACGAGCACGATGTCGTAGGACGCCTCGTTCATGCGGGGCAGCACGTCCGCCGCCCGGCCCGTGATGAAGCGCGCGCGGGCAGGCGGGATCCGCGCGTCCGAGAACGCCTGCCGTGCCGCACCGAGGTGCTCGGGCTCTTTGTCGATCGTCGTCAGGGTCGCACGCGGCGAGCCGTGATGCAGCCAGAGCCCCGAGACGCCGGCGCCCGTGCCGATCTCGACGATGTTCAGTGCCTGGGATGCCGCGGCGATCAAGGCGCACTGCGCGCCCACGGCGGGACTGATGGGGGCTGCGCCCAGCTCGAGGGCGTGCGCGCGCGCCTTCGCGATGTGCTCCGGTTCCACCGTCGCCTCATCGACGAAACGCTGGTTCGCGCTCTGCTCTCCCATCGAAACCCTCCGCCGTCAGCCTACGCGGGCGGGCGGCGCATCCCGCTGAGGCGCGGCGGGTAACCTGATGTCATGTTCTTCGGCCTGACGATCGAGAAGCTGCTGCTCATCGGTCTCATCGCGGCGCTCATCGTCGGTCCGGAGCGCCTGCCGCGGTACGCGGAGTCCCTCGCCGTCTTCACGCGCCGCGCGCGCGACTGGGTGTCCACGGCCAAGACCCGCGTGCGCGACGAGATGGGCGAGGACTTCGACGACGTCGACTGGCGCACGCTGGACCCCCGCCAGTACGATCCCCGGCGCATCATCCGCGAAGCGCTGCTGGACGATGCGCCCGTGCCGACGGTCCGTGCCGCGGGGGTCGCCGGAGCGATGGCGGCGACCGGTGCGCCTCCCGCTCCGCCGGTCCGGTCTCCGTTCCGCGGTCCCGAGGCGGAGCCTCCGCCGTTCGACTCCGAAGCGACCTGATCGTCCTCAGGCGGGGCGGAACGGGAGCGACTTCCCGGCGAGGCCCCGAGGAGTCCCGGCCAGGCTTTCGGCGACCTGGGCGATGGCGCGGGACGCCGGATCCCCCGGATGCGCCAGCACGGCCGGGATGCCGGCATCCGCATCCTGCCGCAGCGACGGACTGAGCGGAACCGACGCCAGCACGGGCACCCGGTCATCCGGTCGCGACAGCGCCGCCGCCACAGCCGCGCCCCCGCCGCTGCCGAAGACATCGACCACGGTGCCGTCGGGAAGCGTCATCGCCGCCATGTTCTCCACGACCCCGACCACACGCTGACCCGTCTGCCGGGCGACCAGGCCGCTGCGCACCGCGACATCGGATGCCGCCGTCTGCGGGGTGGTCACCACCAGGACGTCCGCGTGCGGGAGGAGCTGCCCGACCGAGATGGCCACATCGCCGGTGCCCGGCGGCATGTCCAGCAGCAGCACATCCAGATCGCCGAAGTACACGTCGGTGAGGAACTGCTGCACGGTGCGGTGCAGCATCGGCCCGCGCCAGGCGACGGCCCCCAGCGGCCCGTCGCCGGCGCCGCGGCGCAGGAACATGCCGATCGAGATGACCTTGACGCCATGGGCGACCGGGGGGAGCATCACGTCGTCGATCCGGGTGGGCTGCGGGACGCTCCCGTCCGCGGCGACGAGTCCGAGCTGGCCCGGGATCGAGAACCCGTGCACGTCCGCGTCGATCAAGCCGACGGACAGGCCGGAGTGGGCCAGCGCCACGGCCAGATTGGCCGTGATCGTCGACTTTCCGACGCCGCCCTTGCCGCTGGTCACCGCGATCACGCGCGTGAGCGCGTCCGGACCGAACGGCATCTCGCGGCTGCGCCCGCCCCGGAGCCGCTCGGTGAGCTGCGCGCGCTGCTGCGGCGTCATGACGCCCACCTCGAGGGAGACCTCGACGACCCCCGGAACGGATGCCGCGGCGGAGCGGACGTCCGTGCTGATCCGGTCCGCAGCGGGGCAGCCCACGATCGTGAGCGCGATGGCGACGTGGGCGACGCCGTCGGTCACGGTGACCTCGCGCACCATGTCGAGCTCGCCGATGGGGCGGCGGAGCTCGGGGTCGGGGACGGCCCCGACCGCGCGGCGGACATCGTCCGCGGTCGCGACGGTCATCGGGCGGCGCCCTCCTCGTCCTCGTCCTGATCAGCGTGCTCCAGCTTGTCCAGAAGGACGCGGAGCTCGGCGCGCAGGACATCGCGGGTGAGGACCTGATCCGAGAAGTCGTTCACCGCCATGCGCAGCGCGACGACCTCGCGGGCGAGGTACTCGGTGTCGGCGAGGTTGCGCTCGGCGCGCTGGCGATCCTGCTCGATCTGCACCCGGTCGCGGTCGTCCTGCCGGTTCTGCGCCAACAGGATGAGAGGTGCGGCATAGGAAGCCTGCAGGGACAGGATCAGGGTCAGCAGGGTGTAGTTGAACTCGCGCGGGTCGAACTGCAACTCCCGCGGGGCGAGAGTGTTCCACGCCAGCCAGACGACGACGAACACCGTCATCCCCAGCAGGAAGCCCGAGGTGCCCATGGCGCGTGCGAACGCCTCCGAGAACCGGCCGAAGCGGTCGCGTGAGGGCTGCGGCGTGCGCTGCAGCATGCCGCCGCGGCCGCGGGGGGCGTCCAGAGCGGGCCCCTTGTTGCGCCGCGCCATCATCGGCCCGCCCCGGTCGACGCGTGCGTTGACGCGGAGTGCTCCTCCTGCGAACGCCAGTCGTCGGGAAGCAGGTGGTCCAGCACGTCGTCGATGCTGACCGCGCCGACGAGGCGCCGCGCCTGATCGATCACCGGCACCGACACGAGGTTGTAGCTGGCAAGGAGCCTGGCGACCTCGGCCGCCGACGCGCTCGCCGGCACGGGTTCGAGGGTGTCGTCGATGATCGCGCCGACGCGCTCGTGCGGCGGATATCGCAGCATGCGCTGGAAGTGCACGGTCCCCAGGAAGCGGCCCGTCGGCGTCTCGTAGGGCGGCAGGGTGATGAAGACGGCCGCCGCGAGCGCGGGGTGGAGCTCATGGCGCCGGATCAGCGCGAGAGCCTCGGCCACCGTGGCGTCGGCCGACAGGACGATGGGCTCGCTCGTCATGAGTCCGCCGGCCGTGTCGGGGCCGTACTTCAGCAGCGCGCGGACGTCTTCGGCCTCCTCGGGCTCCATGAGATCGAGCAGCTCCTCGGAGCGCTCCTCCGAGAGCTGGCCCAGCAGGTCGGCCGCGTCGTCGGGCTCCATCGCGTCGAGGATGTCCGCGGCGCGCTCGTCGCCCAGCGCCTCGAGGATGTGCACCTGCTCGTCCTCGGGCATCTCCTCGAGCGCGTCGGCGAGCCGATCGTCGGGCAGTTCCTCGGCCACCTCGATGAGGCGCTCCTCGGGGAGGTCCAGGAGCGTGTTGGCCAGGTCGGCGGGCTTGAGGTCGGAGTAGGTCGCCACGAGCTGCTCGGCCGACTGCGCTTCGCCGGGATTCTGCTGCTCGCGCACCTCCGACCACGACGCGAAGGTCGTGGCGCCCTTGGCGAAGGGGGAGGCGCTGGTGCGCGGCCGGCGGAGGAAGAGCTGGCCGACGTCCCAGCCGCCGAGGCGATCGCGCTCGATCGCCACGTCCTCGATGACGGCCTCGCCGGATCCGTCGTTGAGATACACCTTGCGGCCGAGCAGCTCGGCCATCACGCGCACCTCGCCACCGCGCTGCTGGAACCGACGGACGTTGATGAGCCCGGTGGTGATGACCTGCCCGGTGGCGATCGAGGTGACACGCCCGATGGAGACGAAGACGTGACGCCGCCCCGGGATCTCGACGACCAGTCCGACCACGCGCGGCGGGTCGTTCTTGCGATAGATGACGACCACGTCGCGGACCTTGCCGAGGCGGTCGCCCGCAGGGTCGAAGACGGCGCAGCCGGACAGGCGCGCGACGAAAACCCTCTGCGTGCTCACGATCCCAGCGTAGTCGGCGGGCCGTGGGAGGATGGGGGAATGACCATGATGGGCGGCCGGTTCCCGAAGGGCTCGGACGAGGTCGGTCAGACCGTCGCGAGCTTCCCGACGTACGAGGCTGCGCAGAAGGTGGTGTCCTCCCTCATCGCGGCCGAGATCCCCGCGCGGGACATCGCCATCGTGGGGCAGGGGCTGCGCTCGATCGAACGCATCACGGGCCGGCTCGGCTACGCGTCCGCGGCGCGGTCGGGTGCGGTGAACGGTCTGCTCCTGGGTCTGCTCTTCTCGGCCATCCTCGTCATCGGGTCTCCGGCGGTCCCGATCCAGGCCTTCGTGGGGGTGCTGTTCGTCGGCATCGCGATCGGGATGCTGCTGAGCATCGTCACCTACTCCCTGGTCCGTCGCCGCCGCGACTACGCGTCGGTGGTCCAGGTCGTCGCCGATCACTACGAGGTGACGGTCTCGGCGGGAAGCCTGCACCGTGCGCGTCAGGTCCTGGGCCCGCAGTCGGCGCCCGTGGCAGCCGACGCTCCGCCTCCGGTGAGCCCGTCGTCGGCGGCGCCGGTCGAGCCGCCGCGGTACGGCGAGCGGATCGAGCCGACCGGCGACGAGCCCGAGAGCGACGTCCCGGGCGACGCCGGCGAACAGACGCCGGAGCGCCCTCAGGAGCGCGACGCTCGATGACCGCCGCGCCGGCCGAGGTCCGCATCCCGGTCGCTCTGCCCGCGGGCGCGACCGAGGTGTCGGCGACCCTGACCGTCGCGCCCGACGCCTGGTCGTCCGTCGCGCTGGCGCACGGCGCGGGGGCGGGCTATCGGCATCCGTTCCTGTCCGGCTTCGCCGAGGGGCTTCGGCGGCAGGGCGTGAGCACCCTGCGCTTCAACTTCCCCTATGCCGAGGCGGGACGCCGGATGCCGGGCCCCGCAGCCCACGCGGTCGCCGCGTGGCGCGCAGCCTTCATGTGGCTGCGGGAGCACGCCGGGAACCTCCCCGTCTTCGCCGCGGGCAAGTCGTACGGCGGGCGCATGGCGTCCATGGCCGCCGCCGAGGGCGTCATCTCGCCGGCCGGCCTGGTGTACCTCGGCTACCCGCTGCATCCCCCCGGCAGCCCCGACAAAGTCCGCACCGCGCATCTGCCCGACATCACGCAGCCGCAGCTGTTCGTCGAGGGCACCGAGGACCCGTTCATCGATCCCCACCAGCAGCTGGCGGATGCCGTCGCCTCCTGCCGTGCCGCCGACATCGCCTGGATCGAGGGCGGCGGTCACTCATTCGAGGTGAAGGGCCGCAAGCGGCCTGCCGACGAGGTCGCCGCCGACCTCGCTCCGCTCGTCGCGGACTGGATGCGCTCGCACGCCTGACCGTCGCGACGCGATCCCGGAAGCGTCAGCGCCCTGCGGCGTATCCCTGCATCCCGCGCGGGTTCGCGGCGGCCCAGAGCGCGCCCGTGGCAGCGTCGCGACCCACGGCGGAGACGCGCCCGAGCGCCCAGTCACCGGCACGGGTGATGCGGTGCCCGCGGCGCTCCAGGCCCCGGATGACGTCCTCACCCAGCCGGGTCTCCACCACGGCGCCGGCGGGGGTCCAGGTGCGGGGCCAGAAGGACTCCGGCATCGCGGTGGTGTGCAGCGCCGGGGCGTCGATGGCCTGCTGGGGCGTGTAGCCGCCCACGATGATCCGCAGCAGCGCCAGCAGCTGCCACTGGTCCTGCTGGTCGCCGCCGGGGGAGCCGATCGCGAACTCCGGTCGGCCGTCCGAGAGCACGAGCGTGGGCGTGAGCGTGGTGCGCGGCCGCTTCCCCGGAACGAGGGAGGACGGATGCCCCGGTTCGAGCCACGTCATCTGCAGGCGCGTGCCCAGGCAGAAGCCCAGCGCGGGGATCGTCGGCGAGGACTGCAGCCAGCCGCCCGACGGCGTCGCGGAGACGATGTTCCCCCAGCGGTCCACGACGTCGAGGTGACAGGTGTCGCCCCGGGTCTCGCCCGTCTTGGCGACGGTCGGCTCGCCGGTCCCGACTCCGGTCGCCGCGTACGAGGTGCGCAGCGGCGGCTGGAATCCTGCTCGACCCGCGATCGTCCCGGGACGGAACTGCTCGGATGCCTCCGCCGTGATGAGCTCCCGCCGCTGGGCGAGGTAGTCCTCGGACAGCAGGGCGTCGAGATCGACCTCGTCGTCGCCGAACCAGGCGTCGCGGTCGGCGAGGGCGAGCTTCTGCGCCTCGAGGATGGTGTGCGCCCCCAGCTCCTGCGACGGGTCGAGGGCGTCGTCCGCGAGCGGTTCGAGGAGCGCCAGCGTCTGCAGCAGCGCCGGTCCCTGCGTCCACGCGCCCGCCTTGGCGATGGCGCGGCCGCGGAACGCGCGGGTCACCGGCTCCTCGTACCCCGCCTGGAACGCCGCGAAGTCGTCGGGGGTGATCACGGCCGCGTGGGCGCCGCCGTGCGAGTGGCGATGCGGGCGGGCCAGGAACGCCGAGGCCTCGTGGGCCACGATCCCCTCCCGCCACTCCCGGCGGGCCGCGTCGATGCGCGCCGCGCGGCCGACCGGTCCGTCGTCGCGCACCGTGCAGGACGCGTGCACGAGGCTGTCGAGCACATCGCCGTACGCGGGATTGCGGACGATGTCGCCCGCTGCCGGCGGCGCACCGGAGGGCATCCACAGGTCCGCCGAGGTCGTCCAGTCATCGGCGAACAGCTGAGCGACCCGCGCGATGGTGGCGGCGGCGCCGGCGACCAGCGGGTGTCCGTCTCGGGCGTACCCGATCGCGTACGACAGCACGTCGGCCAGCTCCCACGTGCCGTGGTCGCGCAGCAGCAGCAGCCATGCGTCGACCGCGCCGGGCACCGCCGCGGCGAGACCGCCGGCCCCGGGCACCAGGTCGAGGCCTTCGTCGCGGTAGTGCTCGATCGTCGCACCGGCCGGCGCCGGACCCTGTCCCATCAGCACCGTCGGGGAGGAGGCATCCGCTGTCTGGAAGATCGCAACGAGATCGCCGCCGGGACCGTTCAGGTGCGGCTCGACGACGTGGAGGACGAAAGCGCCGGCGACGGCGGCGTCGAAGGCGTTGCCCCCGCGCTCGAGCACTGCCTGGGTCGTGGCCGTGGCGATCCAGTGGGTGGAGGCGGCCATGCCGAACGTCCCGGTGAGGGTGGGACGGGTGGTGAAGGCGGGAGGAGCGGTGTAGGTCGTCACGGCGCTGCGGCGGAAGGTCAGCGGTCCGTGCCGGACAGCCGTGCGACCCAGGCCTCGACCTCGTCGGCGGTGCGAGGGATGTCGGCGGAGAGGTTCACCGGGCCGTCCTCGGTCAGGAGGATGTCGTCCTCGATGCGCACGCCGATGCCGCGGTACTCCTCGGGGACGGTCAGGTCGTCGATCTGGAAGTACAGGCCGGGCTCGATGGTGAAGACCATCCCCGGCTGCAGCGTGCCGCCGGCGTACAGCTCCCGGCGCGCCTGCGCGCAGTCGTGCACGTCCAGGCCCAGGTGGTGGCTGGTGCCGTGCACCATGTACCGGCGGTGGTGATGCCCCGTGTCGGGGTCCATCGCCTCCTCGGCGCTGACCGGCAGGATGCCCCACTCCGCGGTGCGGCGCGCGATGACCTCCCACGCCGCGCGGTTGAGATCGCTGAACTTCGCGCCCGGCTGCGCTGCGGCGAAGGCGGCGTCCGCCGCTTCGCGCACCGTCTCGTAGATCCGGCGCTGGATGTCGCTGAACCGGCCGCTGACCGGCAGCGTGCGCGTGATGTCGGCGGTGTAGAGGCTGTCGATCTCGACGCCGGCGTCGATGAGGATGAGATCTCCCGGGAGCACCGCCCCGTCGTTGCGGGTCCAGTGCAGGTAGCACGCGTGCGGGCCGGATGCCGCGATCGTGTCATACCCGACCGCGTTGCCGTCGCTGCGGGCACGCTGGTGGAACACGCCCTCGACGACGCGCTCGCCGCGCGGGTGCTCGATGACCGTCGGGAGGTGGGCGACGATGTCGTCGAAGCCCCGCGCGGTGACCTCGACGGCGAGCTTGAGCTGCTCGATCTCGTAGTCGTCCTTGATCAGGCGCAGCTCCGAGACGAAGCGCGTGAGGTCCTCGTCCTCGTCCACGACGAGGTCGCCGTCGCGCGACTCGAACTCATCGATGTGCGCCGTCTCCAGACCGAGGTCCGCCGCCACCGCGCCCAGAGCCGGGCGAGGACCGATCCAGAACTCGCCGATGGAGGCATCCGAGTAGAACTCCGACGTGGTGCGGTCGGCGCGCTCGCGGAAGTACAGCGTCACGTCGTGTCCGTCGCCGTTCGGCTCGAACACCAGCATCGCGCCGGGTTCGGCGTCGGCGGCCCATCCGGTCAGATGTGCGAACGCCGAATGGGCTCGGAACGGGTAGTCGGTGTCGTTGCTGCGCTGCTTGAGGTCGCCGGCCGGCACGACGAGGCGCTTGCCGGTGAACGCCGCCGAGACCGCGTCGCGCCGCGCGGCGGCGTACGAGGCCTGCGGACGTGCGGGCGGGATCGTCTCGGGGCGGTCGGCCCATCCCATCGAGATGGTGTCGAGGAAGCCCTGGCCGAAGGGCTGCCGCCGGTTGGTGCTCGAGGTCGTGGGTTCGGCGGGAGCCTCGGCGATCGTGTCGCTGGTGCCCGTCGGGCGGTCGGCTGCGCTGCTCATGCTCCCAGTGTCCCACGTCGCGCGGGCCCCTGCGGGATCAGTCTGCGGGCTCGAACTGGACGATGAGCGGCCGGTGATCCGAGCCCGACCCGTCCAGCGAGCGCAGCACCAGGGAGCCGGTGGCCTTCCAATGCTCGGACGCCATGACGTGGTCGATCGGCGCGCCGAGCATCGCCGGGAACTGGGCCGACCAGGTGCCCACCGAGCCGCTGCCGGTCGCCACGGCGGCGTCGGTGCAGTGCCCCAGGGTCGCGCCGTCGATGCCGAGGCCGGTCATGTGGTCCACGGTGGCGTTGAAGTCCCCGGCCATGATGACGTTGCTCTGGCCGCACTGGTCCGCGAGCCACTGCAGGTCGTCGCGCCAGCGCTGCATGTAGCTGGGCCGCGGCGCGACCGCGTGCGCGGCGACCACGATCGGCCCGTCCCCATCGGTGGGCATCGCGACGGCGCTGGGAACGGTGGAGGTGTTGCTCATCCCCTCGACGGAGGACTCGATGACGGCGTAGTCGCCCATGTCGGGGGAGATGAGGAGGGTCGTCGACCCGGCATCCCACTCGGTCGAGGGGTCCTCCGCGTGATGCGCCCACATGCGATGGCCCAGCTCGCGCATCGCGACGGCCACCTTCTCGCCGGTTTCGATCGTCGTCTCCGGCAGGGCGACGATGTCGGCATCCATCGCCACGGCGATCTTGGCGATGGTCTCGGGCGCCGTCGCCGGTCCGGCGGTGTTCCACGTCATGACCCGCACGCTCGATTCGGTCTTGGCCGGAAGCGACTCCGGACCCATGCCGCCGCGGCCGACGATCACCACGGCGTTCGCCACGGCCGCCACGGCCGCGACGATCGCGAGCGAGAACGCGAACCCGCGCACGGGACGGGCGATCGCGAGCAGGAGGGCCAGGACGACCGCGGCGACGAAGACGGCGACCATCAGGCCGCGGAAGGACACGATCTGCGCGACCGGATACGTGCGCTCCAGCCGGAAGAAGGCCGGCCACGTGAGGACCGCCGCCGCGATCGCGCACAGCACGGTCACGAGGATCCCCAACAGGCGAAGCACGACGCGACTCTAGGGGAGCAGCCTGAAAGATCGGTCAGCGGTCGTGGGCATGTCGCCGCGCTACGCTCGAAGGATGCCGGGACCGTCGCCACGTGCTTCGTCCGCGTCGCGCGAGCGCCGCGAGGAGCCGCGGCTCGCGAGGGCCCAGCGGTTCGAGGGGCCGAGCGACCTGCACCTGCACTCCGCGAACTCCGACGGCACGCAGCCGCCCGCAGAGGTGATGTCCGCCGCGCACCGGCACGGGATCCGCACCGCCGCGCTCACCGACCACGACACGACCTCGGGCTGGGCGGAGGCGGCCGAGGCGGCGACATCGCTCGGCATGACGTTCATCCCCGGCATGGAGCTGTCCGCGCGCCACCAGTGGCGCAGCGTCCACGTGCTGGCGTATCTGCCCGATCCCGATGACGCGGCCCTGCGTGCGATGACCGAGCGCATCCGCTCGTCGCGACTGGATCGCGCGCGCCTCATGGCGGACCGCATCTCGCGGGACTACGACCTGGTCTGGGACGACATCCTCGCGCAGACCAGCGACGGCGCCACGGTGGGACGCCCGCACATCGCCGACGCTCTGGTGGCCCGCGGCCTCGTGCGCGACCGGGCGGAGGCGTTCTCGGGAATCCTCAGCCCGGGCGGGGACTACTACGTCGCTCTGTTCGCACCCGACCCGGTGACCGCCGTCGAGCTCGTCGTCGGAGCGGGTGGCGTCCCGATCATCGCCCATCCCGCGGGGCGGGCGGGCCTGCTGCCGCCCGCGCTCATGGAGCGGATGCTCGAGGCGGGGCTCGCCGGCTTCGAACTGGGGCATCGGGAGAACGTCGGCGCCGGGCTCCGGACGCTCCGTGAGCTGTGCCGCGACCGGGACCTGATCGTGACCGGCTCCAGCGACTACCACGGCATGGGCAAGCCCAATCAGCCGGGGGAGAACACCACCAGCGACGAGATGGTGGCGCGCATCATCGAGCGGGCACGAGGAAGCGCCCCCGTCCACCCCTGAGGGGACCGGAGGCGCTTCCTCGAGTGCAGCTCTTCGCGGGCGTCAGGCGCCGACGGAGGCGGCGCCGGCGGTGCCGGAACCGCCGCGGCGACGCCGCCGGCGCCGGGGCGCCGCATTGCCGTCGTGGTGGCCCTTCCCGGCGCCGTCGTGGGTACCTGCACCCTCGGCGGTGCGGTCGGCGCCCGCGGGCCGCGATGATCCTGCCGCGGCCTTCGCGTCGGCTCCCTGCTCGAAGCTCGCGCCCACGCGCTCGGCCGATGCGCTCGTCCGGCGGCGGCGCCGGCGCGTGCTGACGCGACCCTCGGACGCGGCTTCGGCGGCGGCGTCCGCCGCGCGCTCAGGCTGCACCCGCACGGACTGCGTCTTCGGCGCCGTCGCGATGCGGCCCTTCGTGCCCGCGGGGATGTCGAGTTCGGCGTACAGGTGCGGGCTCGACGAGTACGTCTCGACCGGCTCGGGCTGCCCGAACTCGAGCGCCCGGTTGATGAGGGCCCACTTGTGCAGGTCCTCCCAGTCGACGAAGGTGACGGCGATGCCGGTCTTGCCGGCGCGGCCCGTTCGACCGGCGCGGTGGAGGTAGGTCTTCTCGTCGTCGGGGATGGTGTGGTTGATCACGTGCGTGACATCGTCCACGTCGATTCCGCGCGCGGCCACGTCCGTCGCGATGAGCACGTCCTTCTTGCCGGCCTTGAAGGCCGCCATCGAGCGCTCGCGCGCCTCCTGGCTCATGTCGCCGTGCACCGCTCCGGCGTTGAAGCCGCGGTCGTTCAGCTCGTCGACGAGCTTCTGGGCGGCGCGCTTGGTCCGCGTGAAGATCACCGTCTTGCCGCGGCCCTCGGCCTGCAGGATGCGGGCGATGACCTCGTCCTTGTCGAGGCTGTGGGCGCGGTAGACCAGGTGACGGATGTTGGCCTGTGTGAGGCCCTCGTCCGGGTCGTTGGCGCGGATGTGGATGGGGTTCGACATGAACCGCCGTGCCAGCGCGACGATCGGTCCGGGCATCGTCGCGGAGAACAGCTGCGTGTGCCGGATCGCGGGGACCTTGGTGAAGATCTTCTCGATGTCGGGAAGGAACCCGAGGTCGAGCATCTTGTCGGCCTCGTCGAGCACGACCTCCGTCGCGTTCGACAGATCCAGCAGGCGCTGGTTGTTGAGGTCGATCAGGCGCCCGGGCGTGCCCACGACGATCTGCGCGCCCGCCCTGAGCTGGTCGATCTGACCCTCGTAGGCCTTGCCGCCGTAGATGGCCACGACGCTGGTCGAGCGGCCGGAGGTGAGCATGTCCATGTCCTCGTACACCTGCACCGCGAGCTCGCGGGTGGGAACGACGATCAGCGCCTTGACGCCGGGCGCGGGGTTCTGGCCGAGCCGCTGGACGACCGGGATGCCGAAGCCGAACGTCTTGCCTGTTCCGGTCTTGGCCTGCCCGATGATGTCCTGGCCGGGAAGCCCCAACGGGATGGTCTGCTCCTGGATCGGGAATGCGTCGACGATGCCGCGTGCTGCGAGCACGTCGACGATGTCCTGGTCTACGCCGAGGTCGGCGAAGGTCGTCACGATGAGTGCCTGTCCGGC
The DNA here is from genome assembly GCA_031177765.1 of Microbacterium sp. Classification (GTDB taxonomy): domain Bacteria; phylum Actinomycetota; class Actinomycetes; order Actinomycetales; family Microbacteriaceae; genus Microbacterium. The sequence goes on along the minus strand of JAPSKH010000020.1, from coordinate 22,836 downwards.
AGTGAGATGCTGCCTGAGTCCGTGCCCTGGCGCGTCAGGCGGTGCCGTCGCGCGGGCGGAGATGAGGTCCACGCCCTTCTCTCAGCCACAGGCGCGGTGCCCCGATCCGACGCCGGGGCCGCATCCACGATACCGGAGCCAGCTGTGGGGTGCCCGCGAGACGTGCCGGGAGCGGGATGCCGCGTCGCGGCTCGGCCGGACCCTAGGCTGTTCTGCGTGGTGAAGTGGTTCTGGCAGCGCCGCGAACCCGGGCGTCGTCTGCAGCTCAGGTCGCGTGACGACGTGTCGGGCGTGCATCGTGTCGATTTCGAAGAGCTCGCCCCCGACATCGACACGTTCCTCGGGCAGGCGGCCTATCTGCAGCTGGGCTACTTCGAGACGCTGAGCGAGCTCATCCAGACCACGCCGGAGCTGGCGGAGAAGGAGGCGCTCTCGCGCGCCGCGGGCGCGGCGCTGCGCAAGCATCAGGACCTGATCCAGCTCATCCGCGAGCGCGGCGACGATCCGACGGCGCTGATGCGTCCCTTCCGGGAGCCGCTGGACGCCTTCCGCCGCGAGACCCACGGCGTGCGACCCCAGGAGACCATGCTCTCGGTGCACATCACGGCGGGGATGCTCGACGACTTCTACCTCGCCCTGTCGGCCAGCTACGGCCAGACCGGCGACCGCGTCGCGCGGATCCTCCGCGCCGACAGCGACCGGCAGGCGATCGTGGATCTCGTCACGACGACCATCGACAGCGATGCGGAATGGCGTTCGCTGCTCGCGCTGTGGGGGCGCCGGCTCGTGGGGGACACCCTGCTCATCGCCCGCGCCGCACTGCGCCGCACGGCACTGGGCGGCGCAGCCGCCGACAAGGCCGAGCCGGTGTTCACCGAGCTGATGGCCGCGCACTCGCGCCGCATGGACGCCATGGGGCTCTCGGCCTGAGCGGCCGGCGGTACGGCGCCGCACCGGCCGGATCGTGATGTGGTCAGGCGATGCCCAGACGCTGCTTCTCGCGCGCATCCCGCGCGACGCGCATGCGCGAGAGCACCGCGATGGCGGGATAGGCGACCGCGGCGGGCACCACGAGAGCGGCGAGCCACGGCCATGGCGTGTCGACGCCGACGCCCGACCACGTCAGGGCGGTCCAGGCGAGCCCGGCCGTCACGGCGCCGATCATGGGCGCCACGACGACGCCGCGGGTGAGGCGCTGACGCAGGTGGAAGTGCACGGCGACGCCGATCACGGCGCCGATGATGAAAGCGAGCAGGATCTGCACGGCGGCTCCGCTCAGGCGACGAAGCCGACGCGCCGCGACTCCTCGGTGCCCAGCTCGATGTACGCCAGACCCGCGGTGGGGACGATGTAGGAGTTGCCCTTGGAATCGGCGAAGGTCACGTGCGTCGCGCCGGCGTCCAACGCGTCCGCGATGCTCTTCTTGACCTCGGCGGCGGGCTCGTTCGTCTCGAAGTTGAGCTCGCGGCCGGTGTTCGCGATGCCGATGCGGATCTCCACGTGATGACCTCCTGCGCGGGGCGACGGTTGCTCGCCGGAAAGGCTGAGGGCTCCCCGGACGCATGGCCACTCTACGACACCCGGCGCGAGGTCCCGGTCGCCCGCGAAACGCTCTGGGCGAACGGTCGATGTCGGCCGGTCGCGCTACCGTCGAGGACATGGTTCCCCCAGGCGCAGCGACGATCACGGACGATGTCCGCGACGTCGCCGCGACGACCCGGACGCCGCCCCCGAGCGCGCTGCGGTTCGAGCCCGACGCCGATCAGGCCGACGTGATCGGGCTGCCGGCGGACGACTGCGGCGTGGTCGCCGGCGCTCCCGGATCCGGCAAGACGGCGACGCTGATCGCTCGCGTCGCGGCCCTCGTTCAGGCCGGGGTGGAACCCGACGGCATCCTGGTGCTGACGCCATCGCGCCAGACCGCGACGGCACTCCGCGACCGCCTCGGGCTCGCGGTAGGACGGGCGACGGCGGGGCCGCTCGCGCGCTCGGTCGCGTCGTACGCCTTCCAGCTCGTTCGCGCGCACGCCGTGGCGACCGAAGCCGAGCCGCCGCAGCTGCTCACCGGAGGCGAGGAGGACCAGATCATCCGCGACCTCCTGGACGGCGACGCGGAGGACGAGACGGCCGGACCGTCGCGCTGGCCCGACTGGCTCGGACCCGCCGTCCGCGGCACCGCCGGCTTCCGCACCGAGGTGCGCACGTTCCTGGCCGAGTGCACGACGCTCGGCATCGAGCCCGCGCGTCTGCGCGCACTGGGGGAGCGCGACGGGATCCCGGCGTGGGTGTCGCTGTCCTCTTTCTTCGCCGAGTACCTGCAGGTGCGCGCAGGCATGCGAGGTGCGCATCGCGACGCCGCAGGCCTGGTGCGCGAGGCGGTCGGGCTGCTGCGCACCGCGCCCCCCGGCAACCCGGCGATCGATCGCGTCCGGGTCGTGCTGGTCGACGATGCGCAGGAGCTCACGCTGGGCGGCGTCGAGCTCGTGGAGGCCGCGCGCATGCGTGGGGCCGCTGTGCTGGCCTTCGGCGACCCCGACGTGGGCTCGGGGTCCTTCCGAGGCGCGACACCCGAGAACTTCGCGCGTCTGGCCGCATCACTGGGCGTCGTCCACGTGCTCCGCGCCTCCCACCGGGGCACCGCGTGGCAGCGCGAGCTCGTGCGGCGGGTGACTCAGCGCATCGGCGCCGTCGGGGTCGTCGCGCACCGTACACCCGGATCCGACGCCCACCCGGACGGCTCCGTCCGCGCTCTCACCCTGCGGTCGCAGGCGGAGGAGTACGACGCCGTCGCGCGGCTGCTGCGTGAGCGGCACGTGCACGAGGGGGTGGCGTGGGACGCATGCGCCGTGATCGCTCACGACACCCGTCAGATCGCGGCACTCGAGGCGGAGCTGTCGGCACGGGACGTGCCGGCACGATCGAGCGGTCCCGGTCGCGCACTGGGAACGCTCCGACCCGTCCGGGATCTGCTGCGCCTGATCGATCTCGCCGCTCGCGAGGACTGGACCTTCGAGGACGTCACCGAGGCGCTCGTGGGCACGTACGGACGACTGGATCCGATCGAGCTGCGGCGGCTGCGATCGGCGCTGCGCCACGTCGAGCTCCGCGCCGGTGCCGAGAGCGAGCGATCGGGTCGCGAGCTGGTGCTGTCGGCGATGCTCCGGCCGCTCGAGTTCGACCTCCTCGACACGCGTGAGGCTCGCCGGGCGGCTGCACTGGCCCGCACGCTGGCCGCCCTGCGCGACGAGCTCGATCGCGGTGCGACGGCGCACGAGCTGCTGTGGACGGCGTGGGATCGCAGCGGCCTCGAACGGGTGTGGGCCGAGCTCGCCCGCGGGCACGGGCCGCTCGCCGAGCAGGCCAACCGGGATCTCGACGCGGTCGTGGCACTGTTCCAGGCCGCGAAGCGCTTCGTGGAGCGTTCGGTCGACGCCGACCCGCGGGTGTTCGTCCGCTCGATCCTCGACAGCGGCGTGGCCGAGGATCGCCTCGACGCGCCGCCGAGCGAGGGCACGGTCCGCATCCTCACCCCGGCCGGCGCCCTCGGACTCGAGTTCGACACCGTCGTCATCGCGGGCATGCAGGAGGGCGTATGGCCCAACACGCGTCTGCGCGGCAGCCTGCTCGACACCTGGCGCCTCGCGGATGCCGCCACGCGGGGGGACCACGCGCCGGCAGGCGCCGTCGATCGCCGGCGCGCCGCGATGCACGATGAGCTGCGACTGCTGGCCCGTGCGCTCTCGCGGGCGACATCCCGCGTCGTGGTGACCGCGGTGGACGATGACGACACCGGTCCGAGCGTGTTCTTCGAGCTCCTGCCCGACCCCGAGCGATACACGGTGGACCATCCGCTGTCGCTTCGCGGCTTGGTCGCGCTCCATCGCCGGACCTTGACCGAGGGTGCCCCGCGTGCGGCAGCGGAGCACGCCGCCGGTCAGCTCGCACTGCTGGCCGACGCCGCAGTCGCCGGTGCGGCGCCGCGGGACTGGTACGGCGTGGCGCCGCCGACATCCGCGGGACCGCTGCGTGATCTCTCGCGGGAGGACATCCGCGTGTCGCCGTCGCGTCTGCATGCGCTGGAGGAGTGCGAGCTGAACTGGGTCATCGGCGACCTCGGCGGCGACCCCGGCAGTACGACTGCGGGTCTGGGAACCATCATCCACGCCGCGCTGGAGCACGCATCCGGCATCGATGAGGACAGCCTGTGGGCGCAGGTGGAGGCACGCTGGGGCGAGCTCACGTTCGAAGCGCCGTGGCGGGATCGCGCCGAGCAGGCACGCGCACGCGACCTCGTGCGGCGCCTGCACCTCTACCTGCGTCGGTTCGAGCAGTCGGGCGGATCGCTCATCGAGGCCGAGCCGCACTTCGAGGTCGCGATCCCGGTGGCCGATGCCGGCGACGAGCACGGCGTGATCCTCTCAGGCTTCATCGACCGCGTCGAACGCACCCCGGAGGGCACCGTCGTGATCGTGGACCTGAAGACCGGCAAGCGCGAACCGCAGACCGACGCCAAGGTGATCGACAACCCGCAGCTGGCGGCCTATCAGCTGGCGTTCGAGGCGGGTGCCATCTCGGCGGCGGCGGATCTGGCGCCCGGCGGTGCGAAGCTCCTCGTGCTGCGGCCGACGGCGGCGAAGGCCGACTACGTCACGCCCTGGCAGCCGCCCTTCGACGACGAGCGCCGTGCGGCGTTCCTCGCCCGCGTGCAGGCCGCCGTCGACGTGATGCGGGGGACGACGTTCACGGCTCCCTACGAGGAGCACTGTCGGGACGAGCACGCGTACGGGCTGTGCCGGATCCACACGATCGGCGCGGTGAGCGCATCGTGAGCGCGGGAACCGGGCCCGTGCTGTCAGCGCGGGTGATCGCCGCGGCGCTCGGGCAGTTCTCTCCCACCGATGAGCAGACGGCCGTCATCGAGGCCCCGCTCGAACCCGCATTGGTGGTGGCGGGCGCCGGGAGCGGCAAGACCGAGACGATGGCGGCCCGGGTGGTGTGGCTCGTCGCGAACGGCATCGTGCGCCGCGACGAGGTGCTGGGGCTGACCTTCACGCGCAAGGCCGCGGGAGAGCTGTCCGAACGCATCCAGAAGCGCCTCGCGCGACTGGCCGAGTTCGAGCGTCGCGGTCTGCTGCCCGCACTCCCCGAGCTGGCCGCCGCGGGACGACTGGACGTCTTCGGCGACCTGGAGCGCTCCGGCGACGGTGCGCGTGCGGCGGCGGCCCGGCACGACGCGCTGGACGCACTCGCCCGGATGGTCGGCGCGCAGCCGCAGGAGGTCGATGACGACGCGCTCCTGCACCGCCCCACCGTTGCGACGTACAACAGCTTCGCGGATCAGATCGTGCGCGAGCATGCCGTGCGCATCGGGCGGGACGCCGAGTCGGCGGTGCTGTCGGAGTCGGCGGCATGGCTGCTGATGCGGCGCGTGGTGTTCGCCTCCGATGATCCCCGTCTCGAGCAGCGCGGCGAGGCGGTGCGCACCATCGTCGACGCGGCGCTGCGCATCGCGCGGGACGGCGTCGACAATCTCGTGGACTTCGATCAGCTCGCCGCCTTCCCCGCCCGGTTCCGGCGGGTGCTCGACCTTCCCTCCACCCGCAAAGGAACGACGGTGTACGCGCCCGTGGCGGAGGCGGTCGACAAGGTCGACGCGTTGAGCCTGCTGTGCGACCTCGCGCGCGAGTACGCCGCCGAGAAGCGGCGGCTGGGCGTCATCGACTTCTCCGACCAGGTCGCCGGCGCCCTGGAGGTGGTCGCGGGTCATCCTGCCGTGGCCGCAGAGCTCCGGGATCGCTACCGCGTGGTCCTCCTCGACGAGTACCAGGACACCTCGGTCGTGCAGACCGACCTGCTCGCGACGCTGTTCGCCGGCACCGGTGTGATGGCGGTGGGAGACCCGCATCAGGCGATCTACGGGTGGCGGGGAGCCAGCGCCGGGAACCTGGGCGGCTTCCCGGCGGCGTTCTCACCGGACGTCCCCTGCGCGCAGTACGCACTGCTGACGAGCTGGCGCAACAGCGCCTCCGTGCTGACCGCCGCCAACGCGGTGCTCGCGCCGCTGGCCGCCTCTGCGGCGGTGCCGGTCTCCGAGCTGCGAGCGCGGCCGGGCGCCCCGGACGGCGAGATCGAACTCGCCTTCGACGCCGACCTCGACAGCGAAGCCGATCGGGTCGCGGAGTGGTTCTCCCGCGTGCGCACCCGCAGAGCCGGCGAAGGGCGCACGACGACCGGTGCGATCCTGTTCCGCAGCAAGAAGCACATGGTGCGCTTCGCCGACGCGCTCGGGCGCCGGGGCATCCCGCACCGCATCCTCGGACTCGGAGGGCTCCTGTCCACGCCCGAGGTCGTCGACGTCGTCTGCGCGCTGCGGGTGATCAGCGACCCGACCGCAGGGTCGCCGCTGATCCGCCTCCTCGCCGGGCCCCGCTGGCGCATCGGCCTCCCGGATCTCCGGGAGCTGGCGGCGCTGGCGCGGCGGATCGCTCGGCACGACGCCGCTCTGCAGCCGCTGGCACCCGAGGTCGTCGAGCGGATCCGCGGCAGCGCCGGCGATGACGACGGCTCGCTCGTGGACGCGCTGGATTTCATCGCGCGCCACGCGCCCGACCACGGCTGGCTCGCGGGCTTCACTCCTGACGCGCGGGAGCGCCTGCGGGACGCGGCGTCCGTCTTCACCGGGCTCCGCCAAGCCATCGGGATGCCGATCCCCGATCTCGTGCGGCTGATCGAGCTGGAGCTGCGTCTGGACGTGGAACTGGCCGCGAACGAAGCGCGCGGACCCGCCCGCGTCGCGTCCGCGCAGCTACGCGCGTTCGTCGACGAGGTGCACGCCTTCCTCGCAGCCGACGAGTCCGGGTCGCTGCCGAGTCTGCTGGCCTGGCTCGACCATGCCGAGCAGCTGGACGAGTTCGCGCCCCGCACCGAGCCGCCCGAAGACGACGTGGTGCAGCTTCTGACCATCCACGGCTCCAAAGGGCTCGAGTGGGATGCCGTCGCCGTGGTGCGGATGGTCAAGGACGAGCTGCCGAGCGCCCCGCGGGACACGAAAGCGTGGCTGGGATTCGGGGTCCTGCCGTACGCGTTCCGCGGCGACGCGCCCTGGCTTCCCTCACTTGCGTGGCAGTCGGCGCAGACGCAGCAGGAGCTCAAAGCCGCGATCGACGCCTTCGTCGAGGCGAACCGTGCGCGCCAGCATGACGAGGACCGCCGGCTGGCGTATGTCGCGGTGACACGCGCCCGCGAGCAGCTGATGCTGAGCGGGTCCAGCTGGTCGGGCACGAAGCGCCCGCGGGAGCGCAGCGTCTTCCTCTCCGAGATCGCCGACGCGCTCGGAGTGCCCCTGCCCGCGGACGACCCCGGCGACGACCCGTATCAGGGGGAGCGGCGCGCGCTGCAGTGGCCGATGGATCCGCTGGGCACCCGGCGTGCCGCTGTCGAGCGGGCCGCAGCAGCCGTGGAGCAGGCGATGTCGGCGCCGCGCGTCGAGCTCGATCCGCAGGCGGCGCTTCTGCTCGCCGAGCGCGACGCCCGACGCGCGCGACCGGTCAGGATCGCTCCGACCCGTATCGCGGCATCCCGCTACAAGGACTACGTCGCCGATCTCGAGGGGACGCTCGCACGCATCGCCCGGCCGATGCCCGAGCGGCCGTTCCGCCAGACCCGCCTGGGCACTCTTTTCCACGCGTGGGTGGAACAGCGATCCGGCGGCGTGGGACTGGGCGGCTCGATCGACGACGCGCTGTGGGAGTCGGATGAGGAGCTGTCCGGGACGCAGTCGTCCAGCGAGGATGCCGCGGCGCTCGCGGCGCTGCGCGAACGATTCCTCGCGTCGGAGTGGGCGACGCTGCAGCCGATCGAGGTCGAGACCGAGATCGACTTCGCCACGACCGGGCCGGACGGCCGGCCGCACATCATCATCTGCAAGCTGGACGCGGTCTACCGTCGCGAGGATCGCGGAGGCCGCATAGAGATCGTCGACTGGAAGACCGGCGCGGCGCCGCGCACGGCGGCCGAGAAGCGGGAGCGGATGCTGCAGCTGGAGCTGTACCGGCAGGCGTATCACGCCAGGCACGGCGTCCCCCTGGATGAGATCGACGTGGCGCTGTTCTACGTCGGAGAGGACATCGTCCTGCGCGGCTGAACGGCTCGGCCGGTGGTCGCCGGAGCGTCAGTCGGCGAGCCAGCGGCGCAGCGCCGCCTCCGAGGCGCGCTCGGCGTCGGCCGCGGCATCCGTCTCGGTGCCGTCGTCCGCCGACGACGTACGGCCGGACCGCGCGCCGGGAGACGTCGGCAGGAGGATCGGCGCGGTGGACAGTCGGTCGTGAGCGTGAGCGGCGCGTGACGTGTCGCCGGCACCGCCGCGTTGGCTCTGCGCGCCCGTCCCGACCGCGTCATCGTCGTCGTGGCTGTCGTCCTGATCGGCCATCCACTGGGAGAGCTCTTCCGGATCGTACGTATCTGTGTGCATCGACGTGTCGACCGCAGGCGGGGCCGCCTCCGGCATCCGGTCCAGCAGCGCGATCGCCTCGTCCACGCCGAGACCCGGCGCCGCCACGAGGTCCTCGTCGGCGACGCCGCGCGCGAGCGACTCCAGCAGCTCGACGGCATCGGACACGATGTCATCGCGCCCGGATTCGTGGCCGTGCACCAGCCACTTCGCGAACTCCAGCTCTGCGTACAGGCGCGACCTGTCGCGCACGTGCGCGTCGGGCGCGCGGTCGCTGTGCGAGACGTAGGACTCGTAGACGTCGTCCGCCGCCGTGGGCGCTGCGGCGAGCCACTGCAGATCCGTCGCGGGATCGCCCACCGACAGACCGTGCCAGTCGAGCAGTCCCGTCACCGTGGGAACGCCCTCCAGGTCCTCGTACAGGAAGGATGCGGCGCCCGCTCCACCGAGCACGACCGCCGACTCGAAGCGCCACAGATCCTCGGCGTCGAGCGCCCGATGCCAGCGCCGCTCCAGCACGCGAGGCAGACGTCCGGTGGCGTCGGCGCGGTCGACGATGCGAGCGGCGTCCGCGCGGACCTGCTGAGGCGTGCGCGCCGGAAGGCCCTCGGCCCGGACGATCGACGGGGGAAGCGCGTGGAGTGCGGCGAGGGCGGCACCGACCGAGGTCGCCGCCCCGAAGCCCGGCGGCACGTGCGCAGCATCGACCCGGTAGCCGGGCAGGAAATCGACCACGACGACGCGGGCGTCGCCCAGCCCGGTCTCGCCCAGCAGCTCCGGCGCCCGGAAGGGGAGCAGACCCCGCACCCCGGGTGTGAGCGCACGCAGCGCCCGCACTTCGGCCGCCAGCTCCTCGCCCGCCGCAGAGTCGGCGGGAGCGCGGACGACCACGCGCCGGCCGTCGTCGAGATCCGCCACCGCGGTGTCGAACCGACCGGCGGCGCCCTCGGTGAGCGCACCGACTCCGACGACGCCGACGCGCGGCAGAGCCGAGGTGACGGACGCGGCTAGAGTGAGGGGGGAGCGTGCCATGTGCCCAGGGTAGGTCGGGCTCGCCCGTCCACCTTCGCGCCACGCCCTGGCCGCGCGACCGCACCGGGGAACGGCGGCGGCCGGACCGGCCCGATCGACGAACCGGAGACATCTCGATGACGGCGCCCGACAGCTCGAGCGTTCCGCCGCTGGCGCGCGCGGGACTGGACCGCTCCGCCACGGACAGGCTCGCACCGGACCTGATCGAGACCGCGAGGCGCGACCCGGCGACGCGGGTGCTCGTCGTGGTGGGGGATGCCGCGCCGCTGGCTCGTCCCGACGCGCTGCTGTGGCTCGCGCCGGACGCGGTGCCGGGCGGCGCGGAGTGGGCCTTCCTCGGCCGCGACACCGGGGGCGGCGTGCGGCTCACCGCGGTGTTCGCTGCCGCCGAGGAGGAGCCCCTCGACGCGCCGGCGGGATGGGCCGGCCTCCGCTCGGTCGGCGGCGCCCTCGCCGCCGACGACGCCGGGGCGTTCGTGGAGGCCCTCAGCCTCGGACGCTGGCTGATCGATTCGCCGCACTGCCCGTTCTGCGGAGCCCTCACCATGCTGATCGACGCCGGCTGGTCACGTCGCTGCCCGAGCTGTGGACGGCAGCATTTCCCGCGCACGGATCCCGCCGTCATCGTGGCGATCACGAGCGCCGACGATCCCGATGCCCTGCTGCTCGGGTCGAACGCGCTGTGGGGCCCCGAGCGGTTCTCGTGCTTCGCCGGCTTCGTCGAGGCAGGAGAGTCGCTGGAAGCGGCGGTCCGTCGCGAGGTCGCCGAGGAGTGCGGCGTGGACGTCGCCGAGGCGACCTACCGGGGCTCGCAGGCGTGGCCGTACCCGCGCTCGCTGATGCTCGGCTTCCTCGCGCGCGCCCGGGACGACGCGGCGGCGCGCGCGGACGGTGAGGAGATCGCGGCCGTCCGCTGGTTCCGTCGCGACGAGATCGGGGCCGCGCTCGCCGGGAGGGGCGATGTGGTCCTGCCCGGCTCCGCCTCGATCGCCCATCAGCTGATCAGCGATTGGTATGCGGGGGCGACGACGTGAGCGGCCGTGCCCTCCAGGGACTGGACGAGCGGCAGCTGGAGGCCGTGACGGCGCTGCGCGGCCCCGTGGTCGTGCTCGCGGGAGCCGGCACGGGCAAGACCCGCGTCATCACCCACCGCATCGCGCACGGCGTCGACACGGGCGCCTACTCGCCCGGACGCGTCATGGCGGTGACGTTCACCACCAAGGCGGCCGGCGAGATGCGGGGGCGGCTGCGCGCGATGGGCGTGGAAGGCGTGTCGGCGCGCACCTTCCACGCGGCGGCCCTCGCGCAGCTGAACTACTTCTGGCCGACCCTCGCCGGTGACACCGCTCCCGGGATCGTCGACAACAAGGTCCGCCTTCTCGCGCACGCGGCCGACGGCATCGGCATCACGCCGGATACGGCGACGCTCCGAGACGTCGCGAGCGCCATCGAGTGGCGCAAGGTCTCGATGCTGAGCATCGACGAGTACGCCGCCGCGAGGCCCGGCGGCGTGGGCCGCCTGTCCGTCGACCGCGTCGTCGCGCTGCAGCACGCCTACGAGAAGCTCAAGGACGAGCGCCGCCAGCTGGACTTCGAGGATGTGCTGCTCGCCTGCGCCGGGATGCTCGAGGCCGAGCCCAAGGTGGTCGCGGCTGTCCGCGAGCAGTACCGGCACTTCACCGTCGACGAGTTCCAGGACGTCTCCCCGCTGCAGAACCGCCTGCTCGAGCTCTGGCTCGGCGATCGCCGTGACCTCTGCGTCGTCGGCGACGCCAGCCAGACGATCTATTCGTTCGCCGGCGCCGAGGCGCGGTTCCTGCTCGACTTCGACAGGCGATACGAGGGCGCCCGTGTGGTGCGCCTGGAGACGAACTACCGCTCGGACGCGCCCATCCTCGCCGTCGCCAACGAGCTGATGCGCGGCCGGCCCGGTGCGCTGCATCTGAGCGCCGCCGCACAGCGCTCGCCCGAGCCCGAGGCGGTGCCGACACTGACCGCGTTCGACGACGACGCCGCGGAGGCGCGCGCCGTGGCGAGCCGCATCCGGCAGCAGATCGCAGGAGGCGTCGATCCCCGGCGGATCGCGGTGCTGTATCGCGCGCACGCGCAGTCCGCCGAACTCGTCGCCGCTCTCGCCGACGCCGGAATCGCCTCCACGGTGCTGGGAGGGCGGCGCTTCTTCGACCTGCCCGAGGTGCGTCAGGCGATCATGGCGCTGCGCGGCGCGTCGGTCGCGCCGATGGAGCGCGGGTTCGTCGACGCGGTCCGCGACGTGCTGCGCTCGCTCGGCCTCACAGACGAGCCGCCGGAAGCCGGCGGCGCGTTGCGCGACGCGTGGGAAGCGCGAGCGGCGCTGCTGCGGCTGGCGGAGGAGGCGCCGCCGGGAACCAACCTGCGCGTCTTCACCGACGACCTCGCCGCGCGAGCCCGTGCCCACGACGAGCCGTCGCTGCGGACGGTGACCCTGTCGACCCTCCACGCCGCGAAGGGTCTGGAGTGGGATCACGTGCACCTGGTGGGCGTGGCGGAGGGGCTGCTCCCGATCTCGTACGCGACCACGTTCGAGCAGGTCGACGAGGAGCGCCGGCTGGCTTATGTCGGCATCACGCGGGCCGGGCGAACGCTGTCTCTGACATGGTCGCGCGGGGGAAGGGAACGGCAGCCGTCGCGGTTCCTGCGAGAGATCGGCAACGGCACGCTGCGTGCGGTCGGTGGGTCCGGACGCTCCGGTGCAGCGAGCCGGCGCGCAAGCCCACCGCGCGGGTCGCGGAGCGGGACGGGTGCCGATCGCGTTCGGTGAGAAGCCGCGCCGCGACGATCCCCGCCTCCCACGCCACCGACTCCTCGGTCTCGACCGGCCGGCCCATCAGCTGCGCCGCGACGGCCGGCCAGGCCGCATCCTCCTGCGCGCGGCGGGCGTCGACGCACGAGAGGCACGCCGTCACGCCCGGAATGACGAGGGGTCCTACTTCGGCCGCCGTGCCCGCGAGGATCACCGGGAGATGATGCGCGTCGGCCGCCATCAGGGCCGCCCCGGCGGCGGGCGGGACCACGTGCTGCGCGACCAGCACGACCGGGGCCGCTCCGGGCGCAACACCGCCGAGCGGATCGGATCCCGGGGCGTGTCGGACCTCCAGGCGTCCGGCGGTGAGCCCCGCCGCGACGGCGGCGCGCGCGGCATCCGGCACGTTCCCGATCGTGCGCAGGATCACCGTGCGCGGCGGGGACGCGGCCGCAAGACACGGCCTGATACAGGCGAGGAAGGCCGCAGCCGCCTCCTCCGACGGAGCGCCCAGCGCCTCGGCGAGTGGGCCGTAGGCGCTGTCGGGGATGCCCCGCTCGAGCTCGCGCACGACGCGGAGCTGCCACGGAGCGGGGTCGGCCACGCGGGCCACCGGCACGGCGCCGAACTGCAGAACCGTCGGCGAGCGCCACACCGGAGGATGAGCCGAGTCGATGCGCATGGCTCGATCCTGCCGTCGGCCCTGTCGCGGTGAACGGCTGTCCACAGGCTCGGCGCCTCCACGCCGGCGCGCCGAACCTGTGGAGGAGTCGATGTCACTCCGAGCGGCTGCTCCCCGGCGCGTCGTCGTCCTCATCCGTCGGGCGCTCGGCCGCGGCATCGTCCTCCGGGGACGGCGCGTCGGCCTGCGCCGCACCGTCCTCGTCGGCGAGCAGCCGTGCCAGCGCGTCGTCCATCTCGTCGCGCACGGGAGCCTCCCCGCGCGCACGCGCCTCCAGGCGGGCCACGAGACCGGCCGGGTCGTCGATGTCGGTCGCCGAGGGCATCAGGTCGGGATAGTCCCAGAGGGCGTCCCGCGCCGTGGGGCCGACGGCCTCGGTGACGGCACGCCACATGGCCGCGGCCTCGCGCATCCGGCGCGGCCGCAGCTCGAGGCCCACGAGCGACCCGAGCGCCCGCTCGGCGGGGCCGCCGACGGCCCGGCGGCGCCGGACCGCCTCCGCGATGCGGGGCGCGGCGGGCAGGCGCGAGGTGGCGTCGTCGGTCACGACCTCCACCCAGCCCTCGATCGTGGCCAGCAGGTTCTCGAGGCGGGCGAGGGCGGCCTTCTGCGCTTCCGAGCGCTCCGGCAGCAGCGCGCCGCTCTCGAGCGCCCGGCGCAGCTCCTCCGGCTCGGACGGATCGAAGCGGGCGGCCATCTCCTCGAGCGCATCGGTGTCGACGTGCACGCCTCGGGCGAACTCCGTCACCTGCGAGATGACATGCAGGCGCAGCCAGCGCGCGTGCCGGAACAGGCGCGCGTGCGCGAGTTCGCGCGTCGCGACATAGAGGGCCAGCTGGTCCTCGGGCACCTCCAGGTCGCGGCCGAAGTCGGCGAAGTTCTGAGGCAGGATCGCCGCGTCGCCGTCGGGCATGAGGGGGATGCCGACGTCTCCGCCGCTGACGACCTCCTTCGAGAGGTTGCCGACGACCTGACCCAGCTGGGAGGCGAACAGCGAGCCGCCCACCGTGCGCATCAGGCGGCCTGCACCCTGCACGAGGCCCTGCATCTCCTCCGGAGCCTGGGCGCTCAGCGCCGAGGTGAGAGCGTCCGCGATGCTCGTGGCCACCGGCTCGGCCAGCTCCTGCCACACCGGCAGCGTGGCCTCCACCCATGCGCCCCGCGTGATCGAACGCGGCGGGGATGCCAGCTCGGAGATCGCCGTCGCCTCGCTCAGCCACAGGTTCGCCAGCGCGAACGCCTGGTCGAGGTCGGTGCGCTGGCCCGTCGTGACCACGAGCCCGTCCTGGTTGGCGATGTGCAGGGCCTGACGCTGCGTCATGTCCCACGAGATGCCGTTCTGGCCGGCGCCTGCGAAGGCGCCCTGCAGGTGGCGCATCACCGTCTGCATCATGGCGGGATCGATGTTCATGCCCGTGAGCTCCGAGAGCTGCTCCGGGTCGAGATCGCCTGCTCCGCCGCCGAAGAGTCGCCGGATCAGCTCCTGGAACTCCTCCTCGGGACCGCGGTCTTCGTCTGCCACTTCAGTCGCCTTTCAGCCGGTCGAGACCCACGCGTTCTACGCTAGTGGCAGCATCCGTCGCACTCCCCGGCAGGGACCTGAACGCCTTACGCCGGTCGCGAACGACCAGGCATCCCCCATCAGGCACGACAGGAAGGCCCCCGCGTGGCGCTGTTCGACGAGAGCACGACGATCGAGCCCGCTGCGAAGCATCCGCTGTCGCGCCGCTCGATCGCCGGGATCTGGGCGCTCGCCATCGCGATGGTCATCCTGCTCGTGATCACGTTCCTGCCGACGTCCTACGTCATCCAGCAGCCGGGACCGGTGTACAACACTCTCGGTGAGGCGGAGGCCACGGACGGCGAGGACGTGCCCCTCATCTCGGTGGAGGGGGCCCCGACGTATCGGACGGCGGGCGCGCTGGACCTGCTCACGGTGCAGGTGCAGGGCAATCGCGAACGGACGCCGTCCTGGTTCGAGCTGGCGACCGCGTGGTTCGATCCGAGCAAGGCGGTGCTGCCGATCGATGCCGTGTTCCCCGAGGGGCAGACCACGGAGGAGCGCAACGACGAGAGCGCGGCGATGATGGTCGACTCGCAGCACGAGGCCACCGCGGCCGCGCTCACCGAGTTGGGATACGACGTGGGCGCGCGGCTGTCGGTCTACTCGCTCGTGGAGGACTCCGCCTCCGCGGGGGTCCTGGCGGAGGGCGATGTCATCCTCCGTGCGAACGGGAACGAGGTCGCCGACGTGCAGGAGCTGCGCGCGGTGATCAACGACGCCGAGGGGGATCCGATCGAGCTGGTCATCGAGCGGGACGGTCAGGAGCGGACCGTCGAGGTGACCCCGAAGGAGGCCATCGACGACGGCGAGACCATCTGGATCATCGGCGTCAACCTGATCACCGACTACGACTTCCCGATCGACGTCACGATCCAGCTCAACAACGTCGGCGGTCCGAGCGCGGGGATGATGTTCGCGCTGGGGATCATCGACACGCTCACTCCCGGCGAGCTCAACGGCGGGCAGCGCATCGCCGGCACGGGCACCATCACGGCCGAGGGCACCGTCGGGCCCATCGGCGGCATCCGGCAGAAGCTGTGGGGCGCCGTGGATGCCGGGGCGGAGTGGTTCCTCGCACCCGAGGCGAACTGCGACGAGGTCGTCGGCCATGTCCCCGGCGACCTGCAGGTCTTCGCCGTCGAGGACCTCGACGACGCGCTCGCCGTCCTGGATGCCGTGCGTGACGGCGGCGATCTCGACGCGCTGCCCACCTGCACCGCCGGATGAGGCCTGCCGACCGCGGCTTCGCGGCGTACGCCCAGCGCGGACAAGGCGGGGGCGCAGAGCGGTCCGCCTAGGATGGGATCGTGACCACGACCTCAGCGCCGACTCCGGCCACACCCTCCCGAACCAGACGCGTCATCGCCATCACCCTCGCGGTCATCGCCGCGCTCGTGGTGGCGTTCTTCATCTTCGCCAGCCTCTATGCGGACTGGCTGTGGTACGACCAGCTCGGCTTCGAGTCGGTCCTGCTGACCCAGTGGGTCGCGCGCGTCGTGATGTTCGTCATCGGGTTCCTGGCGATGGCCGTTCCGGTGTGGGTCTCCATCCAGCTGGCGTACCGGCTGCGTCCCGTCTACGCGCGGCTGAGCTCGCAGCTGGACCGGTATCAGGAGGTCGTGGAGCCGCTGCGACGGCTGGCGATGTGGGGCATCCCGATCTTCTTCGGCTTCTTCGCCGGCTTCGCCGCGTCCGCGCAGTGGGAGACCACGTGGATGTGGTTCAACGGCGTGGCCACCGACACCCGCGACCCCGAGTTCGGTCTCGACACCGGCTTCTACATGTTCGCGCTCCCGTTCTGGGGCGCGCTGGTCGGGTTCGTCTCGGCGGTGCTGCTGATCTCGCTGCTGGTGACGGCGCTGGTGTCGTACCTCTACGGCTCGGTGCGCGTGGGGCAGCGCGAGCTGCGCATCTCGAAAGCGGCGCGCATCCAGCTGGCGGTGATCGCGGGGCTCTACCTCCTCGTGCAGGGCGTGAGCCTGTGGCTCGACCGGTTCCGCACGATGGTCGACACCGGCGGCCTCGGGCGGATCACCGGTCCCGGATACACCGAGGTGAACGCGGTGATCCCCGGTCAGACGATCCTGGCCTTCGTGGCGGTGATCGTCGCCCTGCTGTTCTTCGTGACGGCCTTCATCGGCCGGTGGCGCTTCCCGCTCATCGGGACGGCGCTGCTGGTGGTCTCGGCGATCGTGGTGGGCGTCGGCTACCCCTGGATCGTCAACACGTTCCAGGTGCAGCCGAACCAGCTCTCGCTCGAGCGCGAGTACTACCAGCGCAACCTCGACGGCACGAAGGACGCCTTCGGCATCGACGACATGGAGAAGACCGAGTTCACGGCGCAGACGAGCGCCGAGGCGGGTCAGCTGCGCGAGGACGCGCAGACCACCGCGCAGATCCGCATCATGGATCCCGCCATCATCGGCCCGACCGTGCGTCAGCTGGAGCAGTACCGTGCGTACTACCAGTTCCAGGATCCGCTGGATGTCGACCGCTACGAGATCGACGGCCAGCTGCAGGACACCATCGTCTCGGTGCGCGAGCTGAACATGGAGCAGCTGGGGACCGGCTCGTCGTGGGTGAACGAGACGCTCGTGTACACGCACGGGTACGGCATGGTGGCGGCGGCCGGCAACGAGCGGACCACCGACGGCAACCCGGTGTTCCTCGAGCGCGGCATCCCGGCCACCGGGTTCCTCTCCGAGAGCGAGGACTTCCAGCCGCGGGTCTACTTCGGGGAGTTCTCTCCGGCCTACTCGATCGTCGGCGCGCCGGAGGGCACCGACCCGATCGAGCTCGACTACCCGTCGGGCTCGGACGGCAGCACCGGGCCGCGTACGACGTTCTCGGGCGACGGCGGCCCGTCGGTGGGGAACATCTTCCACCGGCTGATCTACGCGCTGAAGTTCCAGTCCGAGCAGATCCTGTTCTCCGACGACGTCAACGAGGAATCCCAGATCCTCTACGACCGCGACCCGCTCACCCGTGTGCAGAAGGCCGCGCCGTACCTGACGCTCGACAACGATCCGTATCCGAGCGTCGTGGACGGCCGGATCGTCTGGATCGTCGACGGGTACACGCTGAGCGCGAACTACCCCTACTCCTCGACGGTCAGCCTCTCGAACGCGATCTCGGACTCGAGCAACCCGGCTCCGCGCTACGCGCTCGATGACATCAACTACATCCGCAACTCGGTGAAGGCCACCGTCGACGCGTACGACGGGTCGGTGACGCTGTACGCCTGGGAGGAGGACGACCCGATCCTGCAGGCGTGGCAGAAGGTGTACCCGTCGACGGTGAAGCCCATCAGCGAGATGTCGGGCGAGCTCATGAGCCACGTGCGCTACCCGACGGACCTCTTCAAGGTCCAGCGCGCGATGCTGCAGACGTACCACGTCGACGACGCCCAGTCGTTCTACGAGCGCGACAACGCGTGGGCCACGCCGGAGGACCCGCAGAACGCCAACCAGCTGCAGCCGCCGTACTACCTGACGATGCGGATGCCGGGTCAGGACACCTCCACGTTCTCGATGTTCACCACCTTCATCCCGTCCTCGCAGGGGGCGGCCAGCCGCAACGTGCTCATGGGGTACCTCGCCGCCGACTCGAACGCCGGCAGCGAGGCGGGGGTCAAGGGCGAGGACTACGGGAAGCTGCGGATGCTCGAGATCGCCGCCGACACGACGATCCCCGGACCCGGTCAGGTGCAGAACCGCTTCGATTCCGACCCGACGGTGTCGCAGCAGATCAACGTCCTGACCATCGGCCAGTCGGAGGTTCTCAACGGGAACCTGCTGACGCTGCCCGTGGGCGGCGGCCTGCTCTACGTGCAGCCGGTGTACGTGCAGGCCGCCGAGGGAACGCAGCTGCCGCAGCTGCGGAAGGTGCTGGTCGCCTTCGGTGACGACATCGCCTTCGAGGACACCCTCACCGGGGCGCTGGACGTGCTCTTCGGCGGTGACGCGGGCGCGAGCGCCGGCGACGGCGAGGTCGTCCCGGACGACGGCGGCGAGCCCGTGCCGGCACCGGAGCCGACCGGACCCGGCACGGAGCCCACGCCGCAGCCGACGGCGCCCACGGATGAGTACGGCGCGGCCCTCGAGGAGGCTCGTCAGGCGATGCTGGACCGCGACGAGGCCCTGCAGGCCGGCGACCTGGCTGCCTTCGCCGAGGCCGACGAGCGGCTGACTGCGGCCGTCGAGAAGCTCATCGAGCTGGGCGCGCAGTAACGACGACGAGAAAGGGGCCGGTCCGTCAGGACCGGCCCCTTTCTCGTGCGCTCTCACGCCGTGAGCAGCGCGTACCAGATGAGCAGCAGCGTCACGACGAAGCCGGACAGCTGATTCAGCCAGAGGAAGGCGCGCCATCCGCGCGTGGCCCTCGACGCCTGCGCGTCGTCGATCGAGCGGTACGGCCACACGGTGGCCAGGTACGGCAGCGCCGCCACCGCCGCGAGCGGCCCGGGCCATGCGGCCAGGAGCATCACCAGGCCCGCGGCGGCGTAGCAGGCCAGGGAGAAGCGCACGGTCCAGCGGGCGCCGCGCGCCGTCGCGATCGAGGCGATCCCGGCCTCCCGGTCGGCCACGACGTCCTGGACGGCGCCGAAGGCGTGCGAAGCGACGCCCCACAGCGCGAAGGCGGCGATGACCGCGGCGAGCTGCCAGGTCCACACGACGCCGGCCAGCGTCAGGGCGTACACGGCGGGGGAGAAGAAGTGGATGCTGCTGGTGAGCGAGTCGGCGAACGGACGTTCCTTCAGGCGCAGCGGAGGCGCGCTGTAGAAGACGACGAAGAACAGGCTCACCCCGAGCACGAGCCACGACGTGGGAGAGCCGATCAGCACCAGATACGCCACGAACGGCAGGCATGACAGGCCTGCCGCCCATAGCGTCACCGCATGCAGCCCGGGGTCCAGGACGGCGCCATGCGCCCCGCCCTTGCGGGGATTGCGGAGATCGGATTCGTAGTCGAAGACGTCGTTGATCCCGTACATCGCGAGGTTGTACGGCACGAGGAAGAACAGCGTCCCCACGATGAGGGCGGGGTCGACCTCGCGGGCGGCGAGGAGGTACGCCGCCGCGAACGGGTAGGCGGTGTTGACCCAGCTGACCGGCCGCGACGAGATCAGCAGCTGGCGGGTGACGGCGCGGGCGGATGCCCGGATCATGACGACGCTCCAGCGCGCGTGCCGTCGTGCGCCGCCGGCGTCCGCGCACCGAGCAGCAGCAGGACGGCGGGAACGAGGAAGGCGGCGCAGACCGGATACGCGAAGTCCTCGATCGGGGCGAGTCCTATGCGCACGCCGGAGATGAGCTCCTCCGGATACGTGAACAGGCCCGCCGCGATCATGAGGTTGTCGAACACCGCGGTGAGTGCGACGAGCACCGCCGCTGCGACGGCGGAGGATGCCATCCGCCGGCCGAATCGCGGCCGCGGGAGGGTCGACAGGACGACGGCGAGCGTGACGCCCGCGAACGGGAGGACGAGGAGGGGGTAGGTCACGACGACTCCGGTGAACGGCGGGACGCGCGATCCGCGCGGTCCAGCATGCGCCGCGCGGCAGCTTCGACGACGAGGGCCAGGTAGCACAGGAACGCCAGGAAGAACGGCTCCTCCAGCGGCAGGTGCGGTGCGAGGTCGATCCCGATCAGCAGCGGGCTGTCGCCCTTCACGAAGACACCGGATGCGATGCCGACGGCGTCCCATGCCAGGAAGAACGCGGTGCCCAGGAGCACGGCGCCCGCGGTGCGCGCCGGTGCGTGCCACGCGGCGAGGCGCCATCGACGGTCCAGCAGCGCGATGCCCGCGGCGGACCCGATGATCGCGGTGAGGTAGAGCCCCGGCACGGTCACACCTCGGCACGCTCGGCGAGACGACCCGGTGAGCGGTCGCCGCGCACGCGCTTGAGGACGAGCTCGGCCGAGATGAGGCACATCGGCAGCCCGATCCCGGGCAGCGTGGACGAGCCGACGTACATCAGGCCCGCCACCTTCCGTGACGCGTTGCGCGGTCGGAACAGCGCACTCTGCCCGAGCGTGTGCGCGAGTCCGAGCGCGTTCCCGCGCCACGCGCCGAAGTCGGCCGCGAAGTCCCCGGGTGCGATCGTGCGGCGCACGCGCACCCTCGAGGGCAGATCCGGGATGCCGCACCACGCACCGATCTGCGCGATCACCCGATCGGCGGCGACCTCGATCGCCAGGTCTCCATCGCCGCCGGCACCGCCTCGGCCGAGAGCCGGGTCGGCGGGCACGGGCACGAGGACGAAGAGATTCTCATGGCCCGGCGGCGCGACGGTGGGGTCCGTCGCGCTCGGCCGGCAGATGTACAGCGACGCCGGATCGGGGATCGCCCGCCGCCGGCCGAAGATGTCCTCGAACCCCGCGCGCCAGTCGTCCGCGAAGAGCAGCGTGTGATGGGCGAGCTGCGGCAGCGCGCCCTCCACGCCCAGCAGCAGCAGGAGCGCGCCGGGACTGGGCGTGCGCTTGCGCCACCAGGACTCCGGATAGGTCTGCTGGTCTCGGGGCAGCAGTGCCGTCTCGGTGTGGTGCAGGTCCGCCCCGGAGACGACGAGGGTGGCGTCGATGCGCCGCCCGTCGGCGAGCTCCACACCGGTGACCCGACGCCGCTGCGTCGTGATCGCGCGTACGCGTGCGCCGGTCTCGATGCTCACACCCGCGGCACTGGCCAAGCGCGTCACGGCCGCGATCAGCTCGGCGAATCCGCCCCGCGGATAGAAGACGCCGTCGTCCAGGTCGAGGTGGCTCATCAGGTGATACAGACTCGGCACGCCGTACGGGGATCCGCCGAGGAAGACCGCCGGGTACTCGAGGATCTGGCGCAGCCGCGGGTCGGCGAAGCGGCTTTCGACGTGGCGGGCGAGCGTCCGCGCCAGCAGCGGCGCCAGCTCTGGCATCCGCCGCAGGAGCGCGGGGTCCCGCAGTCCTGCCGTGCTCTGGTACGTGTCGTAGAGGAAACGGGAGACCGCGAGATCGTACGCGTCGGCCGCCGAGTCCAGATAGGCGTCCAGTCGGGCGCCTGCGCCGGCCTCGAGCCCCTCGAAGAGCGCGGTCGCCGCGGCGCGGCCGGATCGCACGTCGATCGGGTCGCGCTCCGTGGCGGGGTCCGAGTACACGCGGTAGGCGGGATCGAGCCGCACGAGATCGAGCTCGTCCCGTGCGGACGACCCGAGCAGCCGGAAGAAGTGGTCGAAGACGTCGGGCATGAGATACCAGCTGGGTCCGGTGTCGAACCGGAATCCGTCCCGCTCCCACGTCCCCGCTCGTCCGCCCAGCTGGTCACGTGCCTCGAACAGGCTGACCCGGTGCCCCTCGGCGGCCAGCAGGGCGCCCGCGGCGAGTCCGGCGATGCCTCCTCCGATGACGACGACGTGCTCCGACATGGCGTCCGTCATGCGCGTGCCTCGAGGGGAGGCCGCCCCAGCCACGCGCGCGCGGCCACGCGGACCTTGACGCGGTCCGGCACGCGCACCCGGGCCGTCGCTCCGCCGTCGGCTCGCAGGCGCGCGGAGAGCTCGGCGAACAGATCGTGCGCCGCCGTCACCGCGCGGCGGCAATCGGAGGGCAGCATCGGAATGACCGCGGCGGCGGCCGACAGGTCGCCGTCGATCCGGTCGAGGATCGCCGCCCGCGTCGCGATGCCGCTGGCCAGACCGAGATAGTCGCGTCCGAGCGACGAGGCGTCGTGATCGAGGTCTCGCAGGAAGTTGACGTCCTGAAAGGCCGAGCCCAGGCGTCGCGCGCCGTCGGCGACATCGGCCGCGGGCTCCACCGGCCGTGGCATCCCGGCGTTGAGGAAGACGCGCAGGCACATGAGGCCGACGACCTCCGCCGATCCGTAGACGTACTCGTCGTGGGATGCCGCGTCGTGCTGCCGGGTGACCAGGTCGGTGCGCATCGCGGCGAAGAAGGGCCGCACCAGCGCCTCGCCGATGCCGCACTCGCGCGCGGTCCTGGTGAAGGCGTGCACGACGAGGTTCGCGCTGAAGCCCCGCTCGAGCGCATCGAGCGTCGCGCGCTCGAGGTCGTCGAGAATGGCGGCGGCGGCATCGGGGGAGAGCCCGGCCGCCGCAGCGGGACCGTCCACGATCTCATCGGCGACGCGGACGAGCGCGTACACGTTCCGCACGTGCGGGCGGGGACGGGGACCGAGCAGGCGGCACGCCAGCGCGAAGGAGGTCGAGTACCGCTCGATGACCGTGGCGGCGGCATCGCTCGCGGTGCGGTCGTACAGCGCGAGACCGGTGGGCTCGTGGCGGAGGCGCGTCACGGGATCCGCCCCTGGATGCCGTCGGCCAGGTCCTGCAGCAG
>JAPSKH010000019.1 GCA_031177765.1 Microbacterium sp. | reverse complement strand
GGCGACCCTCGCGACGCGCTACGAGTCCCTGTGCGACCCGCGCCTGAACCACATGCAGTCGCTCGAGCTGGCGTTCCTCGTGGCCGAGGAGCTCGAGAAGCGCTGATCCGTCGGGCGCCTCGCCCGCCGCATCCTCCCTGCGAGACGACGGCTCACGCCGACGCAAGGGTGGACGGCGGACGAGTCAGAAGCTGCCCTCGATGCGGAGCGAGACCACGGTGCCCTTGCGCTGCATCGACCCGCCCTCGGGGTTCTGCGCCTCCACCTCGGTGGCCTCGTCCAGGACGACGTCCCACAGGGTGTTGTACTCCACGCGGAAGCCGGCGTTCGTGATCGCGGCCTTCGCCTGATCGCGGGTCATCCCGACGACGTCGGGCACTTCGAAGAGCGGGGGACCGCTCGAGACGACGAGCGTGACGGTGTCGCCGGGGCGCAGCCATCCCCCGTCGTCACGGCCCACGACCCGGAGGACGCGCCCCTCTTCGACGTTCTCGCTCGCCTCGGTCCGGCTGTCCTCGGCGACGGAGAGTCCGACGCGTTCGAGGTCGCTGCGCGCCGATCCCTCGCTCTGGCCCGCCACGTCGGGCACGGCGCCGAGCGAGACCCACAGCGTCGCGACATCCCCCTGGTGCACGGTGCAGCCCTCG
Source organism: Microbacterium sp. (assembly GCA_031177765.1). Classification (GTDB taxonomy): domain Bacteria; phylum Actinomycetota; class Actinomycetes; order Actinomycetales; family Microbacteriaceae; genus Microbacterium. The sequence goes on along the minus strand of JAPSKH010000019.1, from coordinate 37,412 downwards.
CCGCAGGGCACGTCCTGGGAGCCGTCCTCGGGCGCGCCGGCCGGCCGGATCATGACGCCGACGACGGAACCGGCGGGACTGTCGGTGAAGAACTCGGCGTTGTCGTCGGCGACGGTCACGGACTGGTCGCCGAGCGCCGTGCGCGCGTCCTGCTCGGGCATCCCGAGGAAGGACCCGAAGGTCGCCTCGGCAGGCCCCAGCGAGACGAACACGACGACCTCGGTCTCGCGGTCCACGCGGTCGCCGCTGGCCGGATCAGTGCCGATCACCTGTCCGACGGGAACCTCGAGGCTGTGCTCGCCCCGCTCGACGGCCACGAGCGAATCCTGCTGAAGACGCTCGGATGCCTGCGGGAAGGTCATGCCCGACACATCGGCGACCTGCACCAGCGATCCCGGCCCCGAGCCGAACCACCATCCCGTTCCGGCGGCGAGGACCGCGAGGATCACCACGACGGCCGCCAGCCATGCGCCCTTGGCGCGGCGACGGCGGATGGCGCGGCGCAGGCGGGAGGCGTTGTCGACCTCCTCCATGGCGGTCGTGGGGCCCGTCGATGCGGTGGGCAGCACCGCGGTCAGCTCACCGGTCGAGGAGGTCGCCTGCTCGCGGGTCACCCCCAGCGGCGTCGTGCGCGTGACGGCGGGCGTGATGCCGAGCTCGCGCTCGATCTCGCGGAGTCGCTCGAGCATCTGACCCGCGTCGAGCGGACGGTCGTCGGGGGACTTCTCGGTCGCCCACAGCACCAGCTCGTCCAGCGGCTCGGGGACGCCGGGGTTCTTCACGCTCGGCCTGGGCACCGAGTCGGTCGCGTGCTGGAAGGCGATCTGCATGGGCTGCTCGCCCTTGTACGGCTGCTCGCCCGTGAGCATCTCGTACAGCATGATGCCGAGGGCGTAGATGTCGCTGCGGGCGTCGGCGGTGCCGCGGGTGACCAGCTCCGGGGCGAGGTAGGCGATCGTCCCCAGCAGCTGCGCGCCCGATGCCGTGTTCGCCGTCGTGGCGCGAGCGAGGCCGAAGTCGCCGATCTTGATGCGGCCGTCCTCGGCGAGCAGCACGTTCTCGGGTTTGACGTCGCGGTGCACGATGCCGGCGCGGTGGGCGGCGGCGAGGCCCGACAGCACGGCATCGAGGATCGTCACCGCCTGCGGCACGGTGAGTCGGCGCTGTTCGCGCAGGAGTTCGCGCAAGGTGATGCCGGGGAGGTACTCCATGACGAGATAGGCCATCTCGCCGTCCTGGCCCTGATCGAACACGTTCACCACGTGGGGATCGGCCAGGCGGGCCGCGGCGCGGGCCTCCTGGATGAACCGGCTCTGGAACATCGTGTCGTCGCTGAGGTGACTGTGCATCACCTTGAGCGCGATGCGGCGCTCGAGACGGAGATCGGTGGCGACGTAGACGGTCGCCATCCCGCCGCGGGCGATGCGAGCACGCACCCGGTACCGGCCGTCGACGAGACGCCCGATCAGCGGGTCCGTCTGCTGGCTCGTGCTCACGCGAAGAGTCTACGGACGCGCGCCTGCAAGCCAGCGGAGCGGCTCACCCTGCGACCGTACCGTTACGTGAGGGCTCACCCGAGCGCGGCGAGCCAGGCATACGCCGGCGCCTCCCACCGCGCGTAGCGGTCGGGGTATGCAGAGATCTGCACCGCCTGCGCCGCGTCGGCGAAGGACATGTCCTGCCAGCCCGGGATGTCGAGGAGGCCCCGCGTGCGGGATCCGTTCGGATCGGACGCGCCGCCGAAGAAGGCCTTGATGGAGCGCACCGGATCGCGCACTTCGTCGGGCGTGCCCCAGCCTGTGGCCGGCCGCTGCTGGAACAGACCGAGCGAATCCCGATCGCCCCAGTCCAGGTTGCGGATCCACGACTCCTGCATGGCGGTGCCCAGGGCGATCGCGATGCCCCGATCGGGCACGCCCAGTTCGCGACCCACGCGGATGATGAGCTGCGCGTTGGCGGTCTGCTCGGCGTCCAGACCCGGGACGGTCGCCGCCGATGCCGGCACGGCGGCGATCGGCACGGCGATCCGCTGACCGGGATAGATGATCGACGAGGCATCCAGCCCGTTCGCGGCGAGCAGGGCGCGCGTCGTGACGCCGTGACGCTGGGCGATGCCGCTCATCGTGTCTCCGGCGACGACCGTGTACGCAGCGGCGGGGGCCGGCGACGGCGCCGGGGCCGGTGCCGGAGCGGCGGGGGAGGCGGTGCCGCCCGGCATCGTCAGCGTCTGCCCGGGGTAGATGATCGACGACCGCTCCAGGCTGTTGGCCGCGAGCACGGCGTGCGTGGTGAGGCCGTGGCGCTGGGCGATCGCGCTGATGGTGTCGCCCCGCTGCACGACATACGACGACGCGCTCGACGACGCGCTCGGCGGCGGCGTCGTCGCCGCGTTGGCGCCCAGAACGAGCACCTGGCCCGGCTGGATCACAGAGCGCCATCCGAGCCCGTTGAGCGCCAGGACGTCGGCAGTGCGCAGCCCGAACCGGGCGGCGATGCCGCTGACGGTGTCGCCTCTCTGCACGACATAGGTCGCCGGAGCGGGCGCGGCGTGGGGAGCCTTGGGAGCGGCGTGGGTGGCGGCGCCGGCCGCGCGCATGAAGGAGGCGCCTTTGTGCGCGGTTGCGGTGGCTCCCTTGGGTGCGAGGGGAACGGATGCCGCAGCGCGGGCTCCTCGGGCCTCGGCCGATCCCGGCTCGGCGGCATCCCTCGGCTCGGCATGCGCAGGCAGGGCCGACAGCGACAGCGCGATCGAGCCGACGACGGCGACGGGAAGCCCCGCACGACGGGCCCGCTGGTGCGGATCACGGCGGGTCGGAGTTGCAGGTCGCACGAGTTGTCCCCCTCTGTCGACTGCGAAAACCGTGTCACGTATGGCAACTGGTGTCAACTGTCGTTGCACGTGTGACTGATGTGACATCCATGGTGTCGGTGCGCATCGTGGCGAGAAGCGGTGCGCCGGAGCGAGGATCTGAGATAGTTGCATCGTGACCGCTGACGCTTCGCGCATCGAGACCGAATGGCTCACCCTGCCCGAACTCGTGGAGGTGCTCGGCGAACCGCTGGGCCGCGTACGCCGCCTCCTCGATGAGTCCCATCTGGTGGGGTCGCGCCGCCACGGCGCGCTTGCGGTGCCCGCGGTCTTCATCAAGGACGGGCACCCGCTGCCGTCGCTTCGCGGCACCGCCATCGTGCTGCACGACGCCGGATTCTCGGACGACGAGGTCATCGACTGGCTGCTCGAGCGCGAGGACTCGATCGGGGTCGCCCCCATCGAGGCCCTGCTCGCCGGGCGCAAGAGCGAGGTGCGCCGGGTCGCGCAGACGCTCGCCTGATCCGCAGTCGCCGCGTCCGGGTACGCCGGGAGGAGGCCGGACTCAGGTGACGCGCACGGTGGCGGCGCGCGCCAGCTCGCGCAGGTCGCTCACCGCCGCGTGTCCCAATCGCGCGCCCACGAGCGCCCGGTCGGCTTCGCGCGCGAAGTCGGCGATCAGCGTCTCGACACGCTCGAGCGCTCCGCTGTCGACGATCGTCTGCTGAAGCGACGCGATCTGCCCTTCGTCCAGGTGCGGATCGCCGAGGAGCTCGTCGAGGATGCGACGCGACGGGGTGTCCAGCACCTCCCGGGCATAGGCGATGAGGACCGTGCGCTTCCCCTCGCGCAGGTCGTCGCCCGACGGCTTGCCCGTCTCGCGCTCGTTCCCGAACACGCCCAGGACATCGTCGCGCAGCTGGAAGGCCATGCCCAGCGGATGCCCGAATGCCGCGAGAGCCTGCCGCTGCTGGGCATCGGCTCCCGCCAGGGCGGCGCCGATCGCGAGCGGCTGCTGGACGCTGTAGCGCGCCGACTTGAGGGATGCCACGCGCAGAGCCCGCTCGGCATGCCGGTCGTCGGACTCCGATGCGAACGCGGACTCCTCGGCCACGTCGAGGAACTGCCCGAGTGTGACTTCGCGGCGCATCGTGGCGTACTCCCTGCGGGCCGCGCCGGCGTTCGTGCCGGCCGCTTCCAGCCCTTCCTCCAGCAGGTCGTCGCTCCACGCGACGAGGAGGTCGCCGAGCAGGATCGCCGCGGACCGGCCGAAGGCGGCGGCATCGCCGATCCAGCCGGCTCGTCGGTGGAGGTGCTCCAGCGCTCGATGAGCGGAGGGGCGGCCGCGACGGGTGTCGGAGTTGTCGATGAGGTCGTCGTGGACGAGCGCTGCGGCGTGGAAGATCTCGAGGGCGGCCGCGGCGGCGATCACCGACGCCGGCGGCGTCGAAGCCGGTCGCGAGGCTTCCTCCACCGCCCTCCACCCGGCGAGGCAGAACCGGCCCCGCAGACGCTTCCCGCCCGTCACGGAGGTGGCCGCGGAATCGATGAGGAGAGCCGCTTCGGCGCCCAGATCGGCGGCGCCCGCGCGCTGATCCGAGATGAAGTTGTCCAGTCGCTGAGAAACAGCTTCGATCGGCGCTTCGGAGGCGGACACGGGCCTAGCCTAGTGTTCTAGGGCGCGCGTAGAATCGTCGCCACCACAAGGACAGAGGGGGATGCATGCCACTCTCCGAACAGGAGCAGCGCCTGCTCGATGAGATGGAACGCCATCTCATGCGCAACGACGCGGATGTCGTCAGTGCACCGCGTGGCGGACGCTCGCTGAGCTATCGCAACATCGTCTACGGCACCATCCTCGTGCTGCTCGGCCTCGGCGGTCTCATCGTCGGGGTCTCCGTGCCCCTCATCGTCGTGGGCGTCATCGGATTCGTCGTGATGCTCGGCGGGGTCGTCCTCGCCGTCACGCCCGGCCGCGGCCCGGCACGCGTCCACGACCACGCCGACCGATCCGCCGCCAGACCCGGCAGGCCCTCCTCATCGTTCATGGATCGCATGAACGACCGATGGGACAGGCGGCAGGAAGGGCGCTGACGCGCCCGCCGTCCGAACCGGCAACGAGCACCGACCTCCGGGTCGGTGCTTTTTTGTTGCCCTGGCGGGGCCCATGCGCCGAGTGCTGGGGCGCTCAGGGAGAAGCGATGCACCGGAATGGTAGCGAAGTGGAGGAGAGTGGAGTAAAGTGGCGTGCATCCCGGGGGGCCGGCCAGAGGGGGGTGTGATGTTCCGATGCTGTTGGGCACGCACACACCCAAGCTGGACGACAAGGGCCGGGTCATCCTCCCCGCGAAATTCCGCGACGACCTGGGCGGAGGTGTCGTCGTGACCCGCGGCCAGGACCGATGCCTCTACGTCTTCAGCGAGCGGGAGTTCGAGCGCGTGCACGAGCGCATCCGCGAGGCGCCGCTGGCCAACAAGCAGGCCCGTGACTTCCTGCGCATGTTCCTCTCGGGGGCCAGCGCCGAGAAGCCCGACGGCCAGAACCGCATCACCATTCCGCCGCCCCTGCGCACCTACGCCGGCCTCGAGCGCGACCTCGTGGTCACCGGCGTCGGCGCGCACGCCGAGATCTGGAACGCCGAGACGTGGAACACGTACGCGGCGGCCAACGAAGAGACATACGCCGAGCTGGAGCAGGAGGTGATTCCGGGCCTGTTCTGAGGCCCCCGGTTGCGACTCCCAGCCGCTCACGCCCTGACGCACTTCCCCGGCGCCAGGTCAGAGTGGATGGGGATCGGAGCCGGGGGAGCGGAAGCCCCGACAACATGAACCTCCGCGACATCCACACCCCCGTGATGCTCGACCGCTGCGTCGAGCTGCTCGCGCCCGCGCTGGACCGCGAGGACGCCGTCCTCGTCGACGCGACGCTCGGGATGGGCGGGCATGCGGAGGCGCTCCTCGAGCGCTTCCCGCGGGTCCACCTCGTGGGCCTCGACCGCGACACCGACGCGCTGCGCATCGCCGGTGAGCGTCTCGCGCGCTTCGGCGACCGCGTCACGCTCGTGCACACCGTCTACGACGGCATCGCCGAGGCGGTGGCCTCCGCGGGCTTCGACAGGGTCGACGGCATCCTGTTCGACCTCGGCGTCTCGTCGCTGCAGCTCGATGTCGCCGACCGCGGATTCGCCTACGCGCAGGATGCGCCCCTGGACATGCGGATGGATCAGAGCTCGGGCCCCACGGCGGCCGACGTGCTCGCGACCTACGGCGAGGGCGACCTGCGACGCATCTTCGAGCGCTACGGCGAGGAGAAGCTCGCCGGCCGGTACGCGCGAGCGATCATCGCCGCCCGTGCCGAGGCGCCGATCGAGCGGTCGGGCCGGCTGGTCGAGATCCTCGTGGCCGCGACCCCCTACGCCGCGCAGCGCACCGGCCATCCCGCCAAGCGGGTGTTCCAGGCGCTGCGGATCGAGGTCAACCGCGAGCTGTCCGTGCTCGAACGCGCCATCCCGGCGGCGCTCGGCATCCTTCGCGTCGGCGGCCGCATCGTTGTGCTGTCGTACCAGTCGCTCGAGGACCGCCTGGTCAAGCGGGCCTTCGCCGAAGCCGCGGCGTCCACGGCGCCGCCCGGGCTGCCCGTCGAGCTGCCCGAGCACGCACCCCGGTTCCGACTGCTCGTCAAGGGCGCAGAGCTCGCCGGCGAGGCCGAGCGGGCGCAGAACCCGCGCGCGACCCCTGTGCGGCTGCGCGCCGCCGAACGCGTGAGGGAGGACGCATGAGCACCAACCTCGGTGCGCTCGCCACCGCGCCCATGCGGTCCGCGGCACCCGCACCCCAACGGCGGGATGCCCCGAGCCGGCGCCTGCGCGTCGTCGAGGCGCCCGCCCGTCGGCGCAAGCCCAAGCTGCTGTACGGCATCGTCGCCGTGATGGGCGCGTTCCTCATCGCGGCCGCGCAGATGGGCCTGTCGATCATGACGACGCAGGGTTCGTACGAGCTGTCGGCCCTGGCGAAGGAGCAGCGGGCGCTCACCTACGACAAGCAGATGCTCTACGACGACGTCGCGGGGCTCAGCTCCCCGCAGTATCTCGCCGCGAACGCCACCGCGCTCGGCATGGTGATCGACGAGTCCCCGAGCTACCTGCGGCTCAGCGACGGGGCGATCCTCGGAGCCTCGCAGGTGGCGGTGGGCTCCTCGTCGGTCGACGCGCTGGGCCGCGCCGCCGTTCCGAACGCGCTGATCACCGACACGCCGCTGGTCACCGAGCCCGATGCGACCATCGCCGGCCCGCCCGCGTCCGAGGAAGCGGCGGCGGCCGACGGTGGAGTCTCGAACACACCGCCCGCCCTTACCGACGGACTGCCCACCCCCAGCACACACTGAGCACGAACGAGAACGGACGCCGACTCGATGCGACGGGACGCTGACCGATGACCACACGCAGCACGAGGACGCCACGCCGTCGCACGGTGGTGGCCCTGGCCGTCGTCCTGTCGGTGCTCGCCGGGTTCATCGTGCGGCTGGTCGACATCCAGGTCGTCAACGCCGACGAGCACGTCTCCGACTCGATGGACTGGGCGTTCGCGGGGACGCAGGAGCTGTACGGCACGCGCGGGGCCATCGTGGATGAGAACGGGCAGACGCTCGCCGGCAGCATCCTCCTGTACGACTGCCAGCTCGATCCGCTGCTCATCCGGCAGACCGACGAGAGCATCATCGCGGGGAAGTCCGACGCACGGCTGTGGCAGGAGGTCTCGGTCGATGTGGCCTCCATCACCGGTCAGACGCCCGACGAGGTGCGGGGGATCGTGTCCGCGGCGCTGGCCGAGAACCCGGATACGCAGTACGCGAAGCTCAAGAACGGCGTCACGACCGAGCAGTACCGAGGGCTCGTGGCGCTCGCCCCGTATATCCAGTGCCTGCAGCATCCCGCCCGCGCGTACCCGGACGGGGCGGTGGCGGGCAACCTCGTCGGGTTCGTCGGCACCGACGGCGAGGCGCTCGAGGGGCTGGAGAAGCTGCAGAACGACTGCCTCGCCGCCACCAACGGCACCCGTCGATACCAGCAGGGCAAGGACGGCGTCATCATCCCCGGCACCGAGCAGGAGGAGCCCGCCGTCGACGGCGGCACCCTTCAGCTGACGATCAACCGCGACCTGCAGTGGTACCTGCAGCAGCTGATCGCCGAGCAGACGCAGAACATGGGCGCCCAGGCCGGCGCCATCCTCGTCTACGAGGCGAAGACGGGCAAGGTCCGGGCCGCCGCGGAGTTCCCGACGGTCGATCCCAACGACGTCGACGCGACGCCGGACGTCGATCGCAGCAGCCGCATCTTCCGCAACTGGTTCGAGCCGGGATCGACCTTCAAGGCGCTCACCGCCGCGACCGTCATCGACGCCGGGGGCCAGACGCCCACGTCGACCGTCGTGGCGTCGGGCCTGGAGAACTTCCCGGGCGGGGCGCGCGTGCGCGACTCGTTCCAGCACCCGGCGTACACGTACACGCTGGCCGGCGTGCTGATCGATTCGTCGAACACCGGCATCTCGAAGTTCAGCGAGACCGTTCCGAACCAGACGCGCTACGACTACTTCAAGCGCTTCGGCATCGGCGAGGGCACCGCGTCGTACCCGGGTGAGCAGGCAGGTCTCATCTACCCCGCGGCGGACTGGGGCGCGCAGACGGCGTACAACACGTCGTTCGGGCAGGGTGTGACCACGACGATGCCCGAGCTCGCCCGCGCGTACGGCGCGATCGTCAACAACGGCGTGAAGATGCCGCTGTCGGTGGTCGAGTCGTGCACGACCGCCGACGGCACCGTCATCGAGCCGGAGCTCCCCGAGCCGGAGCAGGTCGTCAGCGAGAGCACGTCGGCGCAGATGCGCACGATGCTCGAGAACGTCTTCCTGCAGGCCCCGTACGCCAGCCAGGTCGCGATCCCCGGCTACCGGGTCGGCGGGAAGACGGGAACCGGTGAGAAGGCCGACCTCGTCAACGGCGGCTACAAGGCGGGCGTCTACTACACGACCATGGTCGGCTTCGCCCCCGCCGACGACCCCGAGTACGTCGTGGTCGTGACCCTCGATGAGCCGACGAAGGTAACATCGTCTGCGGCCAACGCGACCGCGTTCCAGAAGGCCATGACCCAGGTGCTCAAGACCTATCGCGTCATGCCCTCGACGACGGCGCCGGAGCAGCTGCCCAAGTTCGGGTAGCCGCCCGACACGGCCGGAGAACCATGATCGCGCTCACCATCGCCCAGCTCGCCCACGCCGTCTCGGGCGAAGTCCACCTCGCCGCCGGAGACACCCTCGACACCGTCGTGAGCGGCGCCGTCGACACCGACTCGCGCCTGATCGCACCCGGCGGCGTCTTCGTCGCCAAGCCCGGAGCCGAGACCGACGGCCACCGCTTCGTCGGCGCGGCGATCGCGGCGGGTGCAGCCGTCGCGGTCGTCGAGCACGTCGTCGAGCCCGAGGACGGGTCCACGGTCACGCAGATCGTCGTGCCGGATGCCGTCGCGGCGCTGTCCGACCTCGCGCGCGTCGTCGTGGCGCGGGTGCGGGAAGCCGGAGCCCTGCGGATCGTCGGCATCACGGGCTCCAACGGCAAGACGACGACGAAGAACCTGCTCGCCCGCATCCTGGAAGGCGAGGGCGAGACGGTCTCGCCGAAGGCCTCGTTCAACAACGAGGTGGGTGCGCCGCTGACGATGCTGCGCGTCACCGACGACACCCGCTTCCTCGTGAGCGAGTTCGGCGCCAGCGCGCCGGGCGAGATCGCGCGCCTGGCGGGCCTGGTGCACCCCGACGTCGGAGTCGTGCTCATGGTCGGCATGGCGCACGCCGGCGGCTTCGGCGGCATCGAGGCGACCTTCCATGCCAAGTCCGAGCTCGTCCGCGCGATCCGCCCCGGCGGGCTGGCCGTGCTCAACGCCGACGACGCGCGCGTGTCGGCCATGGCTCCGATCGCGGCCGAACGGGATGCCGCGGTGCGGTGGTTCGGTCGGGGACCGGCCGCCGCCGACGTCCGCGCCGACGACGTCGCCGTGACGGCATCCGGCACGACGTTCACCGTGACCGCCGATGGACAGTCCCTTCCCGTGCGGCTGCGCGTGCTCGGCGAGCACCATGTGATGAACGCCCTCGCGGCCATCGCGACGGCCACCGCGCTCGGGGTCTCGCTGCCAGAGGCGGTCGAGCGGGTCGAGAGCGTCGAGATCGCCGAGCGGTGGCGCATGCAGCCCCTGGGCTCGGACCGGGTGCGCATCATCAACGACGCGTACAACGCCAGCCCGGACTCCATGGCGGCGGCGCTGCGCACGCTCGCGCAGATCGCCGGCCCGGGGGAGCGCACCGTCGCGGTCCTCGGCGCGATGAGCGAGCTCGGCGAGTACGCCGAGGAGGAGCACGACCGGGTCGGGCTGCTGGCGGTGCGCCTGGGCATCCAGCGCATCGTCGTCGTCGGCGCCGACGCGCGTCGCATGTACCTCGAGGCGGTGGCCCAGGGCTCGTGGGACAACGAGGCGGTGTTCTTCGAGACGGCCGACGAGGCGTTCGACTACCTGCAGGGCGAGCTGCGCGACGGCGACAGGGTCCTGGTGAAGTCCTCCAACTCGGCCGGGCTCAGGTTCCTCGGCGATCGTCTGGGAGAATCGTTCTCGTGAGATCACTCCTGACTTCGGCGGCGATCTCGCTGGCGTTCACGCTGTTCCTGACGCCCGTCTTCCTCCGGCTCTTCCGCGCATGGGGCTGGGGCCAGGTGATCCGGACTCCGGAGAACATCCACAACCCGAGCCACCACGCCAAGCGGGGCACGCCCACGATGGGTGGCACGATCTTCATCGCCGGCACTGTCGTCGGCTACCTCGTCGGAGCGTTCACCGGCAACAACCCGCCGACCATCTCCGGCCTCCTCGTGCTGTGGATGATGATCGGCTTCGGCGTCGTCGGATTCATCGACGATTACATGAAGGTGCGCAGCCAGCGCAGCCTGGGCCTCAGCGGTTGGCGCAAGATCGTCGGGCAGATGATCGTGCTCATCCCGTTCGGCGTGGTCGCCCTGAACTTCCCGAACCTGTACGACCAGACCCCGGCGTCGCCCTTCATCTCGGTGTTCCGCGACGTCCCGGCGCTGTCGTTCATGGCACTGGGCGCGGTGGTCGGCTGGATCCTGTACCTCCTGTGGGTCTCGATCATCGGCGTCGCGACCTCGAACTCCGTCAACCTCAGTGACGGCCTCGACGGTCTCGCCGCGGGCGCCGGCATCTTCGTCACCGGCGCGTACAGCCTGATCGCGTTCTGGCAGTTCAACCAGGCCTGCTGGGGCGGCGAGGCTCTGTCGCCGGCCGCGCAGGCCGCGTGCTATCCGACGCGGGACCCCTTCGACCTCGCCATCGTGTCGGCGTCCTTCGTCGGCGCTCTCATCGGGTTCCTGTGGTGGAACGCGCCCAAGGCGAAGGTGTTCATGGGCGACGTCGGATCCATGGCGATCGGCGGGGTGATCGCGGCCATGGCGATCCTCACCCGCACCGAGCTGCTGCTGATCCTCGTCGCCGGCGTCTACGTCATCGCCTCCGGCTCGGTGATCCTGCAGCGGCTGTACTTCAAGCTCACCCGCGGCAAGCGCCTGTTCCTCATGAGCCCGCTGCACCACCACCTCGAGATGCGGGGATGGCCGGAGATCACGATCGTCGTGCGGATGTGGATCATCGCGGGGCTGCTCGCCGTCTCCGGGATCGGGTTCTTCTACGTGGAATGGCTGTCGCGCACATGACCGTCTCGGACCGTCTGTCGCAGCTGACCAGCTGGCACGCCGACTGGAAGGGCCTGCGCGTCGCGGTGCTCGGGCTCTCGGTCACCGGCTTCTCGGTCGCCGACACGCTCGCCGAGCTCGGTGCCGAGGTGCTCGTGGTCACCGAGAAGGCCGAAGAGGAGTACGAGCGCCTGCTGCCGGTGATCGGCGCGCGTCTGTGGACCGGCCCGCTCGATGCGGTGCCGCAGGAGCTCGCCGACTTCGCGCCCGAGGTCGTTGTGGCCTCTCCCGGGTTCCCGCCGCGGCATCCCGTCGTGGCGTGGGCACGCGACTCGGGCATCGCCCTGTGGGGCGACGTGGAGCTCGCCTGGCGGGTGCGCGACAAGGTGCTGCGCCCGGACGGGACGCCGGCCGACTGGGTCCTCATCACCGGGACGAACGGCAAGACGACGACCACCCGGCTCACCGCGACGATGCTCGTCACCGGCGGTCTGCGGGCCGCGCCCGTGGGGAACATCGGCACCCCGGTCCTCGATGCCGTCCGGGATCCGTCGGGTTTCGATGCGCTGGTCGTCGAGTTGTCCAGCCACCAGCTGTGGTACCTGGGCCTGCAGGAGGGTCCGGACCCCGTCTCGCCGCACGCCGCCGTCTGCCTGAACCTCGCCGACGACCACCTCGAGTGGCACGGCTCGTTCGAGGCGTACCGCGACGCGAAGGCGCACGTGTACGACAACACGCGCGTCGCGTGCGTCTACAACAAGGCCGACGCCGCGACGATGCGCATGGTCGAGGACGCCGACGTCGTCGAGGGCGCCCGCGCCATCGGCTTCGATCTCGGCGTGCCCGGGCCCAGCGACCTCGGCGTCGTCGACGGGATCCTCGTCGACCGCGCTTTCCTGGAGGACCGCCGCACCAGCGCGCTGGAGCTGACCACGGTCTCGGAGCTGACCGACCTCGGCCTCGGGGCACCGCACGTCGCGGCGAACATCCTCGCCGCCGCGGCACTGGCGCGGTCCCTCGATGTGCCGCCGTCGGCGATCCGTCAGGCGCTGCGCGGCTTCCGGCTGGACCCCCACCGCATCCAGGTCGTCGCGCGGCACGCCGGCGTCACCTGGGTCGACGACTCCAAGGCCACCAATCCGCACGCCGCGGCCTCTTCACTGGCTGCCTATCCCGGTGCGGTGTGGGTGGTCGGCGGGCTTCTGAAGGGCGTGGACATCTCGCAGCTCGTCGCCGACCGCGGCCCTCGCGTGAAGGCGGCGATCGTCATCGGCGTCGATCGCGCGGACGTCGTCGCGGCGTTTGCACGACACGCCCCCGCGGTGCCTGTCTTCGAGGTCGACGCCGATGAGACTGAGGGAGTCATGACGCGGGTCGTCGAGCTGGCGGCCGGAGTCGCGCGTGACGGGGACGTGGTGCTGCTCGCCCCCGCCGCGGCGTCCTTCGACCAGTTCGCCTCCTACGCCGACCGCGGAACCCGATTCGCGGCGGCCGTCACGGAATGGATCGGAACGGGGGACGACGGTGAGCACGACGCACCCGCGGACCCGCCCGGCGCCGGCTGAGCCCGACTCCACCGCCAGGCGCGGCCTCGCCGCCCGCGTCTCGCTCGGCCGGGTCTTCGCCCCGGTCCCCAGCGAGTTCCTGCTCATCGCCTCGATGGCCCTGCTGCTGACCGTCTTCGGCCTGATCATGGTGCTGTCGGCGACATCGGCGACGGCGACGGCCCGCGGCGAGGCGCCATGGGAGATCGTCCTCAAGCAGGTCGTCTTCGCCGTGATCGGCATCCCGATCATGTTCATCGCCAGCCGGCTGCCGGTGAGCTTCTGGAAGAAGATGTCGTGGCCCGCCCTCATCCTCGCCGTCGGGCTCCAGATGCTGGTGTTCACGCCGCTCGGACACTCCGCCGACGGAAACCGCAACTGGATCACGGTCGCGGGATTCCAGGCGCAGCCGTCGGAATTCCTCAAGCTCGCCCTGGCGCTGTGGGTGGCCTATGTGCTCTTCCGCAAGCAGACGCTGCTGCGCAAGTGGCAGCACGTCTTCATCCCTCTCGTGCCGGTCGCGGGCCTGGCGATCGCCACGGTGCTCGCCGGCGAGGATCTCGGCACCGCGATGATCCTCGTGCTGATCGTGCTCGGCGGCCTCTTCTTCTCCGGCGTCCGGCTGCGGATCTTCATCCTTCCCGCGATCGCGGCGGCCGTCGCCGTGGCATACCTCGCCATCGCGAGCCCGGACCGCATGCGGCGGTTCATGAGCTTTCTCAACCCCAACTGCCTGGACGACTACTACAACGACTGCTACCAGCCGCTGCACGGCATCTGGGCCCTGGCAGGCGGCGGCATCTTCGGCCTGGGCCTGGGGAACTCCCGGGAGAAGTACGACTGGCTTCCCGCCGCGGCGAACGACTACATCTTCGCGATCGTGGGGGAGGAGCTCGGTCTCATCGGCTGCGCCGTCGTGCTCGCGCTGTTCGCGCTCTTCGCCGTCGGCGCCTTCCACGTGATCCGGAAGACCGACGATTCCTTCGTGCGCATCGCCGCCGGTGGGATCACCGTGTGGGTCGTCGGGCAGGCTCTCATCAACATCGGCGTCGTCCTGCGCGTGTTCCCGGTGCTCGGCGTACCTCTGCCGTTCATGTCCCAGGGCGGCACATCGCTGCTGTCGGTCCTGCTCGCGTGCGGCGTGCTGCTGTCGTTCGCCCGATCGCTTCCCGCCCGGCCCCTCGCGCCGGCGCGCTGACGGCCGGCGCGCACGGCGGAGCGCGGCCGAACCGGCGGGGATCAGGATCGACGCGATCGCTGCGCCGTTAGGCTCGGGTGGGTGACGACGTATCTCCTCGCCGGCGGCGGGACCGCCGGGCACGTCAACCCGCTCCTGGCCGTCGCCGACGCGCTGCGCGCGCGCGATCCCGAGGCGGAGGTCCTCGTGCTGGGCACGAGGGAGGGCCTCGAAGCGCGCCTCGTGCCCGAGCGGGGCTACGAGCTGCTCTTCGTCGACAAGGTGCCCTTCCCGCGCCGGCCGAACCGCGCCGCGGCGGCCTTCCCGATGCGCTTCCGTCGCGCGATCGCCCAGGTGCGTCAGCACATCAGCGCCCGCGGCGTGGACGTCGTCGTCGGATTCGGCGGGTACGCGTCGGCGCCGGCGTACGTCGCCGCCGGACGGGCCGGCGTGCCGTTCGTCGTCCACGAGGCCAACGCCCGGCCGGGCCTGGCGAACGTCCTGGGCGCCCGCCGCGCGGCCGGCGTGGGCGTGACCTTCCCGGGCACGCCCCTCAAGCGCTCGCGCGTGGTCGGGATGCCGCTGCGCCGCGAGATCGTGAGCCTCGATCGCTCCGCGCGGCGAGAAGAGGCCGCCGCGCACTTCGGCCTGGAGCCTGACCGTCCGGTGCTGCTCGTCTTCGGCGGTTCGCTCGGCGCGCAGCGGCTCAACGAGGCCTTCGGCGAAGGTCACGGTGAGGCCTGGCGCGACGTCGTGGCGGCCGGCTGGCAGCTGCTGCACGTCACCGGTGAGCGCTCGGAGCTGTCGGATCCCGGGGCACGGGGATACGCCGTGCACCGCTACGTCGATCGGATGGACCTCGCCTTCGCCCTCGCCGACCTCATCGTCTCGAGGGCGGGGGCGGCCACCGTGAGCGAGATCAGCGCGCTCGGCATCCCGGCCGTGTACGTGCCCTATGCCGTCGGCAACGGCGAGCAGGCATTGAATGCCGCCTCCGCCGTGCGCGCCGGGGCGGCCCTGCTGATCCCGGATGCCGAGTTCACCGGCGAGCGCGTGCGCTCCGAGGTGATCCCCCTCCTGGCCGACGACGCCCGGCGGACCGCGATGACCGCGTCGGCGGCATCCGTCGGCACCCGGTCGGGCACCGAGAACGTGGTCGCCATGATCGACGACGCCCTGGCGCGCTGACGCGGGGCCCGTCCGACGTCGTTTCAGAGGGAATCTGCGCAGGCGAGGAGCAGAAGGCGGGGTTGCGGCCCTCTGATGCGTCGATCTCCTCTGAGCGGGCGCCCGAGCCGATTCAGCGCGTCCTCACCGCCCGAAGCGCCGCCGTGACGAGTGCGAGCGCCTCATCCGCGTCGAACCTCAGGTGCCGCACCTGATCGGCGAACGCTGCCGCGGCGCGCTCCAGCTGCTGCCTGGCGGGGTCGGCGTCGAACGAGACGAACGTGCCGTTGCGGCCGCGGGTCTCGATGACCCCGGATGCCTCGAGTTCGCGGTACGCGCGCGCCACCGTGCCCGGAGCGACGCCGAGGTCCTCCGCGAGCTTGCGGACGGTCGGCAGCCGATGCCCGGGCGGCAGCGCGCCGGAGCCCACCGCGTCGATCACCTGCGCGCGCAGCTGCTCGAACGGCGGGATGTGCGACGACGGATCGATGGCGATGATCCGTTCCATCCCGTCACTGTGGCGCGGGTTGTACCAACGTGTCAACACGACGTCGGAGCGGGACCGGGTCGGGGTCGCCCAGCGCGCCGGGGCCGGGGCATCCGTCGCCCAACTTAGGATTGACGGGTCATGATCAGACCCGACCTCAGCCTTCCCATCCCCGAGCACATCGAGGCCGCCCACTTCATCGGCATCGGCGGCTCCGGCATGTCGGGGCTCGCGCGGATGTTCCTCGAGCGCGGCATCCGCGTGTCGGGCTCGGACCGCGCCGACAGCAAGGGACTGCGGGAGCTGGAGGCGCTGGGGGCCGCCGTCTACGTCGGTCACGACGCCGCCAACCTCGCAGACGACGTCGACACCGTCGTGCACACCGGCGCCATCTGGCCCGAGAACCCCGAGTTCGTGCTCGCCAAGGAGCGCGGGCTCCACGTCATCCACCGTTCGCAGGCGCTGTACTGGCTGATCGGCGGGCGCCGGCTCGTCTCGGTCGCCGGCGCACACGGCAAGACGACGTCGACCGGCATGATCGTCACGGCCCTGCGCGACCTCGGCGTGGACCCGACCTTCGTCAACGGCGGCGTCATCGCCCAGCTCGGCGTCTCGAGCGGCAGCGGTGCGGACGACCTGTTCGTCATCGAGGCCGACGAGTCCGACGGCACGTTCCTGCTCTACGACACCTCGATCGCCCTCATCACGAACGTCGACCCCGACCATCTCGACCACTGGGGCACGCGGGAGGCGTTCTACGCGGCCTTCGCGCGCTTCGCCGACGAGGCCCGCGAGGCGGTCGTGATCTCGTCGGACGATCCCGGTGCGCGGCTCGTTTCCGAGCAGCTGACGCATTCGCGGATCGTCACGTTCGGCGAGGCCGAGGACGCCGTGGTCCGCGTGACGGGCATCCGCACCGACGGTCCGGTCTCGTTCTCCATCACCCACGACGGCATGACCGTCGAGGCGCGCCTGCCCATCCCTGGTGCGCACAACGCGATCAACGCCGCGGGCGCGGTGGCGGTGCTGCTGACCCTCGGGCACGGGCTCGAGGCGGCCGTGCGCGCGGTCGAGGGGTTCTCGGGCACCGTCCGCCGCTTCGAGCTGCACGGCGTCGAGCGCGGCGTGAGCGTCTACGACGACTACGCCCACCACCCGACGGAGGTCGCGGCGGCACTGTCGGCGGCGCGCACGGTGATCGGCGGCGGGCGCATCATCGCGCTGCACCAGCCCCACACCTACTCCCGTACGCAGCAGATGTACCGGGAGTTCGCCGAGGTGCTCGAGGGACTGGCCGACCACACCGTCGTGCTCGACGTGTACGGCGCCCGCGAGGATCCCGTTCCCGGTGTCACCGGCGAGCTCGTCAGCGGCGCCTTCGACGACCCCTCGCGCGTCCACTTCGTGGCGGACTGGCAGGCTGCGGCCGATTACACCGCGTCGATCGCCCGCAGCGGCGACTACGTCATCACGCTGGGCTGCGGCAACGTCAACCTGATCATCCCGCAGGTGCTCGAGGCTCTCGAGCGCAGCGCGGCGGATCCGGGGAAGTAGCCCCGCGTGCGCCGGCCGTCGCCGTTGCCGCAGCCGCCCGCGCGCGCCGCCGAGCAGCCGGCCCCGTCCGCCGGTCACGGCCGTTCCGCGCGTCGCTCCGAGGCGGGCATGGCGGATGCCACGGCGGCCGACTCCCGCGTCGCGCCGCAGCACGACGACACGGCGCCCGTCATCCCCATCACCGCGCCGCTCGACCCGCGCGGAACGGGGGAGCCCCACGTGGCCGCCGAGGACGCGCCGCCCGGAGTCGGCTTCCGTCAGGTCTGGAAGGCGGCCCGCGCCCGGCGCAGGGCGCTGCGCGCGGAGGTCCGCCGGTTCACGGCCCGCCAGCGGCGTCGCCGGGCGATCTGGCTCGGCGTGGCGGCATCCCTGCTCGCCGTGGCGCTCGGCACGGTCGGCGCCGCGTACAGTCCGCTGTTCGCGGTGCAGCGCATCACCGTCGCCGGAGTGCAGCAGCTGGACCCCGACGAGGTGACCGCCGCGCTGTCGGATCAGATCGGCACGCCCTTGCCGCTCATCGACGAGAGCGCGATCAAGGCCGAGCTCGTCGCCTTCCCACTGGTGGAGTCGTACACCCTCGAGGCGCGCCCGCCGCACGACCTGGTGGTGCGCATCGTCGAGCGCACGCCGATCGGCGCGATCGAGACGCGCGCGGGCCACACCGTCGTGGATGCCGCGGGCGTCGCGCTGTCGACCTCCGCCACGCCACCGGCGGGTGTCCCCGTGCTGTCGATCCGCGGCGGCGTGGATTCGGACGCCTTCACGGCGGCCGGACAGGTGATGCGATCGCTTCCCGAGGAGATCCGCGCGCAGGTCACGGCCGTGGCCGCAACCACACCCGACGACGTGACGCTCACGCTCGGCGGCACGCAGACGCAGGTCGTGTGGGGCAGCGCCGAGGACTCCGCCTACAAGGCCTTCGTGCTGCAGCGCGCGATGGCCTCACGGCCCCCGGCCGACGTCTCCAGCTACGACGTCTCGTCGCCGCAGGCGATCGTCATCCGCTGACCTCGCGACTTCCGACACGGGATGGCGCGACACGCCGCGCGGGTCCGGGCTTGGCGACGGCATCGCCTTACTTTCGAGTCGAGGAATTGCATACCGGGCAATTCTTTATACCTCTACTAGAGGTTGAAGGTTACGAAGGTCCAGGGCTACGGAGGCCGGCATGAGCCAGAACCAGAACTACCTCGCCGTCATCAAGGTGGTCGGGGTCGGCGGAGGCGGCGTCAACGCCGTCAACCGGATGATCGAGCTCGGCCTGCGGGGCGTCGAGTTCATCGCCATCAACACCGATGCCCAGGCGCTGCTGATGAGCGACGCCGACGTCAAGCTCGACGTCGGACGCGAGCTCACGCGCGGCCTCGGCGCCGGCGCGGATCCCGAGGTCGGCCGGCGAGCCGCCGAGGACCATGCCGAAGAGATCGAAGAGGCCCTGCGCGGCGCCGACATGGTCTTCGTCACCGCCGGCGAAGGCGGCGGGACCGGCACCGGCGGTGCGCCCGTCGTCGCGAAGATCGCGAAGTCGATCGGCGCACTCACGATCGGCGTCGTGACCAAGCCCTTCTCGTTCGAGGGACGCCGTCGCCAGCAGCAGGCCGAATCCGGCGTCGCGCGCCTCAAGGAAGAGGTCGACACCCTCATCGTCGTGCCGAACGACCGCCTGCTCGAGATCAGCGACCGCGGGATCTCCATGATCGAGGCGTTCGCGACCGCCGACCAGGTGCTCCTCGCCGGTGTGCAGGGCATCACCGACCTCATCACGACTCCGGGTCTGATCAACCTCGACTTCGCCGACGTCAAGTCGGTCATGCAGGGCGCCGGCTCGGCGCTCATGGGCATCGGATCCGCCCGCGGTGCCGACCGTGCCATCAAGGCGGCCGAACTCGCGGTCGAGTCGCCCCTGCTCGAGGCCTCGATCGAGGGCGCGCACGGTGTGCTGCTGTCCATCCAGGGCGGGTCGAACCTCGGCATCTTCGAGATCAACGACGCCGCGCAGCTGGTCAAGGAAGCGGCTCACCCGGAGGCGAACATCATCTTCGGCACCGTGATCGACGACACGCTCGGCGACGAGGTGCGGGTCACCGTCATCGCCGCCGGCTTCGACGGCGGCGAGCCGCAGGCGCGCATCGAGCCGATGACGGCCGCGCGCGTCGTCACGGCGCCGGCGCTGCCCACGACGTCGGCCGACGATGCCGCGAAGGACCGCGAGGTCGAGCCGGCCGTCCCCGTCTCGGTGGCGGCCGTGTCCGACAGCTCGTACGACTCCGCGTTCGGCGACGACGACCTCGACATCCCCGACTTCCTGAAGTAAGCCCCCGACGGGCCAGCCGATGACGGACCTCGCCGAGCGCCTCGCCGCCGTCGACGCCCAGATCGCGGATGCCGCGCGTGCGGTGGGCCGGGATGCCTCTGAGCTCACGCGCATCGTGGTGACGAAGTTCCACCCGGCGTCACTCGTCGCCGACCTGTACCGGCTCGGCGTCCGTGACGTGGGGGAGAACCGCCAGCAGGAGTTCAGCCGCAAGGTCGTCGAGGTCGGGGCGCTCGAGGGGCTGCGATGGCACTTCATCGGGCAGGCTCAGACCAACAAGGCGCGGGCGATCCGGGCTGCGGCATCCGTCGTCCATTCGGTGGACCGCGCCCGGCTCGCCGACGCGCTGCATCACGCGGCAGACGACGGCGATCCCGTGCTCGACGTGCTGCTGCAGGTGAACCTCACCGACGATCCCGGCCGCGGCGGCGTCGCCCCTGCTGAGCTCGAGGCGCTGGCGACGCACGCGGCGCAGCTGCCGTCCCTGCGGGTGCGCGGCGTCATGGCGGTGGCGCCCCTCGACGAACCGCCGGCGCCGGCCTTCGAGCGGCTTCGCCGCTACGCCGACACCGTGCGCGCCGTCGTGCCTGACGCCGACTGGATCTCGGCCGGCATGACCGCCGATTTCGCCGAGGCCATCGCCGCGGGCGCGACACACCTGCGGATCGGCTCGGCAATCACGGGCCCGCGGCCGGAACGCGGTTAACCTCAGAACAGATGAGCACTACGGAGGATGCGATGTCGAACCCGCTCAAGAAGACCATGGTGTACCTGGGCCTCGCCGACGAGGAAGAGGTCTACGAGGAGCCCGCGCCGCAGCAGCGCGCCCGCAAGCCTGAGGCCGTGGTCGAGAAGGCGGCGCCCGTGACGCCGATCCACCGTCCCGCCGTCGTGCGTCAGCCGGCGCCGCCCACGGTCAACGAGATCCTGACGGTGCACCCCAAGCAGTACCGCGACGCTCAGGTGATCGCCGAGAACTTCCGCGAAGGCATCCCCGTCATCATCAACCTCTCGCAGATGAGCGACGCGGACGCACGCCGCCTCATCGACTTCGCCAGCGGCCTCTCGCTCGGCCTCTACGGGCGCATCGAGCGGGTCACCAGCAAGGTGTTCCTGCTCTCGCCCGAGAACGTCGCCGTGTCCGGTGACGGCGCGGTGGCACAGGCCGACGCGGATTCGGTTCCGTTCACGCAGCCGTAGTCTGGCTTCGTGGCTGTCGTCCAACTCATCGCATCGATTCTCAACCTCGCGCTGCTGCTCTACGTCTTCGTGCTGCTGGCACGACTGATCCTGGAGTGGATCCCGTTCTTCAACCGGGAGTGGCGCCCCCGTGGGGCGGGGCTGGTCGCGGCTGAGATCGTGTACACCGTCACCGACCCGCCCATCCGGCTGTTCCGCCGTCTCATCCCGCCGCTGCGGGTGGGAACGATCGCGATCGATTTCGGCTTCGCCCTGACGATGCTGCTGTGCTTCATCCTGCTCAGCGTGACGCGCGCCATCGCGAACTGACGGCCGTCTTCGCGCGTCACCGTCCTTCGACAGTCCGATGAGGCGCGGCTATGCTTTCCTGGTACGACCGACCCCCAGCCGGTCCACCGACATCGGCCAGCGACCTGAGCGCTCGAAAGAGGAATCACCATGGCATTGACCCCCGATGACGTCGTCACGAAGCAGTTCCAGCACGTCCGCTTCAAGGAGGGTTTCGACCCCGACGAGGTCGACGACTTCCTCGACGAGATCGTCGTCGAGTGGCGCAAGGCACTCGCCGAGAACGAGGAGCTGAAGGCCAAGCTGGCCGCGTACGAGTCCGGCGCGACGCCCGCTCCTGCGCAGGCCGCGGAGCCCGCTCCCGCCCCGGCTCCCGTCGCCGAGGCTCCCGCCGCCACGACGGCGCCCGCCGCCAGCGCCGGCATCATCGAGCTGGCGCAGCGCCTGCACGACGAGCACGTCGCCGAGGGCATCGCCCAGCGCGACCAGCTGATCGCCGACGCCAAGGCGCAGGCCGCATCCATCGTCTCGGAGGCCGAGACGCGCGGCCGCGAGGAGCTCGCCAAGCTCGAGCGCGAGCGCACGAACCTCGAGGGCCGCATCAGCGAGCTGCGCAACTTCGAGCGCGACTACCGCGCGCAGCTGCGCAGCTACATCGAGGGCAAGCTGCGCGACCTCGAGACCACGGCGACGACCTCCGGCGCCCAGTCGGTCTCGGCCGTGGGCCTCTAGGCCGGCCCTTTGACAGGCCGACCCCGGTCCCTGAGCCCCTCCAAGGGTCGTCAGGCGGCGGCCGGCATCACCATCGCGATCCTCGCGGTGGTGGTGCTGGCCGCCGACCAGTTGACCAAGCATTTCGCTCTCGAGAATCTGCCCTTCCAGGAGCCCGTGCGGGTTCTCGGCGACTTCCTCAGCTTCTATCTCACCCGCAACCCGGGTGCCGCCTTCTCTCTCGGCGAGGAGGTGACGTGGGTCTTCACGATCGCCCTGGCCGCCGTGGCGGTCGCCATCGTCTGGCTCGCTGCCACCCGCGTGACCTCCCGACTGTGGTCGGTCGCCCTCGGGCTGCTGCTCGGCGGCGTGCTCGGCAACCTCGCCGATCGGCTGCTGCGTGACCCCGGGTTCGGCGTCGGGCACGTCGTGGACTTCATCCTGACGCCCTGGATGTGGTTCCTCCCGGGCATGTCGCCGGCCATCTACAACGTCGCCGACATCTTCATCGTCTCGATGATGATCGCCGTCGCGCTGCTCGTGCTCCTCGGCATCCGTCTCGACGGCACCCGTGAGCGCCGCCGCGCCGAAGACGAGCCGGCGGAGGGAGCCCACCGCGCGACCCCCGGCGACGCCGCGACCGGCGCCGAGGCATCCGGCTCCCAGAAGGACTGACGTGGAGTCCCGCAGCCTTCCCGTGCCGGATGGGCTCGACGGCACACGCGTCGACGCCGCGCTGGCCAAGATGCTCGGCTTCTCGCGCACGTTCGCGGCCGACGTCGTCGAGGCGGGAGGCGTCGCGATGGACGGGCGCGTGCTGGCCAAGAGCGACAAGCTCGCCGGTGGCGCGTGGCTGGAGGTGTCGTGGACACCGAAGGAGGAGCCGCGCGTCGTTCCCGTCGCCGTGCCGGAGCTGGGCATCGTGCATGACGACGACGACATCGTCGTGGTCGACAAGCCGGCGGGTGTCGCCGCGCACCCCTCCCTGGGATGGGAGGGGCCGACGGTGCTGGGCGCGCTGGCCGCCGCCGGCTTCCGGATCGCCACCACCGGCGCGGCGGAACGTCAGGGCGTCGTGCACCGCCTCGACGTCGGCACGAGCGGCCTGATGGTGGTGGCCAAGACGGAGTCGGCGTATACGGCGCTCAAGCACGCGTTCAAGGCGCGCGAGGTGGACAAGGTCTACCACGCCGTCGTCCAGGGGCACCCCGACCCGCTCTCCGGCACGATCGACGCGCCGATCGGACGGCATCCCACGCATTCGTGGAAGTTCGCCGTCACCCCCGCGGGCAAGGACTCGGTGACCCACTACGAGACCATCGAGGCGTTCCGCGGAGCGGCCCTGCTAGAGATCCACCTGGAGACCGGAAGGACGCACCAGATCCGCGTGCACATGGCCGCGCACCGGCACCCCTGCGTGGGCGACCCGCTGTACGGTGCGGACCCGACCCTGTCGGCGCGGCTGGGACTCGCTCGTCAGTGGCTGCATGCGCAGGAGCTGTCCTTCACCCACCCGGCCACGGGGGAGTGGGTCACCTTCACCTCGCACTATCCCGCCGACCTCGCCCACGCGTTGGAGATCCTGCGCGGCGACTGAGCCGCGCTCGCGTGGGCCCGGGTCCGACGGCGACCGCTCACCGCGGCGCGCGGCCGCCTTCGAAGTGCGCCGGGTCGTCCTCGGCCACCGCGTGCGCGATGCGGCGCAGCATGTCGCGGTCCAGCTCGGGCAGCTCATCGAGCCCGTACCAGCCGACCTCGGTCATCTCGCCGTCCGCGGGGTACGGCTCGCCCGAGACCCAGGCGCACCGGAACGTCAGATCCAGATAGTCGGCCTGGTCGCCGTTGCCGTAGACGATGCGAGGGATCTGGTGCACCCACGCCAGGCGCTCGACGCGGCACACCACCCCTGCTTCCTCGAGGGTCTCGCGCACCGCCGCGTCGGCGGGCTCCTCTCCGGGGTCGACGATGCCGGTGATCGGTGTGAGCGCGCCGTTGTCGCTGCGGCGTCCGAGCAGCACGGTGTCGCCGCGGAACACCACCGCGGTGACCCCCGCGAGCGCCAGCGGGTGCGTGCCGATCATGCGGCGCAAATCCAGGACGAAGTCGGGAGTCGGCATGCCCTCAGCCTACGAACCCGGCGCGGGACTGTCGCTCACGGCCGCCGCGCCGTGGACGATGTCGGATGCGGCGGGCACAGTGGAACCATGTCGATCAGCGTGCGTCCGGCAACGGTGTTCCAGGACGTCGCCGCGGTGATCGGCCCGAAGAACCCCGGGTCGAACGTGTGCTTCTGCCTGAGCTACCGCCTCGGCTCCAAGGAGAATCTCGCCCTGCGTGGGCCCGCGCGTGCCGAGCGCGTGCGCGAGCTGTGCGCGCAGGATCCCCCGCCGGGCGTCCTGGCGTACGACGGCGACGAGCCGGTGGGATGGGCGGCCCTGCACCCGCGCTCCGACACGTCGTTCGCGCGCAACCGCCGCATCCCGCACGTGGACGACCTCGAGGTGTGGTCGCTGTGGTGCTTCCGCGTCCGGCCCGGACACCGCAAGCAGGGGATCATGCACGCCCTGCTGGACGGCGCGGTCGCGTACGCGCGCGAGCGCGGTGCGCCGGTGGTCGAGGGCTACCCCGTCGACAACAAGGGCGAGAAGGTCGACCTCACGATGGCCTATGTCGGCACCCGTCGCCTGTTCGAGCGGGCCGGGTTCACGAAAGCCGCCGACACGACGTCCGTGCTCGCCGGGTTCCCGCGCGTCGTGATGCGGCTCGACCTGCGCGACAACCCCTAACGTGAGAGCGTGAACGACCTCCTGCGGCGCCGGCTCTCCCGCGCGAACACGCTCTACCTGGATCTCGTCGACACCCTCAGCGCCGAGCAGCTGGGCTCGCGACTGGCGGACCTCCCCTCCGACACGATGGGGCACCAGCTGTGGTGCGTACTCGGGGCGCGGGAGAGCTACCCTCGCGCGGCGCGTGCGGGCGCGTGGCAGGGCTTCACCAGTCCGGTGCCGCGTGATGCCGCCGATGCCGGCGCGCTGCGCGCCGCGCTCGTGGCGACCGCGGGCGCCGTCGACGAGTGGATCGCGGGCCTCGACGCGGCGGATGAGGCATCGTTCACCTACGCGCTGGCGCTGCTCGAGCACGAGACCCAGCATCAAGGCCAGCTGATCCGCTACCTCTACGCACTGCGGATCGACAGGCCGCACTCGTGGCAGCAGCAGTACGCGCTCGACGAGGACTTCTGACCTTCACCCTCTGGTCGAAGGTGAAGCGACCTCGACGGGCGGAACCGGGACACCCCCGACGGCGCGGTCGTCGATGTCGGCGCCGTTCGTAGACTCGATCCGTGGCATCCGACTCCTTCGTTCACCTGCACGTGCACAGCGAGTACTCGATGCTCGACGGGGCCGCCCGCATCGGCCCGATGGTGCAGGAGGCGGTGCGCCAGGGCATGCCCGCGATCGCGGTCACCGACCACGGCAACACGTTCGCGGCGTTCGAGTTCTACAAGACCGCGAAGGATGCCGGCATCAAGCCGATCATCGGCATCGAGGCCTACGTGACCCCGGGCACGCACCGGGCCGACAAGGCCCGTGTGCGGTGGGGCACCCCGGAGCAGAGCGACGACGACGTGTCCGGATCGGGCGCGTACACCCACATGACGCTGCTCAGCGAGACGACCGAGGGCATGCACAACCTGTTCCGGCTGTCGTCGCTGTCGAGCATCGAGGGCTACTACTTCAAGCCGCGTATGGACCGCGAGCTGCTCCAGAAGTACAGCAAGGGACTCATCGCGACCACCGGGTGCCCGTCGGGCGAGGTGCAGACCCGACTGCGGCTGGGGCAGTACGACGCGGCGCGGGCTGCGGCGGCCGAGTTCCAGGACATCTTCGGCAAGGGGAACTACTTCGCCGAGATCATGGACCACGGGCTCGCGATCGAGCGACGCGTGATGACCGATCTGCTGCGCATCGCGAAGGACCTCGACATCCCGCTCGTCGCCACGAACGACCTGCACTACACGCACCAGCACGATGCGACCAGCCACGCCGCGCTGCTGTGCGTGCAGTCCGGGTCGACGCTGGACGACCCGAAGCGGTTCAAGTTCGACGGCGACGGCTACTACGTCAAGTCGCCGGCCGAGATGCGCCAGGTCTTCCGCGACCATCCCGAGGCGTGCGACACGACGCTGCTCATCGCCGAGCGCTGCGACGTCGAGTTCAACACCAGCGCCAACTACATGCCGCGGTTCCCGGTGCCCGAGGGCGAGACCGAGGAGTCGTGGTTCATCAAGGAGGTCGAGAAGGGCCTCCACGAGCGGTATCCCGGCGGCATCCCCGACGCCGTGCGCAAGCAGGCCGAGTACGAGACCGGCGTCATCACGCAGATGGGGTTCCCGGGCTACTTCCTCGTCGTCGCCGACTTCATCAACTGGGCCAAGCGCAACGGCATCCGCGTCGGCCCCGGACGAGGCTCGGGTGCGGGGTCGATGGCGGCTTACGCCATGCGGATCACCGACCTCGACCCGCTGCAGCACGGGCTCATCTTCGAGCGGTTCCTCAACCCGGACCGCGTGTCGATGCCCGACTTCGACGTCGACTTCGACGACCGCCGTCGTGGCGAGGTGATCCAGTACGTCACCGAGAAGTACGGCGACGAGCGCGTCGCGCAGATCGTGACGTACGGCACGATCAAGGCCAAGCAGGCGCTGAAGGACGCGGGCCGCGTGCTCGGCTTCCCGTTCAGCATGGGCGAGCGCCTCACGAAGGCGATGCCGCCCGCGGTGATGGGCAAGGACATGCCGCTGTCGGGCATGTTCGACCCTCAGCATCCGCGGTACAAGGAAGCGGCGGAGTTCCGCACGCTGATCGAGACCGACCCCGAGGCCAAGACGGTCTTCGACACCGCCCAGGGCCTGGAGAACCTCAAGCGCCAGTGGGGCGTCCACGCGGCGGGCGTCATCATGTCCAGCGAGCCGCTGATCGACATCATCCCGATCATGAAGCGGGAGCAGGACGGTCAGATCGTCACCCAGTTCGACTATCCCGCGTGCGAGTCCCTGGGCCTGATCAAGATGGACTTCCTGGGGCTGCGCAACCTCACCATCATCAACGACGCCCTCGACAACATCGCCGCGAACCGGGGGCACCCGCTCGTGCTGGA
Source organism: Microbacterium sp. (assembly GCA_031177765.1). Taxonomy (GTDB): domain Bacteria; phylum Actinomycetota; class Actinomycetes; order Actinomycetales; family Microbacteriaceae; genus Microbacterium. The sequence goes on along the minus strand of JAPSKH010000019.1, from coordinate 10,249 downwards.
GGATCTCCCGCTCGACGACAAGGCGTCGTACGAGCTGCTGTCCCGCGGTGACACGCTGGGCGTGTTCCAGCTCGACGGCGGACCGATGCGCTCGCTGCTGCGGCTGATGAAGCCCGACAACTTCGAGGACATCTCCGCCGTCATCGCGCTGTACCGGCCGGGACCGATGGGCGCCAACTCGCACATCAACTACGCGCTGCGCAAGAACGGGCAGCAGGACATCACGCCGATCCATCCGGAGCTGGAAGAACCGCTCGCGGACATCCTCGACACCACGTACGGCCTCATCATCTACCAGGAGCAGGTGATGGCCATCGCCCAGAAGGTGGCAGGCTTCACGCTCGGCCAAGCAGACATCATGCGCCGTGCCATGGGCAAGAAGAAGAAGTCCGAGCTCGACAAGCAGTACGAGGGCTTCGAAGGCGGCATGAAGGCGAACGGCTTCAGCGAAGCGGCCATCAAGACGCTGTGGGACATCCTGGTGCCCTTCTCGGACTACGCGTTCAACAAAGCCCACTCCGCGGCGTATGGCCTGGTGTCGTACTGGACGGCGTATCTGAAGGCGCACTATCCCGCGGAGTACATGGCCGCGCTCCTGACCAGCGTCGGCGACGCCAAGGACAAGCTCGCGGTCTATCTCAACGAGTGCCGGCGCATGGGCATCAGGGTGCTGCCCCCGGACGTCGGCGAGTCGATCCGGTACTTCGCCGCCGTCGGCGAAGACATCCGCTTCGGACTGGGCGCGGTGCGCAACGTCGGCGCGAACGTCGTCGACGCCATCGTCGAGGCGCGGTCCGCAGCGCCTTTCACGTCGTTCCACGACTTCCTGGCCAAGGTGCCGGTTCACGTCGCCAACAAGCGCACGGTGGAATCGCTCATCAAGGCCGGTGCGTTCGACTCACTGGGCTCGACGCGCCGCGCCCTGATGGAGATCCACGAGGATGCCACCGAGGCCGCCGTGCTCGACAAACGGCGCGAGGCGAACGGCGAGGTCGGCTTCGACTTCGACTCGCTGTGGGGCGAGGACGAGCCGCAGCAGGCGGCCAAGGTGCCCGAGCGCCCGGAGTGGACCAAGAAGGACAAGCTCGCGTTCGAGCGCGAGATGCTCGGCCTGTACGTCTCGGACCACCCCCTTGCGGGTCTGGAGATCCCGCTGGCGAAGCACGCGTCCACGAGCATCCACGACCTGCTGGCGTCCGAGGATGTCAACGACGGCGACCAGGTCACCATCGCGGGCCTGGTCACGAGCGTCCAGCACCGCGTGGCGAAGCAGAGCGGCAACCCCTACGGCATGATCACCGTCGAGGACTTCGACGGCGAGGTGACCGTCATGTTCATGGGCAAGACGTACACCGAGTTCTCGCCGATGCTGCAGGCCGACTCCATCCTCGTCGTGCGCGGCAGGGTCTCGCGGCGAGACGACGGACTCAACCTCCACGCCCAGTCGGCGTTCAGTCCCGACCTGGGCACGATGGACGACTCGGGAAGCCTCGTGCTCGTGATGCCCGAGCGGCGCGCGAACGAGGCGGTCGTGGGGGAGCTGCTGCAGATGCTCCAGCGGCACCGCGGCGACACCGAGGTGACGGTGAAGCTGCACAGCGGCAACGTCGCGAAGGTGTTCGAAGTGCCCCACACCGTGCGGATCACCCCGGATCTGTACGGCGAGCTGAAGGGTCTTCTCGGGCCGCAGTGCCTCGGCTGAGGTGATCCGCCGCGAGGGATGCGGGCGCCGCCGCGGGCGGTGCCCGGGTGCGCCCCCGGCATCTCATCGACGTCTCACACGGCGTGAGTAGTATCAGGACGACGCGGGCTCCAGGCGCCCGCTGAAGGGAAGAATCGTGAGTCGGGAACGGGAAGAGATCATCAAGGACCAGGGCGTGGCCAACGACGCGCCGCCGCAGTACGGGGTCGGGCCCTTCACCATCCGCGAGGTCGCGCTGGCCGGCGTGTGGCTGATCGCCTTCGTGGTGTCGTTCTTCCCGGTGGTCGGTCCCATCGGCCTCGGACCGTCGGTGTGGAGCAGCGGGATCGACTGGGTCCTCACGATCGGCGTTCCCACCGTGGCGGTGTTCCTTCTCGTGCTGCGACGCCTGTCGCCGCAGGGCATCCGTCGCGTCGGATCGCTGGGCATCGACCAGTTCGCCTCCGTCGCCTTCTCGGTCGCCGCCGTGATCTGGCTCACCACCATCTGGACCTCGTTCATCACGCTCGCCGACCAGCGGGTGTTCGCGGCGACATGGGTCGTCTGGGTCGAGTTCATCCTGATGCTCATCGGCGTCGCGCTCACCGTCTTCGCGCCGATCATCCCGCCGTTCGACCAGGACTTCCGCGGCCGCCCCGAGGTCCCCGCGCACCGCAACGCACGGCCCGTGCGCCCCGTGTCGCCACGCCCGGCGCCCAGCCGCCCGAGCGCGGCGCCGGCGCACGGCGCCGGATCCGCGGCGCCGGAGGGGCCCTCCGCGCCGCAGGCCCCCGCGCCGCAGCCCACCGGACCCGCCGCCGCCGGCGAGAGTGCGCACCTCGACACGCATGAGGCGACCGAGCCCCGCCGCGGCGACCAGCAGACCGAACAGCCCGTCGACGCGACGGCCGACGAGGCCCCGACCGCCGTGTGGGAGCCGACCCACACCCGCGAGTCCTACGAGCCCGTGGACACCGCCACGACGAAGGTCGAGCCGAACGCCGAGCAGGCGCCGGAGGCGGCGCACGAGCCGGCGGCGGCCGTACCGCCGCGTCACCAGGCGTTCTGGGCTCTGGTGCCGGAGGAGCGTGACGTCGTCGACGAGATCGGCATCCCCGTGTTCCGCATCGGCCCGACCGCGTGGGCCCTCGTCATCGAGGACCGCGGCGACGTCTTCGTGGTCCGGCACGAGGACGGCCGGATCGGATACCTCCACGACGTCTCGGGCGTCACGCGGGGCTGAGCGCCACGGGGCGGCTTGAGCGACCGACCTCCCAGCGGATGACGGGCGGCCGCGCGGTACGGTAGAAGGATGCTTCGAACGATCGACCTCCGCGGCCGTGCCCTCAGCCCGGCGGAGCTCCTGGCGTCGGTTCCGCGTGCCGCGGCCGCGCGCGAAGAGGCGCTGACGACGGCGGCACGCATCGTGTCGGACGTCGCCGAGCGCGGTGAGGCGGCGCTGCGCGAGCAGGCCGAGCGGTTCGACGGCGTGGCCGGACACGACATCCGGGTTCCCACGCAGCACCTCGACGAGGCGCTGGACGCACTCGAGCCCGCCGTGCGGGCGGCGCTGGAGCAGGCCATCGACCGCGTGCGTCAGGCGTCGGCCGCGCAGGTGCCCGCTTCGTCGGTCACCGAGCTCGGCGACGGCGCACGGGTCACCCAGCGCTGGCAGCCGGTGCGACGGGTCGGCCTGTACGTGCCGGGCGGCAAGGCGGTGTACCCGTCCAGCGTGGTGATGAACGTCGTTCCCGCGCAGGTCGCGGGAGTGGCTGAGATCGCCCTGGCATCGCCGCCGCAGCGCGAGTTCGGCGGCCGGGTGCACCCGGTCATCCTCGGGGCGGCCCGGCTCCTCGGCGTGACCGAGGTGTACGCCATGGGCGGTGCCGGTGCCGTCGGCGCACTGGCGCACGGGGTTCCCGCTCTCGACCTCGACCCGGTGGATGTCGTCACGGGCCCGGGCAACAACTTCGTCGCCGCCGCGAAGCGCGCGGTGGCGGGCCTGGTCGGAACGGATGCCGAAGCGGGCGCCACCGAGATCCTCGTGGTGGCCGACGAGACAGCCGATCCTCGTCTCGTCGCCGCCGACCTCATCAGCCAGGCGGAGCACGACGAGCAGGCCTCTGCCGTGCTCGTGACAGCCTCCGAGGCCCTCGCGGGCGCGGTCGCCGAGGAGGTCGCCGTGCGCGCGGCCCGCACGCGGCACGCCGACCGCGTGACGGCGGCGCTGCGCGGCGCGCAGTCGGCCATCGTCCTCGTCGACGACCTGGCCGCCGCCACGGCGTTCAGCAACGCGTATGCGCCGGAGCACCTGGAGCTGCATCTCGCCGACCCTCGCCCCGAGGACTTCGTTCACGCCGGCGCGGTCTTCGTGGGCGCCGACACGCCCGTCAGCCTCGGGGACTACCTCGCCGGCAGCAACCATGTCCTGCCGACCGGCGGACAAGCCCGGTACTCGGCCGGCCTGTCGGCCGCGACGTTCCTGCGGCCCCAGCAGGTCATCGAGTACGACCGCGCGGCGCTGGCGGTCGTCCGCGACGCGATCGTGACGCTCGCCGAGGCCGAGGCGCTGCCCGCGCACGGCGAGGCCATCACGGCACGGTTCGAGGCCTGACGCCCGATCGCGGCGTAGTCTGTCTGTGCCATGCACTGCCCGTTCTGCCGTCACGCCGACTCCCGCGTCATCGATTCGCGCACCAGCGACGACGGTCTCAGCATCCGCCGGCGCCGCCAATGCCCGCAATGCGGCGGACGCTTCACCACCGTGGAGACAGCCAGTCTCAACGTGATCAAGCGCTCCGGCGTCATCGAGCCGTTCAGTCGTGAGAAGGTCATGGCCGGCGTCCGGAAGGCGTGTCAGGGACGCCCGGTGACCGAGGCCGATCTCGCCGTGCTGGCGCAGACGGTCGAGGAGAACATCCGGCAGACCGGTGCGTCGCAGCTCGACGCGAACGAGATCGGCCTGGCCATCCTGGGGCCGCTGCGCGAGCTCGACGAGGTGGCCTACCTCCGCTTCGCCAGCGTGTACCAGGCGTTCGACTCCCTCGAGGACTTCGAGTCCGCCATCGAGCAGCTCCGCCAGGATCACGGTCGCACGCCGCGGCGCCCGCTGGAGCCCGAGCACAGCGCGCTCGACGCCTGATCCGACGGGGACCCGTCCCGTTACCGGATAGCCTGGACGCGATGTACCCCCTCCTCTTCCGCGCGGTCCTGTCGCGCATGGATCCCGAGTCCGCTCACCACGCCGCGATGGCGGTGATCCGGGTGCTGGGGGTGCCGCCCTTCTCATGGCTGGCCCGCGCGTTCACGCGGCCCGCGCCCGAGCTGGCCACGTCGGCGCTCGGGCTGCGCTTCGACTCGCCGTTCGGAGTCGCCGCCGGCTTCGACAAGGACGTCACGGGGGCCTCGGGACTGCATGCACTCGGCTTCGGACACATCGAGGTGGGGACGGTGACGGCTCTTCCCCAGCCGGGCAATCCGCGTCCTCGCCTGTTCCGGCTGATCCCCGACCGTGCGGTGGTCAACCGCATGGGGTTCAACAACCACGGCGCGCACGCCGCCGCGGCCCGGCTGCGCCGTCTGCGCCGCCGCGCGCGCCGCGCCGTCATCGGCGTGAACATCGGCAAGAGCCGCGTCGTCGACGTCGCAGACGCCACCGCCGACTACGTGCGCAGCGCCGAGCTGCTGGCCCCCCTCGCCGACTATCTCGTGGTGAACGTCTCGTCGCCCAATACGCCGGGTCTGCGCGGCCTGCAGGCCGTGGAGACGCTGCGGCCCCTTCTGACTGCGGTCCGCGACACCGCCGGGCGCACCCCGCTCCTGGTGAAGATCGCCCCCGACCTGCCCGATGAGGAGGTGACGGCCGCCGCGGGCCTCGCCGTGGACCTGGGCCTTGCCGGGATCATCGCGACGAACACGACCATCTCCCGCGCGGGACTCGTCACGGATGCGGCCGTCGTCGCGGCGGCGGGGGACGGAGGCCTCTCCGGGGCCCCGCTCAAGCAGCGGTCCCTCGAGATTCTGCGGCTGCTGCGCCGGTCCGTGCCCGCAGACTTCTGCGTCATCTCGGTCGGCGGCGTCGAGACCGCGGACGACGTCCGCGAGAGGCTGGATGCCGGCGCCACCCTCGTGCAGGGCTACACGGCTTTCCTCTACCGCGGTCCGCTGTGGGCCCGGCAGATCAACCGTGGCCTGGTGCGGCTCAAGCGGGCTTCTGCCCCCGCTTGACCTGCGGCTTCGGAAGACGCAGGAAGCGCATCTGCACGGTGCGCATCGCCGCGTACCAGCCGAGACCCTTCTCGAGCTTGTCCTCGCCGAACGTCCTGCGAGCGGCGCGCTTGACGGTGATCGACGTGATCACCATGTCGCCGATGACGAAGAGGATGAAGATCCACAGTCCGACGAACGCGTAGTACTGCACGGCGGGGAGGGGGATGAAGGTGGCGAGGATCACCAGCACCATCGCCGGCATCACCGCCTCGCCGAGGTGCCAGCCGGCGTCCACCCAGTCGCGCACGAACTTCCGCTGCGGCCCCTGATCGCGGGCCGGGAGATAGCGAGGGTCGCCGTTGGCCATGCCGATCCGCGCCTTCTCGCGCTTGGCGGCGAGCTCGGCGCGAGCGCGCGCCTTCGCCTCCTTGGTGTCCGGCACGAGCGGACGCTTGCGAGCGGCCTCCCGTTCGGCGCGCGTCGGGGTCGCGCGGCCCTTGCCGCCCCCCGGAGCGTCGGTCGAAGCGTCCTTGGGTGCCGGAGCGGCGGGTGTCTTGGCCACGGATGATTCCTCGGGTGCGAAAACGGGTGTGCTTAAGATTACCCGCATGACCTCTGAGCGCTCCCGACAGGATGCTGTGCGCGAAGCCGCGGCATCCGGCATCCCCGCCGCCATCGCCGACCTGGGCAACCTCGTCCGCATCCCCTCCATCGCCTTCCCCGGGTTCGATCCGGGCGAGGTGCGCCGCAGCGCCGAGGCGGCGGCCGAGCTCGTCCGTGCAACGGGACTGTTCGAGACGGTCGAGGTGCGGACGGCTGCCGTGCCGGGAACCAGCGAGGAGGGTGCGCCTGCGGTCATCGCCACGCGCCCCGCCCGCAACGGGCGGCCGACGATCCTCCTCTACGCCCACCACGACGTGCAGCCGGTGGGAGACGAGGCGCTGTGGGAGACGCCGCCGTTCCAGCCCACGGTCAGCGGGGGACGTCTGTACGGGCGTGGGGCCGCCGACGACAAGGCCGGGGTCATGGCGCACCTCGCCGCATTGCGGGCGCTGAAAGAGGCGCTCGGCGATGACTTCGACCTCGGGGTCGCGCTGTTCTTCGAGGGGGAGGAGGAAGCCGGCTCACGCTCGTTCGCGCAGTTCCTCTCCGACAACGCCGACGCCCTCCGCGCCGATGTCATCGTCGTGGCCGACTCCGGCAACTGGGACGCCACAACACCCGCTCTCACGGTGTCGCTGCGAGGCAACACCCGATTCACCCTGCGGGTGCGCACGCTCGAGCACGCATCGCACTCCGGCATGTTCGGGGGAGCGGTGCCCGACGCGATGATGGCGACGATCAAGCTGCTGTCCACCCTGTGGGACGAGGACGGAGCTGTGGCCGTCGAAGGGCTGACGGAGCGGGATGCCGCGACCCCGCCGTACAGCGAGGAGACCCTGCGTGACGAGGCAGGTCTTCCCGCCGGCGTCTCGCCGATCGGCCGCGGCACGATCCTGAGCCGGCTGTGGAACAAGCCGTCGATCACCGTCACGGGCATCGACGCGCCCAGCGTCCGCAACGCCTCCAACACTCTCAGCCCCGAGATCGCGGTGGTCATCAGCGCCCGGATCGCGCCGGGACAGGACGCCCGCGAGGCGTACGCCGCCATCGAGGAGCATCTTCGGGCGCACGCCCCCTTCGGCGCAGAGCTGGAGTTCAGCGACCACGACTTCGGCGATCCGTTCCTCGTGGACACGACGGGATGGGCCGTCGAGGCCGCCCGCGAGGCCCTGCACGAGGGCTACGGCGTCGAGTCGGTCGACATCGGCGTCGGCGGGTCCATCCCGTTCATCGCCGATCTCGTGCGGGAGTTCCCCGGCGCCCAGATCCTGGTCACCGGCGTCGAGGACCCCCACGCGCGAGCCCACAGCCCGAACGAATCGCTTCATCTGGAGACGTTCCGCAACGCCGTGGTCTCCGAGGCGCTGCTCCTCGAGAAGCTCGACGCCCGCGACTCCCGCGGTTGACGAGCGCCCTCGAAGCCTCCTCCCGGCGGGCGCGCGTAGAATCGAGGCATCCCGCCGCCCGTGGGATGACCGATCCCGGCGGCCCGTCCGGAGGAGTGCCATGACCGACACCGCACTGACGACAGACCAGACCGTGCGCGACCACGGCGTGCTGCTGACCGACGCCGCCGCACAGAAGGTCAAGAGCCTGCTCGAGCAGGAGGGGCGAGACGACCTGCGTCTGCGCGTGGCCGTGCAGCCCGGCGGCTGCAGCGGCCTGATCTACCAGCTCTACTTCGACGAGCGCTTCCTCGAGGGCGACAAGACCGTCGACTTCGACGGCGTCGAGGTGATCGTCGACGACATGAGCGTCCCGTACCTCGACGGCGCCACGATCGACTTCAAGGACACGATCTCGGAGCAGGGGTTCACGATCGACAACCCCAACGCCGCCGGCAGCTGCGCCTGCGGAGACAGCTTCCACTGACCGGACGCGGCACCACGACTTTCCGGCGGGCCCGGGCGCTTCGAATAGCGCCCGGGCCCGCCGTTTTCGGTCGCGTCGACACGGCGCAGCCTGGGTGGATGGCCTGAATGCCCTGGGTGCTTGCCCTAGACTGGCTTGAGTCCTGTTCGCGATCCGGAAAGGTGCACCGTGCCTTCGAAACGCCGTATCCGCTGGGCCGTTCTTCCCGTCGGGATCGCAGCGGCAGCAGTCCTCGCCGGATGCACCCCGACTGAGCTGCACGGCTACCTTCCCGGCTTCACCGAGGACGGCCAGCCCGCCACCAACCACACCGACATGGTCGCCGGCCTGTGGGTGAACTCGTGGATCGTGCTGCTCGCGGTGGGCATCATCACCTGGGGCCTCATGGGGTGGGCGGCGATCGCGTACCGCCGGCGCAAGGGCCAGGTCGGCCTGCCGGTGCAGCTGCGCTACAACATGCCGATCGAGATCTTCTACACGGTCGTGCCGCTGATCCTCGTGGTCGGCTTCTTCGCGTTCACCGCGCGCGACCAGACGATCCTCGAGACCCAGTACGAGGACCCCGACGTGGAGATCACCGCGATCGGCAAGCAGTGGTCGTGGGACTTCCAGTACGACGGCGAGACCGAGGACGACACGGTCTGGACCATGGGCATCCAGGCCAGCACCGACGCGCAGGGTGACATCATCACCGACCTGCCGACGCTGGTGCTGCCGGTGGATCAGACGGTTCGCATCAAGCTGCAGTCTCGCGACGTCATCCACTCGTTCTGGATCATCGACTTCCTCTACAAGAAGGACATGTACATCGGCAAGGACAACTACTGGTCCTTCACGCCGACGCGAGAGGGCACCTACGCCGGCAAGTGCGCCGAGCTGTGCGGTGAGTACCACTCGATGATGCTGTTCAACGTGGAGGTCGTGAGCGAAGCCGAGTACGAGGACTACCTCGACTCGCTGCGCGAGGCCGGACAGACCGGAGACATCAACGAGGCCTACTCGCGGCTGCAGAACCTTCCCGGAACAGACGGTTCCGGCGAGGAGGCATCCGACGACGACGAGGGAGAAAACTGAACATGGCGACGACGCTTCCGCTTGAGGAAACGACGCAGGGTCGCCCCACCACCCTGCCGCCGCGCCAGGCCGCACTGCTCAGCGCGACCCGCGTCGAGCAGAAGGGCAACATGATCGTCAAGTGGATCACCTCCACCGACCACAAGACGATCGGCTACATGTACCTGATCGCCTCGGTCATGTTCTTCCTCCTCGGTGGAGTGATGGCCCTGATCATCCGGGCGGAGCTGTTCGAGCCCGGCATGCAGATCGTGCCGACGAAGGAGCAGTACAACCAGCTGTTCACGATGCACGGCACGATCATGCTGCTGATGTTCGCGACGCCGCTGTTCGCCGGCTTCGCCAACGCCATCCTGCCGCTGCAGATCGGTGCGCCCGACGTCGCGTTCCCGCGACTGAACGCGTTCGCCTTCTGGCTGTTCCTGTTCGGCTCGACCATCGCCGTCGCCGGCTTCCTCACGCCGCAGGGCGCGGCGGCGTTCGGATGGTTCGCCTACCAGCCGCTGGCAAACGCGTCGTTCTCGCCGGGAGCCGGTGGCAACCTCTGGATGCTCGGCCTGGGCTTGAGCGGTTTCGGCACGATCCTCGGCGCCGTGAACTTCATCACGACGATCATCACGATGCGCGCTCCCGGCATGACCATGTGGCGGATGCCGATCTTCACGTGGAACACGCTCGTGACCAGCATCCTGGTCCTGCTCGCCTTCCCGGTGCTGGCCGCCGCGATCCTGGCCGCCGCGGCCGACCGCGTCTTCGGCGCCCACATCTACGACCCGCAGAACGGCGGTGTGCTGCTGTGGCAGCATCTGT
>JAPSKH010000050.1 GCA_031177765.1 Microbacterium sp. | reverse complement strand
ACGCCGACGGACGCGTCGCCGGCGACGGGATCGCCCGCTGCGAGGGTCGCCTCGTCGGCGCCGGTGGCGAGCTGGTGTCCCAGGATCCGGGCGTGCGGGTCATCGCTCTCGACGCGCCACGACAGGCGAAGCCCCGCGCCGGGCACGCCGAGGAGTCCCGGGCCGTGCTGCGTGCGCAGGTCGCGGATCCTCGTGGCGGAGTCGGTCGAGGCAAGCGGGGGAAGCGCCGTCATGTCCGTGCTCGTCCTTTCGCGATCGCGGCTCCGTCGCCGCTCGCGAGGCCATCGTGAATCGATTCATACCGCGGTGTCAACCCTCGCTCTTCCCGTTACCGCTTCGTGATGAATCCTTTCAAAGTCGCTGTTGACGACGTCGGGACCGGGTCGTACCGTACGAGAGCTGAATGGTTTCAACCATTCGGTGCAGCACCAAGGTTCCGGCAGCGTGGGCGGATCCACCGCTCGGCTTTACAAGGAGGTAAAGAATGAAGAGCACCCGTACCCGGAGGCTGCTCGCCGTGACGACGGGAATCGCGGCACTCGCGCTCCCGCTCGCCGCGTGCAGCGGAGGCAGCGGAGGCGGCGACGGAACGGTCGAGATCTCGTTCCTGACGCAGAACACCGGCACGAACGTCGAGATCGCCGAAGCGCTCATCGAGGCGTTCGAGGCCGAGCACGACGACATCACCGTCCGGCTCGAGACGCAGCCCGCGGGCACCGAGGGTGACAACCTCATGAAGACCAAGCTCGCCACCGGCGAGATGGAGGACGTCTTCTACTACAACTCCGGATCGCTCTTCCAGGCACTCAACCCCGACCAGAACCTCGTGCCCCTGGACGAGGAGCCCTGGGTGGACGACCTCATCGACACGATGAAGGACGTCGTCTCCACCGACAACGGCATCTACGGAGCGCCTTTCGGCGCCACCCAGGCCGGCGCGGTGGTCTACAACAAGAAGGTCTACTCCGACCTCGGCCTGCAGGTGCCCACCACGTGGGACGAGTTCGCTGCGAACAACGAAGCCATCAAGGCCGCCGGGATCACGCCGGTCGTCCAGACCTACGGCGACACCTGGACCAGCCAGCTGTTCGTGCTCGGCGACTTCGGCAACGTCCTCGCGCAGGACCCCGACTGGGCCGAGGCCTACACCGAGGGCGAGCGCAAGTACGTCGACGAGCCGGCCCTGCAGGGCTTCGTGAACCAGCAGGCGGGCTTCGACGCCGGCTGGTGGAACGAGGACTTCGCCTCCGCGGTGTACGACGACGGAGCGCGCATGGTGGCCACCGGCGAGGGTGCGCACTACCCGATCCTCACCGGCATCGTCTCGACCTTCCAGCAGAACTTCCCGGACGAACTCGAGAACATCGGCGTCTTCCCGCTGCCCGCGCAGAACGCCGAGGACACCAAGCTCACGGTGTGGCTCCCCAACGCGGTGTACATCCCGAAGACGACCGAGGGCGAGAAGCTCGAGGCGGCGAAGACGTTCGTCGAGTTCATCAACTCCCCCGGCGGCTGCGAGATCCAGACCACCGTCATGGTGCCCAGCGGCCCCTTCGCCACGAACGCCTGCTCGCTCCCGGACGACGTTCCGGGTCTCCTGAAGGACATGCAGCCGTACTTCGACGAGGGCAACACCAACCCTGCGCTCGAGTTCCTCTCGCCCATCAAGGGACCGAACCTCGAGAACATCACCGTCGAGGTCGGCTCGGGCATCCGTCCCGCCGAGGAGGGCGCGGCCCTCTACGACGAGGACGTCGTGAAGCAGGCCCAGCAGCTGGGCCTCGAGGGCTGGTGAGGCGGCGCGCCTGACATCGGCTGAATCAACCCGGGGGTCGCGTCGTCCGCGACGCGGCCCCCGACGACATCGACGGAGATGCCCTCATGACCACGATCACCGAGCGACCGAGTGACACCACGGCGGCGCCGCCGCCCGCCGCGAGGAGGCGCCGACGCATCAAGAGCATGTACCCGACGTGGTTCTACATCCCGTCGGCCGTGCTCTACGTCGTCCTGTTCGCCGTGCCGACCTTCGCCTCGTTCTACTTCAGCCTCACGCGATGGTCGCTGTTCGACGTGCAGTTCATCGGCTTCGAGAACTTCGTGACGTTCTTCACCGAGCCGATGCTCTTCCAGGGCCTCATCAACACCTTCATCTACGGCTTCCTCACGTCGGGCCTGAAGGTGGTCTTCGGCCTGGCGCTCGGCATCCTGCTGACGGGGTCCATCCTCGGGCGCGGATACCTCCGAGCCACCATCTTCTTCCCGGTGCTCGTCTCGACGATCGGCGTCGGGATCACCTTCAAGGTGCTCATGGACCCTTTCGACGGGCTCATCAACAAGACGCTCGCGACCTTCGGCGTGGAGGGACCCGGCTGGCTGACCGACCCGGCATGGGCGCTGCTGTCGATCGCACTCGTCGACGTCTGGAAGGGCGTCGGCATCGCAACGCTCATCTACATCGCGGGCATCGTCGCCATTCCGCAGGAGTACTTCGAGGCCGCCCGCGTCGACGGCGCCGGCGGCTGGAAGACGTTCTGGAACATCACCCTCCCGCTGGTGCGGCCGGCCACCGCCACGGTCGTGCTGCTGTCGCTCATCGGCGGACTGCGGTCGTTCGAGCTCATCTGGGCGATGACCCGCGGCGGCCCCGGCTTCTCGAGCGACGTGATCGCGTCGGTCATCTACAAGCAGTACCAGGCCGGCTTCTACGGCCTGTCGACCGCGGGCAACGTCGTGCTGTTCCTGATCGTCACCGCGATCATCGTCCCGATCTTCTACGTCCTCAACCGTCGGCAGGTGGAAGCATGACCCTCACGCGCACGATCACCACGGCCGGTGCCAAGCCCTCGCGGTTCCGCAGCGACCGGCGCCCGCTGACCTTCAAGCGCTTCATGCGCAAGTACCTCGTCGGCATCATCGCGATCCTCGCCTCGATCGTCGTCTTCATCGTGCCGTTCGCGTTCATCCTGCTGATGGCGGCGAAGAACGCGCAGGAGGCGTCGCTGTTCGAGTTCTCCCTGCCGCAGCAGGGCTGGTATCTGTGGGAGAACTTCCTCGCGGTGTGGGAGACGCGTGACTACGTGCTCCTGCGCGCCTTCATCAACAGCACGATCCTGACCGTCGCGAGCGTGGCGATCATGGTCGTGTTCGCGGCGATGGTGGGCTATGTGCTGCAGCGACGGAAGTCGCCCTGGAACCACCTCATCAACTTCTTCGTGCTCGCCGGGCTCATCGTGCCGCCCGCCGTGGTGCCGACGATCTGGGTGATGCAGACCCTCGGCATCTTCAAGACGATGCCGGGGATGATCCTCATCGAGGCGACGTTCGGGCTGTCGTTCTGCATCCTGCTCTTCCGGGCTTTCGTCTCGACGATCCCGCGAGAGCTGGACGAGGCGGCGATCATCGACGGCGCCGGCCCCATGCGGCTGTTCTTCACCGTCGTGCTGCCGCTGCTGAAGCCCGTGGTGGTGACGGTCATCGTGGTGCAGGCGGTCGCGGTCTTCAACGACTTCACCGGTCCGCTGTACTTCCTGCCCGGCGACGCCAACGCCACGGTTCAGCTGACGCTGTACAACTTCCAGAGCCAGAACCTCAGCCAGTGGAACCTGCTGTTCATGGACATCCTGCTCATCACCATCCCGCCGCTGGTCATGTACATCTTCTTCAACCGGCAGATCGTGGCGGGGATGACCAGCGGAGCCGTCAAGGGCTGACCGTGATCGGATCACCAGAACTCCGCGGGGACCGTTCCGCGGAGCCAGGCCAGTTCGTTGTCGCGGATGAAGATCGACAGCGCATCGTCGGGCGTGAGAGCGGCGCCGAGCCACGCCGAGAGGATGCCGAGCAGCTCGTCCGCGGCATCGAGGTCGCCATCGTCGACCACTCGCTCCCACGCCGGGATGAACCCCTCAGGCGTGTCGACGGTCCGCACGAGCTTCGACAGGTACTTCGGACCCGGGAGCAGGACATGCGCGGACGCGAGCGCCGCCCGCGCCGCCGCGAGCGCGAGGTGCAGCGCCGCATGCCGACGGAGGAACGCGTCGCCGCGGGCGACCGCCTGGCGGAGGAAGTAGCCGCCGTACAGACGCGCCTGGGCGACATGCGACCGGACGCGCTCGTGCCACACGTCATCGGGCATGACCGTGATGCGGGCGATGATGTCGTCGAGGCCCGGCACCCGGCTCCACGCGACACGGGCGCCGAGGAAGGATGCCCTCGTCGGATCATCTCCTCGTTCGGCGGCGGCCTCGAGGTAGGCCAGGCTCGCCAGCTTGATGTCGATGTACGAGCCCGGGTAGTCGGCGTCGCGCCGCTCGACCCACGCGAACCGGCCGGCACCCGTCTCGGCGGCGAATCTCTCCTCGTCCACCACCAGGTAGACGTCGACATCCGAGTCTGCGCGTTCGCGGCCCTGCGCGACGGAGCCGACGAGCACCACGGCGAGGGCACCGGGCGATCGACGCGCGGATTCGACGTAGCTCTCCAGCGCTCGTTCATGCTGCTCCACAGGCGCTCCTTCGCGTCGACGGCAACCCCACGGTACCGGCACCGACCGGCAGCTCGGCGGCGGTGGCGGCCGAGCCGCGCTGAGCAAACGCTTTCCACCTTGCGTGGGCGACGGTCGTCGCCTATCGTTGAAACGATTCACAGCGCGGACGCGACGACGCGCCCCCTTCCCGAGGAGCTCCACCGATGACCAGCGCCACCGCGACGACGCGCGTCTGCTTCGAACTGCGCATCAAGCCCGAGCTCCTCGACGAGTACATCGCACGGCATTCGCCGGTGTGGCCCGAGATGCTGGCCGAGATCGCCGCGGCGGGACGCCGGAACTATTCGCTCTTCCTCGGCGACGGCGGCCGGCTGATCGGCTACTACGAGACCGACGACGATGAAGCGGCACAGGCGTACCTCGCCGGATCCGAGGTCGCCGCGCGCTGGGAGGCCGAGATGGCGCGTTTCTTCATCGGACTCGACGGCCGCCCCGACCAGGCCGCCACGCCGCTCACCGAGATCTTCCATCTGCACGACCAGCTGGCCGCAGCTGCGACCACCCACAAGGAAAGCACCGCATCATGACGACGCTGTCTCCCGAGATCCAGTCCACGCTCGAACAGCAGGGCATCGAGCTCCCCTCGTGGGCGTTCGGCAACTCCGGCACGCGCTTCCGCGTCTTCCCGACGCCGGGGACGCCCCGCGATCCGTACGAGAAGATCGCCGATGCCGCGCAGGTGCACCGCTACACAGCCCTCGCGCCGAGCGTCGCCCTGCACATCCCGTGGGACAAGGTCGACGACTACGCCGACCTCCGGCGTCACGCGGAGGACCTCGGCGTCTCGCTCGGCACGATCAACTCGAACACGTTCCAGGACGAGGACTACAAGTTCGGGGCCCTCACCCACCACGACGACCGCATCCGCCAGAAGGCGATCGATCACCACTTCGAGTGCATCGACATCATGAACGAGACCGGGTCACGGGATCTCAAGATCTGGCTCGCCGAGGGGTCGAACTACCCGGGTCAGAACGACATGCGCGGGCGGCAGGATCGCTTGCAGGACTCCCTGCAGCAGATCTACGCGCGCCTGTCGGACGAGCAGCGCCTCGTGCTCGAGTACAAGTTCTTCGAGCCGGCGTTCTACCACACCGACGTTCCGGACTGGGGCACGTCGTACGCGCAGGTCGTCGCCCTCGGCGAGCGCGCCGTGGTGTGCCTCGACACCGGCCACCACGCGCCGGGCACCAACATCGAGTTCATCGTGATGCAGCTGCTGCGCCTGGGCAAGCTCGGCTCGTTCGACTTCAACTCGCGGTTCTACGCCGACGACGACCTCATCGTCGGCGCGGCCGACCCCTTCCAGCTGTTCCGCATCATCTTCGAGGTCGTCCGCGGCGGCGGGCTGAACAGCCCCGACGTGGCGTTCATGCTCGATCAGTGCCACAACATCGAGGACAAGATCCCGGGCCAGATCCGCTCGGTGCTCAACGTCCAGGAGATGACCGCTCGCGCACTGCTGGTCGACCGCGACGCCCTTGCCGCCGCGCAGAGCGCCAACGACGTGCTGGCAGCCAACGCGGTGTTCATGGACGCCTTCTACACCGACGTGCGCCCGGCCCTCGCCGAGTGGCGCGAGTCGCGCGGACTGCCGGCCGACCCGATGGCCGCGTACGCGGCGTCGGGCTACCAGGAGAAGATCGCCCAGGAGCGCGTCGGCGGCGTCCAGGCCGGCTGGGGCGCGTAAGCCCCCTCCCCCGAACCGCCGGGGCTGCGGGATGCCGATCCCCGCAGCCCCGGTCCACCTTCCGGCCGTTCCCCTCCACAAGCGGCGGGCAGCAGCCACCGGAAGCGACCGATGAAACACGGAGGATGCCGATGAGCGACCCGTACTCCGCCGCGGACGGGCTCGTGCGCGTCTACCCGGCGCGCACTCCCCACGGCGCGGGCCTGGTCTGGGCGCACGGCGGCGGATTCGCGTTCGGCGACCTGGACATGCCTGAGGCCGACGGCGTGGCTCGCGGCCTCGCCGCGCACGGCACCACCGTCGTCTCGGTCGACTACCGCCTCGCACCGGACCCCGACGCGCCCGCAGCCGGACGTGCCGGCCACCACTATCCCGCGGCATCCGACGATGTGATCTCGGCCTGGTCGTGGACCGTCGACATGGCCGACCGGCTGCGGATCGACCGCACCCGCCTCGCCCTCGGCGGCGCCAGTGCGGGCGGCAATCTCGCCGCGGGTGCCACCCTGCGCCTCATCGAGCGGGGGTTCGCGCCGCTTCCCGCGCTCGTGGTGCTCGCCTACCCGACGCTGCTCGCCGTGCAGCCGGCGCCGGGTGCCGCACTGCGCGCCGCCCTCGACGCCGACCCGGCCGCCGACCGCTTCGGACCTGCGGCGGTGCTGCGCATGTACGAGAACTACCTCGGCGGCGATGTCGCCGGCGCGCCGGTGGCGGCGATCCCCGGGCTCGCGACGCCCGACGAGCTCCGCGACTTCCCGCCGACGCTCATCGTCAACGGCGATGTCGATGAGCTGCGGGTGTCGGCCGAGGTGTTCGCCGCCACCCTGCGCACGGCCGGGCGCGACGTCGAGATGCTCGTCGAACCCGGCACCGACCACGGACACCTGAACCGCCCGCACGAGGGCCCGGCGGCATCGCGCACGATCGACCTCTTCGCCGCCCGCCTCGCCGCTCTTCCCGCCGGCGTCGGGACGAAGGCGTAGCCGACCTCCGCGTCAGCGGCTCGTGTAGCCGCCGTCGATCGGCAGTGAGACGCCCGAGATCATCGCCGCGCCGTCGCTGAGCAGGAAGACGATGGGGGCGGCGATGTCGTCCTCGGTCGCCCAGCGGTGCAGCGGCATCGCGTCGAGGAACGGCCCCTCGATGTCGGGACGGCCCCAGTACCACGCCGACATCGGGGTCATGACGACGGTCGGGTTGACGCTGTTGACCCGGATGCCGAAGCCGCCGAGTTCGAGCGCGGAGACCCTCGTGATGTTGTCGAGCGCAGCCTTCGACGAGCCGTACGAGATGTGGCCTGCAAGACCCACCAGGCTCGCCTGGCTCGACACGTTGACGATCGCACCGCCCTTGCCCAGGCGCACCATCTCGCGCGATGCGTACTTGATGACCAGCAGCGCACCGCGGGCGTTGATGCTGATGACCTTGTCGAAGACGGCGATGTCGGTGTCCATGGGGGTGGCGATCTCGCCGCCCCAGCCCCCGCAGTTCACGACGCCGTAGAGGTCGCGGCCCTCGATGGCGGTGCGGATCTCCTCCTCGGACTCCAGGTCGAATGCCACGGGGGTGGCGCCGGTCTCGCGGGCGATCGCCTCCACGCTCTCCGGCGTCCGCCCCGCGGCGAGGACGTCTGCCCCTGCCGCGACGAGGTGCCGGACGGTGGCACCGCCGATGCCGCCGCCGGCGCCGGTGACGAGGATGGTGCGGCCCTGGAAATCGCTCATGGGACGTGCTCTCTGTTGCGGGATCGATCACGATGGACGACGCCGCGTGGCAGCGGCGCCGTGGGACATGTAACCACAGAATCGCGGTCATGTCTCCGGTGTCATGGTGGTGCGGGTGGTGGGCTTGACACCGGTGACATGATCAGCGTAGCGTGCTCGAAGTCGTGCCGCTTCCCGCAGCGGCGACCCGCTCCACCGACGCAGCCGCGATGCCTCCGCATCGACTCGAGGAAGACCACGAAGCAGTGTTCAGCACCCGCCCCACGCCACCGCCGATCGCCGAAGCGACGCTCCATGAGCTGGCCGAGCGCGCTCGTCTGCTCCTGAGCGACGGGCGCCGCCGCATCCTGGGAGTGACCGGCACCCCCGGCGCGGGCAAGTCCACCGTGACCGCCGCCCTGCTGCAGGCTCTGGGAGACCGCGCCGTCGTCGTCGGCATGGACGGCTTCCACTTCGCCAACGCAGAGCTCGTGCGCCTCGGGCGCCGCGACCGCAAGGGCGCGCCGGACACATTCGACGTCGATGGTTACGTCGCACTGCTCCGGCGGCTGTCGACGCAGACCGCCGGGACGATCTACGCCCCTGTCTTCGACCGCGAGCTCGAGGAGTCGATCGGCTCCGCCGTGCCGGTGAGAGCCGACGTGCCGCTGGTGATCACCGAAGGCAACTACCTGCTCCACGATGAGCACGGATGGGATGCGGTCCGCCCGCTTCTCGACGAGGTCTGGTACCTGGATGTCGACGCCGACGAACGCCGGCGGCGCCTCGTCGCCCGACGGCTCGGGCACGGGCATCCCGCCGACGAGGCCACCGCCTGGGTCCGCGACGTCGACGAGCCCAACGCCCGCCTCGTCGAGACCGCGCGTGATCGTGCCGACCTCGTGGTGCGCGTCTCCTCCCGTCCCACATCCCCGTCCGAAGGAGATCACGCATGACGATGACGGCTACGGTTCCGGTTCTGCAGGCGCGGGGGTTGTCGCGTCAGTTCGGGCATGTGCGGGCGCTCAATCAGGTGGACTTCGAGGTGTATCCGGGGGAGGTGACCGCGCTGATCGGGGACAACGGCGCGGG
>JAPSKH010000018.1 GCA_031177765.1 Microbacterium sp. | reverse complement strand
CCGAGCCCGACGCAGCGGTCAGCAGCGGCGACAGGTACGCCCAGTCCACGCCGAGCGCCGCGAGGTAGTCGGCGAGGCCGGCGGCGTCGTCCAGCGTGAATGAGGAGCGAATCTGAAGGCGGTAGGTGGAACGCGGGCGCTCGAGGTCGGCCATCACTCCCCCGTCAGTGTCCGAGCTCGGGGTGAGGCGCCGCGCCGGTGACCGGCTCGCTCGCCGTGGACGCCGCCAGGGAGGCGGCGACGGAGTGGTCCACCTCGTCCTCGGGCTCCTCGTGCTCGCGCAGGACGGCGAGGGATCGGGCCTGCAGCGCCACGGTGTCGCCCGGGCTCAGCGGCCCGGACTCGACCTGCTCGCCGGCGGTGTCGACCACGACGTCCCATTCGGGGCCGAACTCCACCGCGGGGATCGTGAAGTCCACAGGCTCGTCGCCCGCGTTGAACAGCACCAGGAAGTGGGCATCCGAGATCGGCTCGCCCCGGCGGTCGCGCTCGCGGATGCCGTCGCCGTTGAGGAACACGCCCACCGCGCGTCCGAAGCCCGAGCCCCAGTCCTCCGGCTGCATCTGCGAACCGTCGGGACGCACCCATGCGATGTCGGGCAGCGGCGCGCCCTCCTCGCGGCGCACCGGCCTGCCGTCGAAGAAGCGGCGCCGGCGGAAGGTGGGATGCTGACGGCGCAGCCGTGCCAGCGCCGCGGTGAACTCCACGAGGGGCTGGTCGACGGCATCCCAGTCCACCCATGTCGTCTCGTTGTCCTGGGCGTAGCCGTTGTTGTTGCCGTTCTGGGTGCGTCCGAGCTCATCGCCGTGCGAGAGCATCGGGATGCCCTGCGACAGCAGCAGGGTCGCGATGAAGTTCCGCTGCTGGCGTGCGCGGAGCGTCAGCACCTCGGGGTCGTCGGTGGGTCCTTCGACGCCGCAGTTCCACGACCTGTTGTCGTCGGCGCCGTCCCTGCCCTCTTCGCCGTTGGCCTCGTTGTGCTTGTCGTTGTACGACACCAGGTCCCGCAGCGTGAAGCCGTCGTGGGCGGTGACGAAGTTGACCGAGGCCACCGGCCGGCGCCCGGAGTGCTCGTAGAGATCCGACGAACCGGTCAGCCGCGAGGCGAACTCGCCGAGGGTCGCCGGCTCGCCCCGCCAGAAGTCCCGGACGGTGTCGCGGTACTTGCCGTTCCACTCCGTCCACTGCGGGGGGAAGTTGCCGACCTGGTAGCCGCCGGGGCCGACGTCCCACGGCTCGGCGATGAGCTTGACCTGGGAGACCACCGGATCCTGCTGCACCAGTTCGAAGAACGTCGCCAGGCGGTCGACCTCGTAGAACTCGCGCGCCAGTGTGGAGGCGAGGTCGAAGCGGAAGCCGTCGACGTGCATCTCCAGCACCCAGTAGCGCAGCGAGTCCATGATCAGCTGCAGGGTGTGGGGGTTGCCCACGTTGAGGCTGTTCCCGGTTCCGGTGTAGTCGGTGTAGTACCGCTTGTCCTCCTCGAGCCGGTAGTACGCCTCGTTGTCGATGCCCTTCATCGACAGCGTCGGGCCCAGGTGGTTGCCTTCGGCGGTGTGGTTGTAGACCACGTCGAGGATGACCTCGATCCCCGCGGCGTGGAGCGCCTTCACCATGCCCTTGAACTCCTGCACCTGCTGACCACGCTGTCCCGATGAGGCGTAGCCGTTGTGCGGCGCGAAGAACGCGATGGTGTTGTAGCCCCAGTAGTTCGACAGGCCCTTGTCCTGCAGGATCGAGTCGTTGACGAACTGGTGCACGGGCATGAGCTCGATCGCGGTGACGCCGAGCTTTCGCAGGTGGTCGATGATCGCGGGGTGCGCCAGGGCGCTGTACGTGCCGCGGATCTCCTCCGGGATGCCGGGGTGCCGGCGGGTCAGTCCCCGCACGTGCGCCTCGTAGATCAGCGTCTCGGCGTAGGGCGTCTTGGGCTGCCGGTCCCCCGCCCAGTCGAAGAACGGGTTGACCACGACGCCGAGCATCTGGTCGGCCGCCGAGTCGTCGTCGTTGCGCGAGTCGGGGTCGCCGAAGGTGTACCCGAACACCGACTGGCCCCAGCGGACCTCGCCGTCCACCGCCTTGGCGTACGGGTCGAGCAGCAGCTTCGCCGGGTTGAACCGCTTGCCCGAGGCCGGATCGTACTCGCCGTGGACCCGATAGCCGTAACGCTGCCCCGGCTGCACGCTCGGGACGTACGCGTGGTGGACGAAGGCGTCCACCTCGACCATCTCGATGCGCGTCTCCGCCCTGTCATCGTCGAAGAGACACAGTTCCACGCGCTCGGCGCCTTCGCTGAACAGCGCGAAGTTGGTCCCGTTCCCGTCGAACGTCGCTCCCAGCGGATACGCCGCTCCTGGCCACACCTGCATACGACGACCTCCCAGTAGTTCAGCGGTCCTCACGATAACCGGGAGAAAAACCTGCCGCTGGGGGTGGCGCAGGGCGTGGTGGTGATGTAGTGCCCGCTCGTCGGCCGACGCTCGTGCGCCGTGGTCAGAGCTCGGCCTCCACGCGGCCGGTCTCGTCGGCGGGAAGGAGATCGGGGCGCACGGCGCGGGTGCGCGCGATGCTCTGCTCGCGCCGCCACGCGGCGATCGCGGCGTGGTTGCCGCTCA
Source organism: Microbacterium sp. (assembly GCA_031177765.1). GTDB lineage: Bacteria > Actinomycetota > Actinomycetes > Actinomycetales > Microbacteriaceae > Microbacterium. The sequence continues at coordinate 36,942 of JAPSKH010000018.1, read as the reverse complement.
GCAGGACCGCCGGCACCTCGTGCCCGCGCCACACCGCGGGCTTGGTGTAGCTGGGATACTCCAGCAGCCCTTCCTCGTGCGACTCCTCCACGAGGCTGTCGGGGTTGCCGACGACACCCGGGATGAGGCGCGACACCGCCTCGATCACCGCCATCGCGGCGACCTCTCCGCCGTTGAGCACGTAGTCGCCGAGGCTCACCAGGCGGACGCGTCCGCGCTCGGCGTAGTGATCCACGACGCGCTGGTCGATGCCCTCGTAGCGCCCGCATGCGAACACCAGGTGCGACTCCGAGGCGAGCTCGCGCGCCAGGGACTGCGAGAACAGCTCGCCCGCGGGCGAGGGCACGAGCAGGACGGCGTCGTCGGTGAGCACCTCGTCCAGCGCCTCACCCCAGGGCTCGGGCTTCATGACCATGCCGGCGCCGCCGCCGTACGGCGTGTCGTCGACGGTGCGGTGCCGGTCGTGCGTCCAGCTGCGCAGGTCGTGCACGTGCATGTCGAGGATGCCGCGGTCGCGGGCCTTGCCGATGAGCGAGACGCCCAGCACGTCGAAGAACGTCGGGAAGATCGTGACGATGTCGACGCGCATGACTTCGAGTCTAGGCATCCGTCCGTGCCGGGACGTGGCGCGCTCCTGTGCGGAACTCAGGCGTCGTCGCCGGGCTGTGGACCCGACTCGCCGTGGTCCTCGTCGTCGGACGGGACCTCTTCGAACAGGCCGGCCGGCGGTGTCACCACGATGCGGCCCGCGGCCACGTCGACCTCGGGCACGATCGCCTTGACGAAGGGAACGAGCACCTCCTCCGGCCCGGTCGCCGAGACCGGTCGGACGATGAGCAGATCCTGAGCCGGGAGATGATCGACGCGGACGACACGGCCCACGACGGCGTCGTCTCGGATGACGTCCAGTCCCACCAGCTGGTGGTCGTACCACGCGTCGTCCTCGGCGGGGGCGGCCTGAGGGTCCTCGTCGATCCACAGGATGGCGCGGATCAGCTGCTCGGCCGCCGTACGGTCCTCGACGCCCTCGAAGAACGCGACCGGGTGGCTGTTCATCCACTTGAACTCGCGGACGGTCAGCGGCTTGCCGTGCCACGGCGAGGACTCCGGCACCTGGAGCGTGAAGGTCGCGCCGGGTGCGAAACGCCCCTCCGGGTCGTCGGTGTACAGCTCGAGCTTGATGGCGCCTTTGAGGCCGTGGGCCTTCACCAGGCGGCCGACGCGCAGCTGGGTCGTGCCCGACGGCGGGGTCGCCTTGCCGGCGGCCTTCGCAGGACGGCTCTTCTCCGTCCCGGGCTCTGCCGGGTCAGTGGGCCGGTCGGCCCTGTCTTCGCCCGTCACCTCAATCGTCCGCGACGTCGACGCGCACGCGGCGCCCGTCGGCGAGCGCGGCGATCAGAGTGCGCAGGGCTTTGGCCGTGCGGCCGCCGCGTCCGATCACGCGACCCCGGTCCTCGGGGTGGACGTGCACCTCGAGCACGTCGCCCCGCGGCGACGAGGACGAGTCGATGCGCACGGCGTCCGGGTGATCGACGATCCCCTTGACGACGTGCTCGAGCGCGGCGGCCAGCAACGGATTACTCGGCGGACTCGGCGGCCTCGTCGGCCGCGTCCGTCGCCTCGTCGGCGGGAGCCGGTGCCGGCTCGTCCGCCTTCTTCTCGGCCTTGGGCTTGATGACCGACTTCTTGGACGCGTCGACCTCGAAGTCGGCCTTGGCCTCCTTGGTGCGCACGGTCGAGACGGCGTTCTTGTCGCCCTTGAAGGCGCCCCAGTCGCCGGTCAGCTTGAGGAGCGCGCGCACCTGCTCGGTGGGCTGGGCGCCGACGCTCAGCCAGTACTGCGCACGCTCGGAGTCGACCTCGATGAACGAGGGCTCCTCGGTCGGGTGGTACTTGCCGATCTCCTCGATCACACGGCCGTCGCGCTTGGTGCGCGAGTCGGCCACGACGATGCGGTAGTACGGCGCACGGATCTTGCCGAGGCGCTTGAGACGGATCTTGACAGCCACGATTCTCCTGAATGTGTGGGAAGCGAACGAACCAGTCGCCTGGAGCGTGGGGTGCACACCCGGCGGGAGCTCAGAGGAGGGTCGGCGCGCTGGATAGAGGGTCGAGCGGCCGGTCCGACCCTCTATTCTGCCAGATGACCGACGAGGTCGCGAACCACGCCGACCCCCGCGCGCCCCGTGTCAAACTGTGCCCATGACGCTGACCTTCGCGACGTCCTCCCGTTCTTCGGTCGGGCTGGAGTGGGAACTCATGCTCGCCGACGCCGAGACGGGCGACCTGGTGCCGCGGGCTCCGGAGGTGCTCGCCTCGCTCGAGGAGGACAGCTCGCTGGAGCGCTACACGGTGACCGGAGAGCTGCTCACCAACACCGTGGAGATCACCAGCGGCGTCGGCGGCACGGTCGCCGCGGCCGTCGACGACATCGCCGACGCCATCGCGGCGGTGCGCACGTTCACCGACTCCCGGGGCATCGATCTGCTGTGCGCGGGCAGTCATCCCTTCGCGCAGTGGTACGACCAATCGGTCACCGACAAGACGCGCTATCACAAGCTCATCGAGCGCACCCAGTGGTGGGGTCGCAACATGATGATCTGGGGCATCCACGTGCACGTCGGCGTCGACGACGTCAACAAGGTCTTCCCCATCATCAACGCGCTGGCGGTGTACCTGCCTCACCTCCAGGCGCTCTCGGCGTCGAGCCCGTTCTGGGCGGGCGAGCGCACCGGCTACGCCTCCAACCGCGCGCTGGTGTTCCAGCAGCTGCCGACCGCGGGCCTGCCGTGGCCGCTGCAGAGCTGGTCGGAGTACGAGGGCTACATGGACGACATGGTCCGCACCGGGGTCATGGCCGACCCGACCGAGGTGCGCTGGGACATCCGCCCTGCGCCCCGCTGGGGCACCATCGAGGTGCGCGCCTGCGACGGCATGTCGACGCTCCCGGAGCTGGCCGCCGTCGCCGCGCTGATCCAGGTGCTCGTCGAGCGGTTCTCCCGCATGCTGGACGAGGGGATGCCGCTGCAGACCATCCAGCCGTGGTTCGTCCGTGAGAACAAATGGCGCGCGGCACGCTACGGCCTGGACGCGAAGGTCATCGTCGACCATCACGGCACGGAGGTGCCCGTGGTCGAGCACCTGCGGGAGACGCTCGCCGACGTCGCCGACCTCGCCGTCGAGCTCAAGTGCGCCCGCGAGCTCGAGGGCATCGAGACGATCCTCACGCAGGGGGCGAGCTACGCGCGCCAGCTGGCGGTGGCCGACGCGGCAGACGGCGACCTGCGCGAGGTCGTCCGGCACCTGGTCGGCGAGTTCCGTTCGGGCCCGACGCTGCGGGAGCACCTGCTCTCGGCGGCGCGCTGAGCGGCCGCCACGGCGACCGGCCGAACGCGGGGCCTCAGCCGCGGCCGAGGAGCTTCTGCAGCTCGGCGAGGTCTGCTTCGCTGGGGGCGCCCTGCGCGGCACCCAGCCCGAACCCCGAACCGGTGGGCGCCTGCGACGCCTGCGCGGCGAGCCCGGCGTTCTCCGCCGCGCGCTTGGCCGGGTTGCCCGAGCGCGAGCCCTTGGACTTCTGCGGCTTGCCCCGCTTGGCCGACGCGCCGGGCCGGCCGGCGCCGGGAACCGGACCCATGCCGGGGATGTTCGGGACGCCGCCGCGGGCGACGGTCTTCATCATCTTGGCGGCCTGCTCGAAGCGCTGCACCAGCTGATTGACATCGGTCACCGTCATGCCCGATCCGCGGGCGATGCGAAGACGCCGCGAGCCGTTGAGGATCTTCGGGTTGCGCCGCTCCCCCGGCGTCATCGACCGGATGATCGCCTCGGTGCGGTCGATCTCGCGCTCGTCGAAGTTCTCCAGCTGCTGCTTCATGGACCCCATGCCCGGGAGCATCCCGAGCATCTTCTTCATGGAGCCCATCTTCTTCATCTGCTGCATCTGCTCGAGGAAGTCCTCGAGCGTGAAGGTCTCGCTCGCGAGCTTCTCGGCGACCTTGAGGGCTTCGGCTTCGTCGAACGCCTGCTGCGCCTGCTCGATGAGGGTCAGGATGTCGCCGAGGTCGAGGATGCGCGAGGCCATGCGGTCGGGATGGAACGCCTCGAGGTCGTCCAGGCCCTCGCCGGTCGACGCGTAGATGATCGGCCGTCCGGTCACCGAGGCGACAGAGAGCGCGGCACCGCCGCGCGCGTCGCCGTCGAGCTTGGACAGGACGACGCCGGTGAAGTCCACGCCGTCCTGGAACGCCTTGGCCGTGTTGACGGCATCCTGACCGATCATCGCGTCGATGACGAACAGCACCTCGTCAGGATCGGTCGCCTTGCGGATGGCGGCCGCCTGCTTCATCAGCTCGGCGTCCACGCCCAGCCGGCCGGCGGTGTCGATGATGACGACGTCGTGCTGCTGACGCCGGGCGACCTCGACGCCCTCGCGCGCGACGCGCACCGGGTCGCCGACGCCGTTGCCGGGCTCGGGCGCGTAGATGGCCGCGCCGGCGCGCTCGGCGACCACCTGCAGCTGGTTGACGGCGTTCGGGCGCTGCAGGTCGGCGGCGATCAGGAGCGGGGTGTGCCCGTCCTTCTCGAGCTGCTTGGCGAGCTTGCCGGCGAATGTCGTCTTGCCCGAACCCTGGAGCCCCGCGAGCATGATGACCGTGGGCGGGTTCTTGGCGAACTGCAGGCGCCGCTGCTGGCCGCCGAGGATGCCGATGAGCTCCTCGTTGACGATCTGCACGACCTGCTGCGCCGGGTTCAGCGCGCGGTTGACCTCGTCGCCCAGTGCACGCTCGCGCACCTTCGCCGTGAAGTCCTTGACGACCGGAAGCGCGACGTCCGCGTCCAGCAGCGCGCGCCGGATCTCGCGAACCGTGCCGTCGACGTCCGCGGGCGTGAGCTTGCCCTTGGTGCGGAGGTTGCGGAAGGTCTCGGTGAGCCGGTCGGAGAGAGTGCCGAAAGTCGCCATGATCCCCCGATTCTACGTCGCGAGGCCGGAAGCGGCGGTCAGCGCGCGTCGAGCTCCTGGAAGAGGGTCAGCTGCAGCCCTGCCGGTGCGCGCAGACGCGCGTTGAGCGAGCGCCACGGCGTCTGCCGCGCGGATGCCTCCACCTCGGCGCCGCCCTCGCGGAGTCGTTCCTGGGCGGCCTGCGTGTCATCGACCTCGAGTGCGATCCGGATGCGGTCGCTGACGCCGCCGTCGGTCTCCACGCCGTCGATGAAGCGCACCTGTGCGGGGTTGGCCAGCTCCAGCGTCGCCTGGCCGGCATCGAGGATCACCACGCGCGCACCGCCGTCGGCCTCGTACGACTCCCGCTCGGGCATCCCTGCGGCGTCCCGGTAGAACGCCACCGCATCGTCGAAGTCGGGCGCCTCCACGACGACACGCAGCTGCCGGACCGCGGCGCCGGCCGCGCGCACACCGGACGCGGCGTCGGCGGCGCGCACGAGGAACCGCGAGAGCGACGTGCGACCGGCGCCGTCCTTCGCCCAGGCGTCGATCGCGGCCAGCACCGCACCGCCCCAGGCCGCTCCTGCGACCTCGGCGCGGACGCGGTCCGCCCCAGCGGCGGTGAGGCGGTCCGCCACGGCGCGCGCGATGCGCGCTCGACGCAGGGATGCCTCCCGCTCGAGCTCGACCGACAGTCCCATCGCCGTGGCGTTCACGATGCCCAGGGCGAGGCTGTCGGGGGTGAACCCCTCGGCGATGGCGAGAACGGCGGCCCGCACCCCGGCCGCGGCATCCCGCTCCTGCCCCTCCGACAGAGCCGCCTCCAGCCGCGCGATCCGCTCGTCGAGCCCCGACCAGAGGATGTCGGCCTTCGACGCGAAGTAGTTGAAGAAGCTGGAGCGGCTGACGCCGGCGCGCCGCGTGATGTCCGCGATGGAGGTCGCCTCGAATCCCCGCTCCAGGAACAGTTCGCACGCGGCTTCCGCCAGCGTCTCGCGCGAGGACGCCTTCGGCCGGCCCACCCGGCCGCTGCTGCTGGTGGTCATCCCCTCACGTTATTACCGTCGCCCAGCTCCGGCCCATCGGTGCGTCCCCGCACATCCAGGCGTATTGTTGGACGCGATCCATCAATCCCGACGCAAGGAGCACGGATGCTCGCCATCGAAACGGTCGGCCTCGCCCCCGACTTCGTCCCGTATGCCGAGGCGTGGGAGCTCCAGCGCCGCGTGCACGGCGAGGTGGTCGCCGGCGCACGCCCCGACACGCTGCTCCTGCTCGAGCACGAGCCGGTCTACACGGCCGGGAAGCGCACGGAGCCGCACGAGCGCCCGACCGATGGGACGCCCGTGATCGACGTCGATCGCGGCGGCAAGATCACGTGGCACGGTCCCGGCCAGCTCGTCGGGTATCCCATCGTGCGGCTGCCCGAGCCGGTCGACGTCGTCGCGCACGTGCGTCGCCTGGAGCGGCTCCTCATCGCGGCCCTCGCCGAGCACGGCGTCGACGGGTACCAGGTCGCCGGTCGCAGCGGCGTGTGGGTGCGCCGCCCCCTCTCGGAGGACAAGGTGGCGGCGATCGGCGTGAGGGTGGAGCGCGGGGTCACCATGCACGGGTTCGCCGTCAACTGCGACAACTCCCTCGCCGGCTTCCGCGGCATCATCCCGTGCGGCATCACCGACGCCGGGGTCACCACGATCAGCGAGGTGGCCGGCACGCCCGTTCCTCCGAGGGATGTGGTCGCCGCCGTCTCGCGGGTGTTCTCCGACGAGTACGCGGGGGTGGCGGCATGAGCGCGTGCGGCACGACGCCCCCCGCTTCCGGCCCCGGGGGCCGGAAGCTCCTTCGGCTCGAGGTGCGCAACGCGCAGACGCCCATCGAGCGCAAGCCCGAGTGGATCAAGACGCGCGCGAAGATCGGCCCGGAGTATCAGGCGCTGCACGGACTGGTGAAGACCGAGCAGCTGCACACCGTGTGCCAGGAGGCCGGCTGCCCGAACATCTACGAGTGCTGGGAGGACCGAGAGGCCACGTTCCTCATCGGAGGCTCGCAGTGCACGCGCCGGTGCGACTTCTGCCAGATCGACACCGGCAAGCCGGCCGCCTATGACGTGGATGAGCCGCGGCGTGTGGCCGAGAGCGTCGCGCGCATGCAGCTGCGGTACGCGACCGTGACGGGCGTGGCCAGGGACGACCTGCCCGACGGCGGCGCGTGGCTGCACGCCGAGACGGTGCGCCAGATCCATGCGCTCAACCCGCGGACCGGTGTCGAGATCCTCGCGACGGACTTCAACGGGGAGCCGGCGCTGCTGGACGAGGTGTTCGACAGTCGTCCGGAGGTCTTCGCGCACAACGTCGAGACCGTTCCGCGCATCTTCAAGCGGATCCGTCCCGCGTTCCGCTACGACCGGTCCCTCGGCGTGCTCTCGCGGGCGCGCGATGCCGGGCTCATCACGAAGTCGAACCTCATCCTGGGCATGGGCGAGGAGCCGGAGGAGGTCGTGCAGGCGCTGCAGGACCTCCACGACGCCGGCACGGACATCATCACCATCACGCAGTACCTGCGCCCCACGCCTCGGCATCTTCCCGTGGCGCGGTGGGTCAAGCCCGACGAGTTCGTGGCGTTCAAGGAGGAGGCCGAGCGCATCGGCTTCCTCGGCGTGCTCGCGGGGCCCCTCGTGCGCTCGTCGTACCGCGCCGGACGGCTGTGGGCGCAGTCGATGGTCTCGAAGGGCCGCGAGATCCCGGCTCACCTCTCCCACATCGCCGACGGCGTCGACGCCGGCTTCGCGCAGGCGGTGTAGCAGCGCTCCCGGTGCCGCGGTGCGGCGTGGCGCGGCGCACCGGGTGGGCTGCGCCGCGCCGCCGTCACGGCGTGGGCCACACGTAGGGCAGGTCGTCGGGGATGTCGCCGAACAGCGGCCGATAGAACGCCGGGTCCTTGCGCACGAGATTCGAGCGATGCGACAGGTGGAACGCCGGGTCGCCGAGCCACCACGGCAGCTCCAGCTGCTCCTGAGGGAGCCCGTCGACCTCGGGGGCGAACTCGAGCAGCTGCGCGCGCACCGTGTCGGCGTGGCCGAGCGCGATCCACGCATCGGTCATCGCCAGCCCGTACGCCACCAGCGCAGGAAGCCGCCCTGCCCACATCTTCGCCGCGGGGTGATGCCGCCACCCGTAGCCGGGCACCGTGTTGGCCCGCAGCAGCTGGAGCGTCTCCACCCGCTGCTTGCCGAGCCTCACCGGGTCCAGGACCGCGGCGGATCCTGCGAAGGACGGGTAGGGCAGGAAGGTCTGCACATTCAGTCGGCGCTGGTGACCGAGAGCACGTCGCCGTCGGAGCCGAGGTTGACCAGCAGCACGTCGTCGGTGGCGTCGGGGTCCAGCGCGTACTCGAGGACGGCGAAGGGGTCCGCGCCGCCGTGCTCGTCGGCGAGGATCGTCATGCTCATCAGCTGCAGTGAGCGGATGACGTCGATGTGGACGTCGCCGGAGATGTCCACGAGCACGTCCTCGAGACCCTCGCCGAGCGTCTCCTGCTGCTGCAGGATGTACTCTGTGACCTCGCTCGTGCGGTCGCTCAGCTCGTTGACCATGGCGTTGCGAGCGCTGCGGTCGATGGCCTCGAGCGACGAGATGAGTCCGGCCGCGACGTCCAGCGCCGCCTCCGAGACGTCCTCCTGGTCCGGCGCGGTCAGATCGACCGTGACCGACTGGTCTCCCATCTCCACCGTCTCGGACCAGAAGATCGATCCGTCCGGTCCGGATTCGAGGAGTCCGAAGTAGTCGTGCTCGATCGCCATGTCCCCATGAAACAACAACGACGGTCCCTTGGATAGCCCGCAGCCCGCGCGCCGCGGCATCCGTTCCGAAACAGCGCGCGCGGCGTCAGTCCACGAGCGCGGCGGCGAAGACGTGCGGCGTGAATCCGGTCAGATCGCCGATGCCCTCGCCCTGTCCGAGCAGCTTCACCGGGATGCCGGTGCGCTCCTGCACCGCCAGGACGAAACCGCCCTTGGCGGAGCCGTCGAGCTTGGTGATCACCAGCCCCGTGACGCCCGCGTGCTCGAGGAAGGCCTGCGCCTGCAGCACGCCGTTCTGGCCGGTCGTGGCATCGAGCACGAGCAGCACTTCGCTGATGGGCGCCTGCTTCTCGATGACCCGGCGGATCTTGCCGAGCTCGTCCATGAGGCCGCCCTTGGTGTGCAGGCGGCCGGCGGTGTCGACCAGCACGATCTCGGTGCCCGTTCGCTTGGCGTACTCGATGGTCTGGAAGGCCACCGACGCCGGGTCCTGTCCTTCCTGCTGGGGCCGGACGATGGTGGCGCCGCCGCGCTCGGCCCACGTCGCCAGCTGATCGACCGCGGCGGCGCGGAAGGTGTCGGCGGCGCCGACGACCACCGATCGCCCGTAGCGCTGCAGGAACTTCGCGAACTTGCCGATCGTCGTCGTCTTGCCCACACCGTTGACGCCGACCACGAGCACGACCGCCGGACGCTCGGTGAGCCGCAGCGTCGTGTCGAACTTCGCGAAGTGCTCCTCGAGCGTCTCCTTCAGCATGCGCTGGAGGTCGCGAGGGTCGGTCGTGCGGTACCGGTCCACCTTCTCGCGCAGCTCGTCGACGATGCGCTCGGTGATGTCGGGTCCGAAATCGGCGGTCAGCAGCGCCGTCTCGAGGTCCTCCCACGTGTTCTCGTCGATCGTGGGCTTGACGAACATGCCGCGCAGCGCGCGTCCGAGCGACCAGGAGCTCTGTGCCATGCCTCCAGCCTATTAGCGCCGCCCCACCGCCCCGGGCGGGTCAGCCGGCGACGCGCTCGCCGATGCGCTGGCCGACGACGGCCGATACGCCGTCCTGCCTCATGGACACGCCGTACAGGGCGTCGGCGATCTCCATCGTCCGCTTCTGGTGCGTGATGACGATGAGCTGGCTCGAGGAGCGCAGCTGCTCGAAGACCCCCAGGAGCCGTCCCAGGTTCGCGTCGTCCAGAGCCGCCTCCACCTCGTCGAGGATGTAGAACGGGCTCGGGCGCGCCTTGAAGATCGCGGTCAGAAGCGCCACGGCGGCAAGCGACCGCTCCCCGCCCGAGAGCAGCGAGAGGCGCTCGATCTTCTTGCCCACCGGACGCACGGCCACCTCGATGCCCGTGGTGAGCGGCTCGTCCGGGTTGGTGAGCGAGATGCTGCCGGTGCCGCCGGGGAACAGGATCGGGAAGACCTCGCCGAACGCCGCCTTGGTGTCCTCGAACGCCGCGAGGAAGATCGACTGCATGCGCTCGTCGAGCTCTTCGATGATCGTCAGGAGGTCCTTGCGCGTCTGCTGGAGGTCGGCGAGCTGCTCCGTCATGAATCTGTGGCGCTGCTCCAGCGCGGCGAACTCCTCGAGCGCGAGCGGGTTGACCCGTCCCAGCTGCGCGAGCTTGCGCTCGGCGTCCTGCAGGCGTCGCTTCTGCTGGGCACGGTCGTACGGGACGGATGCCTCGGCCGACGCATCGGCCTCCTCCTGCATGCCAACGTCGCCGGCGTCGTTCGTCGGACGTCCTGATCCTCCGACGCCCGGATCGGCGGGGACCGGCTGATCGGGCCCATATTCCGAAACGAGAATGCCCTCGTCGAGCCCGAGTTCGGAGTGGACGCGCTCGAGCAGCCCGGTGACGTGCAGGCGCTTCTCGTGGATCTGCAGCTCGAGGCTGTGGACGCTCTCGGTCAGTCCGGCGAGTCTCTCCCGCACACCTGCCTCCTGCGCCCGCAGGTCGCCCAGCTCGGCGGTCACCGCTGTGCGCGCGGACTCCGCGGCGGCGAGGTCGGCGCGCGCCTGGGCCAGCGACCTGTCCACGGAGTCGATCACCGCGGGCAGCTGCGCGGCGACTCCCGCGGCGATCTCACGCTGCGCGCGCCGGATCACGGCCCGGCGCGCCGCCTCGGCGGCCGCCTCCCGCTCGCGCTCCCGCTGTCGCTCGAGCCCTGCCACGCGCGCTTCTCCGGCCCGGATGCGCTCGCGAAGCGTCTCGACATCGAGCCGTGCCCGCATTTCGGCGTCCCGCGCCGCTTCGAGCGCGGCCAGCATGCCGTCGCGGGCCGAGGCATCCAGGATCGGGCGCGGGGCTTCGAGCGCGGCCGTGAGCTGCTCCTGCGCCGACCGGGCGGACGCCTCCGCCTCCTCCACCGCTGCGGTCGCCTGCGCCACCCCTGCGGCCAGGCGCTCGCATTCCGCGACCGCCGCCTCGTGGCGGACGGTCGCGCGGTTCACCTGCTCGGCGTGCGCGGCCAGGGCCGCGTCGTGCTCCCGCAGCGTCGCCAGGGCGGTCTTGGTCCGGTGCCGCGCCGCATCGAGGCTCGCCGCGGCGTCGGCGAGCGCGGCGCGCAGCGAGTCGGCGACCACGGCGATCTCCGCCCGACGCTCGGCCGCGGCATCCCGTTCGGCGGCCAGTTCCAGGCGGGACCGCGACGCACCGGTGCCCGCGCGCAGCGACTGCGCGGTGTACACCTCGCCGGCCCGCGTGACGATGGTCAGCGAGGGGCTCTCGACGGCGGTGAGGACGGGCGACGCCGCCCGCGCGGCCTCGAGGTCATCGGCGACGAGCACGGAGGACAGCAGGCCCAGGACGCCGTCGGGCGCCTTCACCACGTCGCGCGCGGGGACGATGCCCGCCGCCTCCGGCAGCGCGGGGCGGTGCGGCGTCGCGTCGGCGAACACGATGTCGACGACGCCGACGTCCGCGCCGCGGACCAGCTCGGCGAGCCGGAAGGCGTCGGCGCCGGTGTCGACGAGGACGCCCTCGGCGACGGGGCCCAGGACCGCGGCGATCGCGGCCTCGTAGCCGTGCTGCACCTGCACGGCGTCGCCCACGAGACCACGGACTCCGTCGAGGTCCTGTGCGATGAGGGCCGATGCGGCGTTCTTGACATCGAGCGCGCGGCCGAGCGCAGCGGTCTGGGCGGTGAGCGCCTCGTGTTCGCGCTCGGCGGCGTGGAGCCGCTCGCGCAGCGCGGCGACCTGCGCCTCGGCCTCCGATGCCTCGCGCTGTGCGCGCTCGTACTCGGCGGCGTGATCGGCCGCGGCGCTCTCGGGAACGAGGTCGGGATCGAGGCCCGCGAGCTGCTCCTCGGCCTCGGCACGACGGGCCAGCGCGGCGTCGAGGGCGCGCTGCTGCCGATCGACCGCCGCGCGCACGGCCGCCAGCGCCGACGCGGCGGCCTCCGCGGTGCCCCGCAGCGCGGTGATCCGCATGTCGTGCTCGGACACGAGGGCGCTCTGGGCCGCGATGTCGGCGTCGAGCGCGTCCAGTTCGGCACGTGCGCGCACGACGTCGCGCGCGGCCTCGGCGGCGGCATCCTGCGCTGTACCGAGGCCGTCCGAGATCGCGCCGATCTCGGCGCGGGCCTCGTCGATCATCGCCTGCGAGACGGTCGTCAGCTCGATGCGGTCCTCGTCCTCGGCGTCCCCGAGCAGAGCGAGGCGCTGTCCCGCGAGCGCGTACAGGCTCCGCAGGCGCTGCTGCACCCGTTCGAGCCCGTGGGCGACGTGCCGAGCCCTGTCGACGGCCTCGGAGCGCTGATCGGCTTCGAGCTGCTCGATCCGCACGCGGGCGTTGTCGAGGCGCTCCTGCAGGACCATCCGCTCGGCGTGACGCTCGTGCTCGCTCCTCGCGGCCGCCGCGAGCTCGGCGCGCAGGCCGACCAGCTCGTCGGCGAACAGCCGTGCCTTGGCGTCGCGCACGACGGCCGCGATGGTGGCGGCCTCTCGAGCGATCTCCGCCTGACGGCCGAGCGGCTTCAGCTGACGGCGCAGCTCTCCGGCCAGATCGCTCAGCCGCGTGAGGTTCGCCTCCATCGCATCGAGCTTGCGCAGCGTCTTCTCCTTGCGCCGCCGATGCTTGAGGATCCCGGCCGCTTCCTCGATGAAGCCGCGCCGGTCCTCAGGGGTGGCCTGCAGCACGCTGTCGAGGCGACCCTGCCCGACGATGACATGCATCTCACGGCCGAGACCGGAGTCGCTCAGGAGCTCCTGGACGTCCAACAGCCGGCACGATTGGCCGTTGATGGCGTACTCGCTGGTCCCGTTGCGGAAGAGCGTCCGGCTGATCGTGACCTCGGAGTACTCGATCGGCAGGGCGCCGTCGCTGTTGTCGATGGTCAACTGCACCTCGGCGCGACCGAGCGGACCGCGCGTCGCGGTCCCGGCGAAGATGACGTCCTCCATCTTGCCGCCGCGCAGCGTCTTGGCGCCCTGCTCGCCCATCACCCACGCCAGCGCGTCGACGACGTTCGACTTGCCGGACCCGTTCGGACCGACGATCGCGGTGACCCCGGGCTCGAACGCGAAGGTCGTCGGCTGCGCGAACGACTTGAACCCTTTGAGCGTCAGGCTCTTCAGGTGCATGGATTCGCCTTCCGACCCGGTTGATTACCCGCCTACGCTACCCGAGCGCACGCCCGATCCCGTGCAGGCGAGCCGGTCGTCGGGCCGGGCCGCGACACGCCCGCTGTCCATCCAATCTGGAAAAACGCTTGACGCCGACTCGGACACCGCGCTAATGTCACTCTCCGCGTCTGAAGTCGAGAAAGGAGGTCCCCGATGATGCTCATGAACACCACTGGAATCGCCGCCCGCAACGGCGGTGCGATCCGTGCGTTCGCGCTGGGGACCGTCTCCTTCGGCGCGCGACCCGGCTGCTTCCGTACAGCCGGCTGAACCCCGCAGGGGAGAACTCTGCCCGCTTCCGGGCGATTCCTCGCTGCGCCGCCCCCGCTCTCCGGGGCGCTGAGCGCATCTCCTGCCTCCCGCCCGTCGTGCTGCGGCACGGCATCTCCGCCTCGCGCGTCCGCCCGAGGCATCCCTTCCCATCGGAAAGAGAACCACCATGAACACCACCGCATTCGCGCCGCAGCGCCCGTCGGGCGTCCCCGATACGCTGCGGCTGCAAAGCCGCGACGCTCGCGTCACGCTCCTGGACCGCTTCGCGCTGCACGTCGGCCTCCGGCTGCTGCTGTGGAGCACGCGGACGTCGCGGCTCGCCGACGACCGCGCCGGTCACGCGGCAGCCTTCCGGCACCGCCGCGACGCCGAGTCGCGTGAGCGTCGCTATCTGCGCGAGGCCCTCCTCGCTCCACGGCTGTGACAGCCGTCGGGTCCGCCGCCCGTCTCCGGGCGGGCGGCGGGCTCCTTCACGATCGATCGCCGATCCCCACCGCACCCTCCCATCGTCAGGACACGACATGAAGACGCTCACCGACATCACCTTCCGCCCGCTTCCCGTCCCTTCCACGATGGATGCCCCGGGCGGCGAGGACTTCGCCGAGATGGTGCGCCTCCGCAACGCCATCTACCGGGAGCTGTCCGGGCACGACGATCACCGCATCGAGGCCGACGAGCTGCTCCCCCACTACCAGCCGACCGAGTACGAGCGTCGCCTGGGGTGGCTCGTGATCGACGACGGCACGGCGATCGGCCGCATCGGCCTGGACCTCCCCAGCGAGAAGGACTCCAAGGTCGCCTTCTGGCTGATCGAGCTGCTGCGCGAGAGGTGGGGCCGGGGCATCGGCTCCGCGGCGTACGAGCTGGTGGAGGCCATCGCCCGCGAGAACGGTCGCACCGTGCTGCAGACGTGGGCCGAGCACCCTGCTGCAGACGGCCCGCGCCTGGCGCCGCCGACGGGCTTCGGCGAGATCCCCGAGGATCACATGGCGCGCTTCCTGGTGCGCCATGGATACACGCTCGAGCAGGTCGAGCGGAACAGCGCCTTCGACCTGACCGGCCCGTTCGAGCGCGTCGAGCAGCTGCTCGCGGAGGCGCGCGCGGCGTCGCAGGACTACCGCGTGGTCCAGTGGTTCGCTCCCACTCCTGCCGAATTCGTCGAGGGCTACGCCTGGATGAAGTCGCGGATGTCGACCGACGCCCCCAGCGCCGCTCTCGAATTCGACGAGGAGGCGTGGGATGCCGCGCGCCTGGCGCAGCACGACGCGCGGTACACCGACAGCGGTCGCACGCTGCAGGTCACCGCAGCGCAGCACATCGCGACGGGTCGGCTGTGCGCGTTCAACGAGCTCGTGATCGGCAAGGACCGGACGGCCGCTTCGCATCAGGAGGACACGCTGGTGCTGAAGGAGCACCGCGGACACAAGCTGGGAACGCTCGTGAAGTGCGCGGGGCTGCTGTCATGGCGGGACGTCGCGCCGCAGTCTCCTCGCGTGCTGACGTACAACGCCGAGGAGAACCGCCCGATGCTCGACATCAACGAGGCGATCGGGTTCGTGCCGATCGCGTACAACGGCGCATGGAAGAAGGTCCTCGATGACTGACACGACGACCGCCGGCACCCTGACGGTTCGTGCCGTCCCGGTGCCGTCGACGCTCGACGATCCCGACGCCCGGCTCTTCCTGGAGCTGGTCCGCATCGCCAATGCGGTGTGCCTGCACGAGACCGGTCACGACCATCTGCGGGAGGAACCCGAGGAGGTCCTGGGGTTCTGGCATGACCAGACCGACTGGACGCAGCTGGGCTTCGCGGTCCTCCGTCAGGAGGAGGTGCTGGGCGTGGTGAAGCTCATGATCTCGACCGATCCCGACGCCACGGCGCTGGAGTTCGACCTCATGGTGGACCCGCCGCACCGCGGCGTCGGCGCCGAGGAGGCGCTGCTGGCCGAGGTCGAGCGCGAGGCGCGCGAGCGACACCTGCGCGTGATCCAGACCTGGACGCTGCACCGGCCGGGAACCGCCGGCGATCGCCTCGTGCCCTCGACGGGACGGGGGTCGATTCCCGCGGACGACGCGCAGACCGTCTTCCTGGTGCGCAGCGGGTTCAGCCTCGAGCAGGTGGAGCGCAACAGCGTCTTCGACCTCACCGGGGACATGGCGCCGATCGAGCGGATGCTCGCCGAGGCGGTGCGAGCCGCCGGCCCGGACTACCGCACGGTGGTGTGGACGTCGCCGACACCGCCGGCGTATGCCGAAGGCTTCGCGCAGGTGCTCGCACGGATGTCCACCGACGCACCGCAGGGCGGACTGGTGATCGACGAGCAGCGCTGGGACGTCGCCCGCGTCGAGCGGCGCGACGCCCGCCTGCGTGCTCAGGGTCTGACCGTCTCGGTCGCGGCGGTGGTGCACGAGCCGACGGGGACCATCGCCGCCTACAACGAGCTGGCCATCGGCGAGGATCCCACCGCCGCGACCCAGCAGTACGGCACGCTGGTGCTCCGGGAGCACCGGGGTCACCGGCTCGGAACGATCGTCAAGTGCGCGAACCTGCTGCGCTGGCGCGAGATCGCACCGCGGTCGCCGCGCGTGTCGACGTTCAACGCGGAGGAGAACCGGCACATGCTCGACATCAACGAGGCGATCGGGTTCGTGCCGCTGTCGTACGCCGGCGCATGGAAGAAGGTGCTCGACGACTGATCAGGCGGGCGCCGACGGGGGCCGCGCCGACGCTCCCAGGCGCTCCGGGCGTCGGGCCGGCGGTGCCTGGAGGGGGCGCGGGAGCCGCTGGCACCGCGGGCAGAAGTGGCTCGACCTGTTCGCGAACGACACACGCACGATCGGACGGCCGCATCGGGGACACGCCTGGCCGGTGCGGCCGTACGCGTTCAGCGAGTGGGCGAAGTAGCCCGCCTGCCCGTTCACGTTCACGTACTGCGCGTCGAAGCTCGTCCCGCCCTCGGCGAGGGCCTTCTCGAGGACGTGCCGCACCTCGGTGACCAGGCGCGTCACGGTGCGCGTCGACAGCGTCTTCGAAGGGGTCTCCGGGTGGATGCGGGAGGCCCAGAGGGACTCGTCCGCGTAGATGTTGCCGACACCGCTGACGACCGTCTGGTCCAGCAGGACCCGCTTGATCGCCGAGTCCTTGCGCGCGAGGGCCCGGCGGAAGGCGTCGGCCGAGAACGCGGGGTCGAGCGGGTCACGCGCGATGTGCGACACCTGCACGGGGAGGGATGCCTCCACCGCGCCGGATCCCCCGGGCTCACCGTCGGCCGTGGGTACGAGGTCGTCGACGGCCAGCGAACCGAACAGCCGTTGATCGGCGAACACCACCGCGATCTCGCCGTGGATGGGATGTGCGATGTCGAGACGGATGCGCTCGTGGCGCTGCGCGGGCGCTCCGGGCGGCCGCAGCAGCAGCTGCCCGCTCATGCCGAGGTGACCGACGACGGCGTCCACCGGCTCCTTCCCGGCGGGCGGCTCCAGCGGCAGCCACAGGAACTTCCCGCGACGAGCGGCACCGCGGATGACCCGCCCGGCGAGGATGGACTCGAATCCGCCGGCGTCTCCCCGGTGCCGCGTGAGCGCCCGGTCGTCGAAGACCGACACGGCCAGGATCTTCGCACCGGTCACCGCGGGCTCGAGGCCGGCGCGGACGACCTCGACCTCGGGCAGCTCAGGCACGCCCG
This sequence comes from Microbacterium sp., assembly GCA_031177765.1. Classification (GTDB taxonomy): domain Bacteria; phylum Actinomycetota; class Actinomycetes; order Actinomycetales; family Microbacteriaceae; genus Microbacterium. Next base: position 19,620 of record JAPSKH010000018.1, on the reverse strand, counting down.
CTGAGATCCTTCCAGGCCTTCAGGGCGGCGGCCATCTCGGCCTGCTTCTTGCTCGTGCCGTTGCCCTCCGACACGACATCCCCGATCAGCACCGTCGCGGTGAACTGGCGGTCGTGATCGGGCCCGCTCGCGGTCACCGAGTACACCGGCGGCAGCAGCCCCCGGTGCGCGGCGAGCTCCTGCAGGCTCGTCTTCGGATCCATCGCCGCGCCGTAGCGCTCGGGGTCGGCGAGGAGCGGTTCGACGAGCCGCAGCACCAGCGCGGTCGCGGCATCCGATCCCGCCGACAGGTAGGTCGCCCCGAAGACGGCCTCCATCGTGTCGGCGAGGATCGAGTCCTTGTCGCGTCCTCCGGTGAGGTCCTCGCCGCGACCGAGCAGAAGATGGCGGCCGAGCCCGATGCCCCGCGCGATCTCGGCCAGCGCGACGGTCGAGACGACGCTGGCGCGTCGCTTGGCGAGCGCCCCCTCATCCAGCTCGGGGTGAGCGGTGTACAGGCGCACCGTCACCGCCAGCCCCAGCACCGAGTCACCCAGGAACTCCAGGCGTTCGTTGTGCGGGCCCTGACCGTGCTCGTAGGCCCACGAGCGATGCGTCAGCGCGAGCGACAGAAGCTCGGGGTCGATGTCGACTCCGAGCTTCTGCGTGAGCTCTGCGAGCGCCGTGCGCTCGGCCGCGACGTCCGTCACGTCGGATCGTGCAAGACGATCAGACGTCGGCGACCTTGCGGCCCTTGTACTCGAGGAACAGCTCCGTGCCCTGCGAGTCGGTCACGACCTTGGCCTGGTGCGGACGGCTGTAGACGACCTTGCCGTTCTCGATGGTCTTGACCAGCGTGGGCGCCTCGGCCTTCCACTGCGCACGACGCGAGCGCGTGTTGGAACGGGAGACCTTCCGCTTCGGGGGGTTGCCTGCCATAGCTTGCTCTTCTCTGTGTTCTCGACGCCGTTTCAGCCGCGGGAGCGCGGTGCTTCGTCGTCGTGGTCCGTGGTGAAGTCCTGGAGCGCAGCCCACCGTGGATCGACGGGCGCACGCTGCTCATAGCCGGGACGGTCGGCCAGCCGCTCGCCCGTGGCCGGGTCGAGGCCGGGGCAATCCGGCTGACACACCGGCTGAAACGGAAGCGCCAGGACGACCGCTTCCCTGACCAGAGTTTCAAGATCCACGTGGTCGTCTTGAACCTCGAAGTCAGTTTCTTCCTGCCCAGGATACGCGAAAAGCTCCTGAAACTCGACTTCGAGGGGCTCGGCGATGTCGATGAGGCACCGTCCGCAGATGCCGGTGTACTCGGTGTCGACGCTGCCCGAGGCGAGGATGCCCTCGTGCACGGACTCCAGCCGGACGTCCACCGCGACCGGCTCGCCCTCGACCACCGACACCAGACCCTCGCCCCACTTCGCCGGCGACGGCACGTCGAGCGAGTGCTCTCGCATCTCACCGGGTCGGTGCACGATGTCGCGGACCGGGAGCACGAAGGGACCCGTCACATGCTTTCTGACCACGATCCACCATCGTACCGGCGCCGGCTCCCGCGAGGGCCGGCCGGCGGCGGCAGTCAGATCCCGCGCGCGCCGGTGTCGAGGAATCGCGCGACAGGAGGCGGCACGAACGGCGAGACGTCTCCGCCCAGCGACGCCACCTGGCGCACCAGGGAACTGGAGACCAGCGCGTTGGCGGGGTCGGGAAGCAGGAACACCGTCTCGACGTGGGCCAGGTGACGGTTCACGATCGCCATCGGGGTCTCGTACGCCACGTCCACCTGCGAGCGGATGCCTTTCACGAGTACGCTCGCGCCCACGTCGGTGGCGTAGTCCACGAGCAGGCCCATGCTCCATGAGGCGACGACGACGTCGCCGTCGATGTCGCTCTCGGCGATCGACTGCTCCAGCAGCGCCTGCCGCTGTGCGATCGGCAGCATGGCCTCCTTGCCGGGATTGTGCACCACCAGCACGTGCAGCTGGTCGTACAGGCCGGCCGCACGACGGATGACGTCGAGGTGACCGAGGGTCGGCGGGTCGAACGATCCAGGGACGACGGCGATCCGCGTGCTCATGCACTCAGCCTATCCGGCGCCGCGGCCGCCCCCCGGCTGTCAGTTCTTCGCCAGCGCGGCCCGCTCGGCCATGCCCACGTTGCGCTCGAGCGCGGCCGCGAGCCCCGGATGCTGCAGCAGCGCGGGATCCGCGGCGAGCACGTCTTCGGCGGCGACCCGGGCCTCGGCGATCAGGTCGGCGTCCTTCACGACACGCAGCAGGCGCAGCGACGAGCGCGCCCCGGACTGCGCATCGCCCAGCACGTCGCCTTCGCCCCGCAGCTCCAGGTCGACCTCGGCGAGGGCGAAGCCGTCGAGTGTCGACGCGACGGCGTCGACACGGTCGCGAGCCGGGGTGCCCGCGGGCGCCTCCGTGACGAGCAGGCACAGTCCCGGCAGCGAACCGCGACCGACCCGGCCACGGAGCTGGTGCAGCTGGGAGACGCCGAAGCGGTCCGCCTCCAGGATGACCATCGTCGACGCGTTGGGCACGTCCACGCCCACCTCGACGACGGTGGTGGCCACCAGGACGTCGACCTCGCCGCGGGCGAACGCCTGCATCACGGCATCCTTCTCGTCGGAGGGCATCTTGCCGTGGAGGATCGCCACGCGGATCGCGCTGAACGACTCGTGACGAGACAGCAGATCCGCGACCTGCACGACGCCCCAGCGGGTGCGCGCCGCCTGCCCTTCGTCGGGGCCGGCGAACTCATCGGCGGTCTCGTCCTTCGTGAGGGCATCGGCGTCGATGGCGGCGCACACCACGAAGGCCTGGCGCCCCTGGCCGACCTCCTCGGCGATGCGCTCCCACACGCGCGCGAACCACGCCGGCCGCTCGGAGAGCGGCGCCACGAACGTCTCGATCCCGGACCGTCCCGACGGCATGGTCCGGATCGTCGACACGTCGAGGTCGCCGAAGACCGTCATCGCCACGGTGCGGGGAATCGGCGTGGCCGTCAACACGAGCACGTGCGGGGCCGAGCCCTTGGCACGCAGGGACTCCCGCTGGTCGACTCCGAAGCGGTGCTGCTCGTCCACCACGACCAGCCCGAGGTCGGCGAAGGTCGTGCTCTCGCTCAGCAGGGCGTGCGTTCCCACGACGATGCGGGCCTGACCCGACGCCGCGCGCAGCGCCGCCTTGCGACGTTCGGCCGCGGGCAGCTGGCCGGTCAGGAGGGTCGGCATGAGCTCCGGCGCGAGCTGGGGACCCAGCATCCGGGCGATCGAGCGGACATGCTGCGCCGCGAGCACCTCGGTCGGCGCGATGAGGGCGGACTGCCCGCCGCCCTCGGCGACCTGCAGCATCGCGCGGAGGGCGACGAGCGTCTTGCCGGAGCCCACCTCGCCCTGCACGAGGCGATTCATCGGCCAGTCGCCCTGCAGGTCCCGCGTGATCTGGTCGCCGACGCTGATCTGGTCGGGGGTCCGCGGGAAGGGCAGCGCGGCGTCGAAGCGCTCGAGCAGCGCGCCGGGAGCGCGCCTGGTCGCCGACAGCGCCCGCACGGACGCCCGCTGCTGCAGGAGCGCGACCTGGAGGACGAACGCCTCCTGCATGCGCAGCGTCGCGCGGGCAGGCTCGATCTCGTCGAAGGACGCCGGCCGGTGGATCTGCTCGATCGCCGCGCGGGCCTGGAGCAGTCCGTGGCGCGCGCGCAGGTCGGCGGGCAGCGGCTCGGGCACCTCGCCCAGACCGTCCAGCACCAGCGCGACGATCTTCTGCAGCTGCCAGCTCGAGACGGTGCTGGTGGCCGGATAGATCGGGATGGGGAGGCTCACGTTCGCCTCCGCCGTGGCACGCGCCGTCTCGACGTCGTCGAACAGCTCGTAATCGGGGTGCGCGAGCTGCTTCGCCCCGCGGTACTCCCCCACCTTGCCGGCGAAGATGCCCCGGCGCCCCGGCTGCAGATCGCGCAGGCGCCATGCCTGGTTGAAGAAGGTCAGCGACAGATCGCCCTGACCGTCGCTGATGACGACCTCCAGGAGCGAGCCGTTGCGGTTCTTCATCCGCCGCTCGCCCGCGCGCCGCACCTCGGCCACGATCGTGACGGGCTCCCCGACCGGCAGCGAGGAGATCGGCGTGAGCTCGCCACGGCGCGCATACCGACGCGGGTAGTGGGCCAGCAGATCGCCGACGGTCCTCATCCCGAACGCCCGCTCGAGCGCGGCGGCGGTCTTCCCGCCGACTGCCCCGTCCAGGCGCGAGTCGAGGGTGAAGGACGCCATGGCACGAGTCTAGATTCCCGCGCCGACGCGCTCTCGTCAGCCGAAGACGCCCTGAACGATGTCCGAGAGGAAGGCGCGCCCGTTCCGGTTGGACGTCGACAGATAGATCCACACGTTCTCGCGCGCCACGATCATCTCCTCCGTGTCCGGGCCCTGCCCCGGCAGGTCGCAGAAGTCGGCGCCGAAGTCGTCCGAGACCTGGCAGGAGTATCCCTGAGCCGGAAGGTCCGACACCGCCGCCGTCACGGCCTCGGGTGTCGCCGTGCTGATCAGCAGCAGCATCCCGGTCGCATCGCCGACGATCCAGTCGCACCCGAGGGCCAGGGTCGCCCCTTCGGGCGACGGCCGGACGAAGCCCGCGCCGTCGCCCTGCAGGGTCATGTCCCCCACCGCCTCCTCGCGCGCGGCGGCGGTGCCCACGTCGTCGCAGTCGGTCGGGAGGTTCGCCGACGGTGCGGCATCGGTGGCCGTGGGCGTCGGACTCGGCGAGACCGTCGTGCGGGATGCCGAGGGCGAGGGGCTCGGGCTGCCGCCGTTCCCCGAGCAGCCGGCCAGCAGCAGGGCGGCGAGGACGGCGCTCGTGGCAGCGGTGAAGCATCGCATCGTGACGGACATGGTTCCCCCGATCATCGGCCGGCTTCTGGCGCCGATCCTAGGGGCGGACCCGCGCCCGGGGCGGATGCGCCGCCGGATATCGTGAGAAGGTGACGCGCATCATCGCCGGCCGGGCCGGGTCGATCGTCCTGGACGTGCCGGACGCGGGCACCCGCCCCACGAGCGACCGGGTGCGCGAGTCGCTGTTCGGTGCGCTGGAGTCCGCGGGCGTGCTCCGCGACGCGGCCGTGGTCGACCTGTATGCGGGGTCCGGCGCGCTGGCTCTCGAGGCGATCAGCCGGGGCGCCGCCTCGGCCGATCTCGTCGAGAAGGCGCCGCGTGCGGCCGCCGTCGCCCAGCGCAACGCCGCGCGCGTCGTGCGAGCGCTCGGCGCGCACACCGCGATCCGCGTGCATCGCAGCACGGCCGACACGTTCCTGCGCAGCGCCGCCGGTCCGTACTCCATCGCCTTCCTCGATCCGCCGTACGACGTGAGCGAGACCGCGCTCGCGGAGACTTTGCGTCTGCTCGTCCCGCTCCTGTCCGACGGTGCGGACGTGATCATCGAGCGCGCCTCCCGCTCGCCCGCACCGTCGCTGCCGCCGGGGCTTGTCGCCATCCGCTCGAAGCGCTACGGCGACACCACCGTCTGGTGGGCGACGACCGCGGATGCGGCGTGACTAATCAGCCGGTGCGCGCGTCCCAATCGCGGTAGGGATCCCATCCGCTCCGCCCCGTCGGCGGGGCGCCGTCGACGAGCACGGCATGCTCGGACGGGGGCAGGACGGCGCCCACCCGGTGGAACCCCGGCGGCACCGCAGGTGCGGCGGGGAACGTCGCCAGCAGCGCGTGATCCTCGCCGCCGGTCAGGGCCGCCGCGACGTCGTGGCCGAGGGCAGTCGAGTCCAGCGACAGGGTGACGCCGGAGGCCGTGGCGAGCCTCGAGGCATCCAGCAGGAGCCCATCGGAGACGTCCATCATCGCCGTCGCCCCGGCGTCGGCGGCCACGGGACCGAGCGCGACCGGCGGCGACGGTCGCAGCTGCGCGCGGACGTCGTCGCGTTCGGCCTCGCTGAGGGACCGCTCGTCCACGGGAACGGGGGCGCCGGCTGCATCGGTGAACCGCTCGAAGAGGACCCGAAGACCGCGATCCGCGCGGCCGAGCGTCCCGGCCACGGCGACGACATCGCCCGGCCGCGCCCCCGAGCGGCGGACCGGCGGGCGACCGGCGAGGGCGCCGAGCGCGGTGACGGCGACCGTGAGGGTGTCCGACACCGTGAGGTCCCCTCCTTCGACGGCGCAGCCGGGTGCCAGCTCCTCGCAGGCCGAGCGCAGCCCCTCGGCCAGCGCGGTGACGAACGACAGCCGCGTGCTGTCAGGCATGGCGAGGGCCACCAGCAGCGCCGTGGGCGTGGCACCCATGGCCGCGATGTCGGCGAGGTTCACGGCGGCGGCCTTGAACCCGAGGTCGAATCCGCTGGACCAGGCCAGGCGGAAGTCCGGCCCGTGCACGAGGGTGTCCACGCTTGCGACGATCCGGCCGTCCGCCGCCGCGAGCACCGCGGCATCGTCGCCGGGCCCCACCTCCGCGGACGAGCCCGGGAGACGTTCGAGGATGCGCGCGAGGATGGCGCCTTCGCTCAGCTCGCCGACCGTCGGGTCGTCGCGGGATTCGACCATCCCTCCACGCTACCGCGGGCCGGGCGGGCGGCTCGGGCGCGGGTTAGCCTGGAACGGTGCGCCGCCTTTCCGCCATCGCTCTCGCCGCCGCGCTCATCGCCGGCATCGGCCTGACCGGATGCTCCACGACCGTCAACCTCGACCCCGCCGAAGGCGCCGGCGATCCGGCCTGCGCGGAAGTGAGCGTGCGGCTCCCGGGATCGGTCGCCGATCAGCCGCGGCGCTGGACCGACGCGCAGGCCACCGGAGCATGGGGCGACCCGTCCTCCATCCTGTTGCGGTGCGGTGTGACGCCTCCCGGGCCCACCGAAGCGCGGTGCATCACGATCGGCGGCGTGGACTGGATCGTCGACGAGTCCCAGGCACCGCGCTACCTCGTCACCACCTACGGCCGGGTGCCCGCCGTCGAGGTGTACATCGACAACGAGGCGGTCTCCCCCAACGATGCGCTCGGCGAGCTGGGCGTCGCCGTCGCGGCGGCCACGACCGTCGAGGGCGAGTGCACACTCACCGAGGAGCTGCTGCCCGAGCAGAGCTGACCGGGCTCGATGCCGCGCGCGCCAGGGCGGTGTCGATCAGCTCCGAGATGAGCTCCGGGTAGGTCATGCCCGACGCGATCCAGCACTTGGGGAACATCGAGATGGGCGTGAAGCCCGGCATCGTGTTGAGCTCGTTGACGTACAGGCCGTCGGCCGTGAGGAAGAAGTCGACCCGTGCGAGCCCGCGGCCGTCCACCGCTTCGAAGGCGCGCACGCCGAGCTCCTGGATCGCCGCCGTCTCGGCATCGGTCAGCTGCGCCGGGCACACCACCTCGGCGCCTTCACCGCCGAGGTACTTGCCTTCGAAGTCGTAGAACTCCCGCGTCGTGAGGACGATCTCACCGGGCAGCGAGGCGCGCGCCCGCGCACCGTCGCGACCTTCCAGGATCGCCACCTCGACCTCGCGGCCCACGATGGCGGTCTCGATGAGGACCTTGTCGTCCTCGGCGAACGCGAGGGCGAGCGCGTCGTCGAGCTCGGAGGCGTCGTGCACCTTCGACACGCCGACGCTCGAGCCGGCACGGGCGGGCTTGACGAAGGACGGTTCCCCGAGGGCTGCGGCATCCGCGCGCACGCCGTCCGGATCGGCCTCCCAGCGCGACCGCGTGATCGTCACCCACGGGGCGACCGGCACGCCGGCGGCGGCGAGGACGATCTTCATGAAGTGCTTGTCCATGCACAGCGCCGAATCCAGGACACCTCCGCCGGCGTACGGGATGCCGAGGGTGTCGAGGAACCCCTGCACGGTGCCGTCCTCCCCGTGGACGCCGTGCAGGATCGGCAGCACGGCGTCGAGTCGCCCGACCTCGTCGACCGAGCCGTCCATGCGGCGCACCCGGAGCGTCCGGTCGGCGCCGCCTTCGGGCCACAGCACGCGCGTGCCGTTGTCCACGACCTCCGGGAGGCGCTGCGCGTCCAGAGCGAACTTGTCGGGATCGTCGTCCTCGAGCACGAACACGCCCTCACGCGTGATCCCCACCGGGATCACGCGGAAGCGGTCACGGTCGATCGCTCGCAGCACCCCGCCCGCCGTTGCGGAACTGATCGAGTGCTCGCTGGATCGACCGCCAAAGAGCACCGCCACCGCCGGCTTGTCCATTCTGCGTCCTCTCGCCCTGGGGAGTGTCGTCGTCCGTCGTGAGATGCGGTGCGATGTCGCGCGGGTTCATCGTGCCGTCGAGCACCATCTTCACCTGCTCGACGATGGGCATCTCCACGCCCACCTCGCGCGCGAGCTGCAGGATCGGTGCGACCGACGCCAGGCCCTCCGCAGTCTGATTCATCTGCTTGACGACGTCGTCGAAGCGGTAGCCCTGTCCGAGCAGACGCCCGGCGGTGTTGTTCCGGCTCAGCGGCGACTGGCACGTGGCGATGAGGTCGCCCAGGCCCGCCAGTCCCTGCAGGGTCTCCGGCTGCGCACCGAATGCCACCGCGAAATCGGTCATCTCGACCAGGCCGCGCGTGATGATCGACGCCTTGGTGTTCTCGCCGTAGCCGACGCCGTCGACGATGCCGATCGCGACGGCGATCAGGTTCTTCAGCACGCCGCCGAACTCGGTGCCGATGACGTCGGTGTTCACGAACGTGCGGAAGTAGCGGTTGCGCGAGCGCCGCGCGACCGCCTCGGCCGTCTCCTGGCTGGTGGAGGAGATGACCGCGGCCGTGGGCTGCTCGCGCGCGATCTCGAGCGCCAGGTTCGGACCGGACGCGACGGCGATGCGGGCCGGGTCGCAGTCCAGCTCCTGCTCGATCACCTGGCTCATCCGCAGACCGGTGCGGCGTTCGACGCCCTTCATGAGCGACACGATCGGCGCGTCCGTGCGCGCGATCAGGGGGCGCACCGCCTTGAGGTTCTGTCGGACCGCCTGGCTGGGGATCGAGAGGTACACCTGTTCGGCGCCCTCCAGCGCCTCGGAGAGGTGGTGCGTCGCGTGCATCGAACGCGGCAGGTTGATCCCCGGCAGGTACTCGCTGTTGCGCTTGGCCTCCTGGATCTCGCTGGCGAGCTCCGGCCTGCGTGCCCACATGGTCACGTGCGCGCCGCCGTCGGCGAGGATCTTCCCGAACGTCGTGCCCCAGCTGCCGGCACCGACCACCGCGACGCGCGGGCGCGCGGCATCCTGTCTACGACTCAAGGCGCCCCGTCTCCCTCTGCCCGTGGTCGGCGGGGTTCCAGCGCTCGGCGGGCGCCGGCTCGCCGCGCAGCTGCGACAGCAGCCCCGCGATCTCGGCCATGACCTCGTCGGTCGCTGCCGCAAGCGCAGCAGGCTGACCGGCGACGCCCGGCACGGCCGACACGTCGATCGGGTCGCCGATGACCACCTGCACCCGGCGGCGGAGCGGCCACAGGCGCAGCTTGCCGTAGCGCGGCAGGATCTCCTGCGCGCCCCAGTGCGCCATCGGGATCACCGGGATGCCGCCGGCCACCGCGAGGCGGACTGCGCCGGTCTTGCCGCGCATCGGCCACAGGTCCGGGTCGCGCGTGAGCGAGCCCTCCGGGTAGACGATCACCCCGCGCCCGTGCCGCACCAGCTCCTGCGAGCTCTCCAGCGTCTGACGCGCGCCGGCGTGGGACGACGCGCGCGCCACGGGGACCATGCCCGTCGCACGCAGGATCGAGCCGAGCACGGGGACGCGGAACAGGCTCTCCTTCGCCATGAACCGGGGCGCGCGTCCCAGACGCCACACCGCCACCGCGACGATCAGAGGATCGATCTCGCTCATGTGGTTCGGCGCGAGCACGAAGGCGCCCTGCCGGGGCAGCTTCTCGCCCCCCATCACCTCGACGCGCGCGAGCAGCCCGACGGCGGGCACGACGAGCGCTGCGAGGGGCCAGAACAGGCTGGGGCGGGTCTTCTCCCGGGAGGCTCGGGGATGCGGCGGCGACGCGCTCACGATCAGCCGACGACGTCGAAGTCGGCGCCGAGGGTCTCGAGCTTGGTCAAGAACTTCTCGTAGCCGCGGCGGATGATCCCGATGTTGCGGACGACCGACTCGCCCTCGGCGGCCAGTGCAGCGATCACGTAGCTGTAGCCGCCCCGCAGGTCGGGGACGACGACGTCGGCGCCATGCAGCGGGGTGGGTCCGTTGATCACGGCCGCCTGCTCCAGCGCCCGACGCGGCACGCGACGATCCGGCGCATCGATGCCGTGGGGGTGCACGACGATGTCGGCCCCCATCTGGTTCAGGGCAGCCGTGAAGCCGAGCCGGTTCTCGTACACCGTCTCGTGCACGACCGACTGTCCCTCGGCCTGGGTGAGGGCCACGATCAGGGGCTGCTGCCAGTCGGTCATGAAGCCCGGGTGCACGTCGGTCTCGACGGTGACGGGCTTGAGGGCGCCGCCGCGACGGAACTGGATGCCGTCCTCGCGCACGTCGAACCAGCCGCCGACCTTGCGGAAGACGTTGAGGAAGGTCAGCATCTCCTGCTGGCGCGCTCCGCCGACGAAGATGTCGCCGTCGGTCGCGAGCGCTGCGCATGCCCACGAAGCCGCCTCGTTGCGATCGAAGATCGCACGGTGGTCGTACCCGCGCAGGGAATCGACCCCCTCGATGAGGATGACGCGGTTCGGCTCGTAGGAGATGATCGCGCCCATCTTCTGCAGCACCGCGATGAGGTCCATGATCTCGGGTTCGATCGCGGCGTTGCGCAGCTCCGTGACGCCCTTGGCCCGCACCGCGGTCAGGAGGACCTGCTCGGTGGCGCCGACGCTCGGATACGGCAGCTCGATGTTGGCGCCGGTGAGGCCGTTGGGCGCGGTGATGCGGATGCCCTCGTAGCTCTTGTCGACCACGGCGCCGAAGGCGCGCAGGGCGTCCATGTGGAAGTTGATCGGACGGTCGCCGATGCGGCATCCACCGAGGTCCGGGATGAGGGCCTCGCCGAGGAGGTGCAGCAGCGGCCCGCAGAACAGGATCGGGATGCGGGACGCGCCGGCGTGAGCGTCGATCTCCTCGAAGTGCGCCGTCACGGCGCCGCTGGGATCGAGGTGGATCGTGCCTTCCTCGTCGCCGTCCTCGACGCGCACGCCGTGCACCTCGAGGAGCGACCGGACGACCTTCACGTCGCTGATGTCGGGGACATCGCGCAGCGTGCTCGTCGTCTCTCCGAGGAGGGCGGCGACCATCGCCTTGGTGACGAGGTTCTTCGCCCCCTTCACTTCGACACGACCGGTCAGGGGGCGGCCGCCGCGGATCGCGAGGACCTCTCCTGCCAGATCCTTCTCTGCCGACTTGGGGTCGGTGGCGCGTCCGAGAAGCGACTTCATCCGGTGGACCTCACTTGTTGCTCGAGGGGCGGCTGCGGCGGTCGAATGCCCGGGTGAGGCGTTCGACCTGACTCACGGAACAGGAAGCGTCCGCGGCCGCCACGCCTCTCGGCGAGCCTCGAACTGCGCGATCTTGTCCTCCTCGCGCAGGGTGAGCCCGATGTCGTCGAGCCCTTCGAGAAGCCGCCACCTAGTGTAATCGTCGATCTCGAACGAGAGCTGAAGGCCCGCCGCTCGGACCTGCCGGGCCTCGAGGTCGACCGTCAGCTCGGCTCCGGGGTGCTCGTCCAGCAGCGCCCAGATGCTCTCGAGGTCGGCTTCGGAGATGACACCCGTGACGAGCCCCTGCTTGCCCGCGTTGCCGCGGAAGATGTCGGCGAACTTGGGGCTCAGCACCACCTTGAAGCCGTAGTCGCGCAGCGCCCACACCGCGTGCTCGCGGCTGGAGCCGGTGCCGAAGTCCGGCCCGGCCACGAGGATGCTGGCGCCGGCGTACGCCGGCTGGTTCAGCACGAACTCCGGGTCCTGCCGCCAGTTGGCGAACAGCGCGTCCTCGAACCCGGTCTTCGTGACCCGCTTGAGGTACACGGCGGGGATGATCTGGTCGGTGTCGACGGCCGAGCGCTTCAGCGCAGCGGCGACACCGGTGTGCGTGACGAACTTCTCCATGTCAGCGGACCTCCGTCCCTGCGATCGGCGACGCGGCGACCGGTTCACCGAGATCCGAGGGGCTCGAGAGCGTCCCCCGCACGGCGGTGGCGGCGGCCACCAGCGGCGACACCAGATGGGTGCGGCCGCCCTTGCCCTGACGTCCCTCGAAGTTGCGGTTGCTCGTCGAGGCGCACCGCTCCCCCGGCGCGAGCTGGTCGGGGTTCATGCCCAGGCACATCGAGCAGCCCGCGAAGCGCCACTCGGCGCCGAACTCCTCGAACACCTTGTGCAGGCCCTCGGCCTCGGCCTCCAGACGCACCCGCGCCGACCCGGGGACCACCATGACGCGCACCCCGTCCGCCTTCTTGCGGCCCTTGATGACCGATGCGAACGCGCGCAGGTCCTCGATGCGGCTGTTGGTGCACGAGCCCATGAAGACCGCGTCCACCGGGATGTCCTTCAGGGGCGTCCCGGGGGTGAGGTCCATGTACTCCAGCGCGCGCTCGGCGGCGGCGCGATCGTTCGGGTCGGCGAAGTCCTCGGGAGCGGGGACGACGTCGCCGAGCGACACGCCCTGCCCGGGGTTGGTCCCCCACGTCACGAACGGCTCGAGCTCGTCGGCGTCGAGGAACACCTCGGCGTCGTAGACGGCGCCTTCGTCGCTGGGAAGCGTCCGCCAGTAGGCGACCGCGTCATCCCAGTCCTGCCCCCGGGGCGCGTGCGGGCGTCCCTTCAGGTACGCGAAGGTCGTCTCGTCGGGGGCGACCATGCCTGCACGGGCGCCCGCCTCGATCGACATGTTGCAGATCGTCATGCGGCCTTCCATCGACAGCGAGCGGATGGCGCTGCCGCGGAACTCCAGCACGTACCCCTGACCGCCGTTGGTGCCGATCTTCGCGATGACGGCCAGGATGATGTCCTTCGCCGTCACCCCGGGCTTGAGCTCGCCCTCGACGGTGATCGCCATCGTCTTGAAGGGCTTCAGCGGCAGCGTCTGCGTCGCCAGGACGTGCTCCACCTCGCTGGTGCCGATGCCGAACGCCATCGCACCGAACGCGCCGTGCGTCGAGGTGTGGGAGTCGCCGCACACGACGGTGATGCCGGGCATCGTCAGCCCCAGCTGCGGGCCGACGACGTGCACGATGCCCTGCTCGCGGTCGCCGAGGGAGTGCAGCCGCACGCCGAACTCCTCGGCGTTGCGCCGCAGCGTCTCGATCTGCGTGCGACTGGTGAGGTCGGCGATCGGCTTGTCGATGTCGAGCGTCGGGGTGTTGTGGTCCTCGGTCGCGATCGTGAGGTCCAGGCGCCGCACCGGGCGCCCCTCGGCCCGCAGGCCGTCGAAGGCCTGGGGGCTCGTCACCTCGTGCACGAGGTGCAGGTCGATGTAGATGAGGTCGGGCTGGCCGTCCTGCCCCTTCACGACGACGTGGTCGTCCCACACCTTCTCCGCCAGCGTGCGGGGGTGATCGGGGATGCCTGCGGCGGCGGTCGTGCTCATTGCTCTGTTCGTTCTCCTGGAGAAGGGATCAAGCCCGCGACGAACTCCGCGACGAGGGAGGCCTGGGGACTAGGACTCGTCGCGGCCGCTAAGGAGAAGGCGAGCGATCCGCACCGCCTCAGGGTATCACCGCTCCGTGGGACGCTGATCCACGGTGGACGGCGTCCCCTTCTCCTCAGCCACCGCCTCGGCGGCCGCCTCGACCTCGGGCGGAGCGCCCGTGCCGTCGTCGACGACGCCGGCCGTGGCATCCGTCCGTCCCAGCCGCCTGTCGCGCGCGGAGGCGATGAGGCTCGCCGCGGTCGCCACCGCCATCGACACGACGATGACGCCCAGCGACATCCACGTCGAGATCACCGGGACCCACTCGATGTGCTGGCCGCCGTTGATGAACGGCAGCTCGTTCTCGTGCATCGCGTGGAAGACCAGCTTGACGCCGATGAAGGCGAGGATGAACGCGATGCCGTAGTGCAGGTAGCGCAGGCGGTCCAGGAGGTCGCCCAGCAGGAAGTACAGCTGACGCAGACCCATCAGCGCGAAGATGTTCGCGGTGAACACGATGAACGGGCTGGTCGTGATGCCGAAGATCGCCGGAATGGAGTCGATGGCGAACAGGAGGTCGGTGACGCCGATCGCCGCGAAGACGATGATCATCGGCGTCCACATCTTCTTGCCGTCGACCACGGTGCGGATCTTCGCGCCGTCGTAGGAGTCGCTGATGTCGATCGTGCGACGGAGCAGGCGCACGACGAAGTTCTCCTGCTTGACATCGTCATCGTGGTCGCCGCCGGGGAAGGCCTGACGGATGGCCGTCCAGATCAGGAAGGCGCCGAAGAGGTAGAACACCCAGCTGAACTGCTCGATGATCGCCGCGCCGAGCAGGATGAACAGACCCCGCAGCACGAGGGCGATGATGATGCCCACCATCAGCACCTCCTGCTGATAGCGGCGCGGGACGGAGAACTGGGTCATGATCAGCACGAACACGAACAGGTTGTCGATCGATAGGCTGTACTCCGTGAGCCAGCCGGCGACGAACTGACCGGCGTACTCGCCGCCGGCGAAGACCCACATCAGGCCCGCGAAGATGAGCGCGAGCGTGACGTAGAAGACGACCCAGAGGGTCGACTCCTTGGTCGACGGGATGTGCGGTCGCTTGAGGATCAGCAGCAGGTCGGCGACCAGGATCAGGGTCAGGATCACCAGGGATCCGATTTCGAACCACAGCGGGAGTTCGAGGTCCATGCAGGGCCTTTCGCGGGGAGGATCGGAGGGTCGGTCGATACCGAAAGTCTCTCCCCGCGACCGTTCCCACCGGACCGGTCCGCGTCGCACACCCGGGGTCGCATTGTCGAGACCCGTGATGACGGATGCGCGCTGTCGGGATACTCCCTCTCGCTCGCACAAGGATACAGGCACGGTGAGAGTGCTCCGGTCGCGTGAGACGATCGGCGCCGCGCGGACACTGACCGGGTGAGAGACAATGAGCACCGCGACGCCGCTGCGGCGCCGGAGTGGGCGGAGGATCGGGATGGCAGAGGACGGCACGCGCGATGACGCCGCGCTCGTGGCCCTGGCCGCGAGTGGCAGCGAGCACGCGTTCCGCACGCTCTACCGCGCCTACGTGCGCCCCGTGTACTGGCTGGCCCACGGACTGGTCGGCAGCCGCGCCGATGCCGAGGAGGTCACGCAGGAGACGTTCCTGGTGGCCTGGCGGAAGCTTCCCGGCCTGGAGCTCGCGGGTGACTCGCTGCTGCCGTGGCTGGCGACCGTGTGCCGACTGCAGGCGGCCAATCGCGTCCGGCGGCTCAAGCGCGACCGCGAGCACACCGCGGCGGTCGCGGACGAGTTCCTGCCGGCGACCGTGGACGTCGAGCAGCAGGTCATCGACAGCGAGCTCGCCGAGGCGATCGTCCGGGAGGTCGCGGGTCTGGGCCCGCTCGACAGGGACATCTTCCGCCTCTGCGCGGTGCAGGGGTACGCCTATCAGGCGGCCGCCGACGAGCTCGGCATCGCCCACGGCGTCGTGCGCAACCGTCTCTCCCGCATCCGCACGCGACTGCGGACCGTCGTGAAGGAGAGCACATGAACACGCAGCATCCCGCCGGTGGGATCTCGCTGCCCGAGCTCGCCGACGAGCGCGTGGACGAGATCGAGGCGGCGCTGTTCGCCGACATCGCCCGCGAACGCTCCGCGGATCGGCGCCGCCGGCTGCGCCGCGGGCGGGCGTGGCTCGCCGGTGGCGCCGCCGCCGCGATCGTCGTGGTGGCGGCGGTGCTCGCGCCCAGCGTCGGGGCGATCATCAGCGGCGCACGCGACGAGGCTCTCGTCGCCCCGGCGGGCGGCTCCGACCCGGGGATCGCGCTGGACGCTCCGCCCTCTCCGGGCGCCGGCGACACGCGTTCGCTGAGCGAAGGCGGTGCGGCGAGCACCGAATCGTCCGCGGCGGACGTCGCCGCCGGCCGCGACATCGTCACCACCGCGTCCGCGGCGCTCGCCGTCGACGACGTCGAGACGGCGGCGCAGGCGATCGGCGACGCCGCCGTCGCGCGCGGCGGCTACGTCGAGTCCATGACCATCGACCGCGACGGCGCGGTGCAGCCGCCCGACTCCGGCAGCGGCGCCGCCGACGCCGTGACGCCGTACCCGTACCCGTACCCGGGGTCCTCCGTGACGGTGCGGGTGCCCGCCGACGCACTGCCCGCGCTCGTGTCCGATCTGTCCGAGTTCGGTCAGGTCACGTCGTCCGCCATCAACCGCCAGGACGTCACCGACCAGACCGTCGATCTTCGGGCCCGGATCGACGCGGCGCAGGCATCGGTGGATCGCCTGACGGCCTTGATGGCCCAGGCGCAGAATGTCAGCGACCTCATCGCGGCCGAATCGGCCCTGTCCGAGAGGCAGGCCCTGCTGGAGTCCTACCAGCAGCAGCTGGCGATGCTCGAGGATCAGGTGGAGCTGTCGTCGCTCACCGTGTCGCTCGCTCCGGCGGTCGAGAAGGTGGAGGCGGATCCGGCCGGGTTCGCTGATGGGCTCCTGGCGGGATGGAACGGACTGGTCGCGACGCTGAACGGCATCGTGATCGCTCTCGGCTTCCTCCTGCCGTGGCTGCTCGTCGCGGCGATCGCCGCGCTGGTGGTGTGGGGCGTCGTGCGGTTGGTGCGCCGTCGCCGGCGGGCGGCGGAAGCGGATGCCTCGCCGCCGCGAGCACCTCGCGACCAGTAGCGGCCACACCGGCGCCGCGGTGTCAATGGGCTTCTGCGGCGCCGGAGGGCCCGCCCTAGCGTTGCCCCATGCCGACGTCCCTCTGGTCAGAGAGCTGGCCCACCGACCACCCCGACTATCCACGCCGCCGGATGCAGCGACGGCACTGGCAGTGCCTCAACGGCCCGTGGGAGTTCGCCGTCGGGGCGGGGGCTGAGCATCCGAGCGGGATCGCCACGTGGGATCGCGAGATCCTCGTGCCCTTCGCACCGGAGAGCGAGGCGAGCGGCATCGACGATCGCACGCTCGGGGCGCACATCTGGTACCGCCGTGCGTTCGACTACACGCGCCACGACGACGTGCGCCTGCTGCTGCACTTCGGCGCCGTCGACTACGAGGCGAGGGTGTGGGTGGACGGCCGCTTCGTGGGACGTCACGAGGGCGGCCACACGCCCTTCACCTTCGACATCACGGATGCCCTGAAGAAGCGCGACCACCACGAGATCGCGGTGTGGGCCCACGACGATCCCCAGGGGGTCGCCCAGCCGCGCGGCAAGCAGGACTGGCTGGATGAGCCGCACAGCATCTGGTACCCCCGCACGAGCGGCATCTGGCAGACGGTGTGGCTCGAGGAGGCGCCTCGCCGCCGCCTCGCCGACGTGCGCTTCACCCCGCAGCTCGAGCGCTGGGCGATCGGATTCGAGGCGCGGCTGCACGACCCCGAGCCCGGGGGCGACCTCCAGGCGGTCGTGCGGCTGTGGGTCGGCGACCGCCTCCTCGCCGACGACTGCTACCAGATCCCCGACCAGGAGGTGCACCGCAGCATCGCGCTCGCCGACCCCGGCATCGACGACGCCCGCAACGAGCTGCTGTGGTCGCCGGAGTCGCCCACGCTCATCCGCGCCGAGGTGCTCCTCATGCAGGGCGACGTCGTGATCGACGAGGTGCGCTCGTACACGGCCATGCGCGGGGTGGCGCTCAGACGCGGCCAGCTGCTGCTGAACAACCGTCCGTACCGCATGCGACTGGTTCTGGACCAGGGGTACTGGCCCGACACCCTCATGACGCCGCCGAGCGAGGAGGCGCTCATCCGGGACATCGAGCTGACCAAGGCCGCGGGGTTCAACGGCGTCCGCAAGCACCAGAAGATCGAGGATCCGAGGTACCTGTACTGGGCGGACGTCCTGGGCCTGCTGGTGTGGGAGGAGATGCCCAGCGCCTACCGGTTCACACGCCAGTCGATCGAGCGGGTGGCGCGCGAATGGGTGGAGGCGGTGCGGCGTGACATCGGTCATCCCTGCATCGTCGTCTGGGTGCCCTTCAATGAGTCGTGGGGCGTGCCCGACCTGCCCAACGTGGCGACCCACCGGTCGTTCGTGCAGGCGCTGTACCACCTGACCCACACGCTCGATCCGTCCCGCCCCGTCGTCGGCAACGACGGCTGGGAGTCGTCGGCGACCGACATCATCAGCATCCACGACTACGAGAGCGAGCCGGATCGCCTGCGCGCGCGCTACGCGAGCACGCCGGGAACAGACCTTCCCGAGGCCCTGCGAACCGCCTTCCCGGCCGGGCGCATGATCACCCTCGACGAGCACCCGCACGAGGGGCAGCCCCTCGTGCTCAGCGAGTTCGGCGGGATCGCGTGCCGCACGACGACGGACGCGCACGGGACATGGGGCTACTCCGTCTCGGACTCCCCCGACCAGCTGCGCGACTCCTACGAGCGGCTGCTGGGCGCCGTGCACGACGTCGAGGCGTTCGCCGGCTTCTGCTACACGCAGCTGACGGACACTTTCCAGGAGGCCAACGGCCTGTTCACCGCCGCCCGCGAGCCGAAGTTCGATCTCGCCACGATGCGGCGCGCCACCGTCGGCGACCGCCACCCACCGGCCGAGATCCCCGTCGAGGTGCCCGTCGACGAGTCGGACTAGCCGGAGCCGCCCGCGCGAGCGTTTCTCACCCTGCTGGGCGCGGAACACGGAAAAGCCCTCCAGGTCCTGGCGGACCGGGAGGGCTTTTCCGTGTTGTGACCCCAGCGGGATTCGAACCCGCGTTACCGCCGTGAGAGGGCGGCGTACTAGGCCGCTATACGATGGGGCCGTTTTCGCAACCGTTCGATTATGCCACGGCGTTCATGCTCGCTCCAAATCGAGGCGCCGAACGTGCCCGGCCTTGCCGCTCCGCCCCGCGTGCGGGTTGACTCGGACCATGCGAGTCACCAAGTTCGAGCACGCCACGCTGACCATCGTCGAAGCGGGCAGGACGCTCGTGATCGACCCCGGTTCGTACACCGCGCCGCTGGGCACCCTCGAGGACGTTGTCGCCATCGTCCTGACCCACGAGCACCCCGACCACTGGACGCCCGATCACCTGGACCGCATCCTCCACACCTTCCCCGGCATCCCGATCTTCGGTCCCGAAGGCGTCGCCAAGGCCGCCGCCGGCTACGAGATCACCGTCGTGCATCCCGGCGACACCGTGACCGTCGAGCCGTTCCGGCTGGAGTTCTTCGGCGGCCGCCACGCGGTCATCCACGAGTCCATCCCGGTGATCGACAACGTCGGCGTGCTGGTCAACGACAGCTTCTACTACCCGGGCGACTCCTACGCGGTGCCCGCGGGTCGATCGGTGTCGCTCCTGGCCGCGCCGGTCGGCGCCCCGTGGCTGAAGATCGGCGAGGCGATGGACTTCGTGCTCGCCGTCGCGCCCAAGCGCGCATTCGGCACCCACGACATGACCCTGTCGGTCATCGGGCGCGACATGGGACGGGCACGCCTGCGCTGGGCCGTCGAGCAGAACGACGGCGAACTGGTCGTGCTCGAACCGGGTGAGGCGACCGACACCTGACCGCCCGAACGCGGACGACGGATGCCGCGGCGGCTTCGATCCGCGGCATCCGTCGCCTGGTCCGTGCGTCTCGGACGCCGC
>JAPSKH010000049.1 GCA_031177765.1 Microbacterium sp. | reverse complement strand
GCCTGGCGCGCGCTGCACTCGCCCCGTGCGGTGGCTGAGCTGTACGGGCCGCTGCTGGACGTCGACCCGCTCGTGCCGGGCGGCCTGCCGACCTCCTGGCAGGCGGGCGACGACGTCCCCGTGCAGATGTCCGCGTTCGGACGCATCCCGCTCGGCCGGCAGCTGATCCACACCACCGACCGCTACGTCCAGGACCGGGACGGCGCGGTGCGCATCTTCCGCGACAGCGGCATCCCGCTCACGGGCCCGCTCGCGAGCCTCGACGTGTGGGATCACCAGATGGCGATCTCGCCGGCGCCGGGTGCGCCGGAGAAGACACTGTGGCGCGACCGCCTCGTCATCGGCGGCCCGACGGCGCTCGCGCTGTGGCCGGGGCTGTGGGCGGTGTGGCAGTGGCGAGGCGCGCGCATCCGGGCCCTCGCCCCGACCTGGGCGCACGACCCCGAGCCGACGGCACCCGACACGACGGCGGGAGATCCGGTCGATGCGGCCCCACCCGAGCACTCCGGTGGGTGAGCTGGTCATCCGGCGCGCGACCGTCGACGACGCCCGCGCCATCGCGAGGGTGCAACGGCAGTCCTGGCGCGAGACCTACACCGGGAAGCTTCCGGATGCCGTCGTCCGCGGCCGCCCACTCGCCGCCCGGGCCGCAGCGCTGCGACGGCTGATCGCCGGTGAGACGTCCCGCGGCATCCAGCCGGTGTGGGTGGCCGAGCTCACCGGGGACGTCGTGGGCTTCGCCTGGGCCGGTCCGTCGCGGGATGCCGACCGGGCCGGCCGGCTCGAGCTGTTCACGATCTACGTGCTGAGGGCGCACCAGGGCACGGGCGCGGGGCAAGGACTGCTGGAAGCGGCGATCGGCTCGGCCGACGCGTCGCTGTGGATGCTGGAGGACAACCCGCGGGCCCGCCGCTTCTACGAGCGCAACGGCTTCGTCGCCGACGGGACGTGCAAGGACGACGACCGGCTCGGCGGTGCGCGCGAGATCCGGATGGTGCGCGGCGAGCGCTGAGCCGGCCGGTCGTCAGGATCGCGGGATGACGGTGAGGACGCGCGCGACGTACTCGAGGAACTTCTCCATGAACATGCGGAGGAACTCCTCGGTCTCGGGCACCGTCACCTCGCCGTCCGCTTCGATCAGCCCCGGCGTGAAGTGGATGTACGCCTCGGGCGTGGTCATCTGCCGCGCGTTGAGGAAGCTCAAGGTGGCACGAAGGGACTGCTGGCCGACGGCGGTGCCGATCTGCCCGGCGGAAGCGCCGATGACCCCGGTCGGCTTGTCGGACCAGGCGTTCTGGCCCCACGGCCTGCTCCCCCAGTCGATCGCGTTCTTGAGCGCGCCCGGCAGGGAGCGGTTGTACTCCGGCGTCACGAACAGCACCGCGTCCGCGGAGCGCACCGCTTCTTTGAAGTCCAGCGCCACCTGCGGGTAGTCCGCGTCGAGGTCCCGGTTGTACAGCGGAAGGTCGCCGTACGGGATCTCGAAGAACTCGAGCTCCCGCGGCGCGACCCGCTGCAGCGCCATGGCCAGCCGCCGGTTGATGGATTCCCGGGACAGGCTCCCGACGATGACCCCCACGCGGTACGGCGGCTCGTGTTCGATGATCTGGATGTCCATGCGCCCAGGGTGCGGTCGCGACGGCGCTCCGACAGCCCCCTGGACACGGCCGCCGCACCGTTGTAGGACCCGGCCGGGCGACGACGCGGATGCCCCGGCGCGAAGCCTGCGCCGGGGCATCCCTTCCTCGCGTCAGTCGGCCAGCGCCTCCACCGGCGCGACGCGCGTGGCCAGCCGCGTGGGAACGACGGCCGCGACGAGGGTGAGCACCGCGGTCGCCGCCACGATCACGGCGACCGGCGCCCACGGCACCGCCGGGGCGACGAGGTTCGGGGCGGAGAAGGCGGGCGGCATCGGAACCGAGCCGAGCAGCGACTGCGCTCCCGCCCAGCCGTACGCGACGCCGAGCACGAGCCCGGTGACCGTCGCCGCGATCGTGATGTGCGCGGCCTCCAGCAGCACCATGCGGCGCACCTGGTCGTTCGAGACCCCGAGCGCCCGCAGCAGCCCCAGCTCGCGTCGCCGCTGCACGACGCCGATCGTCAGAAGGTTGACCAGGCCCACGGCCGCGATGACGGCCGAGACGGCGACCAGACCCATCATGATCCCCGAGAACGTGTCGATCACGGCCTCGAAGGCGTCGTCGACCTCGCCGCCCGCGGAGGTGCGGATCACCACCTTCACCGTCTCGAGGGCGACGGCGAACATCGTCACGAGCGTCACACCCATCACCACGCCGATCGCCATGCGGCTGGAGCGCTCCGGATAGCGCAGCGCGTTCTCGGCCGCCAGCCGCGCGGTCGCCGATCCCCCGAACAGCCGGCCGACCAGCCGCAGCACGGGCGGCATGACGACGCCCGCGCCCAGGGCGAGCCCGGTGAACGAGAGGATGCCTCCCAGGAAGGCGACCACGACCCCGAGCGGCGTGATCAGGCCCAGCGCGATGCCGCCTGCGAGCAGCGCCCCGCCGATCGCGAACAGGGCGGCGGCGGCACCGTTGCGCCCCGCGCGGCGACGATACGCATCGTGGGATGCCTCGACCGAGCCCCCGAGCGCCTGCAGCGGTGTCACCGTCAGCACGCGACGTGACCCGACCCATGCGGCGGCCCACGTCGTGAGCGCGACGACGGCGGCGGGGATGAGGAGCATCGGCTGGACGACGAGATAGTCCACGCCCTCGACTCCCAGGAGCCGCTCCGCGAGCAGGATGCCTCCCGCCGACACCAGTGTGCCGCCGAGGAGGCCCGCGACGGCGCCGATGATGCCGACCGCCAGACCCTGCCGGGCGACCTCGGTGCGCTGCGACCGCGCCGACGCGCCGATGAGCCGCAGCAGCGCGATGCGGCGGGTGCGACCGGCGATCACGGTGGCGAAGGTGTTGGCCGTCACGATGGATGCCACGTACACGGCGACGCCGACCAGCAGCACGGTGAGGATCGCCAGGACGACCGCGAGGGTTCCGCTGTCGCCGATGTACGGGTCCGCGCGCAGCACCTCGGCGATGTAGCCGGTGGCCGAGAGCAGCACGACGCCGAACGCGCTGGAGATGCCCGCGACGAGGACGCTCGCGCCCATCCCTCGTTCGCGCAGCCACGCGATCCGCGACGAGGTGCCGGTGGCGCGCGGGCCGGAAGCGACCGGTCGGGGCGTCCGCTCCCGGGTGCTGTCGGCGAGCGCGGTCATCGGGTCACCGCCGGCGTGGCGGCGCCCGCGTGCGTCGCGCCGAGCTCGGACGCGAGCATGTACGCCGAGATCTCCTCGGGGCTCTGCCGCGGCTTGTCGGCGACGATCCGGCCGTCGCCGAGGAACAGCACGCGGTCGGCGTGCGAGGCGGCGACCGGGTCGTGGGTGACCATCGCGATCGACTGGCCGTGCTCGCGGCTGGCCGCCGCGAGGAGGGCGAGCACCTCGCGACCGCTGCGCGAGTCCAGGTTTCCCGTCGGCTCGTCGGCGAAGACCAGGTCCGGCGCGGTCGCGAGCGCCCGGGCGATCGCGACGCGCTGCTGCTGTCCGCCCGACAGCTGATGCGGGCGGTGGCCCAGGCGCGTCGTCAGCCCGAGCGTCTCGACGAGGCCGTCGATGCGCGCCTTCTCGAGCGCGGTGGGGCGGCGGCCGTCGAGGTCGAACGGCAGCAGGATGTTCCCGATCGCGTCGAGCGTCGGCACGAGGTTGAAGGACTGGAAGACGAAGCCGACGCGACGGCGGCGCAGGATCGTCAGCTCGAGGTCGGACAGGCCCGTGATGTCGGTGTCGCCGATCCATGCCCGACCCGCCGTGGGCGCGTCCAGTCCCGCCATGATGTGCATGAGTGTGGACTTGCCCGAGCCCGAGGGGCCCATGATCGCGGTGAACTCGCCGCGACGGATGCCGACGCTCACGCCGTCGAGGGCGCGCACGGTGCTCTCGCCGGCGCCGTAGGTCTTCGTGAGCTGCTGGACCCGGGCAGCCAGGCCCAGGTCGGTCGATGTGATCTCCATGCCTACGACGCTAGGAACGGACCCCGGTCGCGCGCGTCGGCCGGAAGGGGCATCCGCCTACATCGGAAGGATGATCCCGCCGCGGTTCAGGCCAGCCCGTGCTCGAACGCGAAGACCACGAGCTGCACACGGTCGCGGAGGCCGAGCTTGGTGAGGATGCGGCTGATGTGCGTCTTCACCGTCGCCTCGGACAGGAACTCCCGTGCGGCGATCTCGGCGTTGGACAGACCACGCGCGGCGAGCGCGAAGATCTCCCGCTCCCGCTCGGTCAGCTCGGCGTAGGACGGCGGCACCGGCGCCGGCGCGGCGTCCGCTGTCAGGTGGGCGAAGAGGTCGCGGGTGGCCGATGCCGCGATCACGGCCGACCCGGCGTGCACGGTCCTGATCGCGGCGAGCAGGAACTCCGGATCGGCATCCTTGAGCAGGAAGCCGCTCGCCCCCTGCCGGATGGCGCGCGCGGCCGCCTCGTCCAGGTCGAAGGTGGTGAGCATCACGATCCGCGGCGCGTCGGGATCGCGCAGCAGCTCGGCCGTCGCAGCGAGCCCGTCCATCACGGGCATGCGGATGTCCATCAGGACCACATCGGGCCGGGTCTGCCGCACGACATCGAGCGCCTCGCGCCCATCGGCTGCCTCCCCCACGACCTCGAGGTCGGGCTGCGAGCCCACCAGCATGCGGATGCCGGCGCGGAAGAGCGCCTGGTCGTCCACGAGCACGACCCTGATCGGCGTCATCCGTCCCCGCTCCCTGCTCTTCGTGTCCCGGTTGCTCGGGCGCATGTCCCAGAATTCCGGCTCCCTGGCGCTGCTGGACCGCGTTTGTGGGACACGCTCACGCCGCACCGCCGATCGGGATCTCGGCGCGCACGACGAAGGAGTCGTCCTCCGCTCCTGCATCGAGCCGGCCGCCCACGAGCTGGGCCCGTTCCCGCATGCCGATCATGCCGTGTCCGATCGGCGATTCCGGCCCCGGCGCGGCGACGGCCGGCACCGGCGCCGGCGTGAGGGGATTGCGCACGAGCAGCTCGACCCGGTCGGGCAGCCAGGACAGCCGCACATCCACCGGCCCACCGGGTGCACCGTGACGCAGCGCGTTGGTGAGCGCCTCCTGCAGGATGCGGTACACCGCGAGCTGGACCGATGCCGGTGGGGTGCCCGGCGGCGCCGGGTCGACATCGACCCGCAGCGCGACGCCGGCCGCTCGCACCTGGGCGTACAGGGTCTCGAGGTCGGCGAGCGTCGGCTGGGGGCCGTCCGCCTGGCTGTGGCGCAGCTGCGTCAGCAGGAGCCGGACGTCGGCGAGAGCCGCGCGCGCCGTGCCCGAGATCGTGCCGAGCGCGGTGGCCGCCGCCGCCGGATCCGCTGCGGCCGCGTAGCGCGCGCCGTCAGCCTGCGCGATGACCACCGCGAGCGAGTGCGCGACGACATCGTGCATGTCGCGGGCGATGCGGACCCGCTCCTGCTCGGCGATCGCATCGGCCTCCGCGCGCTGCTGCGCTTCGCGAGTGCGCCGGGCGCGGACAGCGCTGCGCACGAGCGCGCCGACGGTCCACGACAGCCCCAGCGCGAACGCGGCCGCCACGAGCATCATCAGCGCCAGCGGCAGTGTGCCCCAGGTGAGCCCGCCACCGGCGTACAGCGGACTCGCGGTCAGATACACCGCGATCACCAGCGCGCCGACCAGGGCGGAGACCAGCCCGGCGCGGTACACCCGCGGCGTGCCGTGCGCCGCGGTGGCGTAGAGGACGACGAAGATCGCGAGATCCGAGAAGCTCGGCGGGCGTCCGAGCCCCACCTGCAGCAGCGCCCCCGCCCAGGCCGAGGCGAGGGCCAGGCCCGGCGCGAGCCGCGCGATCGCGAGTGCCCCGCTGAAGATCATCGCGACGACCACGCCGAACAGCAGCGCCAGCCCGTTCCCCAGGATCAGCTCCGACGGCGTCGACGCGGTCATCGCCAGCTCGACGGGAGCGGCCACCACGAAGAACACTCCCGCCAGCACGACGTCGACCACGATTTGGTAGGGCTTCAGGCGGCGGAACACCGTTTCACGGTACGCGAGGCCGGATGCCACGGCATCCGTCCCGAGATGTACATGGGCGCTCCGGACGATTCGTCTGACCGCCTCGCTCAACGACCGGGATCGTCGGTTGACGCCCGCTCGTTGAGCGACGAGCGTAGCCACAGACGAATCGCCCGAGGGCGAACCGCCCCGATCTCCAGGAGCCCCCGGATGCCCGAGAACCTCGACGCCCGCGCCAAGCAGCTGGACCGCGCGCACGTGTTCCACTCGTGGTCGGCGCAGGCGGCGCTCGACCTGCCCGTCATCGCGGGAGGCTCCGGCACGACCGTGTGGGACCACGCGGGCAATCAGATGCTGGACTTCGCCAGCCAGCTGGTCAACGTCAACATCGGGCATCAGCATCCGGCCGTCGTCGCCGCCATCCAGGAGCAGGCGGCGCGCCTGGCGACCGTGGGTCCCGCCACGGCGAACCTGCAGCGCGGCGAGGCGGCCGCCCGCATCCTCGCCAAGGCGCCGGACGGGTTCTCGCGGGTCTTCTTCACCAACGGCGGGGCCGACGCGGTCGAGAACGCCATCCGCATGGCCCGGCTCCACACCGGACGTGACACCGTGCTCTCGACGTACCGGTCCTATCACGGCAACACCGGCGCGGCGATCGTGGCGACCGGCGACTGGCGACGGATGCCCAACCAGTACGCCCGCGGCCACGTCCACTTCTTCGGGCCGTACCTGTACCGCAGCGAGTTCTGGGCCACCACGCCCGAACAGGAGTCGGAGCGCGCGCTGCAGCATCTCCGCCGCGTCATCCAGGCCGAGGGCCCGGACACCATCGCCGCCATCCTGCTCGAATCCGTGCCGGGCACCGCCGGCATCCTCGTTCCGCCTCCCGGATACCTCGCCGGCGTGCGCGCTCTCGCGGACGAGTACGGCATCGTGCTGATCCTCGACGAGGTGATGGCCGGGTTCGGCCGGACGGGCCGCTGGTTCGCCTTCCAGGGCTACGACGTCGTCCCGGATCTGATCACCTTCGCCAAGGGCGTCAACTCCGGCTACGTGCCGGTGGGCGGCGTCATCATCTCCGAGGCCATCGCCCGGACCTTCGACGACCGGGTGTTCCCCGGAGGACTGACCTACTCGGGGCATCCTCTCGCGGCCGCATCGATCGTCGCCGCGATCGACGCGATGGACGGCGAAGGGATCGTCGAGCACGCCCGCCGCATCGGCGAAGAGGCGATCGGCCCCGCTCTTCGCGAACTCGCCGAGAGGCATCCGCTCATCGGCGAGGTGCGCGGCGAAGGGGTGTTCTGGGCCATAGAGCTGGTCGCCGACCGGGACACGCGCGAGCCGCTGCCGGCTGCCGTCGTCGGCGCGGTGAAGAAGGAGATCGTCGACCGCGGCGTGCTGCCCCTTCTGGCCGACAACCGCATCCATGTCGTGCCGCCGTGCGTCGTGACCGCCGACGAGGTGGCGCGGGCCGTGGAGGCGTACGACGGCGCGCTGGCGGCCGTCGCCGCCGTGACGAGGTGAGCCGTCGCGTGGACGCCGCGGACCACGGAGGGTTGCGCAGGCCCGCTCGCGGCGCAGACTGGGAACAAGCCCTCAGAAGGGGCACTCGAAGGAGAGGAACACGATGACCGACACCACGACACTCGAGCGGACCACCCCCTCCGCGACGACGATCGTCGATCACTGGGTGGGCGGACGCCCGTGGCAGGGCGAATCCGACCGCACCGGCGAGGTCTACAACCCTGCGCTGGGAACCGTGCAGCGCGAAGTGCGCTTCGCGACCGCCGAGGACACCGCCCACGCGATCTCGGTCGCCGCCGAGGCGGCCGCGTCATGGCGCAACGTGAGCATCGCCAAGCGGCAGCAGATCATGTTCGCGTTCCGCGAGATCGTCAATGCGCGCAAGGACGAGCTCGCCCGCATCCTCACCGCCGAGCACGGCAAGGTCCTCTCCGACGCGCTGGGCGAGATCGCCCGCGGCCTGGAGGTCGTGGAGTTCGCGTGCGGCCTGGGCCACCTCACCAAGGGCGCCTACAGCGAGAACGCCTCGTCCGGCATCGACGTCTACACCCTCCGGCAGCCTCTCGGCGTCGTGGGCATCATCAGCCCGTTCAACTTCCCCGCGATGGTGCCGATGTGGTTCTTCTCGGTCGCGCTCGCGGCCGGCAACGCCGTCGTGCTGAAGCCGTCGGAGAAGGACCCGAGCGCGGCGAACTGGATGGCCGCGGCACTCACCGAGGCGGGACTGCCCGACGGCGTCTTCAACGTGGTGCACGGCGACAAGGTCGCCGTCGACACGCTGCTCGGGCATCCGGACGTCGCGGCGATCTCCTTCGTCGGCTCGACGCCGATCGCGCGGTACGTCTACGAGACCGGCACCCGCAACGGCAAGCGCGTGCAGGCGCTCGGCGGCGCCAAGAACCACATGCTGGTTCTGCCGGATGCCGACCTCGACCTCGCCGCGGACGCGGCCGTCAACGCCGGGTTCGGCTCGGCCGGCGAGAGGTGCATGGCCATCTCGGTCGTCCTCGCCGTCGACACCGTCGCGGACGAGCTCGTCGAGAAGATCGCCGAGCGCATGGGCCGGCTGCGCACCGGCGACGGCACCCGCGGCTGCGACATGGGCCCGCTCATCACCGGCGCCCACCGAGACAAGGTCGCCTCGTACGTCGACATCGCCGCCGGGGACGGTGCCGAGGTCGTGGTCGACGGACGCGGCATCGAGGTCGACGGCGACCCCAACGGGTTCTGGGTGGGGCCGACCCTGCTCGACAACGTCCCGACGTCGTCGGCGGCCTATCGAGACGAGATCTTCGGACCCGTGCTGTCGGTCGTGCGCGTGACCGGCTACGAGGAGGGCCTGGGGCTCATCAACGCGAGCGACTTCGGCAACGGCACCGCGATCTTCACCAACGACGGCGGCGCCGCCCGGCGCTTCCAGCACGAGGTCAACGTCGGCATGATCGGCATCAACGTGCCGATTCCCGTGCCCGTCGCGTACCACTCGTTCGGCGGATGGAAGGCGTCGCTGTTCGGCGACGCGAAGGCTTACGGACCGCACGGATTCGAGTTCTTCACGGCCGAGAAGGCGGTCACCTCCCGCTGGCTCGACCCGTCGCACGGCGGGCTCAACCTCGGCTTCCCGCAGCACAGCTGACGCCGCGTTCCGTCTCGTCGCCGCGCT
>JAPSKH010000048.1 GCA_031177765.1 Microbacterium sp. | reverse complement strand
GCCGGATCGGCGGGCGGCGGCTCAGACCGAGGTCACCGGCCCTGCAGGAGGGCCGGTCACGGTGGTGGAAGTCGGCTCGACGGGCGTCTCCGTGACGGTCGTCGGCGCCGGCTCGAGCGGCTGGTCGGTCACGGTCGTGGTCGCCGGCTGCACCGACGGGCTCGTCCCGGAGGCGTCGGAGGCGTCCGCCGGGTCGGCGGTCGCGGTCGGGACCGGCAGCACGGACGCCGCCGGAGCGATCGTGAGGTACGGACGCATGTCGCCGTGGACGCTCCGACCCACGACGGCGCGGGCGCTGCCGTTCCCGCGGATCTCGCGGTGCAGCCGCTCCATGCGCTCGTCGAGCTCGGACGCCGTCTGGGCGGCATCCTTCAAGCTCTCCAGGAGATCGTCGGGAACGCGCGTGGCGTACTTGTAGTAGATCTTGTGCTCGAGGCTCGCCCAGAAGTCCATCGCGATCGTGCGGAACTGCACCTCGACGGGAACCTCGATGCGTCCGGTCGACAGGAACACCGGCACCTCCACGATGGCGTGCAGGCTCTTGTAGCCGTTGGGCTTGGGCGAGGCGATGTAGTCCTTCACCTGGATCAGGCGGACGTCGTCCTGCGCGGTCAGCAGGTCGAACAGGCGGTACACGTCCGTGACGAAGCTGCACGTGACACGGATGCCGGCGATGTCGGTGATCTCCCGGCGGATCGAGGCGAAGTCCGCCTCGACGCCCTTGCGCTGCACCTTCTCGACCAGGCTGTCGGGCGACTTGACCCGGCTGGAGACGTGCTCGATGGGGTTGTAGTCGTGCGTCAGCAGGAACTCGTCCCGCAGGATGCCGATCTTGGTCTCCACCTCCTGCAGACCGAAGCGGTACTCCATGAGGAACCGCTGCAGGCCGTCCCGCATCTCGCGCAGCTCTGCCGCGGAGACCGTGATCTCGGTGTCTTGGGAGGCCGTCGAGTGCACAAGGGGCCCGGGGGTCGCCATGTCCTCACGCTAGGGATGCCTGCTACGAGAGTCCTGTGAGAAGTGGATGGATCGACACGGCGACGACAGCTCGCGCACCGACCGTCGATCCGTACCGGCTCGGCATCAGATCTCCTCGAGCGCGCGCTGCGCGCGCTCGACCTCCTTCGCCGCCGCCTTCGCGCGCCGGCGCGCCTCGGCGTGGTCCTGCTCGATCGCCTCGAGCGTCTCGGCCTGGGCCCGCGCCTCCTGCTCGAGCTGGGCGAGATCGCGCCGGAGGTCGTCCATCCGCTCGGCCAGGTGGTCAGCGCGCTCCTGCGCCTTCGCCCGCCGGGCGTCGATGCGCGCCGCTTCCCGCTCGGCTTCGCTCGCGAGCCGCTCGGCCTCGCGGGCGGCTTTCTCGGCCGCCTTGCGCGCGCGGCGCTGGGCGAGGTCGTCACGCGGCGGCAGAACCGTCGCGCCGGGCAGCGACCCGCCCACGGCGTCGGCCAGGTCCGAGTCGTCGAACGCGCCGGCCTCCAGCGGCTTCACGAGCCGTCCCGTCATCACGGCCGCCGCGGCGGTGGCATCCATCACCGCCGCATTGATCGTCTTCTCCACGTCCTCGCGCGCGGCAGCGCTGACGGTGACGCCGGCATCCTCGGCCAGGTCCACGGCCTGCTTGGCGAGCGCCGCGACGAGCTGGCGGCGCTGCCGGCCGAGGCGTGACATCTCCGCCGCGTCGAGGTCCTCCTGCGCCTCGCGCAGCGCCGCAGAGAGCTCGAGGGCCTCGCCCAGCTGGCCCTCGCGCGCCAGCAGGTTGACCGCCCACGCGGCGACGGACGGTTTGCGCAGCGCCTTGATGTGCGCAGCGATCGCCCGGTCTGCCATGCCGGCGCGGGCGTTCCGGGCCTTGGTGAACTGGTCCGGCGGCAGCACGTACAGCTCGGCGGCGACGGCGTCGAGCTCGGCGGAGTCGGACTTCGGCATCGGGCCCATTCTTGCGCGTCACACGGCCGAAGCGCGCCCGGCCGGTGCGAGTGCGCATGACTCAGGCAGAAAGCCGCTGTCGCGGCCGGAACCGGCCGGCTCGGGCCGCACAGCCTGAGATATGAACGTCGGGCGCACCATCCGCCGAGTCGACGGGCCGCCGACGCCGCGTGTCGTCAGGCGGCGAGGACGGATGCCGCCTGCCGAGCGGCCCCGAGCGCCACGTACTCCCCCGGCGCAGGCACCTCGACGGGAAGGCCGAGCACCAGCGGCGCGATGGTCCGCACCGCCTCGGACTGCGCACCGCCGCCCACCAGCAGCGCACGATCGAGTGGGACGCCCAGTCCCCGCAGGGCCTCCAGACCCGCGGCGAGCCCCGACAGCATGCCCTCCACCGCAGCGCGCGCGAGGTTCTCGCGCGTCGTGGAGGCCAGCGTCATGCCCGTCAGCGACGCGGTCGCGTCGGGCAGGTTCGGTGTGCGCTCCCCCTCGAAGTACGGCACCAGCCTCAGCCCGCCCGCACCGGGCTGAGCGGCGAGGGCGAGCCGGCTCAGCTCGGCATGGTCGACGCCCAGCACGCGGGCGACGGCATCCAGGACCCGCGCCGCGTTGAGGGTCGCGACCAGGGGGAGGAACCGCCCCGTGCAGTCCGCGAAACCCGCCACCGTCCCGGTCGGGTCGATCGTGCGCTCCTCGCTCACCGCGAACACCGTGCCGCTCGTGCCGATCGAGACCACGACGTCCCCGGGCCCCGCGCCCAGGCCCAGCGCCGCGCCGGCGTTGTCGCCCGCGCCGCCGCCGACACGCCGGCCGTCGGCATCCGTCACCCAGTCGGCGGGTCCCAGCACCCGGGGCAGGATCGCATCCCGCCCGAGCGCGGCCACGAGCAGCTCGCGGTCGTAATCGCCCGTCTCGGGGCTCCAGTAGCCCGTGCCGGAGGCATCCGATCGGTCCGTCACCAGCTCCTCGAGCACGGGTCCCCGGGAGGACTCCCCCGCCGGGCCGAAACCGCGCAGGCGCCAGGTCAGCCAGTCGTGCGGCAGCGCGACGGCTGCGACGCGAGCGGCGTTGTCGGGCTCGTGGTCGCGCAGCCAGCGCAGCTTGGTGATGGTGAAGGATGCCACGGGGACCAGTCCGGTGCGCTGTGCGAGCGCATCCGCGCCGAACTCGCGGATGAGGTCGGCGGCGGCGTCGGCGGATCGGGTGTCGTTCCACAGCAGGGCGTCGCGGATCACGCGCCCCGCGGCGTCGAGCACGACCATGCCGTGCTGCTGCCCGCCGATCGCCCAGGCCTCGACGCCGCTCAGCCCGCCGGCGTCGGCGATCGCGGCCTCAAGGGCCGTCCACCAGGCCTCGGGATCCACGGCGGTGCCCTCGGGGTGCGGCGCCCGCCCCTCGCGGACGACCGCCCCGGTCGAAGCATCCGTGACCACGACCTTGCACGACTGGGTCGACGAGTCGACCCCCATCACCAGCACCATCCCCACCCCTTTCGATCTGCCTCTCCGAATGTCCCTCCGCCACCGTCGATTCTCGCGAGACTGCAGTGGAGCGCCGAGACCGCGTTCGCGAGGGTGCTGTCTCGGCGCCCCGATGCTGTCTCGCGGTCGGAACCGGGGCTGTGCCGCCAGCCGGACGCGGGGTCAGCCGCGCGCGCCGAGCAGGTGCTCGGTCGCCAGCTGCTGCAGCCGGACGAAGCCGAAGCCCTTGCCGCCGAGGTACGCCCCGGCGTCGAACTCCTCGTACGCCGAGCGATCGGCGAGGAAGTCCTCGTACGTCTCGCCCGGGTTCAGCGTCGGCGTCGACAGCTCGTCCACCTTCGCGGCGGCGAGCGCCTCCTGCACCTCGGGATCGGCACGGAAGGCCGCGGCGCGCTCCTTGAGCAGGAGGTAGGTGCGCATGTTGGCCGCCGCCGACTCCCAGACGCCGGTCTCGTCCTCGGTGCGTGAGGGCTTGTAGTCGAAGTGGCGGGGGCCGTCGTACGCCGGGACGCCGCCGGGGCCGCCGTTCTCGAGCAGGTCGACCAGGGCGAAGGCGTTGTGCAGGTCGCCGTGGCCGAACACCAGGTCCTGGTCGTACTTGATGCCGCGCTGACCGTTGAGGTCGATGTGGAAGAGCTTGCCGTGGTACAGCGCCTGCGCGATGCCGGCGGCGAAGTTCAGGCCCGCCATCTGCTCGTGGCCGACCTCGGGGTTCAGGCCCACGAGCTCCGGGTGCTCGAGGGAGTCGATGAACGCGATCGCGTGGCCGAGCGTGGGGAGCAGGATGTCGCCGCGGGGCTCGTTGGGCTTCGGCTCGATCGCGAAGCGGATGTCGTAGCCCTTGTCGATCACGTACTGCGCCAGCAGGTTCACCGCCTCGCGGTACCGCTCCAGCGCCGCCCGGACGTCCTTGGCCGCGTCGTACTCGGCGCCCTCGCGCCCACCCCACATCACGAAGGTCTTCGCCCCCAGCTCGGCACCGAGGTCGAGCTGCCGGAACACCTTGCGCAGCGCGAAGCGGCGGACCTGACGGTCGTTCGAGGTGAAGCCGCCGTCTTTGAAGACCGGTGCCGAGAAGAGGTTCGTGGTCACCATCGGCACCACCAGGCCCGTGGCCTCGAGCGCCCCCTTGAGACGGTCGATCTGCGTCTGACGCTCGGCGTCGGTCGATCCGAACGCGAACAGGTCGTCATCGTGGAACGTCAGGCCGTAGGCGCCGAGCTCGGTCAGCTTCTCGACGGCGTGGACGACGTCGAGCGCGGGACGGGTGGGGCCGCCGAACGGGTCGGTGCCGTTGTAGCCGATGGTCCAGAGGCCGAACGAGAACTTGTCGGCGCGGGTGGGGGTGGGCATGACGCTCCTGTTCGACGATGAACCAATTGTTGTCTACGACAACCTATACCACGAGGGATGCTCCGTCCAGCCGATCGGCATCGGAGCCTCGCAAGTTCCGCACCAACCGCGCGATACTTTCGAGGGCTAGCATCGAGTCATGACGGACCAGCCTCGTGTCACGCTCGCGGCGATCGCCGCCGAGGCCGGCGTGTCACTCGCGACGATGTCGAAAGTGCTCAACGGACGGACGGATGTCTCGCCCGAGACACGCGCGCGGCTGGAGGAGCACCTGGCCCGCCACGGCTACACCCGGCGCAGTGCGAAGCAGCGCCGGGAGTTCGTCGAGCTGGTGTTCCACGAGCTGGAGCCGAGCTGGTCGATGGAGGTCATCGAGGGGGTCGAGGACGTCGCGCACGGCGCCGGGCTCTCGGTCGTCCTCACCGTCAGCGGGGACCGTCACGCGCCCTCCGCGGACTGGATCGACGGTGTGCTGCGTCGACGGCCGGTCGGGGTCATCCTCGTCTTCAGCGACATCGAGGAGCGGCACCGCGAGAAGC
Source organism: Microbacterium sp. (assembly GCA_031177765.1). GTDB lineage: Bacteria > Actinomycetota > Actinomycetes > Actinomycetales > Microbacteriaceae > Microbacterium. Next base: position 4,106 of record JAPSKH010000048.1, on the reverse strand, counting down.
TCCTGTCTCGCGGCATCCCGTTCGTGATCGTCGACCCGGCCGGCGACCCGTCCCCGGACGTCCCCTCGGTCGGATCGGCGAACTGGTCGGGCGGCCTCATGGCGACGCGGCACCTCATCGAACTGGGCCACCGGCGCATCGCGGCGATCACGGGTCCCGAGGACATGATGTGCTCGCTCGCCCGCGTGGACGGCTACCGATCGGCGATGAATGCGGCCGGCCTGCCGATCGACGCGGAGCTCATCCGGTTCGGGGACTTCCACCCCGGCGGCGGGGAACGGCACGCCCGCGACCTGCTCGCCCTCCCCGATCCGCCGACCGCCATCTTCGCCGGCAGCGACCTGCAGGCGCTCGGCGCGATCGCCGCGGGATCGGCGATGGGGCTGCGCGTGCCCGACGACCTGTCGGTGGTCGGCTATGACGACATCGCGCTCGCACGCTGGATGAGCCCGCAGTTGACGACGGTGCATCAGCCGCTGCGGCGCATGGGCGAGGAGGCGACGCGCCTCGCGCTGCGACTGGCCGATGGTGCGACCGTCGAGACGCTTCGCATGGATCTCGCGACCCATCTCGTCGTGCGGGGCAGCACCGCACCGCTCGCGGCCTGACTCGCGCCGCCCGCCGGGCGCATGGCGGCGGGGCGGGCCGGCGAAGCCGACCCGCCCCGCCGCGTCGTCACCTGTCGCGCCCGACCTTGCGCACGGTGAGGCTCACCGGCTCGCTCACCGAAGGAGCGACTCCGTCCGCACCGGCTCCCTGCCGTGGGATGCCCGCGAACTCCGCCGTCAGCTGGTGCGTCCCTGGCTCGAGCGGACCCACGTGGGCCTTCGCGATGCCTCTGCGGTCCAGTGCGACCGGCTCGCCGACGGGCTCGCCGTCCAGCAGCAGCTGCACCGTCGCGCCCTCGACGGGAAGCGGCGCCGTCACTTCGACCGTGACCGGCAGCTTCTGGGCGGAGACGAGCTCCGTCCGCGGCACGGACACCTCGACCTCCGAGGCGTGGATCGTCGGCACCGCGATGTCCGTCCGCTGCGACGGCAGCTCCGCCTCGTCGCCGAGGTAGAAGCCGGCGAACCCGACCTGGTCGTAGCCGTTGTTCTTGTTGGCGACGCCGTTGCGGTACATCGGGTCGTGCATCAGCGTACGGATGCCGTACTCGGTCGGTGCCAGCGTCGTGACGATGCCCAGGCGGTTGCCGCTGGCACGGAGGATCAGCTCCTCGCGCCAGTCGCCGAACATGTCGGCCTTGAGCGTCGGCGTGCTCTTGTTCCCGGTCGAGGTCAGTCCGGTCGCGAGGTAGGCAGTGGCGGCGAACGTGAGGTCGTCGATGCTGTTGATCGTCGCTCCGTTGACGCCCATGTGCGTGAGCCCGCCGCCGAACCAGATCGCGTTCTGTCCCTGTGCGATGCCCCGCGAGGTCGCGGTGGTGGTGAGGATCTCACCGGTGACCATGCTGCGCACCTCCCTGGTCGCACCGGCGGAGCCGGCCTGGGCGCCGGGCCAGCGGTTCGAGAAGTTCCCCGCCACGCTGCCCTCGTCGTCGCTTCCGGCGTACACCCCGAAGATGAGCGAGTTCTCGTGCACGACCTCGCCGTTCTCGTCGAGCCGCTTCCCCTTCATGGGGTCGTAGCCGGCGGGGCCGGGGATCCACCCGAGATGGTGCCCGGTCCTCATGTCGTCGAGGAGGTGCTCCTCCATGCCCGACCATTCCCGGATGTTGTCGTCCTTGTCGACCGGCAGCAGCGCGCCCCGGTCGCCGTGACGCAGCGGCGCCCAGACGTTCAGCGGGTTGTTGCGCACCTCATCCGTGGCGAACTGGAACTGGCCGGCGACCGGCGGCACCCCGTTCAGGCCCTCGATCGTCGGCATGACGTCGCCGTTGAGCACCTTCGGCAGGATCTTCGTCCTGTCGGCGTTCAGGCCCAGCACCATGGCCTTCATCACGACCTCGTCCCAGCCGTCGCCGTCGAGGTCGGCGGACTTGGTGTCGTGGTTCCCGCGGTTCTGGTAGTCGTACGCCTCGCCGCCGAGCGACCAGTACTCCGGATCGGCGGAGTCGAACGTCGCCTGCAGGTTGACCTCGCCGTCGACGATGTTGAACGCGGCGAGCGTCGTGCGGTGATAGTAGCCGCGCTGCGACACGGCGTACTTGTTCACGCCGTCCAGGGCCGCCACGACTCCGACGTAGCGGTTCGCCCGGTTGCCCTGGGCGTCGCCGTACGAGGCGGCCTTCCACGGGTTCTCGAGCCAGTACGCCTCGGACTCGGCCATGATCTGGGCTTTGTAGTCGCTCGCCGAGGTGCCCGCTCCCGGCCCGGGGAAGGCCAGGTACGAGTAGTTGCCGCGCTGGGTGGCCGGCGTCATCGCCCAGTTCTCACCGTCGACGCTGCCCTGGTAGGTGTGCGGGTACCGCTCGCTGTCCACGAGCACGCCCTTGCCGGCTTCGGCATCCCATTCGAAGGCCGAGAAGAACTCCTGGTCATCCTTGGCGGGACCGATCGGACCGACGTGGTACGTCTTGATCCAGCGCTTGAGCGCGGGGTCGTTCGGCCCGTCGTTGCCGCCGCCGACGGTCGGGCTGCGGTAGGAGATGGTGAAGCTGTTCAGGAGCGACCAGTAGGTGTCGAGCGCCTGCTCGTCGCCGGTGGAGAAGTACTCCTTGAACCTGTCGGTCGTGGCGTTGAGCCCGTCCTCGCCCCCGACGACACCGGAGTCGGGGTAGACCACCGATTGGGATGCCTCGTCCCAGTTGCCGATGCGGGTGCCCAGCGCGGTCTTCAGCATGAGCTCGGACGTGCCGTCGCCGTCGAAGTCCTCGGCGAACAGCGTCGTCTCGTGGTCGTTGGCCGCTCGGACGTTGTATCCCATGTCGACGCGGAAGAGCAGGGTTCCGTCCTGCTTGTAGACGTCGACGTACTCCGGAGCGGTCGTGGTGTTGCTGCCGCCGAAGATCGGCTCGGAGTACATCGGGTCCTGCTGGGTGCTGCGCCACTTGACGACGATCTCGTACTCGCCGTCGCCGTCGAAGTCGCCGACGGTCATGTCGTGCGTGGAGTACGGCGCGCTCTGCGAGGTGTGAATGGCGCCGGCATCCGTCTTGGCGTACGGCAGTCGCGTGCCGCTGTCGAGCTGCTCGACGTACTGGATGAACTTCGCCTCCAGTTCGGCGTACAGCGCATCGCCGATGATGCCGTCCGCGCCGAGGGCGGCGCTGGGCTGCCAGCTCTCGCCGTTGTACGCGTTGAGCTGCTCCACCCAGCCGTTCAGCTGTTCCGCGGTCACCGGCGTCTTGGCATCGTGCGGCTCGCGGAACGCCCGGAGCAGGTTCATGTCGACGACGTACCAGTGCTGGCCGCCCGTGCCCGGGACCACCATGTCGGCGGGGTTCAGACTGGTCCCGGGGCCGAACCGGTGGCCGCGATAGGTGAAGTGAGCCAGGGGCACCGGAGCCGGTGCCGGCTTGAGCGGGATGTAGTGCACCGCGCCGCGATCGGCCTGGCCCGCCTGTCCGGCGAGGCTCGACAGCATCGGCACGCTCATGCCCTGCCGGGCGCCTTCGACGCCGTCGACCACGGGCGCCACCTCGTACACGCTGGCGACCGTGCCGTCGGGATCGGTGTAGTTGGAGGGCGTGACGTCCTCCTTGACGACGCCGGGGTTCGTGTCGTAGTCGCTCTCGGGCTGCACGTCGCGCGGCTCGATGGTCGCGATCTTCGTGAAGCCGGCATCGCCGTCCTTGCGGTACACGTTCCACGCGAGGCCGTCCGGCTCATCGCCGAGGAAGCGCCAGCTGAGGAACACGCCGCCCGCCGTCTGCGCCGCCACCAGGCCGCGCGTCAGATACTCCATCGGACGCAGATCTCCGGGGTTCTCCGCCGCCGCGGGCACCGGCCCGGCCGCCATGGCCGGAGCGACACCGGCCATCGGCAGGACGACGCTCAGCGCCACGGTCAGCGGGAGCAGTCTCCGCCATGTCGTTCGCACTTCGCACTCTCCTTCGAGTGATGGGGGATCCGGCTCCCGGTGCGCCGACCGACACTGGGCAACCGCTTTCCCGCTCCATCCTCGTCAACGGATCGCGATCGCACAACCCCCGAGCCCGCATT
>JAPSKH010000002.1:122039-146456 GCA_031177765.1 Microbacterium sp. | reverse complement strand
CCGCAGTCGCAGGCGGCTGCCGCGTCCCCGCCACCGCGAAGGCTGAGCCGCGGCACGGACCCTCGCCGGATCACCCGCGGGCACGTGCGCATAACTCAGGCAGAACGGTCCCGGCGTGCCGCGGATGCGGCCGCGTGCGGCATCCAGCCTGAGTTGTGCGCAGCGGCGCCGGCTCAGCGCGCGGTGAGCACGTGGTCCGCCAGGCCGTATGCGACCGCGTCGGCAGCGGTGAAGATCCGATCGCGGTCGGTGTCGGCCCGCAGCTTCGCGGCATCCTGTCCGGTGTGCCGTGCCAGGATCGCCTCCACGTCCCCTCGCACGCGCACCAGCTCGTCGGCCTGCAGGATCAGGTCGGGAATGGCTCCCCGCCCCTGCCCGACAGGCTGATGCAGCACGACGCGCGCATGCGGCAGCACCGACCGCTTGCCCGCGGCCCCGCTCGCCAGCAGCACCGCGCCGACACCGATCGCCTGCCCGACGCACGTCGTCGCGACATCCGGGCGCACGTGCTGCATCGTGTCGTACACGGCCAGCATCGCCGCCGGGTCGCCGCCCTCGCAGTTGATGTAGAGCTGGATGTCGCGCTCGGGGCTGTCGGCATCCAGATGCAGCAGCTGGGCGATGAGGGCGTTCGCGACGCCGGCGTCGATGGCGGTGCCGAGGTACACCACCCGCTCGGCGAGAAGATGCGAGTAGACATCCATGATCCGTTCGCCGCGCGGATGCTGCGCGACGACGTTGGGGATCGTGTACGAGCTCATGCCGCCACCTCGCTGGTGCGCTCGGCCGGGACGCCGAGCCCCGCAGGACGCCGGCGGCGGGGCACGACCTGCGCGAAGTCGTCGACGATGCCGTCGATGAAGCCGTAGTCGAGCGCCTGCGCCGCGGTGTACCAGCGGTCGTGCAGCGAGTCCTCGAAGATCCGGTCGATGCTCTGGCCGGTGTCCTCGGCGACGAGCCCGAGAACGGTGTCGCGTGTGTACCGGAGGTCGTCGGCCTGCACCTCGACGTCCACGGCGGAACCGGCGATGCCGGACGACCCCTGGTGCATGAGGATGCGGGCGTGCGGCAGCGCCCGCCGCTTTCCTCTCGTGCCCGCCGACAGCAGGAACTGCCCGGCGCTGCAGGCGAGGCCCAGGGCGAGGGTCGCGACGTCGTTGGGAATCAGTCGCATGATGTCGCGGATCGCGAGCATCGACGGCACCGAGCCGCCCGGCGAGTGGATCCACAGCGCGATGTCGGATGCCTCGTCCTCGGCCGCCAGCGCCAGCAGCTGGGTGGCGATCAGCGTGCCGTTATCGTCGTCCAGCGGCCCGTCGAGCACGAGGACCCGCTGCCGGAAGAGCTCGCGGCGCTCCTCGGCGCCGAACTGAGGGATCTTGCCTTCTTCTGCCATGGGCCCAGCCTGCGCCGCCTGCCGTGCGGCCGCATCCGCTTCCGCTCCGGGCGGCTCCGCCCTCAGCGGAGCGCGCCGCCCTCGCCGGCCTCGGGTGCGCGCAACTCAGGCAGATCGAGCCGTCACGCGCGGCACGCCGCCGATATGCCGCCCCGGGCCTGAGTTATGCACGGCCGCCGGTGTCCGAGCCGCGCGCCGGGCCTAGGCCCGCCGGGACGGCGCGGCGAGGACGTCCCGCACAGCCTGTGCGAGCGACTCGGTGACGCGGTCCGGGTCGACTCGCCGCGCCATCTGGGCGGCCTCGCGCGAGAGGCGCGCGTGCTCCTCGGGGTCCTGGATCACCCGCACGATCGCCGCGGCGAGCGCGTCGATGTCGCCGTCGGGGACGAGCACCCCGCCGCCATTTGCCAGGTGGTCTCGCGGCCCATAGCGCACGTCGTACGCGATGACCGGACACCCGTGCACCATCGCCTCCACGATCGCGAGCGCCTGCCCCTCGAACGCGGACGTGGTGAGGAACGCGGATGCCTCGTCGAGCACCTTCCCGGGGGTGTCGGTGATCCCGCGGAGCACCACGTGCGCCCCGAGGTGCTCCTCGTCGATGAGGGCCTGCAGGCGGTCGTGCTCGGCGCCGCCGCCGTAGATGTCGAGCGTCGCCTCCGGCACCGATTCGAGGACCGTCTTGAACGCACGGATCGCGTGGTCGACGCGCTTGCCGGGCGCGAGGCGATTGAGCATGACGACCCGCCCGCGGTCCCGTTCCGAGCTCGGCGTCACCGACGAGGCCGCCGGCACGCCCGCCGGGATCACGAGGTGGACGCCTTCGCCGCCGAAGCGCTGCACCACATCGGTCCGCTGCGATTCGCTGAGCCACAGCACGGCGTCGAAGCGCTCGGCCATGCTGAACCAGCGATCCCACAGGGCGTTCACCGGGGCGTCCGGCGTGTACGGCGGCTCGAGGTGGATCGTGTGGATCGCGTGGATCAGCCGCACACCGGGATCGCTCCAGCCCGCGATCAGCTCGCCGAGCTGCCGCGACTCGCAGACCACGACGACCGGCTTGTCGCCGTTCGCCGCATGCAGCTCGGCCACGACGTGCTCGAGCCACGCCCGGTACAGCGCCCCGAACCCGGCCATCACGCCGACGACGCCGCCGTCCGCGTCGTACACCGCGACGGGGGCCGTCGTGATGTGCCAGTCGGGATCGCCGTGGATGACCGGGATGCCGACGACCGGTCGGCCGTCCGCATCGTCGACGCGACGATACTCCAGCGCGGGGTCGGGCGTTCCGGGTGTCACCGCCGCGCGCAGCCAGTCCGCGGCGCCGCCGCCGGGCGCCGCCGCCTCGTCGAAGAGGTTCCGCATGCGCTCCGGATCGACGATGAGCTCACGCTCGAAGAAGGCCCTGCGGTGACGGGCGTGGTCCGCCGCCGAGCCCGGATCGAAGGTGAGGATGAGCGGCCCGCGCCCGTCGTGGACACCCGCGGCCGCCATCTGGCGGGCCCGCGCGAGCACGGCGAGGCCGTAGCCCCCGTCATGATCGGGGATGAGCCGGCTCGAGAGGATCAGGTACTCGGCATCCGGAAACTGCGTCACGCCTCCCATCCTCCCGTACACCTCGCTCCGCGCGTCGCTGAGCCGCCGGTCGCTGCGTCCCCGAGGCCGACGACCGAAGGGAGCGGGAACGACCGATGCCTCGGACCGACGGTCCGAGGCATCCCTCACGTTCACTCCCACTCGATGGTGCCCGGGGGCTTCGACGTGACGTCGAGCACGACCCGGTTGACCTCGCGCACCTCGTTGGTGATGCGGTTGGAGATGCGAGCGAGGACGTCGTACGGCAGTCGCGTCCAGTCCGCTGTCATGGCGTCCTCGGACGACACGGGGCGCAGCACGATCGGGTGGCCGTACGTGCGGCCGTCGCCCTGGACGCCGACCGATCGCACGTCGGCGAGGAGCACGACGGGACACTGCCAGATCTCGGCGTCCAGTCCCGCCTTCGTCAGCTCGGCCCGGGCGATGGCGTCGGCCTCACGCAGAATCTCGAGGCGGTCAGCGGTGACCTCACCCACGATCCGGATGCCGAGGCCGGGGCCCGGAAACGGCTGGCGACCGACGATCGCCTCGGGCAGGCCCAGCTCGCGGCCGATCGCGCGCACCTCGTCCTTGAACAGGGTGCGCAGCGGCTCGACGAGCTCGAACTGCAGGTCCTCGGGGAGGCCGCCGACGTTGTGGTGGCTCTTGATGTTGGCGGTGCCGGCACCGCCGCCGGACTCGACGACGTCGGGGTACAGGGTGCCCTGCACGAGGAACCGGATCGGCTCGCCGTCGGCTTCGGCCTCCGCGACGAGCTCGCGCTCTGCGGCCTCGAACGCGCGGATGAATTCGCGTCCGATGATCTTGCGCTTCTGCTCGGGGTCGCTGACCCCCTCGAGGGCGTTGAGGAACTGCTCGCGCGCGTCGATCGTGATCAGGCGCACGCCGGTCGAGGCGACGTAGTCGTTCTCGACCTGCTCGCGCTCGCCCTTCCGCAGCAGGCCGTGGTCGACGAAGATCGCCGTCAGCTGGTCGCCGACCGCCTTGTGCACCAGCGCGGTCGACACGGCGGAGTCCACGCCGCCCGACAGCGCCGAGATCACGCGGCCGCTGCCGATCTGCGCGCGGATGCGCTCGACCTGCTCGGCGATGACGTTGCCGCTGTTCCAGTCCGCGGGAAGACCCGCGGCCTTGTGCAGGAAGTTCTCGAGCACGCGCTGGCCGTAGTCGGAGTGCTTGACCTCGGGATGCCACTGCACGCCGTAGAGCCGGCGGGAATCGTTGGCGAACGCGGCGACAGGGGTGGCGGCCGTGCGGGCCAGCACGTCGAACCCCTCGGGCGCGCGCGCGACCTGGTCGCCGTGGCTCATCCACACGTTCTGCTCGGCCGGCTGCCCCTCCAGCAGCGTTCCCTCGGTGACGATGGTCGCGTCGGTCGCGCCGTACTCGCGAAGCCCAGTATGTGCGACCTCGCCGCCCAGGTGCTGGGCCATGTACTGGAAGCCGTAGCAGATGCCCAGCGTGGGCACGCCGAGGTCGAACACGCCGGTGTCCAGCGACGGGGCGCCTTCCTCGTACACCGACGACGGGCCGCCGGACAGGATGATGCCGACCGGGCTCTTGGCGGCGATCTCCTCGGCGCTGGCGGTGTGCGGCACGATCTCGCTGTAGACGCCGGCTTCACGCACGCGTCGGGCGATCAGCTGCGCGTACTGGGCGCCGAAGTCCACGACCAGGACGGGGCGCTGGGAGGTCTCGGTCTGTTCGGTCAACGCGGGGTCTCCGTCGGGATAGCGGGGGCGGGGGTGTCGGTGGGGGCACCGCGGCCGACGCCGTCGGCCTCGCGGCGCTGGAGGTAGCCGCGGACGTCGCGGGCGACGCGGGCCTCCATGAAGAACGACAGCAGCGGGACGATGCCGCCGAGTGCGAGCAGCAGGAAGCGGCCGAAAGGCCACCGCATGAGACTCCAGACCCGGAAGCACGAGAAGAGGTAGACGACGTAGAACCAGCCGTGCGCGACGAGGATGAACAGCGAGATGTTGAATCCGTCGCCGGTGGAGATCATCTCGCAGTCATTGGTCATCGGCGCGAACAGCGACCACCACTCGCACGTGGGCCCGGCGATGACCGGCGCGAGCCAGAGGAAGCCACCCGATCCGCCGGCGAACAGCTCGACGTGCAGCGGCGTGTACTTGAGGATCATCTCGGCGACGAGCAGCAGCAGACCGATGCCGGTGATGATCGAGCAGATCTGGTAGAACTTCAGGGCTCCGCGGATCGCCGGGAACGAGGCGAGCTTGGGTTCGCGGGGCATGCGACCAGTCTACCCGCGGGATTCCGGGCGCCTTCCCGTCGGGATGCCCTCGCCGCGGCTGCGTCGCCGGGTCAGGATGCCTCGGGACGGGGCTCCTCGCCGGGTTCGAGCTCGTCGCCGCGCGCGAGGTCCTCGAGGTCTTCGACCTCCTTCTCCCAGGCATCCCGCGCCAGGCGGTACCAGAGATAGAACGCGAAGCCGGCGAACACCGCCCACTCGGCGGCGTAGAAGATGTTGAGCCAGTTGACGTTCGACTGCTCCTCGGGCGCGGGGGACGAGATCGCGGTGAGCCCGCCGAACGGCTCCGTCGAGGCCAGGTACGGCCGGTACACCTCGAGGTCCTCGACGTCATGCCAGCGGCCGAGCAGCGCCGCCGGTGACATCCGCGTCATCGTCTGCGGATCGGCGCCGGCCGGTGGCGGCTGGGGGCCCTCGTCGGAGATGAGCCGCCCGGTGACGTCGACGACGCCGGGATCTTCGGCATCCAATCGCTCGACCGCCGCGCGTGCCTCGGCCTCGGTGGCCGCCCAGCCGAGGGCGACCGCGAGCGAGGTCGGTCGGTCGGTGCCCGCGAGCCGGAGCTGGCCGGTGACCCAGTAGCCCTCGACGCCGTCGTTGAACCGCGACGCCACGATGAGGAAGTCGCCGGGCACCCACGAGCCGGATGCCTCGACCCGCTGCCCGACCAGGGGGCCGGGGAGATACGCTCCCGGCTCCACGACGTCGGCGAGCCGGCGCACCTCCTCCGTCGCGCCGGCAGGCGGGGGGTTCGTGTCGATCGCCCGCGACAGCTGCCATTGCCCCAGCCACGCGAAGACTCCGGCCACCACCAGGCACAGCAGCAGCAACCCGATCCAATGCGGTCGGAGCATCACCTCACGCAGCGTCGGCGGGAAGACCTCGGGTTCGGCGAATCCGCCGCCGCTGCCGGGGGAAGGGTCGGTCACGGCTGCGTCATCCCGCGGAGTACGGCGCGACGACGACCTCGACGCGCTGGAACTCCTTGAGGTCGGAATATCCGGTCGTCGCCATCGACTTGCGGAGGGCTCCGATGAGGTTCGCGGTGCCGTCCGCGACAGGCGCGGGGCCGTAGAGGATCTCCTCGAGCGGCGCCACCTGGTCGACCTTCACGCGGCGTCCCCGCGGGAGCTTGGCGTGGTGGGCCTCGGGTCCCCAGTGGTAGCCCTGGCCCGGGGCATCCGTCGCGCGCGCGAGCGCCACGCCGAGCATGACCGCGTCGGCGCCCATCGCGAGCGCCTTGACGAGCTCGCCGGAGGTGCCGACGCCGCCGTCGGCGATGACGTGCACGTACCGCCCGCCCGACTCGTCGAGGTAGTCGCGGCGCGCCGCGGCGACGTCGGCCACCGCGGTCGCCATGGGCGCGTGGATGCCGAGCGTGGCGCGGGTGGTCGAGGCCGCTCCTCCGCCGAAGCCCACCAGGACCCCGGCGGCGCCGGTGCGCATGAGGTGCAGCGCGGCGGTGTACGTCGCGGCGCCGCCGACGATGACCGGCACGTCGAGGTCGTAGATGAACTTCTTGAGGTTGAGGGGCTGGTCGACGCTCGAGACGTGCTCGGCCGAGACCGTCGTGCCGCGGATGACGAACAGGTCCACGCCCGCCGCGACGACCGTCTCGTACAGCTCCTGCGTGCGTTGGGGGGTGAGCGCGCCGGCGACCGTGACGCCCGCCGCGCGGATCTCGGCGAGCCGGTCGCGCACGAGCTCGGGCTTGATCGGCTCGGCGTAGAGCTCCTGCATGCGTCGCGTCGCGTCGCCCTTGTCGAGACGGGCGATCTCGTCCAGGAGCGGCTCGGGGTCGTCGTAGCGCGTCCACAGACCTTCGAGGTCGAGGACGCCCAGGCCGCCGAGCTGACCGAGCATGATGGCGGTGCGAGGGCTTACGACGGAATCCATCGGGGCGCCCAGCACCGGGATGTCGAAGCTGAACGCGTCGATCGTCCACGTGGTGGAGACATCCTCGGGGTTGCGCGTGCGCCGCGACGGCACCACCGCGATGTCGTCGAACGTGTAGGCGCGACGCGCGCGCTTGGCGCGACCGAGTTCGATGTCCATGCTCACGTCCCCAGCCTACCGGCCGGGGTTTCGGATGCCGCGGCGCGTCCGTGCGCCCTCCCTCACACGGATTCGGCCCCGGTCCGCGGATTCGGAAAGATCCGGCGTGCAGCATCCGCATCCGAGGCCATGATCCGAATCCAGGACTGGGCCGCGGCGCGACGGCGCGGCGGCGCGGCGGCGCTGGTACGGCGCCCAGTGAGCGCACTCGGATTCGGATGCGATGCGTGGATTCGGATGCCTCAGCGCGGGGCATCCGAATCCGAGGCGGTGATCCGAACCCCGGAGTGGGCGGGACGCGCGCGCGACTCACGCGGGATCAGGCGAGCAGGGGTCACCGCTGGCGCACGACGCGCGCCTCGTCCCAGACCGGCTGATCCGACTCGAACACCCGGCCGTCGGAGCCGAACACGAGGAACCGGTCGAAGGATCGGGCGAGCCACCGGTCGTGGGTCACGGCGAGCACCGTGCCCTCGAACCGGGCGAGCGCGTCCTGCAGCGCCTCGGCCGACACCAGATCGAGGTTGTCGGTCGGCTCGTCGAGCAGCAGCAGCGTCGCTCCCGACAGCTCCAGCAGCAGGATCTGGAACCGCGCCTGCTGCCCTCCGGACAGGCTGTCGAACACCTGCTCGGCCTGCGCGACGAGTCCGTAGCGGTCCAGGGCGCTGCTGGCGGCACCCCGCGGCAGTCCTTGCCGCGCGTCCTCGCCGCGGTGCAGGATGTCCAGGAGAGTCCGCCCGGCGAACTCGGGATGCCGGTGCGTCTGGGCGAACCATCCCGGCACGACGCGCGCTCCCAGGACCGCCCGGCCGGAGTGCGTCACGGGTTCGAGCCCCGCTCCTGTGGTCGTGACGTGCCCGAGGCGGCCGTCGGGGTCGGTTCCACCTCGCGCGAGGAGCCGCAGGAAGTGCGACTTGCCGGAGCCGTTGGAGCCGAGCACGGCCACGCGATCGCCGAACCAGACCTCGAGGTCGAACGGTCGCATGAGCCCCGTCAGCTCGAGCTGCTCGGCGACGACAGCGCGGCGTCCGGTGCGAGCGCCTCGCAGACGCACGTCCAGCTCCTGCTCCTTCGGCCGCTCGAGAGGCGGACCGGCCTCCTCGAACATCCGCAGTCGCGTCTGCGCCGCGCGGTACCGGGACGCGAATCCGTCGTTGGCGGCCGCCTTGACCTTGAGGTCGGCGACGAGCGCCTTGAGCTTGGCGTGCTGCTCGTCCCAGCGCCGGCGCAGCTCGTCAAGGCGCGCCATCCGCTCGTCCCGCGCTCGGTGATACGTCGCGAAGCCGCCGCCGTGCACCCACGCCGTGCTGCCGGCCCCACCCGCTTCGAGCGTCACGATGCGGTCCGCCGCCCGCGCCAACAGCTCGCGGTCGTGAGAGACCAGCAGCACCGTCTTCAGCGTCTCCCGCAGACGCTCCTCGAGCCAGCGCTTGCCGGGCACATCCAGGTAGTTGTCCGGCTCGTCCAGCAGCAGCACCTCGTCCGGTCCGCGCAGCAGCGCCTCGAGGGCGAGACGCTTCTGCTCGCCGCCGGACAGGCTCGTCAGCTCCCGGAAGCGGGCTCGCGAGAACGGGATGCCGAGCGCCGCGGTCGTGCACGTGTCCCAGACGGTCTCGTACTCGTATCCGCCCGCCTCGGCGTAGTCGGCGATCGCGCCGGCGTAGCGCATCTGCGTATCGAGGTCGTCGTGCTCGATGATCGCCGCCTCGGCATCCTCCAGCTCGCGAGCGGCCCGGCGGACGCGCTCCGGCGCGACGGAGATGAGCAGGTCGTGGACGGTCTGTCCCGCCTCGCCGTGACCGACGAACTGGTCCATGACGCCGAGCCCGCCGTCGATCGACACGACGCCGCCGTGCGCCGCGATCTCGCCGCGGATGATGCGCAGCAGCGTCGTCTTGCCGGCGCCGTTCTGGCCGATGAGCGCCGTCGTGGTGCCCTCGCCGACGCGGAACGAGACGTCGTCGAGGAGTGGCCGCCCGTCCGGAAGCACGAACGAGACGGCGGCGATGTCGATGTACCCCACGGTGATCCCTGTCTGCTCACTGGCGGGGTCGCCGAGGGAGCCGACCAGACTAGCGGGTCGGGCGGGTCAGGCGCGAGCGACCTCTCGTCGCCGCGCTTGTCCTCAGCGACAGGGTCACCGGCGCGGATCCGGATCGGGGTCACGGATTCGGATGGGATGTCTGGATTCGGATGCCTCAGCGCGGGGAATCCGAATCCGAGGCGGTGATCCGAATCCGGGTTCCCGGAACCCGGGATCAGGCGACGGCGTAGCGGCCGGACTTGATGGCGCGCTCGCGGGCCTTCGCGGCCTCCTCCTCGCGGTTCTTCGGCGGCGCCGTCGTCACGAGGTCGGCGAGGAGGTGCTGCGTGGCGTGCGCGATGTCATGCACTGCACGGTTGAACGCCTCCTCGTTGGCCTTCGAGGGCTTCGTCGTGCCCGCGATCTTGCGCACGTACTGGAGCGCGGCGGCGTGGACCTCATCCGAGGTCGCGGCGGGCTCGAAGTTGTGGAGCGTGTGGATGTTCCGGCACATGCCGCCAACATACGACCGGCCGCAGACGCGCGGAAGACCCGTCGCGGAGGCTAGGCGCTCTTCCCCTGCAGGGCGCGGGTGAGCAGGCCGTCGAGGGCGAACAGCAGGAACGCCACGGACCCCACCCACGGGGCCAGCACGACGACGACGCCGGCGATCAGCAGCGCGCTGAGCGCCCCCCGACCGGATGCCACGGCTTCCGCCTCGCCCATGTCGGGCATCAGCGTCTCGCGGTGCGCCCGGGCCCACTGCCACTGGACCCAGCTGAACAGGATCGCGAGGAAGAAGGCCACCGGCATCGCGAGGCGCCCCGCGACGTACTCGGAGTACTGCGTCGTCAGGCCGGTCGCGAACGGCACCAGCACGATGAACAGCAGCCGCGCGCTGTTCAGCCATGTCAGCGTCGCGTCCACCCGGGCGATGTGCGCGAACTGCTGCACATGCACCATCCACAGCAGGCACAGCAGCACGAAGCTCAGCGCGAAGTTGAGGAAGAGCTCGCCCATCCCGCCGAGCCTGCTCCACAGCTGCGCGTCGGAATCGACCTTCCCGAGCTCGTGGGTCGTCAGGTCGAGAACGAGCAGCGTCGCCGCGATCGCGAAGACACCGTCGGTGAACGCTTCCAGCCGCGTGGTCGCCTGGGTGGCGTCCGGATGCTGTCGCTGCCTGATCATGCGCTCAGGCTACCGAGGGCTCGGCCGATCCACGCGAAGAGTCGGATGCCGCGGGGAATGACGCGGCATCCGCTCCAGGTCAGCGCTTGTAGTTCGGCGCCTCGACGACGATCTGCACGTCGTGCGGGTGCGATTCCTTCAGACCCGCGGGGGTGATGCGGACGAACTTGCCCTTGGCCTTGAGCTCCTCGATCGTGCGAGCGCCGACGTAGAACATCGACTGCCGCAGTCCGCCCACCAGCTGGTACGCCACCGCCGACACCGGGCCGCGGTACGCGACCTGACCCTCGATGCCCTCGGGGATCAGCTTGTCGTCGCTGGGGACGTCCGCTTGGAAGTAGCGGTCCTTCGAGTAGGAGGTCTTCTTGCCGCGGGTCTGCAGCGCCCCGAGCGAGCCCATGCCGCGGTACTGCTTGAACTGCTTGCCGCCCTGGAAGACGATCTCGCCCGGCGACTCGTCGGTGCCGGCCAGCAGGGAGCCGAGCATCACGGTGTCGGCACCGGCGACGAGCGCCTTGGCGATGTCGCCGGAGTACTGGAGGCCGCCGTCGGCGATCACCGGCACACCCGCCTCGCGCGCGGCGAGGGACGCCTCGTACACGGCGGTCACCTGGGGCACGCCGACGCCCGCGACGACGCGGGTGGTGCAGATCGAGCCCGGCCCGACCCCCACCTTGACGGCGTCGACGCCGGCATCGATGAGCGCCTGGGCGCCCTCGCGCGTGGCGACGTTGCCGCCGATGACGTCGATGTGCTCGAAGCTCGGGTCGGCCTTGAGTCGGCGGACGATGTCGATGACGCCCGCGGACTGGCCGTTGGCGGTGTCGACGACGATCACGTCGACACCCGCGTCGCGGAGCGCCTCGGCGCGCTGCCAGGCGTCGCCGAAGAAGCCGATGGCGGCGCCCACGCGCAGGCGTCCGTGCTCGTCCTTCGTGGCGAGGGGGTACTTCTCGCTCTTGTCGAAGTCCTTGATGGTGATGAGACCGGCGAGCTTGCCCTCGTCGTCGATGAGAGGGAGCTTCTCGACGCGGTGCTGGGCGAACAGCGCGATGACCTCGCCGGCACTGATGCCGACGCGACCGGTGACAAGGTTCTCGCTCGTCATGACGTCGCGGACCTTCGTGGTCTGGCGCTCGAAGCCCGAGACGAAGCGCATGTCGCGGTTGGTGATGATTCCCACCAGGCGCCCGTCACTGTCGACGACGGGAAGGCCGGAGATCCGGTACTGCGCGCAGAGCGCGTCGACCTCTTCGACCGTGGCGTCGGGCGTCGTCGTGATCGGGTCGGTGATCATGCCGGACTCGCTGCGCTTGACACGGTCGACCATCGCGGCCTGGTCCTCGATCGAGAGGTTCCGGTGGATGATGCCGAGCCCGCCCTCGCGGGCGATGGCGATGGCCATCCGCGCCTCGGTGACGGTGTCCATGGCGCTCGAGATCAGCGGGGTCGCCACCGTGATGCGGCGCGTGACGCGTGACGACGTATCGGCCTCGCTGGGGATGACGTCGGTGTGCCCGGGCAGCAGCAGCACATCGTCGTAGGTCAGTCCGACGAAGCCGAAAGGGTCGTTGTGCTCCATGGGGTCTCCTGCGCGCGCGGCGCGCGTTCTCGGGGGTGGACGGCGACGGCCGGTGCGCTCGTGACGCTCCGTACTCGATTCTAAGCGGCGCGGCGGGCGATTCATTCCCGCCCTCGGAACGTCATCAGTCAACCCGTTCCGATTGCGTCACGTTCCTTCACGGGCATGTAGGTGAAACAGAACCGACACATTACGCTCGTACCGTCTCATCACGGCCGATGCGACCCGACACCGGCTATGGCGCCGAACTGGAGGTTCCGTGACTCGCACGACCCACGAGGTCCGACGAGCGCGAGCGTGGACGACGACGTCGCTCCTTGCTCTGCTGCTCGCACTCTTCGGCGTCCTCGCCGGCACCGTCTCCGCGACGGCGGCCGAAGGCGATCCCTACCGCATCAGCGGCAACGTGCAGCTGGACGGGGAGCCGCTGGAGGGCGTCGTGCTGACGATCGACGGCCCCGGCGGCGAGCAGGAGGTGGAGACGGACGAGAACGGCCAATGGCGGGTCTCGGTGCCCGAGCGCAACGCCGAGTACACCGTCACGCTCGACGAGTCGACCCTGCCTGAGGGCATCGCCGTGGTGGACCCCGAGGACGACTCGCCGAATGAGAAGGAGGTCACCGTCGGCCCCGGCGGGCGCGTGACCGTCAACTTCTTCATCGGCGAGGGCCAGCGCAACGTCACCGGGTTCTTCGACCAGCTGGTGCAGCGCATCATCCAGGGCCTCAGCTTCGGTCTGATGCTCGCCCTCGCCGCGATCGGGTTGTCGCTGGTCTACGGAACGACCGGCATCTCGAACTTCGCGCACGGCGAGATGGTGACCTTCGGCGCCATCGCGGG
The DNA here is from genome assembly GCA_031177765.1 of Microbacterium sp. GTDB lineage: Bacteria > Actinomycetota > Actinomycetes > Actinomycetales > Microbacteriaceae > Microbacterium. The sequence goes on along the minus strand of JAPSKH010000002.1, from coordinate 133,504 downwards.
GCTGTTCCTGGTGGGACCGGCGAGCCTCGCACTCCCGTGGTGGCTGGGCTTCCCGATCGCCGTCGTGCTGAGCGCGGCGCTCGGGCTCGTGCTCGACATGATCCTGTGGCGACCGCTCCGCCGACGCCGCGTCGGCGTGGTGCAGCTGATGATCGTGAGCATCGGCCTCTCGCTGGCCCTGCGCTACACCTTCCAGCTCTTCATCAGCGGCGGGACGCTGCAGCTGCCGGGATCGTCCGGCACGAAGATCCCGCTGTTCGGGGTCGTGCAGCTGAGCGTCATCGACATGGTGTCACTGGCGATCTCCATCGTCGTCATCATCGCCTTCGCCCTCTGGCTGACGAGGTCCCGACTCGGCAAGGCCACGCGCGCCATCTCGGACAACCCGTCGCTGGCGGCAGCGTCCGGCATCGACGTGGATGCCGTCGTCCGCGTGGTCTGGATCGTCGCGGGCACCCTCGCCGGACTCGCGGGCATCCTCTACGCGTATTACCGTCCCGGCATCAAGTGGGACATGGGCGCGCAGATCCTGCTGCTGATGTTCGCCGCCGTGGTGCTCGGCGGCCTGGGCACGGCCTACGGCGCCCTCATCGGCGCGCTCATCGTCGGCCTCCTCGTCGAGGTGTCGAGCCTGTGGATCCCCGCCGACCTCAAGTACGCCAGCGCACTGTTCATCCTCATCGTCATCCTGTTGTTCCGACCACAGGGCATCCTCGGACGACGCGAGCGGATCGGTTAGGACCCACCCATGGACTGGATTCAGATTCTCTCGAACACGGCCTCGTCGATCCTCAGCCCCGCCACGATGGGCTACGCACTGGCCGCCCTGGGCCTGGCGGTGCACTTCGGCTACTCCGGCCTGATCAACATGGGCATCGCCGGCTTCATGGCGATCGGCGCCTACGGCTACGCCATCTCGATCCTCACCTTCGGCTTCCCCTGGTGGCTCGGCGCCCTCGTCGGCCTCGTCGCCGCCGCGGTGTTCGCCCTGATCCTCGGCATCCCGACGCTGCGACTACGTGGCGACTACCTGGCGATCGTGACGATCGCCGCCGCCGAGGTCGTGCGCCTGCTGTTCCTGACCACCGCCTTCGACCCCGTCACGGGCTCGGCCGACGGCCTCAGCGGGTACCACGCGAGCTTCCGCTCCGCGAACCCGATCCCCGACGGTCAGTACGGCTTCGGGCCGTGGACGTACAACGAGACCGGCTGGTGGGTGCGCATCATGGGCCTGGTCACGCTCGGCATCGCGGCCCTCGTGGTGTGGATGCTGGTGCGCAGCCCCTGGGGGCGGACGCTGAAGGGCATCCGCGAGGACGAGGACGCCGTGCGCTCGCTCGGCAAGAACGTCTTCTCGTACAAGATGCAGGCGCTCGTCCTCGGCGGCGTGCTGGCCGCGGCCGGCGGCATCGTGTACGCGCTGCCCTCCGCCGTCAGCCCCGGCGTCTACGTGACGTCGCTGACGTTCTTCGTATGGACCGCGCTCCTCCTCGGCGGGGCGGCGACGGTGTTCGGCCCGCTGCTGGGATCGCTCATCTTCTGGGTGCTGCAGACCCTGCTGGCCAACGTGCTGCCGTCGCTGGCGGCGGCGGGGCTCCTCCCCGGCCTGACGCAGATCCAGGCGGGCACCCTGCGCTTCATCCTCGTGGGCGTCGCGCTCATGCTGCTCGTGATCTTCATGCCGCAGGGGCTCCTGGGCAACAAGAAGGAGCTGACCTTTGTCAAGTGAAACCCCGCCGGTCACCGGCTCCGCTCCGGTCGCCCGGCCGAAGACCACGGGTCTTCATGTCGGCGACGCCGTCCCCGGCGTCGCGAAGGTCGACCCGATCATCATCGCCGACGGCGTCCACCGCTCCTTCGGCGGCGTCACGGCGGTCGACGTCGAGCACCTCGAGATCCCGCGCGGCGTCATCACCGCGCTCATCGGCCCGAACGGGGCGGGAAAGACCACCCTGTTCAACCTCCTCACCGGGTTCGACAAGCCCGACCACGGCACCTGGACCTTCGACGGCACATCGCTCTCGGGCATGCCCGCGTACAAGGTGGCGCGGATGGGCCTGGTGCGCACGTTCCAGCTCACCAAGGCGCTGGGACTGCTCACGGTCATGGAGAACATGAAGCTCGGCGCGAAGAATCAGCGTGGCGAGAAGTTCTGGGCCGGCATGATCCCGGCGCTGTGGCGCAAGCAGGACGAGGGCCTCGAAGTCCGCGCGATGGAGCTGCTGAAGAAGTTCAAGCTCGACGCCAAGGCCGACGACTTCGCCGCCAGCCTCTCCGGCGGTCAGCGGAAGCTCCTCGAGATGGCGCGATCGCTCATGACCGAGCCGACGCTGGTGATGCTCGACGAGCCGATGGCCGGTGTGAACCCGGCCCTCACGCAGTCGCTGCTGGACCACATCCTGGGGCTCAAGGACGAAGGCATGACCGTGCTGTTCGTCGAGCACGACATGCACATGGTCCGGCATATCGCCGACTGGGTCGTCGTGATGGCCGAGGGCAGGATCGTCGCCGAGGGCGCTCCCGAGGCCGTCATGAAGGACCCGGCCGTCGTCGACGCCTACCTGGGCGCGCACCAGGAGCTGGACCTCGGTGTGGTGACCGGCCGCATTGACGTCGTCCAGGCCGACCCGACGACGGATGCCGCCGCCTCCGCCGCCGCGGACGCCGACGCGATCGTCGACCGGGGCATCGCTGAAGAAGAACAGGAGGGAGGCAAGTGAGCGCTTCCACCGCCACCGCGACACCTGTCGTCGCCATCGACGAGGTGCACGCGGGATACCTGCCCGGGGTCAACATCCTCAACGGCTGCAGCCTCGTGGCCCACCAGGGCGAGCTGATCGGCATCATCGGCCCCAACGGCGCCGGCAAGTCGACGCTGCTCAAGGCCATCTTCGGCCAGGTCAACGTCCGCAGCGGCACCATCTCGCTCGAAGGCGAGGACATCACCGGTCTGCGAGCGAACAAGCTGGTCGCGCGAGGGGTCGGCATGATCCCGCAGAACAACAACGTCTTCCCGAGCCTCACCATCGAGGAGAACCTGCAGATGGGGCTGTACCAGCGGCCCGGCATCTACAAGGAGCGCCTGGAGTTCGTGACGGGGATCTTCGGCGAGCTGGGCAAGCGCCTCAAGCAGCGCGCCGGGTCCCTCTCCGGCGGCGAGCGCCAGATGGTCGCCATGAGCCGAGCGCTCATGATGGACCCGAAGGTGCTGCTCCTGGACGAGCCGTCGGCGGGCCTGTCCCCCGTGCGTCAAGACGAGGCGTTCATCCGCGTCTCCGAGATCAACAAGGCCGGGGTCACGTGCATCATGGTCGAGCAGAACGCGCGGCGCTGCCTGCAGATCTGCGACCGCGGATACGTCCTCGACCAGGGCCGCGACGCCTACACCGGAACCGGTCGCGAGCTGCTTCGCGACCCCAAGGTCACCGAGCTCTACCTGGGCACGCTCGGCACCTGACACCCTGCAGACGAAGAGGGCGGATGCCGTGGCATCCGCCCTCTTTCCCTTTGTCGGGCCGCCGCACGCGAGCCCCCGGCCGGTGCACAACGGGAACGGGCCCCGGATCCGCAGATCCGGGGCCCGTTCGCTCGGAAGGATCAGCCCTCGTAGGCCGCGTAGGTGTTGTCCTCGCCGAACTGGTAGATGCCGATCGACGCCTCGGTCGGGTCGCCGACCTCGTCGAAGGTGATCGGACCCGAGATGCCGTCGTAGTCGGCGGTGCCACCGCCCACGATGATCTCGGCGCACTCGGCGTAGGACTCGCACTTCTCACCGTCGCCGGAGCCGCCCGAGACCTCGATCAGCTTCTCGGCGATCGCGGCCGCGTCCGTCGAGCCCGCAGCCAGCGAAGCCAGCGCGAGAAGGATGGTCGCGTCATACGACTCGGCCGCGTACGTGAACTCCGTGAGCGGCGGGTTGCCCTCGCCCTCGTTGAACTCCTGCAGCGCGTCGGTGAAGTCGGTGATCGTGTCCAGCGACAGCCCGGGGAACGTGCCCTTCGCACCCGTCAGCGAACCCGGAGGGAACTCGTCCCCGAAGTTGGCCAGGTTGCCGTCGACGAAGTACAGGTTCTCGGCGGGGAACTGTCCGAACAGACCCGGGAGGATCGTCTTGACCTCTTCGAACGTGATCAGCGCGATCGCGTCCGGGTCGGCCGCGAGGACCTCGCTGATCTGCGCGTCGAAGCTCGTGTCACCGGTGTTGTAGGTGGGAGCGGCGACGACCTCGCCGCCGGCCGCCTCGAATGCCTCGGTGACGTACTTGGCCAGGCCCGTGCCGTACGAGTCGTTCAGCACGATCATGCCGAGCGTCTGGTGGCCGTCCTCGGCGATCAGGTTGCCGAGCACCTCCCCCTGCAGGACGTCGGACGGCGCCGTGCGGAAGTACAGGCCGTTGTCGTCGTACGTCGTGAAGGCGTCCGAGGTGTTCGCGGGCGAGAACTGGATGACGCCGGCACCGGTGACCTGGTCGATGAACTGCAGCGACACACCGGACGAGGCCGCACCGATGATGGCGGACACGCCCTCGCCGAGCAGTCGCGGCACCTCGGCCTCGTACGCCTTGTTGTCGGTGTCGCCCGAGTCGCCGAAGATGACCTCGACGTCGAGGCCGGTGTCGGCGCTGGCTTCGTTGATCTGGGAGGCGGCGTACGCCACGCCGGCCTCTTCGGGCGGGCCGAGGAAGGCCAGGTTGCCCGTCTGCGGCAGGGCGGTGCCGATCTTGAGGCTCAGCTCCTCGGTGGGCCCAGCAGCCGATTCGCTCGGCTCCGTGTCGCCACCGCCCGTGCCACCGGAACAACCGGCGAGCACGAGGACAGAGGCGCCGGCGAGCGCGATGCCGCCGAGGAGGGCGGACTTGCGCGAGCGGGTGAAGACGCTCATGTTGCTCCTTGCTGTTATGAACGCGGGCGCGGCTCCAGCGCCGACCCAGTGCCCTAAACCTAATCGCGCCGAAGGCTCGCCAATGTTGCCGTTCGTTAACGATGTGTAACGGAGTCGGCGGCCCACGAACAGCGCCTTCGCGGCCCCTCATACCCCAGCAGGGTATAGAGTTGTCCTCGGTACCCCTAAGGGGTATCCACAGGAACGAAACGGAGATCGACATGACGCAAGCGCAGTATCAGGTGACCGGCATGACGTGCGGACACTGCGAGGCATCCGTCCGCAGCGAGGTGACGAAGATCGACGGCGTCCAGGAGGTCCAGGTCAGCGCCGCGTCGGGCGTTCTCACGGTGACCTCCGCGACCGAGATCGCCGACGAGATCGTCCTGGCCGCCGTCGACGAGGCCGGCTACTCGGCCGTGCGCGCCTGATGACCGGCCCGGCGCGCGTCGAACTCGAGATCGGCGGCATGACGTGCGCGTCCTGCGCCGCGCGGATCGAGAAGCGGCTGAACCGCCTCGACGGCGTCGAGGCATCCGTCAACTACGCCACCGAGAAGGCGGTCGTGAACGTGCCGCCGGAGTTCGACACCCAGGCGCTCATCGATGAGGTCGTCAAGACCGGGTACACCGCGACGCTGCCGGCGCCTCCCGCCGAGCCGGACGCCGAGGCACCCGCCGCCGACACCGAGCTGACCACGCTGCGGCGGCGGGTCATCGGGTCGGCGCTGCTGTCGCTGCCGGTGATCCTGCTCGCGATGATCCCCGCGCTCCAGTTCACCTCGTGGCAGTGGGCCTCCCTCACACTCGCCGCGCCGGTCGTGGTGTGGGGTGCCTGGCCGTTCCACCGCGCCGCGTGGCTGAACCTGCGTCACGGCGCCGCCACGATGGACACCCTCATCTCGCTCGGCGTCTCGGCCGCGTTCCTCTGGTCGCTGTACGCGCTGTTCCTCGGCGATGCCGGGATGCCGGGCATGATGGACGCCTTCGAGTGGTCGGTGCAGCCCACCGATGGTGCGGGCAACATCTACCTCGAGGTGGCATCCGGCGTGACGACCTTCGTGCTCGCCGGGCGATACTTCGAACTGCGCTCCAAGCGCCGCGCGGGAGCCGCGCTGCGGGCCCTCCTCGAGCTCGGCGCGAAGGACGTCGCGGTGCTGCGCCCGACCGCCGACGGCGGTGCGGCGGAGGTGCGGGTCCCCATCGCCGAGCTTCGTGCCGGCGACCAGTTCGTCGTCCGCCCCGGGGAGAAGATCGCCACGGACGGCGTCATCGTCTCGGGCACCTCCGCCGTGGACGCATCCATGGTCACCGGCGAGTCGGTGCCCGTCGAGGTGGGTCCGGGCGACGGCGTGATCGGCGCGACCGTGAACGCGGGCGGCCGGCTCGTCGTCCGCGCGACGCGCGTGGGCGACGACACGCAGCTGGCGCAGATGGCGCGCCTGGTCGAAGAGGCGCAGTCCGGCAAGGCCGGCGTGCAGCGTCTCGCCGACCGCATCTCGGGCGTGTTCGTCCCCATCGTGCTGCTCATCGCCGTGGGAACCCTTGTGGGATGGCTCCTCACCGGCGCCGACGCGTCGATGGCGTTCACAGCGGCGGTCGCGGTGCTCATCATCGCGTGCCCGTGCGCGCTGGGCCTCGCCACACCGACGGCCCTGCTCGTCGGCACCGGACGTGGGGCGCAGCTGGGCATCCTCATCAAGGGCCCCGAGGTGCTCGAGTCCACGCGCACCGTCGACACCGTGGTGCTCGACAAGACCGGCACCGTGACCACCGGCCGCATGGCGCTCGTGGATGTCGTGGTCGCCGGCGAGGCATCCGACGCCGTGGACGTCGCATCCGCCCCCGCCTCCGACCCCAACCCCGGATCCGGAGACGGCGCGCGGATTCGGTCCGGCAGCGCCGAGGCCTTCGAATCCGGCGAGGATCTCCGAATCCGCGAGCAAGGGACCGCCGCGATCCGGGAGCAGGGCACCGCCTCGCCGCGCGCAGAGCTGCTGCGCCTCGCGGGTGCCCTCGAACACGCGTCGGAGCACCCCATCGCACGGGCCATCGCCGCCGCCGCCGAGGCGGAGACGGGCTCGCTTCCCGCGGTCGAGTCGTTCCAGAGCATCCCCGGCGTGGGAGTCTCGGGCGTCGTCGACGGGCACGCCGTGCTCGCCGGCCGCGAGGCGCTGCTCACCGAGTGGGCGCTGGCCGTGCCGGCAGACCTCGCAGACGCCAAGCGCCGTGCCGAGGCATCCGGCCGGACGGCGGTGCTGGTCGCGTGGGACGGTGCCGTGCGCGGACTGCTGGTCGTCGCCGATCAGGTGAAGCCGACCAGCCGCGAGGCGATCACCCGTCTTCGCCGCCTGGGACTCACACCGGTGCTGCTGACCGGCGACAACGCCGCCGCGGCGCACGCGATCGCCGAGCAGGTGGGCGTCGACCGCGTCACCGCCGAAGTGCTCCCGCACGAGAAGGTCGACGTCATCAAAGCACTCCAGGCCGAAGGGCGTGTGGTGGCGATGGTCGGCGACGGCGTGAACGACGCCGCAGCGCTCGCGCAGGCCGACCTCGGCATGGCGATGGGAACGGGGACGGATGCCGCCATCGAGGCATCCGACATCACGCTGGTCCGCGGCGATCTGCGCAGCGCCGCCGACGCGATCCGCCTGTCACGGTCCACCCTCGGCACGATCAAGACCAACCTGTTCTGGGCGTTCGCCTACAACGTCGCCGCCATCCCGCTGGCCGCCCTGGGCCTGCTCAACCCCATGATCGCCGGGGGCGCCATGGCGCTGTCGAGCGTCTTCGTGGTGGGCAACAGCCTCCGGCTCCGCCGTTTCCGCACCGCATCCACACCGAAGAAGGAGGGTCGATGACCATCGACACCGCCGCCGCGCCCACCGAGCACGGCCACCATGGATACATCACTGACAAGGACAAGTACCTCAACCGCCTCAAGCGCATCGAGGGACAGGCGCGAGGCATCCACAAGATGGTCGAGGACGAGAAGTACTGCATCGACATCCTCACCCAGATCAGCGCTCTGACCTCGGCGCTCGAGGCTGTGGCGGTGGGGCTGCTCGACGACCACCTCCGTCACTGCGTCGTGGACGCCGCGCGGCTGGGCGGCGCGGAGGCGGACGCCAAGATCACCGAGGCGACGCAGGCGATCGCGCGCCTGGTGCGCTGACCCTCCCGCCGGCTCCGCGGGTCAGGACACCGCGAGGCGGCGGGTGCGGCGCCCGTGGAGCACCGAGTCGACGGTGAGCACGGCGAGCGCCACCCACACGAGCCCGAAGCCGATCCAGCGCTCGATGGGCATCGGCTCGCCCAGCAGCAGCCATCCGATGAGGAACTGGAGGATCGGCGCGACGAACTGCAGCAGGCCGACGAGCGTCAGGGTCGTACGGCGCGCGCCGGCCGCGAACAGCAGCAGCGGCACCGCCGTGACGATGCCGGCGAGGCTCAGCAGCACGGTGTGATGCCAGCCGTTCGCGCCCATCGTGATGCCGGAGGTCGCCCCCACCACGACCAGCACGACGACGGCGATCGGCGTGAGCCAGAGCGTCTCCAGGGTCAGGCCGCTCACGGCGTCCACCGACGGGCCGACCTTCTTCTTCACGAGGCCGTACACCCCGAAGGATGCCGCGAGCGTCAGCGCGATCCACGGGAACGAGCCGTAGCCGACGACGATCACGAGGACGGCGGCGACGGCGATGCCGATCGCGACCCACTGGGTGGTGCGCAGGCGCTCGCGCAGCACGAGGACGCCGAGCAGGACCGTCACGATGGGGTTGATGAAGTAGCCGAGGCTCGTCTCGATCACGTGGCCGCTGAGCGCACCGAGGATGAACACCTGCCAGTTGACGTAGATCAGGACACCGGCCAGCGCCGTCAGCCACAGCAGCCGCGGCTGTCGCGTCACCGCGACGAGCCGCCCCCACGAGCGCGTGACGGTGAGCAGGATCGCGCAGAAGCCCAGTGACAGCACGATCCGCCACGCCACCAGCTCGAACGCTCCGGTGGGAACGAGCAGCACGAAGTACAGCGGCAGGAAGCCCCACAGCAGGTAAGCCGAGAACGCGTACACCCCACCGAGCAGGTGCTCGCGCGAGGCATCCGTCCGCCCGGCTCCGGGAGCGCGCGATGCGGATGCCGGGGGCAGAGGGATGCCCGCGGTCGAGGCCGCCGCCTCCGCCAGGTCACCGGTCTGGGCGGGCTCCGACGGTTCGCGACTCACCGCCCCAGCCTACGACCGCCGGCGGGCCGGACGCCGCCCTCCGGAAAGGCGGAAGGGCCGGATGCCGAAGCATCCGACCCTTCCGGAAGTGCGCGGTGCGCGGAGAATCAGCGGACGACGACCGCCAGGACGTCGCGGGCCGAGAGCACGAGGAACTCGTCCGCGCCGAACTTGACCTCGGTTCCGCCGTACTTGCTGTAGATCACGCGGTCGCCGACGGCGACGTCGAGCGGAACACGGTTGCCGTTGTCGTCGATACGGCCGGGGCCCACCGCCACGACTTCGCCCTCCTGGGGCTTCTCCTTGGCGGTGTCGGGGATGACCAGACCGCTAGACGTGGTCTGCTCGGCCTCGACCTGCTTGATGACGATGCGGTCCTCGAGCGGCTTGATGGAAACCGACACGGTCTACCTCTTCTTTCTTGAGACTGAAGACTCGTTAGCACCCGCACACTGAGAGTGCTAACGCCAGTCTAGGCAAGGGATTGGCACTCATGCAACGTGAGTGCCAACACGATGTCATGCGCGTGAAAGGACCGCTTTCCGCACACTTGCATCCGGATCACGCTTGTCCCTTGAGGACGTCCTGGGGCGCAGGTACGATCGCAGCCGTCGCCCACCGCTTCGTGGGGAATCGAGGGGGCGACGCGAGCTGGGGAGGCTCGCACAGGGATGTGGGGGCATTTCGATGGGTCATTCGTATTTTCTCGCCGTCGATGTCGGGACGAGTCGCGTGGGGGCGGCGACGGCGAGACTTCAGCCTGACGGCAGCATCGTCACGGCGCCTTTCGCGCTGGGGCGCCGCAGCGACAGCGTCGCCACGGTGGCGTTCGTGGCCGAGGACGGCGAAGTCCTTCTCGGCGACGTCGCCGAACGTCGGGGGGTCACGCAGCCGGACCGGCTGGTGCGCGAGTTCAAGCGCAGCATCGGCGACGAGGTCCCGCTCGTCGTCGGCGGCCGCGCCATCCGCGCCGAGCAGCTCTACGCGCGCACCGTCGTCGGCGTGATGGAGGCGGTGGCCGAACGTGAAGGGGCCTTCCCCACGGGCGTGATCCTGACCCACCCCGCCATGTGGGGGCCGCACCGCATCGGGCTGGTCCGGTCGGCGCTCGAGCAGCTCGGCGTCACCGATGTGGAGTTCATCACCGAGCCCGAAGCCGCCGCGCGGCACTACGAGGCCTCGCGCGCCCTCGAAGACGGCGAGACGCTCGCGGTGTACGACCTCGGCGGCGGCACCTTCGACTGCGTCATCCTGCGCAAGGCCGACGGATCGTTCCACCCGGTGGGCGAGCCCGTGGGCCTGGACAGCCTCGGCGGCGCCGATTTCGACGACGCCGTACTCCGGCATGTGCTGCGCTCCGCGGAGGTCCCCGCGGACGTGCTGCAGGACGGCTCCCCCGACACGCGCATCGCACTGTCCCAGCTGCGCCGCGAGTGCATCGACGCCAAGGAGGCGCTGTCGTTCGACTCCGACGTCGTGATCCCCGTCCTCGTGCCGGCCGGCCGGTCGAGCGTCCGGCTGACGCGCGGCGAGTTCGAGGCGATGATCGACAGCTCCATCGCGCAGACGATCGACGCGCTGCAGGACGCCCTCGACGCCGCCGGACTCGAGCCGGCACAGCTGGAGTCGATCCTCCTCATCGGGGGATCCTCGCGCATCCCGCTCGTCACGCAGCGACTCTCCGAGCAGCTCGATCGGCCCACCGCCATCGATGCCGACCCGAAGTCGTCGATCGCCCTCGGAGCCGCGCGCACCGCCCTCATCCGCGCCACCGACGAGCAGCTCGGCGTCTCGACGGACCTCGCGATCTTCGCGGGGCTCGGGTCGGCGGCCTTCGCCGGCGAGATGGAGGTCGTGTCGGCGAGCACCCCGCCCGCACCCGTCGGTCCGGTGGCCGAGCCGTCCAAGGCGAGCGCGCGGCACATCGCCGCGCTGTCAGGCGGGGCGATCGTGGTCGCCGCGGCCATCGTCTTCGGCAGCACGCTGACAGCCGGCTCGGGAGGCGGATCGGGCTTCCTCGCACCGACGCCGGAAGCCACGACCGCTCCCGCCGCCGAAGCGGCACCGGCGCCTCCGGGGACGGCACCGGCGCCGCCTGCGTCCGAGAACCAGTCGGCGCCTCGCGCGGGATCCGACGCCCGCAGCGGCGTGCGCAAGGGCGCAGCGAGCGCGCCCGCCAAGCGCGCACCGCAGGCCTCGCCCTCGACGCGCCCGAGCAAGGCCCCGCAGCCCGTCACGGCGGCGCCGCGGCCGACCTCCACGCCGAATCCCGGCTCGACCCCGGCCGGCGGCGGGACGACGACGGATCCTGACACGACCCCGGACCCGGGCACCACGCCGAACCCGGGCACCACGCC
>JAPSKH010000002.1:85107-121939 GCA_031177765.1 Microbacterium sp. | reverse complement strand
CCGGGACCGGCGATGTCCTCGACAGTGATGCCCGCGTCGTTCTTCGACGCGGCGAACTTCACCGGGCTGCGGCATGCTCGTCCCGTGGTGGACGCGCTCTCCGCCGGCGATGCCCCGCCTCGCGTCCACATCTCCGGCACGGCCGGGTCGGGCAAGACCACCATCCTCCGCAACGCGCAGAGGTTCCTGGTGCGCAGCGAGACGCCGGTGAGCATCCTTGGCCCTGACACGGATGTGTCCGCCGTGCCGCCCACTCGCGTGCTGCTCGTCGACGACCTCCACCTGCTCGCCGACGCCCAGCTGGACGGGCTCGCGGAGCGGGCGACCGACCCGGATGCCGCGCTGGTGGTGACCAGCCGGCCATGGCCCCACTCCCCCGAGCTCTCGAGCATCGCCCGGCAGCTGGAGCGGAGCGGGCCGGCGGTGGTGCTCGGTCATGTGACGCGCTCCGACGTCCTCGACTATCTCACCGCCCACAAGCGACAGCTCGCTCCCGCGTGCCTCGATCACATCCTCACCGTCACCGGCGGCGTGTCGTGGCTGGTCTCGGCCGCGCTGGCCGCACATGACGAGCGCGACTGCGTCGCCGACAACGCCCACACGGCGCTCGCGCACGTGCTCGAGCAGAGCGTCGCGCACCGGCTGGACGTCATCGAGGACGAGGTGCGCCGGATCATCGAGGCCGTGAGCGTCGCGTCACCCGACGACGCCGCGGCGCCATCGCACCTCCACGACGATCCGGACGCGATGATCGGTCAGGCCTACGCGGAGGGTCTCCTGCTGCGCAACGGTCGCGCCGTGCCGATCGTGCGGACGGCCGTCCGTGCCGCGCTTCCCGCGCGCCGCCTCGTCGAGCTCTTCGCCGCCCTGCCGGGAGCGGACCCCACCGGCTCGGCGGATGCGGGACTGCTCGCCGACGTGCGGGACCCCCGCCTGAGCCCTGGGCTGATCGACCGCGCCGATCATCTGCTGTCCTCCGACCCCGCGCGGGCTCGTGAGCTGTACCGGGCCGCCGCCGACACCGGCGCCTCCTTCCCTGAACTCACGGTCAAGCAGGCCGAAGCCGCCTGGGCGTGCGGTGACATCGACGGCGCGGCACAGCTCGTGGACGAGACGCTCGCCACCGGCGAGCCGACGACCACGGTGGGGTCCCGTCTGGCCGACGTGGCGGCGGCCACGTGGTCGATGCGCGGCATGCTGGCCACCGGATGCGGGTTCTACCGCGCTTACCCGCCCGCCACGACCGAGGCATCCGTCCGCGCGACGATCGCGTGGCTGGGCGCCGGTGACGCCGCCGCTGCCGGATCGATGGAGCGCGAAGGCGTCACCCGCGCACCGTCGACGCTGGGCGTCGCGATGGATCTGCTGCGGCGGGGGCTGGAGGCGACACTGCGTCCGCATCCGACGGAAGCGGCCCTGGCCGATCTCGTGCGAGCGTCGCACCTGTACACCGCGTCGCGCAGCACCTCTCCGATGCCCGAGGTCCCCGCCGTGCTGGCGGCGGTCGTCGCGATCGGCAGCGGTGATCTGGCGACCGCGAGCGCGGTGGTGAACGCCGCGGTGGACGGTCACTCGGGATCGCCGTGGATGCTCTCCCGACTGCTGCTGTGGCGTTCCTGGATCGCCATGCAGCAGGCGCAGGGGCCGCAGGCCCGAGAAGCCCTCGAGGCCTCCGTGGCCATCACACCGCAGCCGGCGCCGCGTGACGGTCTGCTGCTGCAGGCGCTGCGGATCGGGCTGGCACGGCGCTACGAGGACGCGGCCGGTCTCGCAGCGGCGTGGAAGAGCGGCCGTGACAGCCTGCTGGACGTCGACATCGACCTCTACAGCCTGCTGCCGCTCGCCGAGCTCGTCACGGCCGGCGCGCGGACGGGCGACGCCGCGACCACCGAACCGCTGTTCGCGCGCGCCGCGCAGCTCGTCGAAGCGCTCGGGTCTCCGGCCGTGTGGTCCGCGCACCTGCGGTGGGCGGGCATTCAGCGGGGCATCCTGCTCAATCGCCCCGAGTCGCTGAGCTCGCACGCGCACGCGCTCGTCGAGGCCGCGCCGGTCAGTCACGTCGCGGCCACCATGGCGAAGGCCGGGCGGCTCTGGACCTCGGTGCTCGCCGGGACGGCTAACAGCGACGAGGTGGAGTCGGCGGCGCAGGCCCTCGCCGCGATCGGACTGCGATGGGATGCCGCGCGGCTGGCCGGCCACGGCGCGAGGAGGACGACGGACCGCAAGGTGGCGGCGCGCCTGCTCGCCCGCGCCCGCGAGCTGCACCCCGTCGAGAACGCCCGGGCGGCCGAACGCCCCGCGGAGCAGCAGGCCGACACGCCTCGCCCGCAGCCGAGCGGATCCGTCCTCAGCGAGCGCGAGACGGACGTCGCGCGGCTGGTGCTGCAGGGCAAGACCTACGCCGAGATCGGCGAAGCGATCTTCATCTCACCCCGCACCGCGGAGCATCACATCGCGAGCATCCGCCGCCGCCTGGGCGCCACCTCGCGTTCGGATCTCATCGCCAAGCTGCGGGTCGCGCTGGCTTCGGAGCGCCCCTCATGAGGCCGACTCCCGAGCGCCGCCCCGCGCCAATCCCGAACCCCGTAGGGGTCTTCCAGCGATCCCGGGGAAACCCCCGATTCGCACGAAGTGCACAACATCTACTCTCAGGAAACAGTCTCGAAGTGACAGGAGCCGCGTCATGACAACACCGCTGGCAACGATTGCCGACGCATTGATCGAGTTCATCCTCAGCCTGCTGCGCGACCCGGCCACGGCGGAGGAGTTCGAGGCGGACCCGCAGGGCACGCTGGCCCGCAACGGCCTGAGCGACGCCTGCGTCGAGGACGTGCGCGCTGTGGCGCCCGTCGTGGTCGACCGCCCCGACATCCACCCCAAGCCGGCGCCCGCGGCGCACGTGGTGCCCGTGAATCCGAATCCGCCGTCGCCGCCGACCGTCGAGAAGGAGATCTGGAACATCGCCAACAACTTCTCGATCGACAACCGCGCCACGATCGTGGACCAGTCGGTCAACCAGAACATCTGGGCCGAAGGCGACGTCAACCAGATCTTCGACCAGGGCGCCGTCGTCAACAGCGGCGACAACGGCGCGGCCGCCGGCGGGGATGCCGACGTGGACAACAGCGACGACGACGTCACCGTGGGCGATGTGGCGATCGGCAACGACGACACGACCACCAACATCACCGACTCGTTCGACGACGAATCCACCCACACCGACACCGACGCCGATGTGGACGTCGACGACTCCTTCAACGACGACTCCACCGACGTCGCCGTCGATGTGGAGGTCGACGACTCGTTCAACGACACCACGACGGTCGAATCGACGGTCGTGGACTCCACGGTCACCGACTCCACGGTCGCCTACGGCTCCGCCGACGCCTTCGAGGACACGGCGGCCGCAGAGCCGGCGCCCGTCATGGCCGAGGAGCCGCCGCCCGAGGTGGAGTACGAGGAGCAGCCCTAAGGTACCGACGTGCCCGACCGGCAGAACGACTCGCCCTCGCGTGCCCTGGCCCAGCCAGGGCACGCGAGCGGGCGCCCGCAGCCGCCCGCCCTCCGGGGCCCGCAGCCGCCGCCCTACTCGCCCGCCTCGGCGCCACGAAGCGCTCCCGACGCCGCCCCTCAGGCAGCCGCGCCGCGGCGGGAAGCGCCCGAGCGGCCTCCGCTCGCGAGCCCCAACAAGGCTCCGGTGCTCACCAAGGTGCCACCGCCGTTCACCGTGCGGCTGAGCCAGTTCCTGTGGGTGCTGAGCCTGCTGGCGGGCGCCATCGCCGTGGTGTACGTCTTCGTGATCCGCGAGGACCAGCTTCCGCTCATCTCCGACGCCGTGCGCGCCGTGGCGGAGGGACGCAGCGACGAGACGTACACCACCGCGGCCGACATCATCTACTGGTCCATCTTCGGCATCGCCGTGGGACTGACACTGATCCAGGTCGTGCTCCTGGTGTCCTTCAGCAACCGCAAGCCCAACGTCCGCTGGTGGCAGCTGGGAACGGTGATCGCGCAGATTCTGCTGTTCCTGCTGTCACTGGAGATCGTCGCGGTGGGCGAGAACGGCCCACTCATCCGGCAGGTTCTGCTGGCGCAGTGGGGACTCGCGCTGCTCGCTCTGCTGTTCGGAGCGTTCCGGAATGCGCTGCAGTGGACCGCCCGCAAGCACGACGTCCGGCGAGCCGGCGGCGGGGACGGCGGGAACGAGTTCTGACGCCGCCTCCTCGAGGCTGCGGATCACCGTTCGGGCGACGTCGACCGTGGCGCGTTCAGCCAGCGGCGACTGGCTGAGGGTCCGCCACGTCGCCAGCAGCTCCTCCGCGCGCTCGCGCTGCTCGGCGGTCGACGCGGTGTCGGGCAGCCCGAGTCGCGCCGACGTGGACGTGCCTGCGCCGCCGATGATCCGCTCGGCGGCATCGGCGTCGGCCGGCGACAGGGGCAGCTCGCCCGCGCGGGCGCGTGAGAGCAGCGACAGCTCACGAAGCGTGTGCGCCGTGGCGTAGATGCGCTCGATGCCGCCCGCGATCGCGTCCGTCCCGGGACGCGGCTTGTCGCGCAGGAGCCGCTGCAGCGCGTCGAGGACGCCGCGCACCTTCAACGCGCCGGCGCGCGAGCGGAACTGCAGACGGATGAACTGCTGCAGGTCGTTCAGACCGCTCTGCTCCACGAGCCGCTCCGACAGCTGTGAGGAGTCGGTGGCCCCTCCTCGGATCAGAGCGGCGGCCAGGCGGACGCCGAAGATCCCGAACCGCGCCAGAAGCCGTCGCCGCACCTCCACGCTCAGGGCCGTGAGCTCGGTGGGTCGCACGAAGCGGTCGGCCGACACCATGAGACGCTCCCGGCTCTGCCGCTCCAGATGCGCCAGTTCGCGGAACGAGGCGAACTCGTCCTCGCGGAGGGTCCGCGCGCTCTCGGCGAGGAGCCCCGCGACCGGGACGACGCCGAGCGTCAGCGAGTTGAGCTCGCCGTCCCTCTCGTACCGGCGCGCCACCTTGCCGGCCGACAGCATGGAGTCGATGCGCCCCGACCCGATCTCGTCGGCACGCGAGAGGACCGCCACCGCGTTGACCGTCTGAGACCCCCCGGCGGCGGTGTCCCGGAAGGACTCCAGGAACTTCACGTCGGATGCGTGCAGGTGCCGCATGAGATAGACGATGGCGTCTGCAGAGGACGGCTCCGTGTCGGGAACGAGGAAGCTCGTCGAGCGCGCCGAGACGTCGCGGGAGAGCGACGCGATGCCCGGCGTGTCGATGAGGATCAGCGAGCGCAGCCCGGTCGACGGCCAGCCCACGTCGATCCAGGCGACCTCCTCGGCGGGAGTGTCGCCGAGGTCCAGGACGAGCCGGCCGTCCTCCCGCCGGATCGCCATCCGTCGCGCGGGTCCGCTGTGGGGGTGGATCGTCACCATCGGTGTGGCGGAGTAGCGGTACCACGTGACGACACGGGTGCATTCGCCGGCATCCGTGGGCGCAAGCTGCTCACCGAGCATCGCGTTCAGCAGCGTGGACTTCCCCGCCTTCACCATGCCGGCCACCGCCAGGCGCAGCGGCTCGCGCAGCCGCCGGTCGAGGTCCGACAGCACCTCGAGGGCCGCCGGGTCGTCGGCGTACAGTTCGAACGCGTCGCGGACGAGCGCGGCCGCGTCATCGAGGATGGGCGTCCTCACTGCGTCGCTGCCTCCACCGTCCGCAGGGGCGGGAGCGCGGGGATCCTCGCCCTCAGCGCCTCGAGCTGCTGGATCTTGCCCTGCAGCTCCTTGACCCGCTGGTCCCGCTCGCCCGCGTAGCTCCCCGCTGCCTGCTTCGCCGCGAGCACAGCATCGGCCAGGGACCGATGCAGCTCGTCGGCGAGGCCGCCGAAGTGGTCGCGCGCGGCGCGCTGCACGAGCCGGAGCCGGTCCTTGAGCTGCTTCCCGACCTGGAATTGCACCTCGTCGAGGTGCCGGCGGACGAGGTTCTTCGCCTCGAAGCGGCGGCGCGACAGACGCGCGCTCATGTCCTCCCGATACGCGCGACGACCGACCAGGACGCCCGCGAGGAGGGAGAGCGGGTTGATGAGCGAGAGCCCGATCAGTCCTGTGGCGAGGCCCACCATGAGCACGCCGCCGTATGATCCGCGGACGCCGATGTAGATCTTCTCGCCGGCGCCCAGCTGCCCCGGGTCGAGATCCGACATCGTGTCGACCGCGTCGAGGACACCCGTGGTGTCGCCCACGCGGATGACGGGCAGCTGCCCCTCGCCCTCGATGAACAGCTCCGCGACCTCCTCGCACAGCCACCGGGAGCGCTCGTCGGTCCAGACGAAGGTCTCGGATACGGCGGCCGAGACGCGCTGATCGAGCCATTCGGTGATCTGGTCCCAGATCGGTCCCGGATCCCCCTCGTCGATCGCGCTCTCGGCCTCGCGCTGCACCTTCCGCAGCCGGTCGCGCAGGTCGTGCTCCATGTCGGAGATGAGGTCGGCCACGCCGTCGTTGAGGGTGATCTGCCACCGGGACGACCGGCCCCGGAACTCGTCGGCACGGGCCTTGGCATCCTCGAGCTGGGCGATGAGCCTCGGGGTGGCCTCCGGATGCAGGATCGCCTCGAGCTCGGAGGCCAGCGACATCTTCAGCTGGTCGACCACCGAAGTGAGGTCGTGGACGGCGCTTCGGGAATGGATGAGCTCGGCCCGTCCCAGCACCTCCTGGCGGAGGTGCGCGACGAGCGCCGGGAAGCCGGACTCCTCGTTGAGGTCCCGGTCGCGCTCTTCGGCGGCCATGAGCCGCAGGTCGCTGGAGACGGAGAAGATCGGCACGTCGCCGATGTCACCCAGATGGTGCCGGTCGATCCGCTCGATGTCGCGCCAGTGCGGGTACAGATCGGTCTTGCTGAGCACTGCGGCGACGTTGGGCGAGACGCGCATGGCGTGCTTGAGGAACTGCACCTCGGGCTCGGTGTACTCCTGCGAGGCATCCGACACCAGCAGCACCGCGTGCGCGGACGAGAGCGCCGCGAGCGTCGCGAGCGCGTTCGTCGAGTCGAGCCCGCCCACGCCCGGCGAGTCCACGAGACGGAGCCCGCCTTTGAGAAGCTCACGCGGCAGGACGACCTCGGCGGCCATGACGCGGCGCTCGTTGCCGGGATTGCCGCCCTCCGAGACGAACTGCGCGATCTCCTCGAGCGGTATGCGCCTGCGCTCGGGCGGCTGGTCATCGCCGGTCTGTATCGTCACCCACGCCTCGGGCGCCGGCGCGTAGCCGACCGACGTCGGCACGCTCGTGGCCACATCGTCGTCCACCGGGCAGACGGGCGCGTTGACGAGGGCGTTGATGAGCTTGCTCTTGCCCTTCTTGAACTCGCCGACGACGATGACCCGGACGTTCGGATCCCGAAGCCGGTTCTGCGTCTGCTCGAGTCGCTGCGCGAGGTCAGCGCGACCCGTCGACGCCGCGAGCTGGCCGACACTGTCGACCATCGTCACGAGCGCTTTACTGGTCGAACGCTGCACCGGCGACTCCGACGGTGCGTCGGCGTCTCCCCCACCGGCTTTCGTTACGGCAACACCTTCAGCCACGAATGTCCCCCATCGCCACATCCCCGATACACGCTACGCCACGACGGGCGCTCGTGGGCGGGGTGATTTTCGTCCTCGTCCGCCGACATGGTCTTGCCCGGCCACCTCCCCAAGGGTGGCCGGGCAAGCGCCTTGTCGATTCGGCTCAGAGGTCGATGTCGTCGACGACGACGGCGTCAGGGCTGAAGAAGTTGCCGCTGTTCTCCCACTCGAGAGTGTTGTCGATCTCGGTGACCTCGTTGAACGACTCGTCGAAGGCGACGTCGATGTCGGTGTGCTCGGAGTAGTCGTTGAACGAGTCCTCCACGTCCACATCGATGTCGTACTCGGTGGTCACCGACTCGTCGTTGAACGAGTCCGTGATCGTCGTGGTGTACGTGTCGTTGTCGATCGAGATGTCGCCGATGGTGACCGTCGTCTCGCTGTTGTCGACGAAGGCGTCCCCGCCGGCCGCGGCGCCGTAGTCGCCCGAGTTGGCGACAGCCGACTGCCCGAAGCCCTGCGTGACGTCGCCTCCGACCTCGCCGAACGACTGAGCGACCGACTGGTCGACGATCTGCGCGCGGTTGTCGAGCTCGATGTGCAGAGCCCCCGCAGCGCCCGCCGCGCCGGCAGCGCCCGCCATGCCGCTGAAGTCGACGTTGCCGCCCACGCCGGTGTTGTACTGACGCACGCCGACCGAGACCGAGTGGTCGTTCAGGGTGTTGAACGAGTCGGTGAAGCGCACCGAGTTGTCGGAGTTGTCGTTGTACGAGTCGTTGACCGAGTTGTCGGAGTTGTCGGAGTTGTCCGAGTTGTCCGAGTTGTCGTTGTACGAGTCATTCGTCGAGTTGTCCGAGTTGTCGGAGTTGTCCGAGTTGTCCGAGTTGTCGGAGTTGTCGTTGAACGAGTCCTCGAGCTCGACATCGACGTCGACATCCGTGGAGTTGTCGGAGTTGTCGGAGTTGTCCGAGTTGTCGGAGTTGTCGGTGACCGAGTTGTCCGAGTTGTCGGTGGTCGAGTTGTCGGAGTTGTCGGTGTTCCCGACGACGCTGCCGACGTTGTTGTTGTCGTTGTCGATCGCGTTGTCGTCGTTGTCGATCGCGTTGTCGTCGTTGCCGATGACGTTTCCGTCGTTGTCGACCACGTTGTCTTCGATGTCAGGCATGGGTCCTGTCCTTCTGTCATGGAATGCCGGTGCGGCTGCTCCATCAGTGTGCGAGCAGCCGCATGCCGCCGGCATCGGGGATGCCCCCGGAGCCTTCGCCGGTCCACCTAGGGTTTCGGTGGGGCCCTGTGCCGAGGCGAGAGGGATCGCACCTAGGCTTGCCGGGTGGAGATGGCCGAGCTGACCGCGCTGCTGACCTCGGAAGGGCTGCGCCTGCTCGACGGGATGCCGCCGGTGGAGTCGGCCGCGGACGTTGCCACCGCCGTCACCTCGCTCCGCGCCGCCGGGCACTCCCCCGACCTCGTCTCGGCGGTCGTCGGGCAGGCGCGTCTGCGCACCCGCGGTCGCGCGAAGTTCGGCGACCTCGCGGAGCGGATGCTCTTCACACGCGCGGGACTCGAGCAGGCCACGCGACTGCCGATCGCCGCGCGACATGCTGCGCGCTTCCGCGACGCCGGCGTCGCGCGCGTGGCGGACCTCGGGTGCGGCATCGGAGGCGACGCCCTGGGGCTCGCGGGCTTCGGCATGAAGGTGACCGCGGTCGACGCCGACGAGGTGACCGCCGCCATCGCGGCGTACAACCTCGCGCCGTTCGGCCGCGACGTCGAGGTGCGGCAGGGCCTCGCCGAAGAGGCCGACCTCTCCGCCGTCGACGCGGTGTGGCTCGACCCGGCACGTCGCAGCGCCGGCCACACCGAGACCACCCGCACGCGTCCCGCCGACTGGTCCCCGCCGCTGGACTGGGTGTTCGAGCTCGCCGCGCGCATGCCGGTCGGCGTCAAGCTGGGGCCGGCCCTCGACCGCGACCTCATCCCCGCCGACATGGAGGCCCAGTGGGTCAGCGCCGACGGGTCGACGGTCGAGCTCGTGCTGTGGTCGAAGTCGCTGGCGCGGGACGGTGTCCGGCGGGCCGCGCTGGTCATCCGCGGCGATGCCGCGCACGAGCTGACCGCCGATGCCGACGCAGCCGACGCGCCGGTGCGGGCGCTGGGGGCGTTCCTGCACGAGCCCGACGGCGCCGTCATCCGGGCGCGGCTCATCGGCGACGTCGCCCGCGCGCTCGAGGCCGGGATGCTGGACGAGCGCATCGCCTACCTGACCTCGGATGCCGCCCTCACCTCGCCCTTCGTGTCGTCGTTCCGGGTGCGCGAGGTGCTGCCGGCCGACGTCAAGGCGCTGTCGAAGGCGCTCCGCGAACGCGGCATCGGGCGCCTCGAGATCAAGAAGCGCGGTGTCGACATCGACCCCGCCGTGCTGCGCACGCGTCTGAAGCTCACCGGCAGCGAATCGGCGACGCTTTTCGTCACCCGCATCGGCACACGGCGCACCGCGATCCTCGCCGACAGGATCTGACTCGACGGGCCCGCGGCGGCTCGATCAGCGCAGCAGGTTCGCCTGGCTCGCCGCGAAGAGCAGCCACCCCGCGCTGTAGACCAGGGAGACGCCGCCGATGGCGATCGCCCATACCGCGACCGCTCGGCTGGCGACAGGACGGCGCAGCGCGAAGATCGCCGCCACGATCGCGAGGATGCCGATCGGGAAGCCCCATCCCACGAAGAGCGAGACGAGCAGGCCCAGGATCGCGAAGGCCAGCGCCCACCCGCCCAGAGCGCGCGCGAGCGCCGATGCGTCCTGCGGCTGCCACCGTTCCGTGAGCGGGATGTTCTCGGTGCCCGGTTCGGCGGGCGCCGACTCGACGGTGACATCGACCGGTCCGGTGGGCAGGCGATGGAAGCCACCACGGTGGGCACCGGGGATCGTCGACGGCTCCTGCGTGGGCGAGACATCGGGTGTGGGACGGTCGATGATCGGCATACCCGGCGCCGGAGGTCGCGACGCGTTCGCAGCAGCGGCGGACCGCGTCGACCCGCCCGTCGCGCCCGGGTCATCGGAGCGGACGGCGTCGGCCGGCCGAGGCATCCGCGGGTCCTCGCTCACGCCTCCTCCGCGACCTGGATCTCGGTGACCGGAAGGGTGGAGTCCGCTCCGAACCGCAGTGTCGACGCCGGTCGCCCCGACATGATGAGCTCCGACGCGAGCGCCGCGATCATCGCCCCGTTGTCCGTGCACAGCGACAGCGGAGGGATGCGCACGGTGACACCCTCGGCCGCCGCGCGCTCCAGGGCGACATCCCGCAGCCGGCGGTTGGCGATGACCCCGCCGCCCAGCAGCAGTCGCGGCACCCCGTGGTCGCGGCACGCCGCGAGCGCCTTGGTCACCAGCACGTCCACGACCGCCTCGCGGAAGCTCGCCGCCACGTCGGCGACCGGGATCGGCTCGCCCGCGGCCTGGCGCTGCTCGGTCCAGCGCGCGACCGCCGTCTTCAGGCCCGAGAACGAGAAGTCGTATCGGTGGTCGGCCATGTCGGAGGCTCTCGAGAGTCCACGGGGGAACGCGATGGCGTTCGGATCCCCGGATGCCGCGGCGCGATCGATCTCGGGCCCCCCGGGATAGGGAAGACCCAGCAGGCGCGCGACCTTGTCGAAGGCCTCCCCCGCCGCATCGTCCATCGTCTCGCCGAGCAGCTCGACGTCGCCGGTGAGATCCCGCACCAGCAGCAGCGACGTGTGGCCGCCGCTGACCAGCAGCGCCACGGTCGGGTACTCCAGCGGCGGAGCGTCGGCATCCAGGATGTCGGCGGCGATGTGCCCGACGAGGTGGTTCACGGCGTACAGCGGCTTCTGCAGCGACACGGCGAGCGCCTTGGCCGCACCCACGCCCACCATGAGGGCACCCGCGAGGCCGGGACCGGACGTCACGGCGACGGCGTCGACGTCGGCGAGCGTCACGCCGGACTCGTCGAGCGCGGCGCGGATGGCAGGCTCGAGCGCCTCCAGATGCGCGCGCGCCGCGACCTCGGGGACGACACCGCCGTAGCGGGCGTGCTCGTCCATCGAGCTGGCGATGGTGTTCGACAGCAGCGTCCGTCCGCGGACGATGCCCACTCCGGTCTCGTCGCAGCTGGTCTCGATGCCCAGCACCAGCGGTGCGGTGCGGTTCATGTGCAGGCCCCCGCGTCCTCCGGCTCGGCCGCGCGAGCGCCCCGCCACCCGCGCAGGTCGAGTCTCATCACGACGGCGTCCACGTCATCCGGCTGGTAGTAGCGCGGCTTGCGGCCGATCTCGATGAAGCCCTCCGAGGCGTACAGCGCCTGGGCGACCGGGTTGTCCGCGCGCACCTCCAGGAACACGCTGTGCGCGGCGCGACGGTTCGCCTCCTCCAGGAGCGCGCGCAGCAGCCCGCGCCCTCGCCCGTGGCCGCGCGACCCCTCGGCGACGGTGATGGTCTGCACGTCGGCATCCCCCGCTCCCGCGACGGCTCGCAGTCCCGCGTAGCCGACGAGGCGGCCGGCCTCCTCGTCGACGATGTACCACCCGTGCGGCGAGGACAGCTCTTCGCGCATCATGGCCTCCGACCACGCGTCGGTCGGGAAGGAGGTCCGCTCGAGGCGCATGATCGCATCGAGGTCCTCGGCTGCCGCCCGTCGCACGGTCACGCGACGACCCGCTTCGGTGCGGACGGGAGGGTCACGTCGGGCGAGCGCAGGTACAGCGCGTCGGCGGGACCGATGACCCGCCGTGCGGCGAGCGCCCGCGCGCCCGCGATCGCGAGGAGCGCCGCGGGGATGCGCTCGGCATCGCGGCGCCGGGCTCCCGCGCCGGCGAGCACGTCCTCCAGCTCGTCACGCGGCGCGAGCGCCGGCTCGCTGACGCGGACCGGCAGCCCGTCGTCGTCGAGCCCGCGGTAGACGGTGTAGGCGAACTCGCGACGACGCGCGTCGGTGACGACCGCGAAGGTCTCGAGGCTCCCGTCCTCGTACCCGCCGGTGAGCGCCTCATGCAGCAGCAGCTCCAGCGCGACGGCGTCGTGGCTGACCACCGGAAGCACCGGGATGCCGCGTCCCATCGCGAACGCCCGTGCCGCGGCGATGCCCACCCGCAGGCCGGTGAAGGGGCCGGGCCCCATGCCGGCGACCACGTGCGTCACCTGCGAGGGCGACGCGGATGCCTCGGCGAGCGCCTGCTCGATGAGGGTGCCGATGACCTCTGCGTGGCCACGCGGATCGACGCTGTCGACCTGGGAGCGGACGACGCCGTCGGGCTCGATCACCGCCACCGCGGAGCCGAGCGAGGTGTCGATGCCGAGGATCACGCCTTCCAGGGTAGTCGCGGCACGTCAGCTTTCCTGCGCGGTCCGGCCCCTGGCCCTCGACGTCCCGCGGCCGGGCCGGCCCTACGGCCGCCGCGAGATGGTGACGAGGCGCGGTGCGTCGGCGTCGAGCTCGGCCTCACGCGCCGTGGTGCCGCACGCGTTGTCCACCCCGTGACCGTGCCACTCGCGTTCCAGCTCGATCTCCCACCAGCTCTCGCGGATGCCCTCGACCATGCCGCGACCCCACTCGACGATGACGACGGAGCCGTCGACGTCGATGTCGAGGTCGTCCAGCTCGGCGGGCGACCCCAGGCGGTATGCGTCGACATGCACGAGGGGCGCGCCGCCGACGAGTGACGGGTGTGTGCGGGCGATCACGAAGGTCGGGCTCTGCACGGGGCCGCGGACGCCGAGACCCTCGGCGATGCCGCGCGTCAGCGTCGTCTTGCCCGCCCCGAGGGGGCCCGTCAGCACGACGAGGTCGCCGGCGCGCAGCATCCCGCCGATCCTGCGGCCGAGCGCCTCCATCTCGGACGGCGAGGCGATCTCCTGGCGCCCGATCAGCGGGTCCAGGCCTGCGGAGGGCGTGTGCACGTTGGTATCCACGTCAGATGCAACGCCGCCGGCGTCCGGCGCGTTCCCGCTCACTGCGAGACCTGCCGGCGGGGAACGCGAGGCCCGACGCGCGTGACGATCTCGTAGTTGATCGTGCCGGCGGCATCGGCCCATTCGGTCGCCGAGGGCTCGCCGAGCGTCGGATCGCCGAACAGCACCACCTCGTCTCCCACCGAGACGGGGGCGTCGCCGACGTCGACGACGAACTGATCCATCGCGATCCGCCCGACGACGCGGTGGCGCCGACCGTTGATCGTGACCGGCCCGCCGCCGGATGCCTGGCGCGGCACGCCGTCCGCATATCCGAGCGGGATCAGCGCGAGGGTCGTCTCGCGGTCGGTGCGGTAGTCGTAGCCGTACGAGACGCCCTTGCCGGCCGGGACGCGCCGGACGGCGGCGACCGCACCGCGCAGCGTCATCGCGGGCCGCAGCCCCAGGTCGGCCGAGGACCGGTCGTCGAACGGCGAGAGTCCGTAGATCCCGATGCCGATGCGCACGCATCCCAGACGCGTCTCGGGCAGGTCGATCGCGGCGTTCGTCGCCGCGAGGTGGCGCAGCGGCGGCGCGAGGCCGACCGAGGCGGCGACCGCGACGCCGTCCTCGAAGGCGCGCAGCGCCGCGCGGTCGTCGTCGGCCGAGGCGTTGGACAGGTGGCTGAACAGCGCGATGACCCGGAGCCGCCCGATGCGCTCGAGGCGCGCCGCTTCGGCGAACACCATCCGGTAGTCCTGCGGCGGGATGCCGTTGCGCGAGAGCCCGGTCTCGAGCTTGAGGTGCACGGCGACCGGGCGGTCCGCCGACGCCGCGGCCGCCGCCCGCTGCAGCTGGTCGTAGCTGGAGATCCCGAGCTCGATGCCGTGCGCGGCCGCCTCCGTGAAGTCGACGCCCGGCGCGTGCAGCCACGCCACGATCGGCGCGTCGATGCCGCCGCGGCGCAGCGCGAGCGCCTCGGTGATGTCGGACACCCCGATGCGCGTCGCTCCACCGGCGAGGGCGGCCGCCGCCGACCGGACGGCGCCGTGGCCGTAGCCGTCGGCCTTGACCACGGCGATGACCTCGGACTCGGTGAGGCGGCGCAGGTGGCGCACGTTGTCCTCGATGGCGCCGACATCGACCGTCGCCTCGCGCAGCACGCCGGGACGCAGCCGGGTCATCGGGTCACCTCATCATCGTCAGGATCTCCGGCCGCCTCGGCGACGACGTACGCGGTCGCAAGACCGGCGTCGTGCGAGAGCGACAGGTGCAGCCCCGTGATCCCGCGCTCGGCGACGACCGTCGCGGTGGAGCCTGTCAGGGTGAAGACGGGGCGGCCGGATGCCTCGGCGGTGATCTCGATCTCGGTCCAGTGCACGCCGTCCGAGCCGCCGAGCGCCTTGATGAGCGCCTCCTTCGCGGCGTAGCGTGCCGCGAGCGAGTGGGGTTTGAGTGCGCGCTCACCGCCGGAGAACAGCCGGTCGACCAGGCGCGGCGTGCGCGCGATCGTGCGCTCGAACCGTGCGATGTCGACGAGGTCGACGCCGATTCCCACGATCATGGTGCCCTCCCGCTGCCGCGGCGCGCGGCATCCGTCACCCTATCGCGCCGCTCTGAGCCTCCCCCGCTCGCGCGAACCCGGGCGGGGAGACACCGTCCCGGCGAGGCGGTCGAGGTCACTCCACCGTGACGGACTTGGCGAGGTTCCGGGGCTGGTCGACGTCGAGGCCCTTCGCCGTGGCGAGGCCCATCGCGAAGATGTGCAGCGGGACCACGCCCAGCAGCGGCTCGAAGAACGGCCCGGCGAGCGGGATGCGCAGCACCTCGTCAGCCTTCGGCAGCACCGCGACGTCGCCCTCCTCGGCGATCGCGATGACGCGGGCGCCGCGGGCTCGGATCTCTTCGATGCTCGAGACGACCTTCTTGTGCATCTCGGCCGACTCCCGCGGCGAGGGCACGATCACGAACACGGGCTGACCGGGCTCGATGAGCGCGATGGGGCCGTGCTTGAGCTCGCCGGCGGCGAAGCCCTCGGCGTGGATGTACGCGAGCTCCTTGAGCTTGAGCGCGCCCTCCAGCGCGATCGGGTAGCCGACGTGACGGCCGAGGAAGAGCACCGAGCGGGTGTCGGCCATCCAGTGGGCGAGCTGCTCGATGCGCGGCTGCTCGCGCTCGAGGATCTGCGAGATCTTCTCGGGCACGGCCTCGAGCTCGGCGACGTGCGCGGCAGCATCCGCGGGAGACACCGCTCCGCGGACGCGGCCGATGTGCAGGCCCATGAGGTACAGCGCGGTGATCTGCGCGACGAAAGCCTTCGTCGAGGCCACGGCGACCTCGGGACCGGCGTGGGTGTAGACGATCGCGTCGGACTCGCGCGGGATCGTGGCGCCCTGCGTGTTGCAGATCGACAGCGTCTTCGCGCCGCGCTCGCGGGCGTACTTCACCGCCATCAGCGTGTCCATGGTCTCGCCGGACTGGCTGATGGACACCACGAGCGTGTCGGGCCCGATCACCGGGTCGCGGTAGCGGAACTCGTGGGCGAGCTCGACGTCGACCGGGATGCGGGTCCACTGCTCGATCGCGTACTTCCCGACCTGGCCGGCGTACGCGGCCGTGCCGCACGCGATCACGATGATGCGCGAGATGCCGGCGAACAGCTCGTCCATGCCGTCGAGCTCGGGGATCACGACCTCCCCGTCGCGCACCCGGCCGCGCAGGGTGTTGGCGACCGCCTCGGGCTCTTCGGAGACCTCCTTGGCCATGAACGACGACCAGCCGCCCTTCTCGGCGGCGGCGGCGTCCCAGGTGACCTCGAACGGCTCGACCTCGACAGGCGCGCCGCCGAAGTCGGTCACCTCGACGCCGGAGGGCGTGATGGCGACGATCTGGTCCTGGCCGATGGCGAGCGCGTTGCGGGTGTGCTCGACGAACGCGGCGACGTCGGAGCCGAGGAAGTTCTCGCCCTCGCCCAGTCCGATCACCAGCGGTGAGTTGCGACGGGCGCCGACGACGAGCCCCGGCTGCTCCTCGTGCATCGCCAGGAGCGTGAAGGCGCCCTCGAGGCGCGACACGACGTTGCGGAACGCGGTCGTGAGGTCGCCGGCGCGCCGGTACTCGCGCCCGAGCAGAACGGCGGCGACCTCGGTGTCGGTCTCGCTGCGGAAGGTGTAGCCCTCGTCGAGCAGCTCGGCCTTGAGCTCGGCGAAGTTCTCGATGATGCCGTTGTGGATCACGGCGAGCTTGTCGTCGTCGGCGAGGTGCGGGTGCGCGTTGCCGTCGGTGGGTCCGCCGTGCGTGGCCCAGCGCGTGTGCCCGATGCCGGTGGTGCCGTCGGGCAGCGGGTGCTCGGCGAGGTCGTCGCGCAGGACGCTCAGCTTGCCCGCGCGCTTGCGCATGCCGAGGCCGCCGTCGCCGTCGATGACCGCGATGCCGGCGGAGTCGTAGCCCCGGTACTCCAGGCGCGACAGACCCGAGATGAGGATGGCCTGGCTCTGCCGGGGGCCGACGTATCCGACGATTCCACACATGCGGTCAATGGTAAGCCGGGGGTTTCGCAAGGACCCTGAACGAAACCCGTACCACCCGGTCAGCAAGGGAATCGGATGCCTCGCGCCGGGCGCCCGCACGCGTCAGAGCTTGCGCAGCAGAACCGTCTCGACGGTGTGGTCGGCCGCCTTCTGCAGCACGAGGTTCGCGCGGTGCCGCGTGGGCAGCACGTTCTCCTCGAGGTTGGGCAGGTTGATCGTGTTCCAGTAGTGCAGCGCCCGCTCGACGGCCTCCTCGTCGCTGAGCTGCGCGAAGACGTTGAAGAACGAGTTCGGGTTGCTGAACGCGGCGCGCCGGAGCGCCAGGAACCGGTCGACGTACCACTGCGCGATGTCGTCGGCGCCGGCGTCGACGTAGATCGAGAAGTCGAACAGGTCGCTCACGGCCACGTCGTTCGGCGTGGGGGGCGGCTGCAGCACGTTCAGGCCTTCGACGATGACGATGTCGGGCCGGCGCACCGTGACGACGGCATCCGGCACGATGTCGTACCGCATGTGGGAGTAGAACGGCGCCCGGACCTCGGGCGCCCCGCTCTTGACCTCGGTGAGGAAGGACACCAGCGCGCGGCGGTCATACGACTCGGGGAAGCCCTTGCGCTCCATGAGACCCCGTCGCGCGAGCTCGGCGTTGGGGTACAGGAACCCGTCGGTCGTGACGAGCTCCACGCGCGGCGTGCTCGGCCAGCGACTGGTGAGCTCGCGTAGCAGACGCGCGATCGTGGACTTGCCGACCGCCACCGACCCGGCGACGCCGACGATGAAGGGCGTCGTGGAGTCCGGCTCGCCGAGGAAGTGCGACGTGTCGGCGCCGAGCCGCTTGGTCGATTCGGCGTAGAGCGAGAGCAGTCGCGACAGCGGCACATAGACCTCTGCGACCTCGGCCATGTCGAGCCGGTCGCCCAGGCCGCGGATCTGCACGATCTCGGTCTCGGTGAGCGGCTGGGTCACGCCTGCCGCCAGACGCGCCCAGTCGGCACGGTCGATCCGGCGGTACAGCGAGAGGGCGGGCGTGACGGTGCCTACCTCGTAGGCGGTCGCTTCGTCGGCGGACATCCCGCTCATCGTATCCACACGTCGCCCGAACCAGGCCCGCCGGTCCGGAGCGACCTTCGCGCGCCACTACTGTTTTTCGAGTGCGTCTCGGAGTCCTCGACATCGGCTCGAACACCGTCCACCTGCTCATCGCCGACGTCCACCCCGGGGGCAGGCCGCTGGCGACGACGAGCCGGCGGACGGTGCTGCGTCTCATGCGGTACCTCGATCCCGACGGCGCCATCACCGAGGAGGGCGTCGCCGCTCTGGTGTCCGCCGTCAGCGAGGCCCGCGCGGTGGCCGCTGCCGAGAACGTGGAGGAGCTGCTGGCGACCGCGACGTCGGCGGTGCGCGAGGCGGCCAACGGCGTGGAGGTGATCGCGCGCATCGAAGACGCCCTCGGCCAGCCGCTGCAGGTTCTCGGCGGCGAGAGCGAGGCCCGCTACACCTTCCTGGCGGTGCGCCGCTGGCTGGGCTGGTCGGCCGGGCAGATCCTGCTGTTCGACATCGGCGGCGGCTCCCTCGAGATCGCGGCGGGCGCCGACGAGCTGCCGGATGCCGCGGCCTCGGTGCCCCTCGGGGCGGGCCGCATGACGGTGCGCTTCCTGCCCGACGACCCGCCCGGCGAGGATGCGGTCGAGCGCCTGCGGCTTCACGCGCGCGAGACGATCGCGCCCGTCGCGGCGACCTTCCGTGAGCTTCCGCGACCGGATCACGTCGTGGGCTCGTCCAAGGCGATCCGCTCCCTCGCGAAGCTCGTCGGCTACCCGATGCCCGGCTGGTCGGGCATCGAACGGATGCTGCTCCCCCGCGCCGCGCTGAGCTCATGGATTCCCCGGCTCGCGCGCATCCCAGCCTCCGCTCGGCAGGAGCTGCCGGGCATCACGGCGGACCGCACCTTCCAGATCGTCGCCGGCGCGGTCGTCCTCGACGAGGCGATGCGCGCTCTGGGCGTCGGAGAGCTCGAGGTGTCGCCCTGGGCGCTGCGCGAGGGCGTGCTCCTGCGCTACATCGAGGAGATGGGCTGGTAGGCCCGCTCGGGTGACCTAGACCGGCGGGAACGGGTGCGCCACACTCTCCGTATGGAGGCGCGCGCGCCGATCCGCACACCCGACCAGCGCATCCGGGTCTTCGTCAGCTCCACGCTGAAGGAGCTGGAGCCGGAGCGTCGGGCGGCGCGCGCCGCGATCGAGCGGCTGCATCTGGCCCCGGTGATGTTCGAGCTCGGCGCACGACCGCATCCTCCTCGGTCGCTGTACCGGTCCTACCTCGAGCAGAGCGACATCTTCGTGGGGCTGTACTGGGAGCGCTACGGATGGGTGGCGCCCGACGAGGAGATCTCCGGACTCGAGGACGAGTACCGCCTCTCGGACGGGCGTCCGTCGCTGATCTACATCAAGGAGCCCGCCCCGCACCGCGAGGAGCGTCTGCATGCGCTGCTGGACGACGTCCGCGCCGACGACCGGACGTCGTACAAGTCCTTCCGCACGCCCGAAGAGCTCGGAGACCTGCTCGTGGCGGATCTCGCGACGCTCCTCGCCGACCGGTTCGACGCCGCCTCGGCCATCGCGGACCCCCGGCGGCCGGCGGGCACCACGCGGTACCCGGCCCCGTACACCGACATCATCGGACGCGAGAGGGAGGTCGCGGAGGTCTCGCGCCTGCTGCAGCGGCCCGACGTGCGGATGGTCACGCTCCTCGGCCCGGGCGGCATCGGCAAGTCGCGGCTCGCGATCGAAGTGGGAAAGGCGATCTCGGATGCCGGCGGCGATGTCGGATTCGCCCTGCTGGAGTCGCTGACCTCACCGGAGCAGGTTCTTCCCGCGATCGCGCGCGGCGTGGGGGTGCGCGACACCGGCGACGTGCCGCTGGAGTCGGCGGTGCTCGCCGCGTTCGCCGACCGCGACTACCTCCTCATCGTCGACAACATGGAGCACATCATCGACGCCGTCGGCGTCCTGGTGGACCTGCTGACCCAGTCACCGCGTCTGACGATCCTCGTGACGAGCCGGTCGCCGCTGCGGGTGCGCGCGGAGCACACCTTCGCGGTCCTGCCGCTGAGCGTGCCCGGGACCGATGACTCGGCGCACGCCTCCTCCGAGGCATCCGCGATCCGGCTCTTCGTCGAACGGGCCGCCGCCGTCCGGCCGGGTTTCCGTCTCACCGCCGAGAACACCGCCGCGGTGGTGGGGATCTGCCGCGCGCTCGAGGGTGTTCCGCTGGCCATCGAGCTGGCCGCCGCACGGGTCCGCAGCTACACGCCGCAGCAGCTGCTCGCGCGACTCGGCTCGGCCTTGACGGTCCTCGTGGACGGGGCGCGCGACCTGCCGTCACGGCAGCGGACGATCCGCAGCACGATCGAGTGGAGCGCGCGCCTCCTCGACGAGCCCGCTCGGGAAGCGCTCGCGGTCCTGTCCGTGTTCGCGGGGCCCTTCACGCGGGACGCCGCGGAGGACGTGCTCGACGTGGCGTCCGGTGCGGAGCAGGACGCCGGCATCGACCGCGAGCGCGCGATCGACGCCCTCGTCGACACGAGCCTCCTGCAGCTGCGAGAGCGCGGCGGCGTCGAGCTGTTCACCCTGCTCGCCCTCGTCCGCGCCTACGGCACCGCGCAACTGGATCGGGAGCAGGCGGATGCCGCGCGCGAGCGCTGGATCGCGCACTACGTCCGGCTGGGCGTGGAATCGGCCACCGGCGTCCGCGGCCCCGAGGAGCTGTGGTGGCTGGCGCTGCTGGATGCGCAGGCCGAGAACATCGTCGCGGTCATGCGCCATCTGCTCGACGCACGCCGATTCGACGAAGCGGCGGATTTCGCGTGGTCGCTGTATCTGACGCTCTGGCTGCACGGATACCTCGGCGTCGTGCAGTCCTGGATGACGGACCTGCTCGAGTCCCGCGACCGGGAACGGATCGAGATCCGCCCACGCGCCGAGGCGGTCGCGCTGTACTACGCCAACGCGATCTCGTTCTGGCAGAACCCCGACCTCGACGTCGTCCCGGGCCTTCGCCGTGCCGCCGCCCTCTTCGAGGACGAGGGCGATGTCTCGGCGGCGGCGCTCACGCGCCTCTCCCTCGCGCTCGCGATGCTCGCCCGCACCGAGGGCCCCGACGTGCCCGGCGCGACGGCCGCGCTCGATGCGGCGATCGAGGGATACCGGTCGGCGGGCGACGACTGGGGGCAGGCGATGGCGCTCGTCACCCGCGGGCGGCTGGACCTCGTGCTCGGAGCCGTCGACGTCGCCCGCGAGCGCTTCGAGCAGGCCCTCGCCCACGCGCGTGCTCAGCATGAACGGCTCGCTGTGGTCATCGCACAGCACCATCGCGGGTGGGCACGGCTGCTCCAGGGCGAGGTGGACCCCGCGGACGCCGACTTCTCGGAGGGCCTGGACGCCTCGATCGCGATGGCGCACGACGAAGGCATTGCGTACGGGCTGGAGGGCCTCGGCGGCGTGGCCGCCGTGCGCGGACGCGCCGCGGCGGCGGGGCTGCTGCTCGGAGCGGCGGCGACCCTGCGCCGGCGGACGGGGATCGTCAACCTCGCCCAGTTCGCGCTCTACGACCCGGCTGTCGCGGCCCTGCGCGACGCCGGCGGCGGTGACGCCTTCGACGAGGCCGCCGCGCGCGCCGCCACGATGTCGGTCGCGGAGGTGCTCGATGCCGTCCGCGAGTGACCGCGACGCCGCCCCCGGTGAGCGGCCGCGCGCACCGGCGGCGGTCGGCGGCGACCGCGTCCTCCTCGCGACACGCGTGGTCGCGATCGCGATCCTGCCGTTCCTGGTGATCGCCGCGTTCCTGCTCTACGTCTTCCCCACCCGCACCGGCGAGCTCTTCGCCTGGCCGATCGACCCGCCGCTGTCGGCGTACCTCCTCGCGAGCGCCTACGTGGGCGGCATCTGGTACTTCGTCGCCGTCGCCGCTGCCCGGCAGTGGCACCGCATCCGCCACGGGTTCCCCGCCGTCGTCGTGTTCGCCGCCGCGCTGCTGGCCGCGACGCTGCTGCACCTCGACCGGTTCTCGCAGAATCTGTCGTTCTTCACGTGGATCGTCCTCTACGCCACGACGCCGTTCGTCATCGCGGCGCTCGCGGGAGTGCAGGCGCGGCAGGACCCGCGCGTGCCGGACGCCGCGGAGCCGTCGGTGCCGAGAGGTCCCCGGTGGACCGTCGCGCTGATCGGCGTGGCCGCGCTCGTCTTCGGCGCGGGGCTCTTCGTCGCGCCGCAGCTGGGCGTCGAGCACTGGGCGTGGACGCTGACACCGCTGACCGCTCGCGTGACCGGCGCGGTGCTGACGCTCACGGGCGTCGTCGGCGTGGCGCTGCTGTGGGACGCCCGGTGGAGCGCGTTCCGGGTCCTGTTCCAGGCGCAGCTGCTGAGCCTTGCCGCGATCGCGATATCGCTTCTGGCGCGACGCGACGACCTGCTGTGGGAGCGGCCGATGACGGCGATGTTCGTCGCCCTCATCGTCGTCGCACTCGTCGTCTACGGCGCGTTCACGCTGTGGTGCGAGACGAACCGGCGCCGTCTTCGCCGTGCCCCGTTCCCGAGGACCTAGAGCGCGAGGCGCTCCCGGACGACGGCGGCGAGCGTCTCGGCGTGCCGGTGCGCATCCTCCTCGGACGCGGCTTCCACCATGACCCGCACGAGCGGTTCGGTGCCCGACGGACGCAGCAGCACGCGGCCGGTGGCCCCGAGCTCGGCCGTGACGGAGGCGACGGCCTCTGCCACTCCCCCGTCCGTCGCCGCCCGCGAGCGGTCGACGTCCCTGACGTTGACGAGCACCTGCGGGTACACGGTCATGATCGAAGCGAGGTCGGCCAGCGACCGACCGGTGCGCGCCATCTCGGCGACGAGGTGCAGTCCCGTGAGGAGACCGTCGCCCGTCGTGGCGTAGTCGCTCATGATGACGTGTCCGGACTGCTCGCCGCCGAGCGAGTAGCCGCGCTCGTTCATCCGCTCGAGCACGTAGCGGTCGCCGACCGCGGTCGTCTCCACCCGGATGCCGTGCTGCTCCATCGCCCGATGCAGGCCCAGATTGCTCATGACGGTCGCCACGAGGGTGTCGTCCACGAGCGCGCCACGGTTCTTCATCGCCACGGCGAGGATCGCCATGATCTGATCGCCGTCGACGATGCGGCCCGCCGCATCCACCGCCAGGCAGCGGTCGGCGTCGCCGTCGTGCGCGATGCCGACGTCGGCGCCGGCATCGAGCACGGCGCGCGCCAGCTGATCGAGGTGCGTCGAGCCGACCCCGTCGTTGATGTTCAGCCCGTCGGGGTCCGCTCCGATGACGGTCACGCGGGCACCGGCATCCCGGAACGTCTCAGGCGAGACGCCGGATGCCGCGCCGTGTGCGCAGTCGAGGACGACGTGCAGCCCGTCCAGGCGGTGAGGCAGCGACCCGAGCAGGTGCACGACGTAGCGGTCCTCGGCGTCGGCGAACCGGCGGATGCGTCCGACGTCGGCTCCGGTCGGCTGCAGCTTCGGGCCCGACATGGCGGCTTCGATGCGCTGCTCCACGATGTCGGGGAGCTTGACCCCGCCGCGGGCGAAGATCTTGATGCCGTTGTCCGGCGCGGGATTGTGGGATGCCGACACCATCACGCCGAAGTCGGCATCCATGTCGGCGACCAGGAACGCGGCCGCAGGAGTGGGGAGGACCCCCGCATCGAGGACGTCGACGCCGGAGGAGGCGAGTCCCGCCTCGACTGCGGCGGACAGGAACTCCCCCGACACCCGCGGGTCGCGGGCGACCACGGCGGTGAGGCGTCGGCCGGCGGCGCGGCGCGCCTCGGCCGTACGGCCCTGGCCCAGGACCACCGCGGTGGCCTGGGCCAGGGACAGTGCGAGATCGGCGGTGAGGGGACCGTTGGCCAGCCCCCTCACGCCATCCGTGCCAAAGAGCGGCATGCGGACGAGAAGCCGATCAGCGCTTCGAGTACTGCGGCGCCTTGCGGGCCTTCTTGAGACCGGCCTTCTTGCGCTCCTTCACACGAGCGTCGCGCGAGAGGAAGCCGGCCTTCTTCAGAGCCGGGCGGTTGTTCTCGACGTCGATCTCGTTGAGCGCGCGGGCGATGCCCAGACGCAGCGCGCCGGCCTGGCCCGAGGGGCCGCCACCCTGGATGCGCGCGATGACGTCGTACGCACCCGTGAGGTTCAGCACCGTGAACGGGTCGGTGACGAGCTGCTGGTGGAGCTTGTTCGGGAAGTAGTCCTCGAACGCGCGGCCGTTGATGGTGATGGTGCCGGAGCCCGGGACCAGGCGCACGCGCGCGATGGCCTCCTTGCGGCGGCCGACGGCCGAGCCGGGCACCGAGAGCACGGGGCGCTCGGCGGCGACGGCGGCGGTCTCGTCGACCTGGGTCTCGGTCGAGTAGCTGGTGGTGTCTTCGATCTTCGCCACGAGTGTGTCCTTAATCCTGTGCGGCGCTTACTGGGCGACCTGGTCGAGGGTGTACGTCTTGGGCTGCTGCGCGGCGTGCGGGTGCTCGCCACCGGCGTACACCTTCAGCTTCGACAGCTGCTGGCGGCCCAGGGTGTTCTTCGGGAGCATGCCGCGCACGGCCTTCTCCACGGCGCGGACGGGGTTCTTCTCGAGGAGCTCGGCGTAGGTGACCGCCTTCAGGCCGCCCGGGTAGCCCGAGTGGCGGTAGGCCATCTTCTTCTGGGCCTTCTGACCGGTGAGAGCCACCTTGTCGGCGTTGACGATGATGACGAAGTCGCCGGTGTCGATGTGGTTGGCGAAGGTCGCCTTGTGCTTGCCGCGGAGGAGGGCGGCGGCGTGGGAGGCGAGGCGGCCGAGGACGACGTCGGTCGCGTCGATGACCAGCCACTCGCGCTGGGTCTCGCCAGCCTTCGGGGTGTACGTGCGCGTCACAGTAGTGCTGCTTTCTGTATCGAACGGAGAGGTTCGTGAATCCCACTCCGGGGTGGTTCCTGCCTGGCTCGTCGAGCGAGCGAGGCGAGACGAGACGTCAGGAACACGCCAGTGGAGGGCTCACGTTCGCGATGCCGGGTCAGCTGAGCCGGACACCAAACGTCAAGCCTACCAGATCACGAGCCTCGCGCCTCTCCCGCCGCTCGCAGCCGGAC
Source organism: Microbacterium sp. (assembly GCA_031177765.1). GTDB lineage: Bacteria > Actinomycetota > Actinomycetes > Actinomycetales > Microbacteriaceae > Microbacterium. Next base: position 96,833 of record JAPSKH010000002.1, on the reverse strand, counting down.
GGGAAGGTGCTGTTGCGGCATCCGCCCGTCTCGCTATGGTGAACGCGACCGGCATCGGCCGTCTCGGAGCGGAGGCAACCATGACACGACGTCCGCTCGGCGTGACCCTCGTCGCGATCATCGCCTGGCTGTCGGGCCTGCTCCAGACCGTCGGCTCGCTCATCGTGATCCTGGCGGGCGCCGTCGTCACCGGTCACGCCATCATCGGGTGGATCAGCCTCATCATCGGGGCCGTCGTGCTGGCCGTCGGGGTCGGACTGTGGCGGGGCAACCCCACCGCACGAACGATCGCGACGATCGTCTTCGTGATCAACATCGCGCTCGAGGTGCTCGGCATGTTCAACGGCGAGACCCTGTGGTCGGCGCTCCTCGGATCGGCTCTCTCGATCATCGGCCTGATCCTGCTGTACACGCCGCGTGCGCGGGAGTACTTCGGGTCGTAGCCGGTCGAGTGTTCCAGCCGGGTGCTATTTCAGGCCTGACCGCACGAACGCGTCCACGACGTAACGCTGCAGGAAGATGTAGATCAGCAGCACGGGGATGCACGCGAAGCCGGCGGCCGCCATCGTGGCGCCCCAGTTGTTGCCCTCCGCCGAGAGGAAGCTGCGGACGCCGACCTGGATGAGCGCGTCGCCCTGCCGCATGATGAGGGTCGGCCACAGGTACTCGTTCCACGCCGAGATGAACGCCATGATGCCCAGCGCGGCAAGTGCCGGCTTCATGTTCGGCACCACGACCGTCCACAGCGTCGACCAGCTCGACCGGCCGTCGAGCTCTGCCGCTTCCAGCAGCTCGCGGGGGAAGGCGCGCATGTGCTGCACCATCAGCAGCACCGCGAAGGCGCCGGCCAGCTGCGGGATGATCACGCCGCCGACCGTGCCGAGCAGCCCGAGCTGCGAGACGAGGACGTAGTTGGGGATCATCGTCACCTGGAAGGGCACGAGCCACGAGCCGATGAAGAGGAACATCAGCGCTCTGCGGCCCGCGAAGCTCCACACCGCGAACCCGTACGCGGCGAGCAGCGCGATGAACAGCTGCGCCACGGCGAGGATCAGCGACATGACGAACGTGTTCAGGAGCATGCCGCCGATCGGGATGGTGTCCCACACATAGGCGAAGTTCTCGAAGCTCAGCGGCCAGGGAAGCAGGGTCTGATCCAGCGCGTTCTCCGGTGCGCGCAGGGCGGTCGCGAACATCCAGTACACGGGGAACACGCTGAACAGCGCAAGCAGGATGAGCACGATGTGCCCGACCGTGACGCCCGCAGGCGTGCGCGACGCGACCGCGGCGTCATCCTTGCCGCGCGCTCTGATCTGCTCGGGCGCGGCCGCGGCGACGGCCGGAGCGGAGACGGTGACGAAAGACATGGGGATCCTCGACCTCAGTTGTCGTAGAAGCTGAGCCGCTCCTGCAGCTCGATGAAGATGAAGGCGATGACGCCGAATCCGAGGAAGAACAGCACGCCGGCTGCCGAAGAGATGCCGGCGTCGAAGTTCTGGAACCCGAACTGGTAGAGCAGGTAGTAGATGTTCGTCGTCGAGTTCGTCGGCCCGCCCTGGGTGAGCAGATCGATGATCGGGTACGTCCACTGCGCCGCGAGCAGGATCGTCATGAGCGACAGGAACACGATCGTCGGCGACAGCAGCGGCAGCGTGATCCTCCTCAGGATGCGGCCGTCGCCGGCGCCGTCGAGCGCAGCCGCCTGGCCGTACTCCGGGCTGATGCCGGCGAACCCGGCCGCGACGACCAGTACGCCGAAGCCGAGCATCTGCCAGCCGACGATGACGATCACCGCCCAGATGGCCAGATCCGCGTCGCGGAAGACGTTGGGCATATCGATCCCGAGACCGGCGAGCACGCCGGCGATCGCTCCCTGATCGGCGAACAGCCACCGCCATACGGCACTGGTGGCCACGGGCGTGATCAGGAACGGCACGAAGATCATCGCCTGGTAGAAGGTCCGCAGCTTCCCGCGTACCTGCCGGGCCATGATCGCGATCGCGACGGGCAGCACCAGGGAGAAGACGAAGAAGGCCGCGATGTAGACGACGGTGTTGATCAGCGCCGTGTGCATCTCGGGCAGCGCGACGACCTCGGCGTAGTTGTCGAAGCCGACGAACGTCTGCGGGCTGGTCGGCAGCAGGTTCCAGTCGTAGAACGACAGACCGAAGGTCTGCACGAGCGGACTGTACGTCCACACGATGAGGAAGGCGACGCCCGGAAGCACGTAGAGGTAGGGCGGGAGCATCCCGGATCGGAAGCGACGCCGGGGCTTCGGCGCCGCAGCCTCCTCGGCGGCTGCCGGAGCCGCCGAGGAGGCCGAGACGGTGACGAACACGGCGGACTACTCCCCCACTGACGCGTTGACCGCGGCGAGCTGCTCGTCGGCGCTCATCGCCATGAACGACTCCAGCATCGCCGGCGTCATCTCGTACACGGTGGGGAACTGCCCGATCGGCACGACCGAGTGCAGCACCCGGTCGCCGTACACGTGCACGAGGTTGTAGGACTGGCCGCCGTCCTGGCCGCGCGCAGCGGGATAGGCGACGGCGAGATCCTGCGTGTAGCAGGTGGCCGAGGCGACCGAGACGGGGATGCCTGCGAAGGTGGTGTTCGTCGAGTAGTGCAGGTGACCGCCCAGGATGCCGCGCACGTCCGTGCCGCGGATCACCTCGGCCAGACGCTCCTGATCCCTCAGCTCGACCAGCGCGAGCAGGCCGAGCGGGCTCGGCACCGGAGGGTGATGCAGGGCCAGCAGCGTGCCGTCGGGCGCGGGCACTGCGAGCTCGTTCGCGAGCCATTCCAGCTGCGCGTCGGTGAGTTCGCCGTGGTGCAGCCCGGGAACCGTGGAGTCGAGTGCGATGATGCGCAGGCCGTTCACGTCGAACACGCGATCGATCGGCTCTGCGGGGTCGCCCTCCTGGTCGAGCAGACCGCGGCGGAACGCGGTGCGCTCGTCGTGATTGCCCATCACCCAGATGATCTGCGCGCCCAGCCTCTCGGCCGCCGGCTCGACGATCGCCCGCAGGCGCTCGTAGGCATCCGGGCGGCCGGTGTCGGCCAGGTCGCCGGTGAACACGATCGCCTCGGGACGCGCGTTCGCCTTCGCGAAGCCCTGGAAGAGCTCGGCGAGATTGCGGTCGGAGTCGATTCTGTCGTGCAGCAGCTGTCCATCGCCCACGAAGTGGGTGTCGGAGACGTGCAGGATGAAGTGCTCGGGTGCGGGGTACTGCCCCTCGATGCGGGCCATGCGTCACTCCTCGGGTTGCGTTGTGCGGGTTGTCGGATGTGGTGCGATGAGAGCGGCGGTCAGCCGGTCCAGATCGGATGCGGTGAGCCCTTGCGCCTGCAGATATGCGGCCATGGAGCCGTACTCCGCGTCGATGCGGCCCAGGAGCGCCTCGATGATCGCTGCAGGACTGTCGACGATGAGCTCCACCATGGCCGGCGTCAGCTCGTAGCCCCGCTCGACGAGGCCTTGCAGCATGGCGTCGGCCCACTCGCCCCGCAGGTTGTCGGCGGTGGCCGCATAGTCGGCGACCACCTCGTCACGATCCACACCGGCTGCGCGCAGCGCGAAGGCGACGACCAGTCCGGTGCGGTCCTTCCCCGCCGTGCAGTGCACCAGCACCGCATCGTCGGCGCCCGCGTCCGCGATGACCTTGATCGCTCGAGCCAGCTGGGGACCGCGCTCATCGACCATGTGGGCGTACACCGGTTCCAGCGCCGTGAGCTTGGCGACCTGCGCGTCGGGCGAGGCATCGTCGAACACGGGCAGGTGATGGACCGTCGCGTCGATCCCCTCCAGCGCGCTCGGGGCGGCGAGCCGCTCGCCGGACCCTCGCAGGTCGATCACGTGCGTCACGCCCAGCTCGGCGAGCCGCGCACGCCCGGTGTCGTCGATGCGGTGCAGCGCGTCGGAGCGGAACAGCTTGCCCCACCGCGACGTCCCGGTCGCCGCCCGGTAGCCGCCGGTGTCGCGCAGGTTGTAGAGACCCGGCACGACGTGACGACGCACGGGGAGGTCTTCGACGTGGCTGACGGATGCCTCGGCAGTGCCGGAGGCGGTCAGATCGGTCGTCATCGGATCAGCCCCTGGGCACGGTCGGCGGCCTCTGTCATCGCGGCGGCGGGGTCGGCCCCGTAGAAGATCGACTCCTCGATCGCGGTCGCCAGCACCTGGTCGACCTGCGCGTAGCTGTCACCGGGATACGACACCCACGGCTCGAGGGCATCGAGCTGCTCGAGGTTCGGCGTCACCAGCGGGTTCTGCTGCACCCACCCGTACAGCGGGCCGCCCTCCTCGGTCATCGTGTTCCGCAGCGGCAGGTAGCCGATCTGGGTGGAGATGACCTCGTACGCGCGGGGGCTCGTCATCCACTGCATCAGCTCCCATGCGGCCGCCTGCTTCTCGGGCTCGGACGCGAACATCGCCAGGAACGAGCCGGAGTTCGTCGGCACGACCGCCTGGTCGCCGAATGCCGGCAGGGTGTGGGCGTCCAGCGTCCAGCCCGCCGCCTCAGCGCCCATCATGAAGGCGCCCTGCAGCGCCGACGTGTTGACGTGGATGGCGGTGGCGCCCTGCGCGAACGACTCGTACTGCGACGTGGCGTCCTCGTTGGTGAGCAGCCCGTCCTCATACATCGCGGTGAAGGTCTCGACGGTCTCGACCGCGGCGTCGGAGCCGAACTCGATGGTGGTGCGGTCATCGCTCAGGACCTGCGCGCCGTTGGACCGGAACAGGCCCTGCATGCACCAGCTGCCGCCGGTGATGATGCACGAGATGCTCATCGAGGGCTTGCCGGTGGAGCGCGTGATCTGCGCGGCGGCCTCCGCGACGGCGTCCCACGTCGACAGGTCGACGGTCTCGGGGTCCAGACCGGCCGCCTCGAACGCCGTCTCGTTCACCCACAGCACCGGCGTCGAGAAGACATAGGGCAGACCGTAGGTGGCATCGTTCCAGTCGGCGAGCACCCGAGCACGCTCGTGATACGGGTAGTCTCCGGCGAACTGCTCGTCGAGACCGTCCTGCCCGACGAGGTCGGTGAGGTTCTGGGCGCCGAGCGTGGTGGCGGCGAAGTCGAGCTCGTTGAAGGTCAGCTGCGCGACATCGGGCGGGTCCCCGGCGAGAACCTGCTGCTGCACGCTCGCGGCCGTGCCGGCCGACGAGCTGGGCTGACCGACGACGGTGATGTTGGGGTGCTCGGCCATGAACTCATCGAGCAGACCGTTGATCGCGTCGGCCCAGGTTCCGACGTTGGCGAGGTTGTACGACTCGAAGACGATCTCGACCTGCTGGTCGTCGGCGAGCTCGGTCAGACGGCCGGAAGCGGTGGCATCCGATCCGGACGCGGCGCCGGAGCAGCCGGCGAGGGCGACGCCGAGGGCCGCCAGCGAGGCGATCCCGGCGAGACGGGCACGGGTGTTCATCGAAGTCTCCTGTTGTTTCGGGTGTTTCGGGTGTTCGGGCTGGCTCGGGGTGTTCGGACGAATCAGACGCTGACGGGGCGCGAGCTCGACGCTCGGGAGGCCGGTGCCGCGGCGTGCGCGATCTCGGTGTCGGCGACCCATTCGAGACGGCGCCCCGACGCGCGCTCGAACAGGTGCACGTGGTCGGGCTCGGCGTGCAGCACGACGTCGTCGCCGGCCGAGACGCGCAGGTCGCGAGACGTCCGCACGTGCACGCTGCTCGCACCGACGCGGCAGGTGACGATCTGCTCGCCGCCCAGGTTCTCGACGATCTCGACGCGGCCGAGGAGGTTGACACCGGTTCCGGACGGCGCGGTCGCCGAGACGACGAGCTGCTCCGGGCGGACACCGAGGACCACGTCGATGTCATCCGTGTCGCCTCGCCACAGGTCTCCGGCGACGCCGTCGGCGGTCACGGCCACCGTGCCGTCGAGGCCGACGACCGTGGCGTCGAGCAGGTTCATGGCGGGGCTGCCGAGGAAGCCGGCGACGAAGACCGACTCCGGCCGGTCGTAGACCTCCTCAGGAGTGCCGGCCTGCTCGATCCGGCCGGAATCGAGCACCACGATCTTGGTCGCCATCGTCATGGCCTCGACCTGGTCATGGGTGACGTAGACGAACGTCGCGCCGAGTCGGCGGTGCAGGGCCGTGAGTTCATGACGGGTCTGCGTGCGCAGCTTCGCGTCGAGATTGGACAGCGGTTCGTCCATGAGGAACGCCTTGGGATCGCGCACCAGAGCGCGTCCCACCGCGACGCGCTGGCGCTGACCCCCGGAGAGCTCTCTCGGCTTGCGGTCGAGGAGGTGCCCGATCTCCAGCACGTCGGCCACCTCGCGCACCCGGCGCTCGATGTCGTGCTTCGCGAGCTTCTGCACCTTCAGCGGGAAGGCGAGGTTCCTGCGCACGCTGAGGTGCGGGTAGAGGGCGTAGCTCTGGAACACCATGGCGAGGTCGCGCTTCTTCGAGGGCTGCTCGGTGATGTCGACCCCGTCGAGGAGGATGCGACCGGTCGTCGGCTCGAGCAGGCCGGCGATCATGCGCAGCAGCGTCGTCTTGCCGCAGCCGGACGGACCGAGCAGGACGACGAACTCCCCGTCGCCGATGGTCAGATCGATGTCACGGACGGCAGCGGTGCTCTTGAACGAGCGACCGATACCGGAGAGCTGGATCGTGCCCATGAGTCGCCTCCCGCGAACAGCAGGTCACGGGACCTTCCCGTGAAAGCTGCTTGCGCGGCAATGTAAGAGGGCGAAAGTAAATTGCGGGCTAACGGATCGTCAACGGCGGTCACTGCCCACGGGAACGCTCGGCGCTCACAGGGCTCTCGGCTTCATCCGGGTCCGTGTCGGAGTCGGCGTCCGTGACGATCCCCAGGACTTCATCGCGCACCGCCGCGCGAGCCCGCTCGGCGACGTCGGCCATGCGATCGGCGACCGCCATCTGCAGCGCTGAGACCAGGAGCGTCTGCGCGAGGCTGCTGCCCAGGGCACCGGGGTCCCACGCGCGGAACCGCGCTCCCGTGACGAGCAGAAGATCGGCGCGATCGGCAAGCGGCGACTTCGCGAAGCTCGTGATCCCCACGACGGTGGCCCCGGCATCCCCCGCTGCCGTCGCCGCCGCCAGCGTCACCGCGTTGGCGCCGCTGGAGCTGACGACGAGGCAGACATCTCCCTGCCGCAGCGTGCTCGCCGCCAGCTGTTGAGCCACTCCATCAGCCGGTGCCTCACACGCACGTCCGTTCATGACGAACGCGAGCGCTGCCGACTGAGCGGGCGGCGCCGAGGCGCCGGTGCCGACCACGAGCAGCCGCGGCGTGGCGGCGATCGCGTCGGCGGCCGCTTCGAAGGAATCGGCGTCGACGGACGCCAGCGAACTCTGGATCATGCTTCCCGCCCGCTCGGCGAGCTGCTGCAGTCGCCCCGCAGTGCCCTGCGGCGTCGAAGAGTCGCTCTGGGCGGCCGCGCCGAGATCGCGCACGAGGAGCAGCCGCAGATGCTGGAAGCTGCGGAAGCCGAGAGCCTTGCTCATGCGGCTGACGGTCGCCGGTGAGGTCTCGGCCGCCTCGGCGAGGTCGGCACCCGACATCTCCACGACCTCGTCCGGCCGATCCACGCAGATGAGCGCCGCTCGCTGCGCTCCGGGATTGAGGGACGGAAGGACCGACATGATGTGATCGATCGTTCCCCCCACGGGCGGATCCGCGAAACGCGCATTCATGCCCTCGGTCTATCACGATCGAGCGAACGCGACGTGTCAGAGCCTCGCGACGGTCGGAGCCGCCGCGAGGTGTCGCGCGCCGGCTGCCCCGCCGGAGGGCGCTGGTGGGCCTGTCGTGGGCGACACGCCGGGTCACCGCCGGTTCACCTCGATGCCATCGCCCCGCAACCGAGCCATCACCGAAGCCGACCCGCAGGTCCGTAGGGTCGCCGAGCCGGCCGGGCGCACCCCGTTCCGTGAGCCGGCATCCCCGACCCGAACCGGAAGGTGTCTTCGCGTGCCTGCGTCTGCAACACGTCTCCCCCATCCCTCTCGCCGGGCGCGTCGCGGCATCGCCGCCACGCTCGCCGCGGTCGTCGCGGCCGGCACGGTGGGCATCGGCGCGATGAGCGCCGCGCCGGCCATCGCCGCGCCCGACACCGGTGGCCTGGACCTCGGCGGCGGTGGATCGTCGCTGCTCAGCGCCGACACGCAGACGCTGGCGCCGGGTCTCGAGCTCACCGACTTCCGCCGCCTGCAGCCGGCCGGCTGGGTGACCGGGCACGTGATGCGCGCCGACCTCACGACGCCGACGCTCTCGCTCGACGTCCTCGACGCAGGGACCGTGTCGGGTGGTGCGACGCTCAGCGAGCAGATCGCCGGCACCGGCGCGGTCGCGGCTGTCAACGGCGACTACTTCGACATGAACTTCTCGACCGCACCGGTCGGCACCAACGTGTCGCCGACGCAGGGCGTGCGCAGTGCAGCCCCCGGCGAGCGTCAGGCGTTCACGATCACCGACGGCCTGGCCGCGGTGCAGGCTCTCAGCTCGGCCGCCACCGTCACGATCGACGGAGTCCAGCACCGGGTCGCCGCCGTGAACAGCCCCTCCGTCGGCGCCGGCGGCATCGGCTGGTACACCGCAGCCTGGGGCGCCCACCCGCTCAGCCGTCCCCTCGGCGGACCCGACGCCCTGGCCGCCTCGATCGCCAAGGTCACCGTGCAGGAAGGCGTCGTCACCGAGGTCACCACCGATCCCGCGTCCGTCGCGGGCGAGACCGCCATCGCCGACGGAACGGGCGTCCTCATCGGCCGCGACGCCGGCGCCGCCACTCTGGCGGCGCTCGAGGTCGGCGACACCGTCGACATCGAGGTCGCGGCCTCCGCCGACGTCGACCTCGCCGTCAGCGGGTCGCAGCGGATGATCATCGACGGCGTGCAGACCGACGCCGACCAGGTCGAGGCATCCCGCACCGCCATCGGCGTCAACCGCGACGGCACCGAGATCACGGTCGTGACGATCGACGGGCGGGCCGGCGACAGTCGCGGGATGACGATCCAGGAGCTCGGCGACCTGATGCTCGACCTCGGCGTGCACAACGCCGTCAACCTCGACGGCGGCGGCTCGACGATGCTCGCCGTGCGCGAGCCGGGCGAGGCGGAGGCATCCATCCACAACCGTCCCTCGGACGGATCCGAGCGCGTCGTGGCCAACAGCCTGGCCTTCTTCTCATCGGCTCCGGTCGGGGTCGTCGAGGATGTGCAGATCGCGCCTGCCCTCGACGTCGCCGACGCCGACGCCGTCTTCCCGGGCCTGCACCGCACGGTCGTCGGCACGGGCCTGGACGCGAACCTCACCGGCGTCGACGTGACCGGCGAGTTCACCACGGCGGATGCCGCGGTCACGGTCGCGCCGTCCGGCGACGCGAGCGCCCTTGTCCAGGGGGTGGAGCCGGGCACCGCGACGGTGGCCTTCACCGCGGAGGGCAAGACGTCCACCACGCAGCTGCGCGTGCTCGGGCCTCTCGAACGGATCCGGCCGTCGTCGACGGTGGTGGCTCTTCCGCAGCCGGGCCAGACGGCGACGCTGACCCTGACGGGTCTCGACGCCGACGGCTTCACCGCTCCTGTCGAGACGACCGACGTGTCGGTGTCGCACGGTGCGGATGTGACGGTGGAACCCACCGGTCTCAGCGAGTTCACAGTGACGCCCACGACCGAGAGCGGCTCGGCCACGGTCACCTTCACCGCCGGCGGGCGCAGCGTCGACGTGGCCGTCACGATCGGGTATCGCACGCTCACCGTCGCGGACTTCGCGGATGCCTCGGCCTGGAAGGCAGGCGTCGCCCGCGCGACCGGCAGCATGGCGCCGGCGACGGGGCCGAACGGCGAGCCGGCGCTGAAGCTGAACTACGACTTCACGACCTCGACCGGTACGCGCGGGTACTACGCGATCGTCCCCGAGGAGGTCTCGACGACGACGGGGCGGGTGCTCGAGGGCCAGCCGCAGGCGCTCACGATGTGGATGCACGGCGACGGCTCGGGGGCGTGGCCGCGCCTGCAGCTGCGCACCGGCGCGGGCACCACGATCAACCTCGACGGACCGATGGTCGATTGGACCGGCTGGAAGCAGGCGCGCTTCACCGTGCCGGCAGGCACGGCCTATCCCCTGACGTTCCAGCGTGTGCGCATGATGGAGACGCGCTCCACCGTCAGCTATCACGGCGAGGTGACGCTCGCGGCACTCGAGTCGGTCGTCGCGCCGGACGTCGAGCAGCCCGTGGCGCCGAAGGTCTTCGACCCGGTGATCGTGACCGACGGCACCGTCGAAGGCCGCGCGCAGCGCATCGCCGTGATGAGCGACGCGCAGTTCGTCGCACGCAACCCCGACAGCGAGCTGGTCGCGGCCGCACGTGAGACGCTGCGCGAGATCGTCGCCGCCGAGCCGGACTACCTCGTCATCAACGGCGACCTGGTGGACGAGGCATCCGAGGCCGACTTCGAGCTCGCGGCGCGTGTGCTGGAAGAGGAAGTGGGCGAGCGGATCCCGTACATCTACGTGCCGGGCAACCACGAGATCATGGGCGGGGCGATCTCGAACTTCGAAGCCGCGTTCGGCGACACCTACCGCTCCGTCGATCTGGGCGGTACGCGGATGATCACGCTCAACAGCTCGGCCGGCTCGTTCCGCGCGTCGGGCATGGAGCAGCTGCGATTCCTGGAGTCGGAGCTGGCTGACGCGGCTTCGGACTCCTCGGTGACCGGTGTCCTCGTCTTCTCGCACCACCCCGCCGACGACCCGCTGCCGAACAAGGCCAGCCAGCTGAGCGACCGGTACGAGGCAGCCCAGTTCGTCTCGACCCTCACGGAGTTCCGCGCGGACTCGGGCAAGTCGGCGGCGATGATCAACGGGCACGTCGGCGTCTTCGACGCCACGAGCTACGACGGTGTCTCGCGCCTGATCAACGGCAACTCGGGCAAGGGCCCGTCGGGCACGCCGGACGGCGGCGGCTTCACCGGCTGGACGATGCTCGGGCTGAACCCCGGTGCCGGCGTGGTCGGTTCGTCGCCGACGGTGGTCGAGGACCGGGTGCGGTGGATGCAGGCGGAGACGAAGCCGCGGGTCTCTTCGCTCGCCCTGTCCACGGCGACGGTGCTCGAGGTCGGCGAGACGGTGCCGGTCTCGGCGTCCATCGAGCAGGACGGCGGTCGCGTCGTGCCCGTGCGGTGGCCGGTCAGCGCCGACTGGGCAGGAGACGGGGTCGACGTGGTGTCGGCTTCCGCCTCGACCGGGGGCTCGGCCCGGCTCGAGGCGGCTGCGGCCGGCGTGCTGCGACTGAACCCGGCGACCGGGGAGCTGACCGCGATCGCCCCCGGGGAGGCATCCCTTTCAGTGACGGTGAACGGCGTGACCCGGACCGCATCGGTGACGGTGGTCGCTGCCCCGGGCGAGCCCGGCGGCCCCGGCGAGCCCGGAGGACCGGGTGAGCCCGGCGGGCCCGGACAGCCGGGGGGACCCGGCAACGGCGATGGTGCGGGCGGCTCGGACGGCGGCGACGGCTCGGCGGATGCCGGTGCGGGTCCGGGCGGTTCGGACGGCGACCTCGCGGCGACCGGTGCCGACGGGATCCCGATCGCGTGGACGGCCGGTGTCGCGCTGGCCGCGGCGGCGCTCGGGTGGCTGCTCGTGTGGCGGCGTCGGCGACGCGTGAGTGGTCGCGACGCGGCCTGATCCGCAGGGTCACGAAGCCCCCGGTGCCTGTGGCGCCGGGGGCTTCGTG
>JAPSKH010000002.1:83389-85007 GCA_031177765.1 Microbacterium sp. | reverse complement strand
CGAGTTCGCGCGGGCCGCGAGTTCGCGCGGGCCGCGAGTTCGCGCGGGCCGCTGGATCCTGGGCGCTTCGCGCGCGATGTCGGAGGCCCCTGAGATGATGTTCTCAACAAGCCATCGAGTGCCCTCCGGTTCGCCGGGTCGATGAGTACCCCGAGGGGGATACAGCCGTGCGTCACACCGCACGGCGGGAAGGGCACATCGTGGACGACGCAGAGGCAGAGCTCACCGAGGCGCAGCGCGCCGGTGCGTTCGCCGACGAGCTGCGGCGGATCCACGCGGAGGAGGCGGCGCTGCACGCTCGCAAGATGCGGGTGCTGGCCGGGGCGTTCGCACTCGCCGAGACGCAGAAGGCGCGCATCCCGTCCGCGCGGTCCCGCGAGCGCGACATGCCGCTGCGTTCACTCGCCGCAGAACTCGGCCTCGCGGTGCGCATGAACGACCGCACGATGCAGTCGCACCTGTGGGACGCGCACCGGCTCGTGACGGACTTCTCGACGACCCTCGCCGCACTCGAGTCCGGTGCGATCTCTCGCGCGCACGCGGGCGCGATCCTCGACGCGGGCGCCGGCATCGACGATGCCGAGGCCCGCGCCGCGTACGAGCGTGTCGTGCTCGAGTTCGCGCGGTCCACGACATCGGCCCGAACTCGATCCTTCGCGCAGCAGCAGGCCGATCTTCACGACCCGCGCCCGCTGCAGAATCGACACGAGCTCGCCGCACAGGGACGACGGGTGTGGGTGACGGACGCCGGCGACAGCATGTCGGTGCTGAGCGCGCTTCTGCCGGCAGCGCTCGCCCACGGCATCCACGATCGTGTGACCCGACAGGCCAAGCTCATCAAGCGCGTCGACGATGCCGCCCGCGCGTCCGCGCAGCGTGGTCCCGGCGGCGGCGGCGCGTCGACGGATGCCGGCGCCGAGGGCGATCCGGATGTCGGCGCCGAGCGCGATCCGGGTGCCGGTGAGGCACCGAGGGGTGCCGGCCCCGACGAGCTCTGGGTCGACGAGCGCACGATCGACCAGGTCCGCGCCGACCTCCTGGCGGACATGCTGCTCACCGGCGCACCCGCCATCGACCCGACCGTCGACTCGTCACCCGGCGGCCTGGGCGCGATCCGTGCGTCCGTCCAGATCACGGTGCCCGTGACCACGATGACCGGCACGACGACGGCAGGCGCCGAACTCGACGGAGTGGCGCCGGTCGACCCCGAGACCGCGCGCCGTCTCGCAGGCGATGCTCCCGGGTGGGACCGGGTCATGACCCATCCGGTCACCGGCCTCGTGCTGGCCGTTGATCGGTACCAGCCGAGCGCCGAGCAGCGGCGCTTCCTGCGTGCGCGAGACCAGCACTGTCGTTTCCCCGGGTGCCGCAGACCGGCCCGGCAGTGCGACCACGATCACACCCATGACCATGCGTTGGGCGGCCGCACCGCCATCGGCAATCTCGCGTGCTTCTGCAGACGGCACCACACCCTCAAGCACGCGACCGACTGGACTGTCCGGCAGCTGCCGGGCGGCACCCTGGAGTGGACCAGCCCGGCGGGCGCGCGGTACATGGACGACCCGCCCCGGCGCGTCGTGTTCCTCCCGAGCGCTGATCCACCGCCGTTCTGAGCGGC